>CAYXHP010000001.1:0-10099 GCA_964465015.1 uncultured Gemmatimonadota bacterium
GGATTCGATTTCGTCTGGCAGTTGCGAAAGAATGGCCATAACGACGGTTTTCGCCGGTTCGTTGACGAACTACCAAAGCCTGAGTACAGAACCAGACTCCACCCGTCCACGTGACGTCCGTGCGCGGGGTGGCGGCCCCGCAGATTCGCCGGGTACGGACCCCCCGGGTTCATCTCGATCAGACCGGTAAGGCCACCGGGCGCGCATCCGATAACACGACGGCTGCCGCTTCGCGGCCTGCGGCGGCTCGCCCTCCGGGATGCCCGCTCGCCGGGACTCGCGGGCGTCGGCAACCGCCGGGACGTTAGCAGACGTGGACTTGAGCCAATGGGCCATCCCCTGACCGAGTACGCCGCGGAGGCCCGAAGCGAAGCGAAGGGCAGAGGAGGAGTGGTGAGTGGCGAGATTGAGGCGCACCGCGAGACCGCCAGGGGCTGGGACATTGTGGCCAAGGCGAAGTACGCCGCGGAATTCGACGAGCATGTCGAACAATTGCGTCTCGGAAATCACAACCTTCTCGATGTGGAGATCGAGATCGTCGGCCCGCTCATCCGAGATGCCCGGGTGATCAACTTGCAGTGTTCGCACGGTCTCGACGCGCTCGGGCTACTCAACGCTGGAGCGGCATCCGTTCTCGGAGTCGACATCAGCTCTGAGATGGTCCGACAGGCGCGGGCCAAGGCGGCGGCGATCGGCGCCACAGCTGCAGAGTTCCTTGTCGGTGATGTGACTGACCTACCAGCCGAACTCGATGCAACGGCCGATATCATCTATACGGGGCGCGGGTCGCTACCATGGATTCTCGATCTCGGAGCTTGGTCGCGGTCCGTGTCCAAGCTTCTGCGGCCGGGTGGGTACGTGTTCGTCTTCGAGGGCCATCCCCTGGACGCATTGTGGGATCGGGAGGCAACCGGTCTGGAGCTGCAGGCCGGAGCATCGTACTTCGAGCACAGGGCGCGCGAGGGAGCCGGCTTCCCCGCGAGCGTTGTGGCTAGAGGAGGCGGTGCTGCGCGCCCACTCATGCTTGAGAGGCAGTGGCGCCCGGATCAGGTCATCGAGGTACTGCTGGCTGAAGAGCTCGAGCTCAAGATGTTTCGTGAGTACTCCGTTCTCTTTTGGGACCAGTTTCCGAAATGGCCAGGCGAACTGAAGAAGAGGCTTCCGCATTCGTACTCCCTCCTGGCGCGAGCCCCGGCCAAATAGCCTTCAAGGCGCGCCACGTCCGCTAGCATGAGGTCTCTCGACGCGCCGGCTGATGGCCGTCGCGGCCCTTAGGGACACCCGCTCGCTGGAACTCGCGCACGTCAGTAACCGAGCGGACGTCATCGGACATGACCCGATCGGGTGACAAGAGTAGATTGGAGGTCGGCAGGACGCTGACCGCCTGGAGGAGCACATGAAGTACAGGGTTCTCATTGAACAGGACGAGGATGGAGTCTTCGTGGCGGAAGTCCCGTCCCTTCCGGGCTGCCTGTCTCAAGGCGCGACCCGCGCCGAGGCATCGAGTGACGTCAGAGAAGCCATCGCCCTCTACCTCGAGAGCCTCGAGGAACACGGGGACCCCGTCCCACCTCCGGTCATCGAGGAGATCGTAGAGGTCTAGCTTGGCACGGCTCCCTGTCCCTTCCGGTCGCGAGGTCGTGAAGGCGCTCGGCGGGATCGGTTACGAGATGGACCGCCAGCGAGGGAGCCACATGATTCTCCGCCAGACGGCTCCTCCCTTCCGCCACATCGCTTGACCCGATCACGAGGAAGTGGCGCTGGGCGCCCTCCGCGCCATTCGCCATACCGGCCCGACGGTCGAGGAGTTCACTCGGCTCCTCCAGTCGGGACGAGAGAAGTCAAGTCCGATAGCGGGACGGGCAGCGGCTCGCGCGCTGCGCGCGCTCACTCCAACCTGCGGGATGCAGGTCGAAGCCGTCGGCGAAGACGGGCCATGTAGCACATATCGGTCAGACGAACGACCGCGGCCCGCAGGTTCGCCACGCGCGAGGACGTCATTGAAGATGCCGCGCCGACCAGCAGATGGTGGTGGCGCAGCATACGGAATCGGAGCCCCTGGCACGACGGAAAGGAATGGCGTGAAGCTGACCTCAAGGCGAGTGCTTCGCGTGACAGTCGCGGGAATCGTCGCTTCGAGCTGTGTTCTTGCTCTGACTGGATGCCGCTCCGACGGAGCGCCCGGTCTGGCCCTCGTGGGGGCTACGCTGATCGACGGAACCGGGTCACCGCCGGTCAGCGACGCGACGATAATCATTCGCGACGGACGCATCGAGCGGGTGGGTCCGGCCTCCACGGTCGAGGTCCCCCGCGGGTCGCGCGTGATGGACGTCACTGGCAAGTACGTCATCCCGGGCCTTGCGGACATGCACGTCCATTTCGGCTCGGGCGGGCCCGTGGATTCGGACCTGGATCGCCTGCTACCCCAGTTCCTGTTCTACGGTGTGACGACCGTGTTGAATGTCGGCGCCACCCACGGCGACCTGGGTACCATTCGCCGGCTGAGAGCGGCGATTACCGCCGGCAACCTTCAGGGTCCGACCATCTTTGCGACGGGTGGTCTCATTACCGTCCCGGGCAGTCACCCGACCTCTACGGTCATGCACGCACCGGCCTCCGGAGATTGGTCCGAAGTCGGCGTCTGGGTCGTGAACGACACGGCCGAGATACGCGCCACGGTCAGGAAGACAGCACAGGCCGGCATGGATGGCGTCAAGATCGTCGTGGAGTCCGGCCCCACGATCTTTGGGGACAACCATCCGCAGATGTCTCCAACGTTGGTCGCCGCCGCCGTGGACGAAGCCAGACGGCAAGGCCTGCCGGTGTTCGCTCACGTCACATCTCCCGACGAACTGCAGATTGTCCTGGACAACGGCGTGAGTGCAGTCATGCACCTGGTCGACGGAGCCGACCCCGCGGCTCTGCGCGAGATGGCACGAAAGGGCATCTACTACGTGCCGACGCTGGGTCTGTTCGTGTGGGCCGATACCTGGGGCGATCCGGCACGGAGCCTCAGAGATCCGTTCCTCCGCGCCGGTGTCGAGGATCGCGTGCTGGAGAGTCTCAGGGAGTCGGGCATGCTGCCGACCACCAGGCCCTCCAGAGATGACCTGGCGTGGCGCAGCAGGTTCCTGGCGAATCTGCGCCGGGCCCTCGACGCGGGTGTCACTGTGGTCGCCGGCACCGACACTGGGAATCCGTTCGTATTTCCAGGGTTCGGCATGCACCACGAGCTGGAATTGATGGTGGAGGCGGGCATGTCACCGATGGATGCGCTGGTAGCCGCCACGCGGACGCCGGCGCGGATGCTCGGCCAGGAGCAGGAATTCGGTACCCTGACGCCTGGCCGGCGAGCGGACCTTCTCGTGCTGGGAGCGGATCCGTTGATCGATATCAGCAATACGCGCACGCTGGAGGTCGTCATCCGAAACGGCCGCGTACTCGATCGTGCCTCGTTGCTCCGTAACCCAACTCCGTAGGGGAGGTCCAGCACTGGCGCTGCCTCTCTTGGCTTCATGCATCCTACTTGTGACGAGTGTTGCACCGGCGGCTGGCCAGGAGGACCAGTTGACGACCTTCTCGTACACACGGATCTACGCAGACTCCACGGGTGAATCACACTTCTCTGAAGAGCGCATGGAGCTCGAGCCGATCACTCCGGGACGTGGCATACCGCCGACGCCGGCATCGGCGCCGATTCCCGCGAGTGGTCTACGCCTCTTCTGTCCTCCCGCAGAGGCGAGGCCAGTTGGCACTCGGTACCCGGACGCCTGTTCAATCTGATCGTCTCGGGCGAATTCGAGATCGGAGTCTCGGGCGGGTCGCGGTCCCTTCGGGGGCACGGCGCCTCGCTGGTCGCTCGGTCGCGGCGCCGCGAACCGCGAATTCGTCAGCCGAGATGGGCTCCGAGCTCTCCATCGAACCGCTCAATGTGTGAGGATGTGACAAATGCAGCCGACCCCAAGCGTGTTCTCGAAACCGAAGTGGATGGTGATTGGATGTGCGGTGGGCGCCACCGGCCTGGGGCTGGCGTACATGACTTCCGCGGGGGCTCCACTTCGCTATCTGGGGGTCAACGCAGGAGCCCTCGTGGTGGGAGTGGGTCTGGCCGGATTGCTGACGGCTCTCTGGCGCAGGGGCCGCCCACGGGACGGCGTGGGCACGCTCGCCCTGGGAGTTCTCTTGCTGGCGAGCAGCCTGTTCGGGGTGACGGTCGATGGGGCCACGCGCTGGATCACGCTCGCAGGCTTCTCCCTTCAGCCGAGCCTGTTGGTCATCCCGCTGATGATGGTTCGGTTCGCGCGCAGCCGAGATGCCCTGTCGACGCTCGGGCTCGTTCTGGCGTGCATCGCCGTGGCACTGCAACCCGACCGAGCCATGGCCGGCGCACTGTGCGCCGGGCTCCTGGCGTTCGCGGTTCTTCGGAGAGATCGGGCGGTGCTCATCGCCCTCGCCATCTCGCTCGCCGGCTTCGCGGCGACGCTCATGCAGATCGATGTTCAGCCAGCCGTGCCCTTCGTCGATCAGATCTTCTTCACCTCCTTCCAAGTCCATCCGCTCGCGGGCTTCGCGGTCCTGGGCGGTGCGGCCCTGCTCCTTGCTCCCGCGCTCATCGGGGACCCGGGTGATGCCGAGATCCGCCAGGCCCGGGTGGTGTTCGGTGCGACCTGGTCAGCCGTGATCGTCGCGGCCGCACTGGGAAACTACCCTACGCCGGTGGTGGGATACGGAGGCAGTGCGATAATCGGCTATGTCCTGAGCGCGTTCGCACTTCCCGCGGCAGAAGAAGACGCCGTTGCACCCAGGGGGGCCGTCCGGGACCGTGCCGCCTCGAAGGCTCGGATCGGCGTTGGCAGAGGTGGGTGGGCGGCGAGGGGCGTCGCGGTCACAGAGGAGACACTCCCGTGAACAAAGTGACGCCTTTCCTCATGTTCGACGACCAGCTCGAAGCGGCGATCGAGTTCTACACCGCAACGTTTCCCGACTCCGAGGTACGCAGCGTCGCCCGCGCGGGCGAGGACGGTCCCATCAGCTCCGCCGAGTTCGTCGTGGGTGGTCAAAGACCCCTTCGGTCTCTCCTGGCAAATCGTCCCGAGGCGATTCAGGGACCTGATCCGTGACAGGGACCCCAGGAAGGTGAAGGCCGTGATGGAAGCCATGCTGACGATGGTGAAGCTGGACGTGGCGGAGCTCGAGAGAGCCTACGACGAGGCGTAGTCGCGCTCGTCCGGTCCGATGCCCGAACGTTCGCGGCGTCGCTCGGTCGCCCCGGCCCGTGTGAGCCGGGGCTGTCGGACGACGGACCGCGAGATCCACGCTTCCGTTACTGTCCCGAGCTTTCACCCAGGGCGACGACGAGCTCGTCCAGCTGATCGAACGTCTCGATCATCGCCTCGGCCGCTCCGGTGCCGGCCGCGTCGAGCGATTCCTTCGAAGGATGGGTCTCACGCAGGACCACCAGCGTCTTGCCGCCCTCTTCCTCGAAGGTCACCGTGGTGACCGGCCCGCCCTCGCCGCCCTCTTCATTGGTCCACGCGAGGCGCGAATGCGGCTGCACTTCGAGATAGGTGCCGAAGAACGCCACGGGCTCGGGGTCGAAGTCGAAGACCAATCGGTACTTCCCTCCGACACGCGCATCCAGTTCGCAGGACAGCAGGGTCATGCCCATCGACCTGGGCACCCACCAACGCTTGAACAGGTCGGCCCTGGTGAATGCCTCGAACACGATTCGCGCCGGGCCGTTGATGGTCCGCGTGACGACCACCTCGCGGTCCGATGTCCGTTCCACCGTGGCGCGGTTCTTCACGGGGCCGGGCTTACCTTCAGTTCTCGCGTGCATCGCTCGTCTCCTCTCGTGTAAGTTCCTCGACCACCTTCTCCAACTCGTCGAAGCGTTCGTCCCAGAGCCGGCGGTACCTCTCGAGCCACGCCGTCTCCTCCTCCAATCGGCGCGGGCCCAGCCGGCACGTCCGCACGCGCCCGATCTTCTTCGTGGTGACGAGCCCCGCCCGCTCCAGGACGCCGACGTGCTTCTTCATGCCCGTCAGGGTCATGTCGAACGTCTCGGCAAGATCCGTGATCGAAGCGTCGGCCCGTCCGAGCTGCTCCAGAACGCCGCGCCGCGTGGCGTTCTGGAGCGCGGCGAACGAAGTGTCGAGTCGGGTCGCCAGAAAGTGAACCATTAGGTTCAGTATTTAGCAGCGGCGCTGCGCCATGGCAAGGGGGGCTAGACCCCCCCTGATGGCCAGCTCCCCCGGATGGTGACGCCGCAAGGCGCTGCCGATATCATGACGACTGCCGCTTCGCCTCCCGCGGCGGCTGGCCTTTTTGGCCGCCCGCTCCCCGAGACTCGCGGGCGTCGGCAACCGCGGGGACGTCATGGGCCCTGCTCCGGGGAGCTGTGATAGGAGGTCACCTGGTGCGGACAGGACAGGTGTTCCCGGACCGTACTGAGAGAGCAAGTTGGCCCGGGCTGGTGTACCTGCGGATCCGTCCGACCTGGGTCCGGTACAGCGATTACAACCGGGATCCACCGGAGATCATCGAGTTCAGCTCACGGCCATTGATCGCGGAGTCACTTTCGCGTCGATTCCGATCGTCAGGCCATCTGGGGTCATTCGCCTGGTGGCCTGCTCGTAGCTCGATCCATGCTTCGGGACCCGGGCAGATTTTGCACCTGTCTCCTAGCCGGCCCTATCGCCGCTTCTACTCAGAGGCCTCCTTCGCCAACACCCCCTTCGTCCGCCCGAGCTGTGAAAGGACTGGCAGATGGACCCACGGGTCACGGTGATCACTCTGGGTGTGGACGACCTCGAGCGAGCTGTCAGATTCTACCGAGACGGACTGCACCTTCCGACGACGGGAATCGTCGGCAAGGAATTCGAGCACGGCGCGGTAGCCTTCTTCAATCTCGAGGGCGGCGTCCGACTCGCTCTCTTCGCCCGGGACAATCTGGCTCACGATGCGGGCCTCCCCAGGACGCCACCGGGATCGACCGACCTGGCGCTGGGGCACAATGTGGCGAGCGCGGAAGAGGTCGACACCGTGATGCGGGAGGCGGAGGAAGCGGGCGCCAACGTCATCAAGCCGGCCCAGGATACCTTCTGGGGCGGCTACGCCGGTTACTTCCTGGATCCCGATCGACACCTGTGGGAGGTGGCCTGGAATCCCGCGTGGTCCACGGAAGAGTAGGGCCGGAAGGCCGCGCTTCGGAGGGACGAGCACGGGAACCCGGCCCCGCATCGAGGGGTCCGGGGCGCACCACCCTGCCCGCCCCCGCCGGCACCGCCACGGTGCCCAGCGCGGCGGCCGCCGCTTCGCCGCCTGCGGCGGCTCGCCCTCCGGGACGTCCGCTCGCCGGGACCCGCGGACATCGGCAACCGCGGGGACGTCATGTGCCGTTCCAGCGCATGGAGGCGATACGTCCGAACTGGAGTCGGGCGGAGAAGAGCATCGCCGTCACACAGGAGCCACTCCCGTGAACAAAGTGACGCCTTTCCTCATGTTCAACGACCAGCTCGAAGCGGCGATCGAGTTCTACACCGCGACGTTTCCCGACTCCGAGGTACGCAGCGTCGCCCGCGCGGGCGAGGACGGTCCCATCAGCTCCGCCGAGTTCGTCGTGGGTGGTCAACTCTTCATGGGCTACAACGGCGGTCCGTACTTCAGCTTCTCCGAGGGGGTCTCGTTCTACGTGGACTGCGCGGATCAGGACGAAGTGGACGAGTACTGGGACAAGCTCGTGAAGGCGGGAGGGGAGCCCACGCAATGCGGTTGGATCAAAGATCCCTTCGGTCTCTCCTGGCAAATCGTCCCGAGACGATTCACCGAGCTGATCGGTGATGAGGACCCCGGGAAGGTGAAGGCCGTGATGGAAGCCATGCTGACGATGGTGAAGCTGGACGTGGCGGAGCTCGAGAGAGCCTACGACGAGGCGTAGTCGCGCTCGTCCGGTCAGATGTCCGGGCTTTCCACGAATGCCGCCCAACTCACCCGGGGGACCGGAGCCTGTATGGCGAAGCTCATCTTCGGAATGAACCAGTCCCTGGACGGCTACGTGGATCATACGGCGTTCGGCCCGAGCCCGGCGCTGTTCCGCCACTTCATCGGCGAGGCGCGGGCCCAGGCCGGGAGTATCTACGGGCGCAGCATGTACGAGATCATGCGGTACTGGGACGAAGATCATCCCGAATGGGACTCGGCCGAGCACGACTTCGCGGCGGCGTGGCGCAGCCAGCCGAAGTGGGTGGTCTCGCGCTCCCTGAAGTCGGTCGGGCCCAACGCGACCCTGGTAGGCCAAGATCTCGAGGCCTCGATCCGCGCGCTGAAGGCTGAGCGCCGGGGAGAGATCGAGGTGGCGGGTCCCGACCTGGCGGGCCGTCTCACCGAGCTCGGGTTGATCGACGAGTACCGGATCTACCTGCACCCCGTCGTCCTTGGGAGCGGCACTCCGTACTTTGCCGGGCCGCGGCCGCCGCTGCGCCTGGTGGCGCACGACCTGATCGACGAGGATGTGATCCGGTTGAGGTACGTGCCGGCCGAACCATGAGACCCACCGCCGCGCCGTGCCGGGGGTGGCGACCCCGTGTCGCCGCGACGCAGACGGAGCCTGTTCCAGGAGGCCGACCCTTGAATTGGTCCGCGCTGGGCGCCATCGCTCAGCTACTCAGCGCCGTGGCGGTAGTGGTGTCCCTGCTCTACGTCGCGGCTCAAGTCAAGGCGAGCACCCGACAGGCTCGACAGGATGCGGGCAGGGATCTGGCGGCGCGCGTATCGGACGTCTCCCTGGCCGTGGCCGCAGACCCCGAGTTGGGCCGCCTCCTGGTTCAGGGCGGAGCCGACCCCGATGTCCTGAGCCCGGGAGATCAGGCTCGCTTTCGCGGGCTGATGAACTCCCTGTTCCGCGGCTTCGAGCTGCAGTACCAACTCCGCCGCGAGGGAGCCCTCGACGACGAGTCCTGGGGCGCAGTCGAACGGATGATCCGGGACTGGATGGCGCTTCCCGGCGTGCAGATCTACTTCCGCGACCGAGGGGACTGGTACACGACTGGGTTCCAGGAGTACGTGGCTCGGGCCGCGGGTGGCGCGCGCGTGAAGGAGGCGAAGAGATCACTCCTCGACCATTACGGCGAGAGGGCCAGATGAACTGGCCGGCCGTTGGAGCGATCGGTCAGGTGGTGGGAGCGTTCGCGGTCGTCGTCTCACTGGCTTACCTGGCGGTCCAGGTGCGGCAGAGCACCGCGGCGATGTCGGCGCAGGCCGCACACGATGCGCTGGCAGCGGTTCGCGAGTTCAATCAGCACTTCATGACGAACCCCACCATGGCCCGGATCTTCAGTTACGGAGCGGACGATCCGTCGAGCCTGAACGAGACTGAGCGTCAGCAGTTCCCCCACCTGGTGTTCAACTTCTTCAAGACGGCGGAGGCTCTTCACGCCCAGTTCCTGAGGGGCACACTGGACGCCGATACGTGGCGTGCCTGGGAGCGGGTCTTCATGACGTTCGGAAAGAGTCCGGGCTTCTCCGCCGTCTGGACGGTCCGTAAGGGCTTCTTCACTCCGGCCTTCCGATCCCTGTACGATTCCTGGCCGGAGAACCCGGGGATGCTCACCAGCGAGCTGGCTTCTCGACTGTCCGCGGGGGTCGGCGGAGGCACAGGCTGACCACGTAGAATTCGTCGGCCGCCGCTGCGCCTGGTGGCGCACGACCAGATCGACGACGCCGTGATCCGGTTGAGGTACGTGCCTGCCCAAGCTAACCAGCAACCTCCAGCCGGGAGGAACATGAATACGCGCGAGGCCAGGTGGAAGGTGGTCGGGTCGGTTCTCGGGGGATTGGGTGTCATCGGATCGCTCATATTCGTAGCATTGCAGATCCATCAGAATACCGAGGCCGTCCGTAGCGAAACGATTCAGGCCATCTCGGAGCAATCCTTCACAGCCGTGGCCCAGCTGGTCGAGAATCCCGATCTCCGCGCGGCGTACGAGGCGGCGAGCACGGGAGCGAAGCTCACCCCGGAGCAACGTTTCCACCTGAAGATGTTCTACCTGGGGATCATGCGGATCCAGGAGAATCGGTATCTGCAATCTCAGCTGGGCGT
>CAYXHP010000002.1:0-20470 GCA_964465015.1 uncultured Gemmatimonadota bacterium
AGGTTCGAATCCTGCCGGGCACATGTCGGACGCTGTTTGACCACGCCCTGTCGCTCGAGCGGCGGGGCGAACGTGTCGTGGGAGTGTACCTATCGCGCGGCGGACCGAGCCGGAGCGATCCGGTGGACGCCCCGCGAGCTCGGGTGGCGGAATTGGCAGACGCGCAGGGTTCAGGACCCTGTGGGACTAAACTCCCGTGGGGGTTCGACTCCCCCCCCGAGCACTTCGGTCGAAAGACGCAGCGGGCGCGGCGGGATCGAGACCGCTGGCTCCCGTCGTGAACGACGGCCACCGGCCCCCGGGGCCGCGTCGGCCGAACGCCTGCCCAGGTGGCGGAACAGGCAGACGCGCCAGCTTGAGGGGCTGGTGCCCGTCTTAGGGCGTGGAGGTTCGAATCCTCTCCTGGGCATGAGAGCGAGATGAGACAGGGACGTCACCGGACGGGAGGCCGGCGGCGCCTGAGCTGAAACGGTTCCGCGGAACCGCGGCCTCAACGTCATCGCGAGATCAACGCGGTCCGGAATGCGCCGGGGACGACGGAGCAGGCTCGACGCCTACCTGAAGGTAACCCGGAGGCTCAACAGCAGATCATCACGTCACCCACCAGGACACGCGCCCGTAGCTCAACTGGATAGAGCGCCTGACTACGGATCAGGAGGCTGGGAGTTCGAATCTTCCCGGGCGCACTTCTGCCAACAGTAGACAACACCAACAGATAGAAAGCAGGATTCGCGCTGCGTCGCCGGCCGTCACGGCCGCGGGGTATGCAGCGCCCCCGGCGGCGCCCGCTTCGGCGGACCCGCGGCGGGGGCGTTCGCGCATCCAGGCCGGGCGCAAAAGGGGCCAGGCGAGCCGGGCGCGGCTCAATCGAGCCAGGCCGCCGCGCAGCCTGGAGGTGAGGAACGCTCCGGCGCACGGTCCCGGCCCCGGGGCGTCCCAGCTGGGACACGGCGGGCAGAGGCGGAAGGCGATAGTGGCGCAGGGCCTTCTATTCGCCTCCCGCCTCCCCCAGCAACCGCCGCGCCTCCTCCGAGGACGGGTCCAGCTCCAGGGTGCGGCGGAGCGCGCTCCGCGCCCGGTTGTCGTCGCCCGCTCGGAGGGCGGCCCGGCCCAGGCGGAGCCACGTCCCGGCGTCGTCCGGGCGGCGCCGGGCGGCCACGCCGTAGACGGCCTCGGCCGCGCCGTACTGCTCGCCGGCCATCAGGTGCGCCCCCAGCGTGTCTAGCGCGGCCGGGACCTCCCCGGCGGTGTCGGGGCTGGGGTCGGCCGCCGCGCGATACCAGGCCAGGACGGCCCGCTGCAGCCCGCCCGCTTCGTCGATCCGGAGCACGACGTCGCGCAGGGAGGACCGGAGCGGGAACGCCAGGGCGGCCCGGAGCACGACGTCGCGGCCGCCGACGTAGTCATTCACGGTCGGGGCGGCCGGGAGGTCCGGCGCGATGGAGTTTCTCGATTCGTCCGAGGTCCAGCCGCGCCAGTAGACCGTGGCCGCGCGCACCGTGAGGCCGCTGTGGGGAAGCCGGAAGCGCCGCGCGTCGCCGTAGCTGTTGGGGGAGCCGCCGGTGGGCTCGCCCACGAACAGCGCCTGCGTCCATTGCTCGAGCTGCCCGGCCAGCCCCACGCACGCCGAGAAGGTCTCGCGGCCGACGAGCACGTACAGGCGCCCGAAGCGGTCGATCTCCGGATGGCGGAAGAGCGCAAGGACGACTGGCCGGGCCTGCGAGTTGTCGCCCCCGCGGCAGTGGCGCAGGTCCAGCACCAAGCGGTCGGGCCGGCGGGCCGCCAGGATGTCCGCCAGCCGGCGCGAGAAGGCGGCCATGGTGCGGCCCTCCTCCTCCCGGATCCGGTCCAGCCGCACGTACGCCGTACGGGCCGAGGGGAGGTAGGCAAGGGCCCGGTCCTCGCGCGGGGAGGGGAGGGCGGCCTCCGCGGCCCTGCGGGCGTCGAGCCATCGGACCTGCGGATGGCGGGGCAGGGGTTCCAGCTCTCGCGTCAGGGTGCGGCCGTCCGGGGTGCGGACGGTGAGGCGCACGGCCCCCGTGTCCCCGGTCGCGCCCAGCGCCCGGAGGACCTCGGCGACCCCCAGGCGGGTGGGCACGAGGAGCCGGCGCTGCGAGTCGTTGTCGGCCGACACGGTGGGCGCGGCCAGCGCCCAGGCGGAGTCGGCGGAGAGCCGGCCGATCTGGAGGACCCGCGCTCCCAGGAGGTCCCGGTGCCCCGCCGTGGCCTCGCGCACGGCCAGGCCGTCCTCGAAGCGGTAGAAGCGCACGGGAAGGTGGTGGAACACCAGGGAGGAGTCGCCGGGAAGGGGCGTCGGGGACTCGCCCATCTCGAAGGCGACCGTGCTGTCCAGAGGGAGCGTGAGCCGCGTGTGCCCGTCCCCCAGCATGGCCACGATACGCGCCATGCCGACGATGACGCCGGCGTCGGAGAGCGTCGGGATCGCGCGGTCCAGCTCCCCGACCGCGCTGTCGAACGCGGCCCGGCTCACGGCGTGAAAGGCGTCCCGGTGCCGCTCGGGGAGCTCGGTGGCCAGCGTGTGGAGGTCCTCCCGCCACTGGTCCGCAGTCAGGGACTGGGCTGGGGCGGAGCCGGGGGAGCCCACGGCCGCGGCCAGAGCCAGGGCGAGCGACGGGCCGAGAGCGGAGCGGCGCACGGGGGCCTCGCGGGCGTGGTTCGAGATGACGTACGTGTCTCCACGCTCCGCCTACGACCCGGGCGGCGGCGAGGTTTCAGGGATCGGCGCGGGACGCGGCTAAGGGTCTCCTCTCGGGTCGTCGCCGGGGGCGATCTCGATCCTGCTCCCCCTGCGTCATCCCTCGCCTCCAGACCGCTGTTCGCGCCACCTCAGACGGTCATCCGCATGTGGGCGACGGCCCTGGCCCTGCACGGGAACGGGGTATGTGCGGGGTATGCAACCGGCGCAGATCGCGCACCTGGCGGCAGAATCTGCGCCTCGGCTCGCTTGAAAGCCTTCTATCTTGCTGGATCTGGGCGATGACCTTGAAGGAGCCACCGCCTACGGACCAGGAGGCTGGGAGTTCGAATCTTCCCGGGCGCATTTTTGGGGGTCGGAATCCCGCCGCACGGAGGGGGCCTCCGCGACGGAGGCCCCCTCCGGGTCCGCCACTGCGGCGAGGCCGCAGCGGCGGGCGGTCGGGCCTACAAAGGGACCGTCAGTAGGCGAACCTGAGGCCGAACTCCACCGGCAGGCTGAGCGCGCTTCCGAATCCCGACGAGTTCACCTTCGAGCTCATCGTGCTGTAGATCGCGGTGTTGGCGCTCTTCATGTTCACCAGGTCGGCGTTCCCGTCCAGGTAGAGATCGACCGACCGCCCCAGGTTCAGGGCCACTTTGAGCCCGGCCGCCTCCGTGGGATAGGTGTTCGTCACGTCGTTGTTGCCGAAGGCGGGGGCATCGGTCGTGCCCACCGTCGTGGCGCCCGCCTCCAGGTTCAAGTCCACGTTCACGAGCGACTCGCTGGGCGGCGTCAGGCGGAACTCCACTCCGCCCAGGTAGTGCCACAGCATCATGTCGGGGACGTGGTCGACCAGGACGCCGGGATAGCCGGCGTTCCGGCCCTCCGGGAACCCGGCATCGCCGTCGACCCGGAGCGCGACCCTGGGCTGGAGCCAGTAGGACGCTCCCACGTCCAGGGCGGGTCCGGCGCGCTGCAGGTCGGAAAGCGTCCCGACCGGCAGGACGAGGCCCGCGGCCGCGTGGAACTTCAGCGGATTGCCGCCCGAGGATCCCCCGGGACCGATGGGCTCGGCGCGGAGGCCCGCGGGCACCGCCAACACTAGGAAGGCCGCCAGGGCGGCCAGGACCGGTGTGTCTCGCCTGTCTCCCATACTGCACCTCGTACGCCTCGCGGCCGCTATGACCTCGCCCGCCGCGCGGCTTCCTCCCGTCCAAGATCAGTCGTAGCGGCTGGTACGACGCTACTCCGCCGCCTCGGTCGCTGCATTCCCGCCGGGCATGAAATGCATTCTTCGCGCCGCGGCGCGGGCGCCTCCCCGGAGAGCCACCGGGAGGAGGAAGAGGACCGTGGCCAGGAAGAGCTCCTCCCCCCGACCTATTGACCGCTCGCTCCCTGCCGCCGCACCCTTGGACTGTGCCGGCCCCGGCCGCCCCGGAAGCCCTGTCGTTCCCCCGATCGCGGAGGCAGCCATGCCGCAGGCCGAGCCCTATTACCCCGGGTCCATCTTCTCCGTAGAGGATGGCGACACTCCGTCCGTGCCCCGCGTGCTCATCGCGCCCGGCCGCTACGTCCAGGGACCGGGCGTCTTCGCGCACCTGGGGCGCTACCTCGGCCCGCTGGAAGTGAAGAGGCCCGCTGTCCTGGCCAGCGAGGGAGGGCACGTCCGGGAGGGCTCCTCGATCGTCGCGGGCCTGAGGGAGGCCGGGCTCGACCCGGTGGCCGTGACGTTCGAAGGGGAAAGCTCGGTCGAGGAGATCGAGCGGATCGTGGCGGGCCTCCGTGAGGCCGGTCCGCCCGCGGACGCCCTCATCGCGGTCGGGGGCGGAAAGTGCCTGGACACGGGCAAGTGCGTGGCCTACCGGCTCCGCGTTCCCGTGGTAAGCTGCCCCACCATCGCGTCCAACGACGCGCCCTGTTCGGCCCTGTCCGTGGTGTACACGCCGGACGGCGCCTTCGAGGCGGTCGAGTTCTTTCCCGACAGCCCGGCGCTGGTCGTGGTGGACACGGCCGTCGTCGCCCGGGCTCCGCTGCGCTACCTGGTCGCCGGCATGGGCGACGGCCTCGCCACATGGTACGAGGCACGCACGTGCTTCCGGAACGCGTCGGCCCGCTCGGCCATTGGGGCGCGCCCCACGGTGGCCTCGATGACGATCGGCGAGGCGTGCGCGAGCACGATACGCGAGTTCGGTGCGGGAGCGATCGAAGCCGTGGCGACGCACCAGGTGGATGAAGCCCTCGAGCGGGTGGTCGAGGCGAACACGCTGC
Source organism: uncultured Gemmatimonadota bacterium (assembly GCA_964465015.1). GTDB lineage: Bacteria > Gemmatimonadota > Gemmatimonadetes > Palauibacterales > Palauibacteraceae > Humimonas. The sequence continues at coordinate 4,967 of CAYXHP010000002.1, forward strand.
TCAGCGGCATCGGCTTCGAGAGCGGTGGCTGCGCCGCGGCGCACGCGATCGCCACCGGTGCCTTCCCGGCCCTGCCGGCCGTCCACGCCTCGTGTCTGCACGGTGAGATGGTGGCCTTTGGGCTCCTGACGCAGCTCGTTCTCGAGGGGGAGATGGAGGAGGCGGAGGACGTGGCCGGCTTCCTGGCCGTCGTCGGGCTGCCCGTGCACCTGGGACAGGTCGGCCTCGACCCGGACCACGACTCCGATAGCATCCGCGCGGCTGCCGACATCGCGGCAGGCGTCTTCCTCATGGCCAACGAGCCGTTCGAGGTGACGGCCGAAGGCGTCCACGCGGCGCTCCTGGGAGCCCACGACCTGGGCCTGGAGGCCGCGGCGCGCGAGGGCGATGCGGCCTACCGGGCCCTTCACCCGGAGCCGGCGGTCGCCTGAAGAGCCGCCTCGAGCCGAGACGCCTCAGCGGGTCGTCTCCAGCGGGGACCTCTCCGTCAGAACGCCAGGCGGTGCACCACCTTGACGATGAGGGCGCCGTTCAGCGGCCGGGCGAGCGTGCTCGGATTCGGGAAGCGGTAACGGGCGGCCGGATCCGTCGTGTAGCTCGAGTTCCAGACGACGAACACGTCGTCGCCGATCCTCGGGATCCAGTGGAACCGAAGGTCGAAGCCCGCCCGGCGGTCCTCGTTGTCGTACTGGGCGTAGAGGAGGAAGTCCGAGCGCGTCGTGAACGCGTAGTCCAGGCGGGCGCCCAGCTGCAGCGCCGTGAACGAGCCCGCCGGGAGGCGGACCGACGTGCGGGCCAGGTCGGTACCGAGCGTGAGGTGACCGCCCCCCTGCCATCTTCCGTGCACCGAGATGTCGGTCGAGTGCCCCCCGTAGAAGCCGCCCCAGCTGAGCTGCGTCCAGGCGCTCACGGGATGTGCCGGCGATGTCTCGTACTGGAGCTCCCAGCGCGTCCACCAGTAGCGTCCGGGCGCGATCTCGACGCCGGGAAAGATCTCGAACGGCTCCGCCGGCGCGTCGAGCTCGCGCTGGAGGTTCACCTCGAAGCGCGCCCCCGACTCGAAGTCGCCGCCCAGAAGGCGCCACTCGAAACGCGCCGTCTGCCACCCGGCGGAGCGGGTGAGGCTCCCGGTGGTGTCGGCCAGGATGTCCCAGCTCGGGATCGGGAATTTGATGTCAAGCCGGCGGATGCCCAGCAGGTGGGGCCGCGGCATGAAATCGATGTGACCGGTCGATTCCCAGATCCCCGCGCGTCGCACGAAGCCGAGCGTGGGGTCGAACCCGGCACCGATGTGGTAGACGGAGAAGAAGTTGTCGAACAGATCGTTCGGGAAGTCGGTGCCGTACCGCCACGCCGTCGGAGTGCCGGGGACGCCGGGGACCCGGGTCGCTGCCAGCCAGAAGGACGGCTCCAGGTTCTGCCCGCCCACCACGATCGGGAAGTCCATGTCGAATCCGAGCGCCCGCTCGCTTCCGGTCACGCCCGGCCCGGACCGATTCACGGCCATGAGGCCGATGGTCGAGCGAGCGAACAGGTCGTGCTTGATCCGGAGCACCAGGTCGTTGGCGTTCTCGCTCCCGCCCGTCCGGACATCGAGCCCGCCCACGGTCCAGGGTCCGACCTTTCCGTAGACCCGGGCGCCTCCGAGGATCGGCACGGGAACGCCGGCCGTGTCGAGGCCGATCCGCCGTGAATAGAAAAGCTGGGCGCGCTCGCTGGTGCCGAAGTCGAAGATCGAGCTCGATTCGAGGAAGAACTCGCGCTTCTCGGGCAGGAAGAGCGGGAAGCGCGTGAGGTTGATCACCTGCTGGTCCGCCTCGACCTGGGCGAAGTCGGTGTTCACCGTGAGGTCCGCCGTCAACGTGGGCAGCGGCGCGAGCTTGGCGTCCAGGCCGATCTTGGCGTCCACACCGCCGCCGACCAGCCGACGTCCAGCCGAATCGTGCTCGGACTGGTCCACCCGTCCGAGCGCGTAGGGTCGAGCCTCGAGGTCCAGGCCGCGGGACAGCGTCCCGAGGCCCACCAGGTCTCCTTCCTCCAGCAGGTCCGTGAGGCCCTGCGTTCGGCCGTAGGACCGCCACAGGTCCTCCTCGTTCCTGCGGGCGAGGAACCGCCGGACGTTCAGGCCGAAGACGCGCGAGGGGCCGGGGCGGAAGCGCAGCGTTCGAAACGGGATGCGAAGCTCGGCCGTCCAGCCGGCGCTGTCGCGATGGACGGCCAAGTCCCAGATGCCGTCCCAGTTCTCGTTGGTCCGGTCCCAGCCCGAGAGCTGCGCGTCCCACATGGCTCCGACGGGATTCGTGCGGAACAGGAACGCGCCGCGCCGCTCGTGAAAGCTGTCGATGAGGATCGTGACGTTGTCATCGGCGGTGAGGTCGGCGTCGCGGCGAAACTGCGTAGCGCGGACATCGTCTGCGGGCTCGTCGGCGCGCACGGCCACGTAGAGCGCGTCGGCGTCGTACGCGACCCGGACGACGGTCCGCTCGGTGGCCTCGGCGCCCGAGGCTGGTTCCCGCTGGCGAAAATCCGAGATCGAATCGGCCGTGGACCAGACGGGCTCCCGGAGAATTCCGTCCACCCGGATCGTGCCCTCGACGGCTCCGGCGACGAGACGGCTCGCGGCGGCCGCCGGCGCGCCCGAATCGCGCGGCGGGCCTTCCTGCGCCCGGAGGGGTCCCGCCACCAGGGCGACCGTGGCGGCCATCGCCGCGAGCATTCGGGACGTCGGTAGCGGCACTTGAGTCGGCTCGGCGTCCTCGTGAGTCTCGGTTCCGGGCTCCCGGTCGGCACGCGGGAATCTACTCTCGGCCGGACCACGGACGGAACAAAGGTTCCCGCATCCGGTTAGCCAAGCCGATGCCGCACGCCATCCGGGGAATCACTCGCGGGACGTTCGGTCCCCGGGCTCGCGCGCCCCGGGACCCCCGCTGGCTCATCACCGCCGCGATCCTCCTCGCCTCCCTCGCGCCGGGACCCGCCCGGAGCCAGCAGTCCATCGCCGCGCGAGGCCGGCCGGCCGTCGCGACGCTGAGCGTCCGCGTTTTCAGCGGGGACGGGGACGGGCCCGTCGCCGATGCCACCGTCCGGGCGGACACCTTCACCACGCTGACCGATTCGCTCGGGGCCGCCCTCCTCCGGCTTCCGCCCGCAGACTATCCGCTCACGGTGTCGAGGCTCGGCTACGCCACCTGGAAGGACACGGTCTCCCTCCGGCCCGGACAGGATACGGTCCTCGTGGTCCGGCTCGAGGAGAGCGCCATCCAGGGGGCGGGCATCACGGTCTCGGTGACGCGGACGGGAAGGATGATGAGGGACGAGCCCCTCCCCGTGGAGGCCCTGCCGAGGGAGGAGATCGAGGAGAACCTGACCGAGTCCCCGGCGGACCTCACCCGGCTTCTTACGGAGATGAGCGGGGTCCGCATCCAGGCCGCGGCGCCGGCCCTGGGGGGCGCGGCGCTCCGCATCGAGGGACTCCGCGGTCGCTACACCCGGATCCTCTCCGATGGGCTCCCCATCTACGGGGCCGAGCCCGGCGCCCTGGACCTCCTCCAGATCCCGCCTCTGGACCTGGCCCGAATCGAGGTCGTGCGGGGAGCGGCTTCCGCCCTGTACGGGCCCGCGGCGCTGGGCGGGGTCCTGGACCTCGTCTCGAGGCGGCCGGGCGGTCCTTCCGAGCTCCTCGTGAGCCAGGGCACGGCCGGGGCGACGGACGCCAGCCTGTTCACCTCGGGAAGGCTCGGCTCGGGCTGGTCCTTCACCCTGGCGGCCTCGGCCGACCGACAGGGGCGGACGGACCCCGACGCGGACGGTTGGACCGACCTCGTGGGCTACGACCGGGCCGTCCTGCGGCCCCGCTTGTTCTGGGGAGACGCGGTTGGCGACTCGCTGTTCGTGACCGTGGGCGGCACGGCCGAGCACCGCACGGGTGGGACACTATCGGGCGACACCGTACCCTCGGGAGCGCCCTTTGCCGTCCGCCTCAACACGGGCCGCGTCGACGGCGGGGTGATCGGGCGCCTGGCCCTGGGACCGGCTCTCTCCCTCGGGGCACGTGCCGCGGCCACGAGCACGTGGCAGAGCCGTACCTTCGGCCCGGACGTGGAGGACACGCGCAAGGGGAGCTTCTACGGTGAGGTGACCCTGTCCGACACGTCCGGCGCACACGACTGGGTGGCGGGCACGGCGCTCGAGAGCAGCACCTTCGGCCTCACGCAGGACTCCGAGCTCGATCTCACCTACGTGACGCCCTCCCTGTTCGGACAGGACGAGTGGAGCCCTTCCCGGCTCCTGAGCGTGGCCGCCAGCGCGCGGCTCGACCATCACAGCCGGGCCGGGACGTTTCTTAGCCCGCGGCTGTCCGTCCTCTTGCGGCCGGCGGAGGACTGGACCGTGCGCGCCTCGGGCGGCCTCGGGTTCTCTCCCCCGGTTCCCTTCCTGGACCGCGCGCAGGAGGCGGGGTACGCGGCGCTGCGGCCGCTGTCGGACTCCCTTCGGGCCGAGCGCGTGCGGAGCGCCTCGCTCGACGTGGGGCGCGCGGCCGGCGCGCTCGAGCTCCACGTTATCGTATTCGGATCGACCCTTCGCGACGCCCTGCTGGTTCGGACGTTCCCCGGCGCTTCTCGGCCGCTGGAAATCGTGAACGCCGCGTCCCCCACTCGCACGTGGGGCACGGAGCTGCTGGCGCATTACCGGAGCGGGCCGCTCGAGATCATCGCCAGTCACACGTACCTGCACGCCACCGAGTCCCTGCCCGACGGCTCGGGGCGAAGGGCGGTCCCGCTCGACCCGCAGAACCAGGTGGGGATCGACGGGATCTGGGAGGATGAAGATTGGGGCCGCGTGGGCGCCGAGCTTACCTACATCGGGCCCCAGCGCCTCGAGGAGGACCCCTACCGGACCTGGAGCCCGGCCTACGTGCTGGTGAGCTTCCTGGCCGAGGTCCGTCTGGGCCGGCAGCGGCTGTTCCTCGTGGCGCGCAACCTCGGGGACGTGCGGCAGACCGGCTGGGATCCGCTCCTCCTGCCGGCGCGCGGGGCCGACGGCCGCTGGACCACGGACCAGTGGGCCCCCCTCGAGGGCCGGGTCGTAAGCGCCGGCATGCGGCTCGACTTCTGAAGCTGTCCGCGGATCCGCCTGTCGTCCGAGCTCACCCCGCGTCGTGTCCGTACGGCGAGATGGCCGCTGTCGGTCTCCGGGTTCGGCTCCACGCTCGATGGATGAGCGGGAGACTCGCGATTCCGGTGGCGAGGGTCAGCGCGACGATGACCGCGTAGGCGACGCGGGCACCGCGATCGAGGTTCATCGCGAACACCAGGGTGGAGAAGAAGGCGTTGTACGAGCCGTGGGCGAGAACGGCCGGCCAGATCGTCCCGGTCTCCATCCGCAACCATCCCAGGAAGTACGAGAGCCCCACGCCGACGAGGGGAAAGAGGACGAACGCCCCGAGCACGGGGGTGGACGGGAAGACGTAGCCGTCCAGGACCATGGGCACGTGCCAGAGAGCCCACACGAGCCCGAGGATGGCGAGGCCGCGCAGCGGGCCGAAGCGCGCGACCAGGCGGGGCTGGAGATAGCCGCGCCACCCGATCTCCTCGCCCACGGCCAGGAGACCCCCGGCGAGGGAGAGGCCAGAGATCGAGACCGCGAGATTCCCGCAGAACGTGGGCCAACCCTGGCTGCCGGTGACGAGGAACGGGGCTCCCTTGCGAACGACGACGCGGGCGCCTTCGACGAGGACGAGAGGATTCGCCTCCTGGACGAGCCGGGCGATGAGGAAGGTCGCGAGAAGCGCGGTGATCGCGGGAAGCGTCGCGGCCAAGACGAGGAGGAGGATGCGAGGCCGGAACGCCAGGAGGCGGAGGAAGCGGGTCGCTTCGGCGCGGCAGGCGATGAGGGCGGCGACGGCCGGCGTGAACATGATGAGCGGAGCCAGCGTGCGAAAAGCGCTCCCCTCGATGCCACCGAAGAAGAGGATGACGATCTGGGCGGTCCAGGACAGCCCGAAGGCGACGAGGAGGAAGAGGGCAGTCGCGTCGGGTCGGCGAGCCGGGGACCCGGTCAGCACGAGCCCTCCTCGCCGGGATTCGATGCGATCGCTTTCTCGACGAGCATGCGCCGGAGCGGTGCGCGTGAGCGCCGGCGCTCGGTCGGCGACAACTGTCCGGGGAAGAGGAGGTAGGACCGGAGGACCGCGGCGATGAGGACGAGGACGAATCGTGCGGCGTCGCTCACGGCCGCCGGCGGGGTGTCCGCCGCGGAACACAGGCGATCGATGAACAGGCGATCGACGGCCAGGTTGGCGACACGGGTTCCCGCGAGCACGTCCGGGGCGCTGGTGGAGTAGGCGAGGTGGGTGACCTCGCGCAGGAGGACCCGGTCGCGCTCGAAGAACCGGAGGCTGATGTCGACGAACCGCTCGATCACCTCACGGACCGACGCGTGCTCGCCCAGCTCATCGAGCTCCCGTGCCATTGACATTCTGTTCTTGAGCCCGCACCTGGCCGTCGGCGTCACGGCGGCGCGAGCATCCTCACGGTCACGGGGTAGTGCGCCACGCTCGTCTCGCCGTGCCAGTAGGCCAGGTTGAACAGCCGTGACTCGACGACGGCGTACCCGATCCTCCCGCCCCCCGCCACGCGAACGATCACGTGGCGACGGGGCAGCGGGAAGGTGGCGCCGGGACTCTCGTCGCCGAAGGGGTTCCGGCCCACGGCGAAGCTCCCGGCCCCATCGGTCTGGCCCTGGAGATCCGGCGTGTCGTCGAAGTAGTCGTCCAGCGGCGGTGTCGTGTCGAAGGGGTCGGCGTCGTAGGTGTCCGACCGGTAGACCCGCACCGAGTCATCGGCGAGAGGCTGGCCGTCCTGGTCCTGCAGGTCCAGCACGTTCTGGGCGGGGAGGTCGTTCCGGAACTCCCCGCAGTTCAGGGGGCAGTTGACGTTGCCGTACCGGGGCCGCTGGTGCGCGATGAGGTTGAGGGCGATGGCGCTGTAGCGGTCGAGGCGCGTGTAGTCGGTGTTCATCAGCCCCTGCTCGGGCGTCCTGTGAACCACGTAGGTGGTGTCGGTGCCGTTGTAGAGGCTGACGGTCAGGATGGGCAGGTACGGACTCCCCACCAGCGGCGCCCCACCCTCCCGGATGTCGATCTTCGTGCCCAGGTAGCCGTCGACCAGATCCCACAGGTAGACGTCGGTGAGGTAGCGCGCGTGCCCGAGCTCGTGGAGGAGCGACCCATCATAGGCGAACACCGGGGAGAACCCGCTGGCGGAGAGTCCGTGGGCGAGAGCACTGACCTGGGCGGCCGTGAACCCCCACTCCAGGTCCACGCTGTGGTCGTCGGGCGCCGGCTGGACGGGGCCGGGGAGGGTGCCGTCGGGAACGACGACGATCCTGTCCAGGCGTACGCGGTCCAGGACGCCGTCGGGGGTCTCGGAGTACTTCGCCGCCGCGAACAGGTGGTTCATGCTGTCGATGTGGGCCTGGGCCCAGTCCTCGAACGAGGACAGTGCCGGAGCCACCTCGTGAATGTGATCGCGGTAGAAGTCGTAGTAGCTACGCTCCACCCAGAACCCCACCGAGAGGGCGTCCGTGTACACGAGGAGGCGGTCGTTCCGCTCGTTCTCCTCCTGGATGGCGTTGTGCGGGTCGACGACGAACGCGAGCTCGTGGCGATCGAAGGTCCACGGCCACGAGTAATCCACGGCGGCCTGGCTGTCCGCCGGGACGGACACCTCGCCGCTGTCGACGGCGGTGCCGTCGAGGATCCAGGCGTAGGACGCGTCCACCGGCGCGCCGCCCAGGTTGCGCACGCGGGCGCGCCAGGTGACTCGCTTTCCCGCTGCGGGCCATCCCTGGCGGGTGGGGTCGGTGCTCCCCACCACGAAGTCCATGGCCGGGAGCCGCTGGATGTAGGTCGGGAAGATCTCCACCGGGGCGGGACCGCCGGTCGCGTTGGGCCCGGTGGTCCGGGCGCCAGGCGAGCAGGCCGCGAGCAGCCCGACGAGGGTGACCGCCGCGAAGGCGGCCAGGCCGCCCACGGACGCTCGCCAGCTCATTCCTCTCCTCCTCGCCGCTCGACCATCGATCCGTCAATGTCCCGGCGGCGTCGCCGGTTCCGCTGTTGGTCGAGCTCGGGAGGGTGCCGAGGGGTGCGTCGCGAGTCGTCTACCCGGAGATCCGAAGCCTCCGAGTCAGCCTTTCACGTCATTCCCCGGCATCCCTGCCGAACTCCGCTTCGAGCGGGATGCGCGCGGCGACCAGGAAGCTGGGGATGGTGGCCAGGAGGACCCAGGTGAAGAACGTCGCGTAGCCGACGTGATCCTCCACCCACCCGCTCCACATGCCCGGGACCATCATCCCGAGCGCCATGAAGCCCGTGCAGATGGCGTAGTGCGCCGTCCGATGTGCGCCGCGGGCGATGTAGATCATGTAGAGCACGTAGGCGGTGAAGCCGAAGCCGTAGCCGAACTGCTCGACCACCACGCACGCCTGGACGATCCACAGGCTGGCGGGCTGCACGTGGGCCAGGAAGATGTACACGGCGTCGGGAAGCTGCATGGCGACCATCATGGGCCACAGCCAGGCCTTGAGCCCGTGGCGCGACGCCACCCAGCCGCCGAGGATGCCACCGATCGTGAGGGCGACGATGCCGACGGTGCCGTACAGCCATCCTACCTGCGCGGTCGTGAGACCGAGCCCGCCCCGCGCGACCGGGTCCAGCATGAACGGCGTGGCCAGCTTGACCAGCTGGGCCTCGCCCAACCGGTAGAGCAGCAGGAAGCCGAGCGCCGCGCCGATCTTGGGCTTCCGGAAGAACGATCCGAACGTCGCCACGAACTCGCGCACGAACTCGGGCACGCGGCGCATGTCCCCGGGGCGATCGGACTCGGGCCGGGGCAGCACCCACAGGTGCCAGATGCCGAACAGCACGAGGGTCACCGCCAGCGCTCCCATCGTGAGCGCCCAGGCCCGGTGCACGTCGCCGAGGCGGGTCTCGAGCGTGCCGGCCAGCACCACGATGAGCCCCTGCCCCGCGATCATGGCGATGCGGTAGAACATGGTGCGCACGCCCACGAACAGGGCCTGCTCGCGCTCGGAGGAGGCCAGCATGTAGAAGCCGTCCGCCGCGATGTCGTGGGTCGCGGACTGGAAGGCCATGAGCCAGAAGAAGGCCAGCGTCCACCGGAAGGCGTTCGGCAAAGGCGCGGAGAACGCGACTCCCGCCAGAGTGCCCCCGACCAGGAGCTGCATGAGCCAGATCCAGCGCCGCCGGGTGCCGAGCAGGTCCACGACCGGCGACCAGAACGGCTTGATGACCCAGGGGAGGTAGAGCCAGCTGGTGTAGAGGGCGATATCGGTGTTCGAGATCCCGAACCGCTTGTACATGATGACCGACACGGTCATCACCAGGACGTAGGGCAGGCCCTCGACGAGGTAGAGGGAGGGAATCCACAGCCACGGGTTGCGCCGGCGGGCGTCGGGCATCGGTCCCCACCTCCAAGCGTCCTTGACCGTCATCTCCGCGGGCTCGGCGTCGCGCCGCTGCGCCGCACCGCACGCAGGGCTCGGCGTCGCGCCGTCCACGTCGGCCCGGCGTTCGGCTCCGTGCGGGCGGTCTGGCTTCCGTCCCGGAGCGCGACGCGCAAACCTGCGCCCCATGACTCCTCTCGCGCCATTCACCCGGCCGATCCTTGAAACCTTCCCGGCCCACGCCACGTCCGTCTCTCACCGACGGGACGGCCCGATCCCCGCGCCAAGGAGGCGACCCGCGTGAACGTGATCGAGACGACCGGCCTTACGAAGCGCTACGGAGCCAAGCTCGCCGTCGACGACATCAGCTTCGCCGTCCAGAAGGGACAGGTGTTCGGCTTCCTGGGTCCCAACGGAAGCGGCAAGACGACCACCATCGGCATGCTGCTGGGCATCATCACTCCGACGGCCGGGCAGATTCGGCTGTTCGGAATGACCGGACATCGGGGCCTCCACCGGGCCCGGCAACGCACCGGCGCCACCCTCGAGAATCCGAACTTCTATCCTTACCTGACCGGATTCGACAACCTGCGCGTGGTCGCCAACGTCAAGCGGGTGTCACGGCGCTCCATCGACGAGGTCCTGGACCTCGTGCGCCTCACCGACCGGAAGGGCGACCGCTACCAGACCTACTCGCTGGGCATGAAGCAGCGGCTGGCGCTCGCGGCGACCATGCTCGGCGACCCCGAGCTGATCGTCCTGGACGAGCCGGCCAACGGGCTGGATCCTGAAGGCATGAAGGAGATCCGCGAGATCCTCGCCGATCTCGCCGCGGCCGGGAAGACCATCTTCCTCTCCAGCCACCTCCTGTGGGAGGTGGAGCGCACGTGCAGTCACGTGGCCATCATCCGCCGCGGGCGCATCATCCGTCAGGCCAGCGTGCGGGAGATCACGGCCGGGACGACCGTGGCGGAGCTGCGGGGCGCGGCCCCGGCCGACATCGCATCGGCGCTCGGGGCCTACTCCGAGGCCCTCTCCATCCAGGTCGACGGCGACACCGTGCTGGCCGAGCTGCGCGAGCACGACCTCGCCGCGCTGAACCGGTTCCTCGCGGGCCGCGGCGTGTACGTTTCACACCTGGCGGCGCGTCAGCACTCGCTGGAAGAGGTCTTCATGCGGCTGACGAGTGAGGAGGAGCCGCCGGCACTGGAAGGTGCGGCATGAGCACCGTCGGCACGCTGCTGCGAAACGAGATGATCAAGACGACGAAGCGGCCGGCCACGGTCGTCACGCTCGGACTCTTCGCCTTCGTCCTCTGCATGATCGCGGGAAGCTCCTACTACCAGGCCCTGGTGCACCCGGACCGGGGGACCTTCGTCCTGCCCACGGGGTGGCCCGGGCTTCTCGACGACCCCGGGGTCCCTTCGGCGTTCTTCGCCGCCATCCTCGTCATCCTGCTCGTCGACAGCGAGTTCTCGTGGCGCACGGCGCGCCAGAACGTCATCGACGGACTCACCAAGGAGCAGTGGTTCGGCGGCAAGCTCATGCTCTTCGCCGCCGTCTGCCTGAGCTGCTTCGCGCTGCACCTGCTCGTGACCGGAACGGTCGCGGCGTACGGCAGCCTCCACATCGCGGGAGGGATCGGCACGCTGGCCCGGGGCTCGGACCTGCGCATGATGGGGGCGGACCTGCTCATGGTGACCGGCCTCGGCTCCATCGCCCTGCTGGCGGCGTTTGCGGCGCGGAACTCGGGGCCCGCCATGGCGCTGTTCTTCTTCTACCTCGCGCTGGGGGAGAAGCTGCTCGGCCTCGTGCTGTCGCGCCTCGGCACCGCCGCGAGCGCGATCCCGTTCCTGCCCATGAAGCTGTTCACGTCCGTGGTCGAGCCCGCCCGGTGGGACCCGGCCGCGTTCCAGAAGGCGGTGGCGGCGGCGGCCAAGCACGGAAATCCCCCGCCGGCCTTCAGTGACACGAGGCTGCTCGTGTGGATCGGCATCGCGGAGATCGCCCTGTTCCTGACCGCGGCATTCCTGGTCTACCGGCGCCGAGACCTCTAGCATCGTAGCGGCCGTGGCGGGAGCGGCGGTGGTGGCGCACCCCTCGAGCGGGATTCAACTTTAGGATTCGTCGCACGGAGGAAGCTAGGACGCGCACGTCCGGTCCTGACGTGCGCGAATCTCCTCGAGCCTGAAGACACGTTCCTTGTCGAACTTCGATTTCGGCACACGGTCGACGTCGGCGCCCGCTCCCGTCGGGCCCGATGAATCGCCGGCCCATCTACCGTCCTGGCTGGTCTCCCGATCGCTCGAGCTCGGCTTGGTGTTCCTTGCGGTAATGCTGGAAGTGCGGACCTATCTCTTCGACCGCTCGCTGTGGGTGGACGAAGCGATGCTGGCCCTCAACGTCGTCTCGAAATCCTTTGCTCGACTGGCGGGAGCCCTGGACTTTCACCAGGTGGCACCGGTCGGATTCCTGTGGGCGGTGCGTCTGTCCGTGCGCCTGTTCGGATCGTCCGAATACGCACTGCGCCTGGTGCCCCTGCTGGCCGGCCTGGGGTCCGTCTTCCTCTTCTACTTCCTGTGTCGTCGACTTCTCGGTCCGGGCATCCGCTCCGTCGCGCTCGCCCTGTTCGCGGTGTCGTCGCAGCTCGTGTATTACTCGTCGGAGCTCAAGCCGTATTCCGTCGATGTCTTCCTGTGTCTGGCCCTGTTGTGCCCGGTACTGCTCTCCAGGCCCTCGAACCGGCTCGAGCCGTGGCTGTTCCTGGCTCCCCTCGGGGCCGTCGCCGTCTGGTGTTCCTTCCCCTCGATCTTCGTTCTCGCGGCCGTGGTCGCGACCTTCGGGTGGTTGGCGCTTCGGCATCGCCGATGGCGCGTCGCGGCGGCCGTGGTCGGCTGCGGTACGGCCTGGCTTCTGAGCTTCGGAGCCGAGTTCCTCCTTCTGCTACGATCGCAGAGCCGAATGTCCAAGCTGCAGGAATACTGGGCTGGTCAATTCGCCCCCCTTCCGCCCAGGTCGTTCGAAGGCGTGCGCTGGTTCACGGACAAGTTCTTCGACTTCTTCACGAACCCCGCCGGTTTCAACCGCGCCGACGTGGCGGCGCTCCTGTTCCTGGTCGGCGTGCTTCATCTGTGGAGAAGGGATCGGGTGACGCTCGCATTGTTGACGCTTCCCGCGGGGTTCGCGCTGCTGGCTTCCTCGGCGCACCTGTATCCCTTCTCGGGCCGCTTGCTGCTCTTTCTGGTACCATTGGCCATCGTGGTCATCGCCACGGGACTGGAGCCGGTGGCTCGCCTGCGGGGCCGCTACTCCCGCGCCCTGCTCTATCTGGTTCTCGCTTTTCTGACCTTCGAACCGGGTCTCCATGCGGTCTATCGCCTGGCCAGGCCACGCGGCCGGGAGGAGATGCGCAGCGTGCTCGCGTACATCCAGGCTCATCGCCTTCCCGGGGATCTCGTCTACGTGGACGATGGAGGAATGGCGGCCTTCCTGTACTATGCGCGGCGCTTCGGCTTTCGCGAGGACCGGACGGTATTCGGCGAGGAGCATGATACGTCGAAGGGATATCGGATGGAGGTGGCCCGGCTTCCGGCGGGCCGGCGCGTGTGGGCCGTGTACTCGCATACGGGCCGGTCACGCCCGTGCGAGGTTCCGTCGCTCATGGGGTCCTTCGAGGCGAGGGGGGACCGACTGCAATCCTATCAGGCGACCGGGGCCTGCACGGACCTGTACCGGCTCGGTCGGGGTGTCTCCGGGCCGGAGCGTTGACCTTCGAAGGCGCTCCGGGCCTCGTTCGGGCACACGGCGATGGCGTATGCAGGCTCGTTGCCGTGGCTCCGACCCCCGGGGAGCGGCGGGATCAGGGGGCCGGCGCATCTCCCGACAGAACTCGCCGGAGCGTTCGGGACAGACGGCAGTCGTGCTCCAGCACCTCCCTCTCGGTGAGCTCCTTGTACCAGTCGGGCGTCCAGGAGTTGTGGAGGGCGATGATCCGCTGCCTGGGATTCGGTGCGGCCGCTCCGGCTCCCACCTCGAACCAGTATCGGCGGTAGCGGTCCGCGGGGTCTCCCCACAGCCCGGTCTCCTCGATGAACCCGTATCGCCTGCGGCTGAGCATCAGGAGGTCGCGGGGATGGAGCCACCGGAAGACGCGGCGCCGAGCCCTGGTCCAGATCGCCGCTTCGGCTCGCTGCCACGTCGTGCGTGCCCACTCGGGCCACGATCGCCGTGGCCGAAGGAGGGCCGCCCATGCGCGGCCCGGTCGGGTGGCAGCCACCATGTCGGTCATCACCCGTGCGAGCGGGGCGTTGCCCGCGTAGTCCCACGGAATCGCGGAAGGACTCTCCTCTCCGAGGCGCGCGAGGCGCTCGCGGATCTCCGCGACCCACTGCGCCAGGAGCCGGGCGCCCGGCCGGGCGGCCAGGAACGCCAGATGGAGCTTGAACGTGACCACCTCGGCGGCGTCGAGCTTGCTGACGATGGGACCCAGGTCGTCCGTGGCGATGTTGTCGACGTCCATGAACACACCCCCGTGCTTCTCGAGCACGGCCACCATGATCGCATCCTTCTGCGCGGCCAGGGGGAGTCGCCGCAGAGTGCCCGCGTCGTACGTGTCCGGCGGCAGGTACCGGTCGAGGTTCGAGTGGTCCAGCACGACGATCTCGTAGCCCGGGAGGTTCCGCTCCCAGGTCTTCATGCACAACCCGAGGTAGGCCGGCATCTCGCCCCTGGGCTCCCAGAAACAGAAGACGCGCCGGGGTCGTGGCATGGATCGGCCTGGGCTCCTGCCGGTCCTCGCGACCTCGTCCGTTCAGCTGCCGCTCACCGCCCCCTCGGCGTCCCGGAGGGCCGCCGTCGCCCGGTCGAAGCGACCGGCCAGGTCGGTGAGCTCGCGCGCGGTGCGGGACGGGTCCCCCGCCCGGATCGCCTCGTTCACGGACGGGAAGACCATGTTGGCGTAGCCGTTGTCCTCGTCCGCGACATAGATGAGGTTCCGAAACCACTTGCGGCCCACCAGGCCCTCGGGCCGGGTGAGCGACCGCTCCACGCGCATCAACGCGGCGTTCGTGCGCTCCAGCACCTCCTTCGAGGGCGTGGAGCGAGCCAGCGCCGAGTCCCGGGCCGCCGCGAACGCCGTGGCCTGCGTCTCCATCCGGTCGATGGCGGAGGAGAGCGCCTTCGTGTCGAGCTTCCAGCCGTGGGCCTCGAACGCGCTGTCCATGGCGGGCAGGTAGCCGCGCATCGTCCGGGCGAACTCGGCGTAGTCGTAGGGCAGCACGTCCGCGTTCGCGATGCGGAGCGCCACGGCGGCGCCCAGGCTGGCCGCGGCCACGTGGTGGCGGTATCCGGGGTCGCCGAAGCGCTCCATCCAGGCTGGATCGTCGTAGGCCGAGTGGTAGATGCCCTGGGCCCCGCCGAAGCCCCACTCGAGGATGGGGATGCCCAGGTGGTTGTAGAAGCCCGCGTAGTCGGAGCCGCCGCCCGGGTCGCCCATGCGCGGATTCTCCCCCGCGGCGACGTGGGCCTGCGCGAGCCACGCGTTCCACAGGCTGCCCGTGGTGTCCGGCGCCGGCACCTCCTCGGCCGCGGACCGGAGCACGGCTCGCAATGAAGGCGAGCCGCCGCCGCCGAACCGCGGGCCCGAGGCGATCATGTCCTGGTTGAGGTAGGCGACGCCGCCCTTCTGCAGGCGGAGCGTGTCGTCCTCGACGTACTCGACCGAGCCCACCAGGCCCCATTCCTCCGCGTCCCACGTCGCGAACACGATGGTGCGCTTCGGCCGCTTCCCGGCCTTCACCTGCTCGGCAATCGAGCGCGCGATCTCCATCACGCTCACCGACCCGCTCACGTTGTCGTCCGTGCCGGGGCCCCAGGCGTCGCGGTGTCCCCCGATCACGACCATCTCGTCCGGGAACTCGCTCCCACGCACGATGCCGAACGTGTCCCAGATGTCCTTGTACGGCTTCGTCGCCAGGTCCGTGGTCACCTGGACGCGGGCGACGACCGGCCCCGGACCGACGTGGTAGCGGAAGGGAAGCC
>CAYXHP010000003.1:0-5085 GCA_964465015.1 uncultured Gemmatimonadota bacterium
ATCGACAGCTGGATCCTCGAGAAGCTCATGCGGCGGGCCTGGATGTACTTCAAGCCCCGGGGCGCGAAGCCGAGCTGGAACATGCAGGAGGCCTTCCGCGGACCCATGATCGCTCTCATCAACGAGCACACGGCCTCGGACGGCGAGGCGTTCAGCGCCGGCTTCCGCCGGCTGGGCCTGGGGAAGCTCCTGGGGACGCGGACATGGGGTGGGGAGATCTGGCTCAGCTTCGACAACGTGCTGGTGGATGGCGGGATCGCGTCGGCGGCGGAGCTCGGTGTCTACGGTCCCGAGGGTCAGTGGCTCATCGAGGGCCACGGGGTCGATCCGGACATCGAGGTCGACAACGCCCCGCACGGAACGTACGAGGGCCACGATGCCCAGCTCCGGGCGGCGGTCGAGGAGCTCCGCAAGGAGATCCGGGCTCACCCGAACCCCGTGCCGCCCGCGCCCGCCTATCCCGACAAGAGCGGTGGCGGGAACGGGAGGAAGGGAGGCGGCTGAGGGGCCTCGGGTCGCCCTCAGGCGGGGGCCAGCCCCCGAAGGTGCCCGCGGAGTCCGGCCAGGTCACCCGGCGTCTCGGCCCCGATCTCGTCCAGCAGGGCGGCGTAGGAGCTCGTCGCCCCGCCTCCGACGAGGAGCCGGGTGGTGCGGGGAAGCGACTTCGCCAGCCGCCGGAGAGCCGCAGCGGTGGCCCGATCGTCCTCCGGGTAGACGAGGCTGACGGCGACGGCCGTGGCGCCGGTGAGCGTCGCGGCGGCGGCGATGTCCTCGGCCGGGAGGTCGGGCGCCATGTACGTCACCCGCCAGCCCTCGGACGCCGCGGTGGCCGCCACCATCTGTGCCCCGAGCTCGTGCCGGTGGCCGGCGAGCGTGCCGACCACGAGACCCGGCGCCCCCGGGGCGGGGGGGAGCGCTTCCAGCAGCCAGCCGACGGCGCGGGCGACGGCGGCGGAGGCGACGTGCTCCTGGCCCGGTCCCATCTCACCCGCCTGCCAGGCCTCGCCCATCTTCGTCAGGAAAGGAGCCAGGAGCCGCTCGATGAGAAGCGGGGCCGGGAAGTCGACCACGGCGCGCCGCAACAGGGCTTCGAGGCCCTCGGCGTCGTACTCGGACGCCAGCTTCAGGGCGGCGGCCACCCGGCGCTCGGGGGAGTGGCCGGGGAGCGCGGTCCTTCCGGCCGAGCGCTCGCCGGCCGCGCCGCGCTCGACCAGCTTGCGGAGCTTGGCGGTGGATAGCCCGGCGATCTGACCGATCCGCTCCCCGCTCCCGGTCAGGCGCGCGAGCAGACCCAGCCGCGTGATCTCCGCGTCCGTGTAGAGCCTGTGGCCGCCCTCGGAGCGGGTGGGCTCTATGACGTCGTAGCGCCGCTCCCACGCCCTCAAGACGTGAGGGCTGAGGCCCGTGCGCGCGGCCACCACCGAGATGGGGTGGCGCGCTTCTCCCCCGCTCCCGCCACCCACCGCGTCTCTCGCCATGCACTCGTCCTCGCTCGAAGGTCGGCCCTCGCCCCGTGGCGTCGCGCCACGGGGCCGGACATCAAGCTGAGGGTGACGTCGAGGTCGTGTCAAGAAATATATGTGGACAAGCCCTTGACAGAACCGGGGGCATCCTGCGATAATCTAGACACAAATTCGACACTACTCTTCGACGCGAAGGAGGCAACCCATGCGCACGTTCGATATCCTGGCCGTCGTCCTGCTGGTCGTGGGCGGTCTGAACTGGGGGCTGGTGGGTCTGTTCGGCTTCGACCTGGTGGCGGCGATCTTCGGCGACATGACCGTGTTCGCCCGTTTGGTCTACGCCCTGGTCGGGATCGCGGCGGTGTACCGGCTCCTGGCATGGCGTGGCGCGAGTCGTCGCGTGGCCACCGTCGGAGCCTGAGCGACGGCCGGGTCGGCCCCGACGCCGACGGGTGGCACGAGTCGGCGGCCGGGGAGCTCCGCGGACCGGCGTGACAGTCTGTCGGGGCTCGCGGCCGCGCTTTTGGGACAGCTTGTCACGGCGGAGAAGAACCCGCCGTACGGACGCGGTCGCGTCGGCGCGGTGACGATCCAGTCAGCACAAGGCCGACGGTCCCTGAAGGCCGGTCGTCGCTGCGTGGCATGCGGCCGGGCACGCCGGTTGCTTATGAGTACCCTGCCCGCGACGAGGACGCTTCGGCGACCACGACGTGGGAATCGGCGCCCGACGGTTCGGGCCGAAGGGCGCCTCGCCTAGCGGGAGTTTGGCCCGCCTAGGCCGGTTGCGTGGTCGTCGGCTGCAACCGTAGTCCCGGGAACGGGGACGCCTGAGTCGTGACTTTCGAGTGACGACGAGGGAAAGAGCCTGAATCCGGTCACCACACGGGGTGACGCCAAACCGACGGACGCAGGTTCGCCGACGCAACGAGGCCCCCGATCGGAGCCGTGAACTCCGGTCGGGGGTTTCGCTATTCTTCCAAAATTTCCCACCCTTCGGCGTTTCTTCCCGTTTCGCCCCGGTCGGCAGTCTGTATCTTGAGCGTCTCCCGACCACGCGGGTGACGCCCACCCGGCCCATCCAGGGCCTCCAGGCGGACCCACGACCATACGAACGGAGCGATTGACGCTGCGGTGACGCACCAGCAGAGCGATGGGCGAGGTGTCTCCAGGGTGCTCGTGGTCGAGACCGACGAGCGGCTCGGCGGTGCCCTCGCCGCCGTGCTCGAGGCCGACGGCTTTCGGGTGGAGACCTGCACCCGGGGCGACGTGGGCCTCGCCCGCCTGCGGGAGGAACGGTTCGACGCGGCGGTGATCGCGCTTCGCCTCCCGGGCCTGTCGGGGCTCGACCTCCTGGCCCGCATCGACCCGCTCGAGACCGACGCCCGGCTGGTGGCGGTAGCCGACGAGGGTGACGTGAAAGGGGCGGTGGAGGCCATGCACCGGGGCGCGGCCGACTGCCTGGTGCGCCCGCTGGAGACCAATCGGCTCCTCGCCGCGGTGACCCGCGCCGCCTCCGAGTCCGAGCGCCGGCGTGCCCTCCGGCGCCGCGAGGAGGGAGAGGACGACCTCCGCGTGCCGATCCTCGGGCGCTCGCCGGCCATCCGGCGTACGCTGGGCCTCGTGCGGAGGGTCGCTCCCACGCGGTCCACCGCCCTCGTGACCGGCGAGACCGGGACCGGCAAGGAGCTCATCGCCCGGGCCATCCACGAGATCTCCCCCCGGGGAGAGGGTCCCTTCGTTCCGGTCGTGTGCTCGGCGCTCCCCGAGAGCCTCCTGGAGGCCGAGCTGTTCGGGCATCGCAAGGGAAGCTTCACGGGCGCCTACGCCGATCGGCGTGGTCTCGTCGAGGTGGCCGCCGGAGGCACGCTGTTCCTGGACGAGATCGCCACCGTGCCGACGGACGTGCAGGTCAAGCTCCTCCGGGTCCTGGAGGAGCGGCGGGTGCGCCGGGTGGGAGACGCCGAGGCCCGACCCATCGATTTCCGGCTGGTGGTGGCCACGAACGAGGACCTGGAGGAGGCGGTCGAGAAGGGGCGCTTCCGGGAGGACCTCTTCTACCGGCTGAACGTGTTTCCCATCCGCGTCCCTCCCCTCCGGGAGCGCCGCGAGGACATCCCGCTCCTGGCCGAGCACTTCCGGCGCCGGTACGCCGAGGAGAACGACGTCGACGCGCCGGCCATCCTCCCCGAGACCCTGGCTCGGATGCAGGAGTATCCGTGGCCGGGCAACGTGCGGGAGCTCGAGCACTTCGTCGAGCGGGCCATGTTGCTCTACGCCGGTCAGCCGGCCATCCGCTTCGATCCGGTCACGCGCCGCGGACGGGGCAAGGCGGGCGATCTCCTCCGGAAGGCCGCGGATGAGACGTGGGACCTGGACCGCCTGGAGCGGGAGTACATCCTCCGCATCCTCGAGGAAGCGGGCGGGAACCGCACCCGGGCGGCCGAGATCCTGGGGGTCCACCGCCGGACCCTGGCCCGCCGCATGGACCGCTACCGGGAGCGAAGGCGTCCGGCCCGCTAGGCCCGGTCGGTCCGCTCAGCCCGGGACCAGCCACAGCAGGACGGCGAAGGCGATCACCGCCACCGTCACCACCCGCCGCACCCAGCGGCTCCCCTTGAGCACCGTGAGATGGACCCCGACCAGGGCCCCCGTGAAGTTCCCGGCCGCCAGGGCGAGACCCAGCAGCCAGTCCACCTCGCCCGAGGCGGCGAACTGCCACAGGGCAAGGGGCGTCCACAGCAGGATGACCAGCACCTTGAGGGCGTTGCCTCGCACGAGGTCGAAGCCGGCCCACGTGAGGACGGCCAGGAACAGGAAGCCGGTGCCGGCCTGCACGAAGCCGCCGTAGATGCCCACCAGCAGGAACCCGGCCCCGAGTCCGATCCGGCTCCAGGGCCCCGAAGAAAGTTCCGGAGCCCGCGCCGGCACGGCCCCGGCGGCCGCCTCACCGACCGGCTCCCCGCTTCCTCCGCCGACCGTCGCGGAGGCTTCGCCTTCCCGCCCCGCCTTCTCGCTCACGGCGTCGTCACCGCCGCCCGGTCGCCACAGCGAGAGCAGGGAGACGGCGATCATCACCACCGAGAGGATGTTCTTGAACGACTCGTCGCCCACGCGGACGGCGAGCCAGGCGCCCAGGATCGCGCCCGCCACGCCGGGCACGGCGGCCCGCATGAGCCAGCGCCACGGCACCAGGCTGCGGCGATGGAAGCCCCACACCGCGCCCCCGTTCTGCACCAGGATGGCCACGCGGTTCGTCCCGTTGGCCACCGTGGGTGGCAGGCCCAGGAAGATCATCGCGGGGAGCGAGAGGAACGACCCGCCCCCGGCGATCACGTTGAGCGCTCCGGCCACGAGTCCGACGCCGGCCAGGGCGGGGTAGCTCCACCAGGCGTGGTTCACGTCACGTCCCTTCGCTCTTGCGCCGCGCGCATGCGGTTCCTAGCGTCGGCCATCACGGCCCAGCCCGCTCGCGGACCTTCCACGCAGGGGACAGCATGAGCAGTGCCCGGCCCGCCGCGCAGGAAACCGTCTCCTCCGGATCGGGGAGCTCCGGCCCCTTCATCCCCGCCTCGCAGTCGCTGCCCGAGATCACCGTCAAGGCGGTGATCCTGGGCATCATCCT
>CAYXHP010000004.1:0-4861 GCA_964465015.1 uncultured Gemmatimonadota bacterium
ATCATGTTCTCGACGGCGGCGGGAACCAGGATGTCGCACGGCACCTCGAGGACATCCTGGAATCCGAGCGTTTCGGCCCCGGAAAAGCCCGCCAGGGTTCCGGTCTCGTCCTTGTGTCGTCCGACGCTGTCGGGCGTCAGGCCGTCGGGATTGTAGATTCCGCCCCGCGAGTCGGACAGGCCGACGATGGTGGCGCCGGCCTCGTGGAAGAGCCTGGCGGCGTGCCGTCCGGCATTGCCGAAGCCCTGAATGGAGACCCTCGCGCCCCTGATCTCCGACAGGCCCGGTACGCCACCCAGCTCCAGGAACCTCTCGGTCACGTGGAACAGGCCCTGCGCCGTGGCGGAGTCCCGACCGACCGAGCCTCCCAGCTCGAGGGGCTTGCCGGTCACGACGGGAAGGTTGCCCTGGCCCGGATGCAGCATCGTGTACGTGTCGAAGATCCAGGCCATCGTCTGCGCGTCGGTGTAGACGTCGGGAGCGGGCACATCGGTGAAGGGCCCGATCGTGTCACCCAGAGCGACGGTATAGCGTCGTGTGAGATGCTCCTTCTCACGCCTGGAGAGGGCTCTGGCATCGACGGCGATCCCACCCTTGGCGCCTCCGAACGGAATATCGAGGAGGGCGCACTTCCACGTCATCCAGGTAGCCAGCGCCATCACCTCTTCCTTGCCGGCGGTCGGATAGAAGCGGATCCCACCCTTGCCCGGACCGCGGATAGTCGAATGAAGCACCCGGTATCCGGTGAACATCTTGACGGAACGGTCGTCCATGAGGACCGGGAGCGCGACTTCGAGAATGTGCTCCGGCTCGAACAGGAACTCGGCGATTCCCTCCCACTGCGCCAGGTTTTCGACGAAGGGTGCGGAGCGGTCGAACTGCTGACGTGCGATCCGATGCGGGTTGAGATCTTCCTGCACATCTATCTTCACCATCGGATATCCTCCTCGGCCCATTCCAGTCGTTCGCGTCACAACGGGGTCCCCCCTACACGGACTCCAGCGCCTGCTGGAGATCCGCGATGAGATCCTGCGGGTTCTCGACGCCGATGGAAAGGCGTACCATTGCGGGCGTGATCCCCATGCGGCGCTGCTCCTCGGGCTCCACGTCGGCATGGGTCATGGTAGCCGGGTGCTCGGCCAGCGACTCGGTCCCTCCCAGGCTGACGGCCAGGCGCACCAGGCTGAGGGCGTTCAGGAATCGGAACGCCTCCCCCTCGCCGCCCTGGACCTCGAAGGAGATCATGCCCCCGGCGGCGAGGCACTGCCGGCCGTAGACGTCGAACTGCGCGTCGCCTTCCTCGAGGTGCCCCAGGTAGTGCACGCGCTCGACTTTCGGATGCTCCGCCAGGAAGTCCGCCACGTAGCGGGCGTTCTTCATCTGGGCGGTCATCCGGAGCTTCAGGGTCTCGAGGCTCCGCATCAGGAGCCAGCCGGTCCACGGACCCGCCATGCTGCCCAGGAAGGTCCGCGTGCCGCGGACCTGCCGCATCAGGTCGGCGGGTCCCAGGCACGCCCCGGCGATGAGGTCGCTGTGGCCGCCCACGTATTTGGTGAGAGAGTACAGGACCAGGTCGGCGCCGTGCTGGAGCGGGTGCTGGAAGAGCGGCCCGAGGAAGGTGTTGTCCACGAGGACGAGAGCACGCTCGTCCGCATCGGTGCCCGTCACCTCCCGCGCCAGCTCGCACACCCGGGTGATGTCGACCATACGGTTGGTGGGATTGGCGGGGGTCTCCAGGAAGACGACGCGCAGCCGTCCCATCGCGGCACCACGGCGCAGCGCCTCCTCCAGCTCAGCGGCGTTGCAGCCGGCCGGGAAGGACGTCCGCCCCACACCCAGGTCGGCCAGGACCTGGTGCAACAGGTAGTGGGTGCCGCCGTACAGCGGCTCGCTGTGGACGACCGCGTCCCCCGGCCTCAGGAAGGTGAGGAGCGTGGTGGCGATCGCCGCCATGCCGCTCTGGAAGACGGCGCACGCGGCGCAGTCCTCCCACAACGCGAGACGGTCCTCCAGGATCTCGAGGTCGGGATTGTTCAGTCGGCTGTAGATGAGCCCCAGGTTCTCGGCTGGTGCGGCCTCGCGCAGCCCGTAGGCGACCTCGAAGAACGCCTTTCCCTCCTCGGCCGTCTCGAACACGAAGGTCGAGGTCTGGAAGATCGGGCTCTTGAGGGCTCCCTGGGACCAGTCGGGCCGGTAGCCGTATCCCATCATCAGGCTCTCGGGACGGAGCTCTCGCCCGCCGATCGCCCGCATGCGCATGTCGTGTCCGTCGGATTTCTTCATCGTGGCATCGGGTCGTGGAATTTCAGGGTCCGCGGCCGGAGCTCCGGGTCCGGATCCTCAGCTCCAGCTCGTCGTGTCCGCCCCCGCCGCCCCGCGGCACGCAGGCCGCGGCCCCGCGCAGCGCGGCAGCCACCGAGATCTCCCTCAACCTAGTAACGCCAGCTGCGCGTGTCGGCGCCGGCGGGGGCGCGCCGGGTCATCTCCCGCGTCATCTGCGGCAGGAAGCGCTCGACGTACGTGAGGCGTGACAGCCAGTTCTTGTTGTCGTGGTCGCCGCTCCAGCAGTGCTCGTCACGGGCGCCGTACTCGAAGGTGGCGTCGGCGGGCGGATCGTCCAGCTTCCGGACCGTCTTCTCCAGCCGGTAGACCGCGTCGTTCAGGTAGTAGTTGTCCATCTCGCCCACGAACACGTGCAGCTTCCCCTGCAGCTTCGGGCCCAGCGTCTTCCAGTCGCGCTGGAGGATGTGGGTGAGGTCGTAGTGGTCTCGCCAGTAGGCGGCGACCTCGGGATCGATGACTCCGGTCTCCTTGTTCCAGATCGGCTTCGGGTAGCCGTCCTCTCCCTGCGGGCTGAACACGGCCTGCCAGATGTCCCACTGGCCGCCCGAGCGGCCGCGGGTGCCGATCACCATCTCCTCGTGGTTCTCGTCGCCCACCGTGTGCGTCACACGGCCCAGGTAGTCACGGTGGGCGGGACGCGCGACGCTCCCGAACGGGCCCTCGTCCCGGTAGGCGTTGTGATTGTCGTAGATGTCCACGAGCTCGAAGCTGTGGAAGTCCACGGGGTCGGGGCAGGCCACCCAGGTCCCGGCGTAGTCGTCCGGATAGAAGAGCTGCACGCCGAGAGATTCCCACCCTCCCGTCGAGCCGCCGAACAGGACCCTGGACCAGCCCGTTCCGAGTCCGCGGTACTTCTTCTCGACCGCCGGGATGAGCTCCTTCATGATCGCGTCGCCGTAGGGGCCCAGGTTGGCCGAGTTCACGGCGTA
This sequence comes from uncultured Gemmatimonadota bacterium, assembly GCA_964465015.1. Lineage (GTDB taxonomy): Bacteria > Gemmatimonadota > Gemmatimonadetes > Palauibacterales > Palauibacteraceae > Humimonas. Next base: position 3,273 of record CAYXHP010000004.1, read on the forward strand.
GGAGTCGTCGAAGTAGGGGTTGGCGTGCTGGATCGTCATGAGGATGACGCGCGGCACGCTCGGCCCCGTCCACCACTTGTAGAAGTCGTAGGCGTGCTGCTGCTGGATGCGCTTGTAGCCGTGCTGATCGCAGTCGGGCTGGTGGCCGTTGGGACAGTGCTCGTTCATCCAGGCCGTGTCGGCCGGCGGGAGGGAGTCGTCGGGCGGCTCGGTCCGCCACTGCACCGGCGCGTAGAACATCCTGTGGAAGTGTCCCTGGTAGACCAGGAGCGGGTAGTGCGCGTTCGGATGCTCGGCCCAGCCCGCCGGGAGGAGCAGCGTAGCCTGGATGTACATCGGACGGCCCCAGAACTTCGTCAGGAGGTCGCTCTGGATCCGGACGTGCTTGATCCACGGGGTGTCTTCGAGAGGCGGGAATTCGGGGATCACGCTGTCCATCGACAGCGTGATCGTGCCGCCCGCCGAGGGATCCAGGTGCACCGTCTTCGGGGCGCTGTAGAGGTTGCCCGGTTTGATGCTCCAGATCTGCCCCTCGCCCCGGTCGGGCGGAAGCTCGACCGTCTTCCCGCTCGCCAGGTGGAAGGCCTCGTAGCGATTGAGGACCGCCTGGACCTTGTAGTCCCCGGGCGGGAGGTCGGCGAGCCGACGGGTGGGGAAGCCGTAGACCGTATCACCCACGATGGCCTGCTGACCGGGGGCGAGGCCGTGAACCTGGAGGCCGAAGACCTGGGCGGTCGTGGCCGGGTCGGCTCTCACCTGCGCGCGCGGCTCGGCCGCGGTGTCCGCGCGGCCGATCACCACGAGCACGCGTCCATCGAGGGCCGAGTCGCTCCGCGACGAGGGGAAGGACACGGCGAAGCGGAGGTCGGTACCTCCCGCCGGACCCGCCGGCTGGCACGCGCTCGCGCAGACGAGAGCGAGGAGCAGGGCACCCTGGGCCAGGGCGCGCACGGCGTGGCGATCGCGACTGCGAATGGTCCACGGCGAAGGTCGGAGCATGAGGGCCTCCCGTCGAAGCGTGGATCCCCGGGGCGGCGCCCCGGGCGGGCGAAGCGGCAAGGTCCGCTCCCGCCGCGTGCACGCGCAAGGGCCGGCGGTCGGGGCCCGCCGCGGGCGTGGCTTGCCGGGCCCGGCGGAGTTCCGGAACTTGGCCCGTCTGCCGGCGGCCCGGCCACGGCGCGAGCCGCCACTCCCTCCCGGGATCGGAAGAGACGATGGAAAGAGATCGCCGTTACGTCCTGGCCGCCGGTGCCCCCGGGCCGTCCGGGCGCGTCCGGGTGGCTGCGCTCCTCTTCGCGGTCGGAGCGGGTGCGGCGCAGCCGTCGATCGTCCGGGCGCAGTCCCTGGACTATCCGAGCGCGCGCCGGGACAGCCTGGTCGTGGACTACTTCGGAACGAAGATCCCGGCCCCCTACCGCTGGATGGAGGACCTCAACGGCCCCGAGGTCAAGCAGTGGGTGGAGGCGGAGAACAAGCTCACCTTCTCCTTCCTGGACGAGATCCAGGTCCGTCCCTGGGTCCGCGACGAGCTGACGAAGCTCTGGAACTACGAGAAGGTCGGGGCTCCGGACCGCGAGGGCGGGAAGCTG
>CAYXHP010000005.1:0-4061 GCA_964465015.1 uncultured Gemmatimonadota bacterium
CCTGGAGGTCGAAGTCCGGGACCCCCACACAGAAATGGTTGATCTGACCCTTCGGCTCGATGTCGTACAGCCCCAGGAACGAGGATCCCAGCCCGAGGTTGAGCCCGTTGGACTGGCGGGAGACCTCCGAGATCCCGAGGACCCTCCCGTAGAACGCCTTCGAGGCGTCCACATCACGGACGGCCAGGCTCACGTGGTTCAGCGAGACACCCTTGATCGGTGTCTCCGGCGTCCCCGGGTGCGGCAACGCGGCCGCCATGACCACCACGCCCTGGAGGAACTGCCTTCGGCTCAGAGCCCCCGATTCGAAGGCGGAGACCAGGGCCTCGATCTCGGCTAGCACGGCGTGCTCCCTGTTATGAGTGGAGGCTCCAGCGCGGTCAGCTCCCCAGCAGGGCGAGCACCCTGTGGTGCAGACTGGCCACCGCGGCGAGCTGCTGCGTCGTGGGCGCGGCCATCGTGGACGCGTTGCCGTAGGCGCCACCGTACGTGGCGCCATACAGGGAGTTGTACTGGGCGACGAGCTCGCCGTTCAGCTTCCGCAGGTCGGGCGTCTTCTCACCTCCGGCCTTCGCCTGCAGAGCCGCGTAGGTCCGGTCCATGTCCTGGCTGAGCTCCGTGGCCAGCCGGAACTGCTGCTCGAGGCCGGCCACGGGCGTCTTGTTCCGCGGGTCCATGCGCACCGTGAGCGGCTCCGTCCAGCTGTGTCCATCCGCCATCAGCTTCACCGTGTAGCGGCCCGGCAGCGCCGCCGGGCCCAGCGGCCCGATGGGCGAGTCGTGCAGGATGACGGAGATCGAGACCGTGGGGCTGAGCACGTGCGGGGGCGGATAGTGGAGGTCCCACACGAACCGGTGCATCCCTGCCTTCGCGGACAGCGCATGGGGCGGCCGGAGCCAGTAGGTCGGGAAGTTCAGCTCGTCGGGGTCCGCCGCCGCGGGCGTGTCGGTCGAGGCCCAGCGGCGCACCAGCTTGCCGCCGGCGTCGAGGATCTCGAGCGTCACCGGCCCGGTCGCCGGCGCCTTCAGATCGTAGTCGATGATCGCCCCGCTGGGCGGGTTCTGACCCGCCGGGAACTCGGGGGGCAGCTGGGTATCGGTGTAGCTGTTGCGCGGGATCTGGTAGGCGACCTCGGGCTCGTACAGGTACGCCGGCGTGGCGGCCGCGGCCGCCGCGAGCTGACGCAGGGGGGTGATGTCGTCCAGGATCCAGTCGGAGCGGCCGTGGGTCGCCAGCACCAGGTCGTTGTCGTGGATGACCACGTCACGCATCGAGGTCACGGGCAGGTTGAGCCGCAGGGACTGCCAGCTGGCCCCGTCATCCGCCGAGAACCAGACGGACCGTTCGGTGGCGGCGAAGAGCAGGCCCTTCCGCACCGGGTCCTCGCGCACGGCGTTCACCGGAGCGTCGTCCGGCAGGCCGCTCACGATCAGCTTCCAGCTCTTGCCGCCGTCGTGGGTGGCGTAGATGTACGGCTTCAGGTCGTCCATGAAGAAGCGGCTCACGGAGGCGTAGGCGGTCTCCTCGTCGAAGTGCGACGCGTCGAGCTGCGTCACCGTGCTCCAGGGCGTCATGCCGGGCGGCGTCACGTTCTTCCAGTGCGCGCCGCCGTCGCGCGTGACCCACAGGAGCCCGTCCGTGGTTCCGGCCCAGATCGTGTTCACGTCCCTGAACGAGGGTCCGATGCTGTAGATCACCCCGCGGTGATGGGGCGCGGCCACGCCGTCCCCGAACGGACCGAGGCTTCCGGGCAGGCCAGGGTCGGCGCGTGAGAGGTCCGGGCTGATGACCTGCCAGCTGTGGCCGCCGTTCGTGGTCTTGAGCAGGACGTTTCCGCCCAGATACAGCACGTGCGGATCCACGGGAGAGAACAGCAGCGGACAGTAGGGACTGAAGCGGTACTCACCGTCGAAGCGCGCTACCTGGGGGCCGACGAACTGGCTCTCCCCCGTGGTCCAGTCGTAGCGGACCACGTGGCTCGAGTAGATGAGGTTCGGGTGCAGCGGGTCCGGTGCGATGTAGCCGTCCTCGTCCGCGCCGACCGGGTGCCAGTCGCGGAAGGTGATCTGCCCGTCGTTGCTCCGGCTCAGGATGCCGAACGAGCCCGCGTCCTGCTGCGCGCTGTAGATCCGGTAGGGGAACTGGTCGTCGGTGACGACGTGGTAGGCCTGGGCGGTCGGCTGGTTGTACCAGGTGCTCCAGGTCGCGCCGCCGTCCACGCTCAGCGAGGCGCCCTGGTCGACGCCCACCGCCATGATCTTCGGGTTGGCCGGATCGATCCACACGTGGTGGTAGTCGTTGCCGCCGGGTGCTCCCCGGATGGCGGTGAAGGTCGTGCCGCCGTCCGTGGAGCGGTACAGGGACGTCTGGCTGGCGTAGAGCACGTCGGGATCGTCGGGCGCGACCGTGAGGAAGGCACCGGCCGTCCGCCCCTCGTGGCTGACCTGCCGGAAGGTCCGGCCCGCATCGTCCGAGCGATAGATCCCGCCCGCCGCGCTCGCGTAGATGCGGTCGGGACGGCCGGGCGCGATGGCCATCCGGATCCGGCGCAGGCCCTGCTCCACCGTCGGGAGCCCCTGGCCGATCCGCTGCCACGTGTCCCCGCCATCGGTGGACTCGAACAGGCCGCTGCCCGGGACGGCGGCCGTCCGCAAGCCGGCCGCCACCGCGGGCGCCTCTCGCACCGCCCACAGCACGGCGTAGACCACGTCCGGGTTGGACGGGTCCAGGGCCACCTCGGCGGCGCCCGTGTTCTCGTCCTCGTACAGAACCTTGCGGAACGTCCGTCCGCCATCGGTGGAGCGGAACACGCCGCGCTGCTCGTTCGGTCCGTACGGGTGGCCCAGCACGGCGACGAACAGCCGGTTCGCGTCGTGGGGATCCACCACGATCGAGGCGATCTGCTGGCCATCGCGAAGGCCCAGGTGCTGCCACGTCGCGCCCGCGTCGGTGGACTTGTAGAGGCCGTCGCCGATGGACAGGTCGGGCCGCTGCGTGGCTTCGCCCGAGCCGGCGTACAGGATGCTCGGATCGGACGGGGCCACGGCCAGCGAACCCAGGGAGTTGTTCTCGTCGCCCCTGAACAGGGATTTCCAGGTCAGGCCGGCGTCGATCGTCTTCCACAGGCCGCCGTTCTCGGCGTTCATGTAGAACACGTTGGGTTGGCCGGGCACCCCGATCACGGCCGAGACCCGCCCGGCGCGGAACGGACCGATGAGGCGCCAGCGCATCCCGCTGTAGAGATCGGACTGCGCGTGGGCCCGGGCCGGCAGCGCCAGGAGCGCGACGGCCACCCAGGCCAGCAGCACGGACCCTCCAGGTCCGGGGCGGCGGAGCGATGTCATGGACGTGTCCTCGGCGGATGAGCGGAGACGAAGCTCAGACCGTCCTGGCCCCCAGGGACCGGGTCAGGCTCTTGAGGTCGAGCTTCCCGGCGCGATCGTGGATGGCCTGCTCGACCCGCGGATAGATCGTGTGGGCCTCCTGCTGGAAGCGGGCGAACTGGGTCCTGAGGTCCTCGGGGCTCAGCTTCCGGCCCTGCGCGTAGTACTGGTCGGCGACATGCCCGAGCGCGTACGTGGCCGCGAAGGTGATGGCCGCGCCCGTCGCCACCCTCGCCGCCCCGCCGATCAGGCCACCCAGCAAGCCGCCCGCGAGGCCGCCCAGCAGCTTGATCGCGACCCCCTCGACCGCCTGCGCGGCGGCGCCGAGCCCGAGGGCCGCGAGAATGTCCTCCCCCGTGTAGATTCCGCCCGCGGCGATTACCGGTATTGCCCGGTCAAACTCGGCTTCAAACGGTTTCAGCGCCTCTACGATGGGCGGCACGATGACCTCAAGCCGGAAGTCCGGGTCGTCTATCTGCTCTTCCGAGAAGCCGAGGTGGCCGCCTGCGAGCGGACCTTCACAAACCACCGCGTCGGGCACGTCATTGTAGGTCTTCTTCCACATCCGGAAGATCATCTCGGCGGCTCTCGCGGAGCTGACGATGGGGACCGCCTTGACGCCGTTCTTGCGCATCACTTCCACCGGGATACCCTTGATCGGCAGTCCGGCACCCATCA
>CAYXHP010000006.1:0-17341 GCA_964465015.1 uncultured Gemmatimonadota bacterium
CGGCCTCCCGGAGCGAGGCCCATGTCGGGGCGGGCCATCTCCGCCGGCGCTTCGCAGATGCGCACGTTCGCGAGATCGACGGACGCGGACGGACGCGCCCTCGCCACCTTCCTCTCGTACGCCTCCCGCTTCATCGGGCAGGCCAGGAGCTGCACGCCCCCGAACTCTGCGGTTCCGTGGATCTGCTCCTCGGCCGCGTAGCCCTCGCCGAGGGGCATGGCCACGAACTGGCGGATCACGCCCTTCCCCACCGCGTAGCCATCCAGCCACGGCTGGCCCGGGACGAGCAGGTAGTCCTGGGGGCCCCGGTGGAGGCCGTCCTCCCAGTCCTCGCCCGTGGCCGCGTTCACCTTCCCTGCCGCCACCTTGAGGACGAACGGGTAGTCCGAGTACGCGGTGAAGTTCAGCCACATGGCCTCGGACTGGTACATGGGGAGCATGACGCCGCCCCTGGCGGAGCCACGCGGGCGGCACCCTCTCGCCCGCGTCGTCCACGTGACGGAGCGGGAAGCGGCCGAGGCCCGGCGGGAGCGCGTGCGTCTTCCCGTCGTCCGGGATCCGGAGCGTCCTCTGGAACTCGACCCTGAGGCGCGCCTCCGGGTGGACCTCCGGAAACGAGAACTCCAGCGCGTCGTCCTTCAGCTCGATCATGGCTCTCTCTCCACCTCGGGTCACCACTCCCCGTCCCTCACCTCCCGCACCACGCGCAGCACCGCCCGGTCGGGCGCGTCCCTCAGCTCGCGGATGAGCTCGCCGAACAGGAGCGGCCGCCGCCGGATCGCCTCCCTCAGGTCCGAGGAGATCTTCCCCGCCAGGGCGAGAACCACGTCCGGCTCGACGCCGAGGTCCCCCGCCAGCCGGACGAGCGTCTCCTCCGAGGGCGGCGAGCCGATGTCCCGCTCCACCTTGCTCAGGTAGCTGGGCTCGATCCCCACCCGCCCGGCCACCTGCCGCAGCGAGTAGCGGCGGTCCTCCCGCCGGAGCGCCTCGCGGTGCTCGCGCAGGAAGGAGCCCAGGGTGGCGGGCCCGGCGGCCGGTGTTAAACGTCGGCTCGTCATCATGGAGTGTATACTACACACTACACGCACCTTCGTCAAGCCGGATTACGTGTCCCTCCACCAACTCGAGGACTGGATGAAGACCATCTTGAGCCCGCAGTACAAGCGCAGCTTTCTCTATGGCGTCGGACTACCCCACTGCTGGACGGGTCCCGGCTCCACGGCAGAGGGGATCAAGAAGATGGCTCGGCACTCCAGGCAGCTCAGGCCGAAGCCGGTTGCCACGCCTTGGTGAAGTGGGTGTGGATGGCACCGGGCTGGGTGGACATCGGGCCGACACGGAGACGTTCAGGAGCAGCCTCTCGCTCACGGCTCCGTACGAGCCTCGCCAAGCCCACGCCGACCGGTCCAAGACCCGTCTTTCGTCAGATCTTCTGCCCCTGGCCAGTTCCTGTGATGCGCCGAAGCCGCGCCGCCACGATCGACGATCAGACGTTCGTTGTTGAGTGTCGCCCCGTCCACGTCCGATCGTCCCTAGTACCTTAAGGTGATTGTGGGCGCGACATACCTCCACATGCACTGCGTGGCCTCAGGATTTTCGGTCTGACCCAGAAGCACGCCCGGGCCGGCATGATAGACCGAAATTCGCTGGATCTGAAACTCCCGGACCAAGCAGTCGGCTGTGAGATCCAGTCTCTCCGGGCTGAGCTCGCTTACAGTGACGAGCCCAACCCACATCTTTGTTTCGAGGGGCAGCGAGGCGAGGCGGCTGACGAATGTTCCCGCCCTAGACCAGAAAGTGCCTTAGTCACCGAACGGGAGGAGGATCCCCTTCTGCAGCGACCGCAATGGACATTGCGAGCTCTGTACGATCCGTCCGGACAGGCCGAACCTCGTGAAGCTTACCGTCAGCGGCGGGTCGGGCTTCTTACCCACCTGCGCTAGGCGCTGCGCCGGCAGCAGGTACTAGGCTGTCGCTCTCGATGGCGGATTCCAGGCGAGCGAGCGCGAAATGTCCTCGGCCGCCTTGACCACCGTCGGACCGAGGCGCGTCTCCAGTATCGAAGGACTGAGTCTCGTCCGCGGGCCGCCCACAGCGAGGCCTGCGACAACCTCGTTCCGGTGATTGCGGACCGGGGCGCCGACGGCCATGACGTCTTCGTACCAATCCCCATCTGCGATGCTGAAGCCACGGCTCCGGATGACTTCGAGCTCGTGGAGAAGGGTCGCGAGATCCGTGACCGTGTGAGGCGTGAATCGTTCCAAAGGAAGTCGCAGGAGGCTTCGGACCTCCTCCTCGGATCGCCAAGCCAGCAGCGCCTTCCCGGCGGCGGTCGCATGAACTGGAATCTGGCCGCCGAGCAATCCGGGGATCATCAGCGGTCGATAGCTCTCGACCACATCGATCGTGATCGCCTCGGCTTCCCGCAGTACGCTCAGGTCGACGGTCTCCTGTGTCTCTTCGCTCAGACGCCTGAGCCACGGATGCGCCGCTCGCTGCAGGGAGGTGGACTGCCGCGCAAGCTCACCCAGCGCGGTCAGTCGGACTCCAAGCCTGTAGCATCCCGAGACCTCATCCCGATCCAGGAAGCCCACGCCTTCCATGGCCGCCAGCTGCCGGTACACAGTGCTCTTTGGCCGGTCCAGGAGATCGACGATCTCGCTCGGCATGAGCTCTCGCCGCTCCGCGCTGAACAGGGACAGCACATCGTCCAGTTTCTCGGCCATCAACGACAAGGTGGAGCTCCTGACGCCAGTCTAGTCAATCAGTGCGTACCTGCGGATGCCCGCTCCGATATCGCCCTGTCCCGCCGGAAACGGTCGAGGGAAAAGGGCGCGATGAGATCCGGAACCTGCTTGGTCGCCACGAGCTTCGCCATGCATACGCCGGAAATCGGAATGGCCTTGAAGCCCCACGTTCCCCACCCTGACGACAGATAGAAACCATCCAGGTCCGTTTCTCCGATCAAGGGAGAGTAGTCGGGTGTCATGTCGCAGACTCCCGTCCACTGTCGAAGGATCCGCAGCTTGGCCATGAAGGGGAACAAGTCGATGCTTCGGGCGGCGGTCGAAGCCAGAAACCCGAATGTGGAGCGAGTCGAGTAGCTGGAGTAGGGATCGATCTCCGCGCCCACCAGCAGCTCACCGCGCGCACTTTGCGAAATGTACATGTGCAGATCCGCGGAGGCCACGATCCTGTCCAGTACCGGCTCGTAGGACTCCGTCACGAATGCTTGCAGCGGATGCGTCACGATCGGCAAGCGGAGACCGATCTTGTCGGCCATCGGCGTTACGTACCCTCCGACTGCGCTGACCACGGCACCGGCGTTGATGACTCCACTCGACGTCTGCACCCCAACGCAACGTCCGTTCGAAACGTGAATGTCGGTGACCTCGACTCCCTGATGAACGTGGACCCCGAGTCTCTGGGCCGCGCTCGCATAGCCCCATACGACCGCATCGTGCCGGATGATCGATCCGGGCGGGTGGTAGGCTGCGCCGAGAATCGGTCGTCGACCGCCACAGGACATGTCGAGCACCGGGCAGAGCTTGTGCACCTGCTCGGCCGAGACGAACTCCGTGTCGACGCCGAACAGCCGGTTCTGATTGGCACGCTCACGCTGCGTGCGAAGCTGTGGCTCGGAGTGGGCCATCCACAACAGACCGCGCTCCGACCGGAGGAGATTGAAATTGAGCTCGAACGAAAGGTCCGCCCATAGCTCCATGCTCGCTTGGAAGAAGCGGACGGTCTCGGGGGTCATGTAGTTCGCTCGGAGCACGGTCGTGTTGCGGCCGGTTCCCCCGCAGCCGATATAGGATCTTTCGAGGACGGCGACGTTCCGGATTCCTTGCTCACTCGCCAGATAGTAGGCGGTGGCCAGTCCATGGCCCCCCCCTCCGATGATCAGGACGTCGTAGGCGTCCTTCAGCTCATCCTCGCGCAGGAACGTCCGCCCCCCGAAGAGTCCGCTCACGGTCCAACGCCCTCCTCCGCGATGCTCATGTCCGCCTGGACCGTCCCCAGGAGCGACAATTCGAAGCTCTCCGCCGCCGAGACCCGGGCCTCGAGATCACGACACGCCTGCACGATTCTGGATTCGACGTGATGTCCGACCGGCGCCGGGACCATCAGGCACGTCGCGGAGCGACCCAGGAGAATCCGCGCCTGGACCTGGGCCACCGCGCCCTGAAGGAAGGCCGGCCGCTCTTCGGGCAGCGGCAGAACGGACAGACGGGCGATCACCTCGTCTCTCTCGCGTCCCCTCAGGATCCAGACGGACCAGCCGTCGCTCTGATCCACGACCATGCCATCGGGGTCCGACTCCGCCAGGTGGGCCATGATCCGATCGATGACGTCCTGCGCGAGGGATTCGGGACACAGGAAGACACGTTCACCCGGAGCCACTCGCAGCATGTGGGTGTCGGGCACGGTAGTCATGGCTCCGAGCGAATCTTCCGTCGCCAGACACGTGATCACCCGCGGGCTGGTCGGCGTGAGCTCAAGCACGGAGTCTCGCTCCCTGAGGATCGTAGAAGGCCTTGCGGACGACCGAGCCGGTGACGATGTCGCCCGCCGGAGCCCGCGACGTGACCTCGTCCGGGAACCCGTCCTCGGTCCTCGTGACCCAGCCGAGCGCGACACCGTGTCCGAGCGCCGGAGAGAATCGGCAGGACGTGAGCTCGCCAGTGTGTTTCCCCTTCACGAGGAGCTCCGTTCCCTCGAGCGGAACGCGTTCGGCCGAGCCCGGGAACTCGATCGGGACGAGCTTGTGCAGGAGCTCCATCTCCTCGAAGCGCCGCAGCGCCGTCTTCCCCACGAAGAAGTCCTTGTCCATCTTCACCGCCCAATTCATGCGGAGCTTCGCCGGGGAAGAGTCGAAGTCCGTGTCCTGCCCCACGATGATGTGGCCCTTCTCGAGGCGGAGGAGCCGGAGCGCCTCGAGGCCGTGAGGCAGAATGCCCAGATCGCGACCTGCCTCGAGCAGGGCGTCCCAGAGGACCACGCTGGACGACGCGGGGTGGTGAAGCTCGAACGCCACCTCTCCGACGAAGCCCGACCGGATGGCCCGGCACGGGACTCCGGCGACGTGGATCATGCCGTGTCCCGAATGCGTGAGGTCGTCGGGACCGATCGCATCCGTGGTGAGCCGAACCAGCAGATCGCGCGCGCGAGGGCCTGCCACGATGATGGCGCCCAGGTCGAAGGTGCGATTGACGATGTGCACCCGCAGATCGGTCCAGGTCTCGGCCCAGTCCTTCATCCAGGCCTCCGCCTCGGCCGCCCCTCCGCTGGTGACCGTCAGGTAATAGCCGCCCTCCTCGAGGGCGCAAATGAGGCCGTCGTCGAAGACGTAGCCGGCCTCGTTGAGCATCACGCCATATCGAGATCGTCCTGGGGAGAGGTCCCGTACGCGGCAAGGATAGAGGCGTTCGAGGAACGCTCCCGCGTCCGGGCCCGACACTCGATACTTTCCGAGAGTCCCGAGATCCATGATGCTCACGCCCTCCCGGACCGCCCAGTATTCCTCGCCGGGATCGCCGTAGGTCTCGGGCCGCTTCCATATCCCGGCCCATTCCATCGTCGCCCCGAGCTCCATGTGCCGAGAGTGGAGGGCCGTGTGGTACTCCAGGGCAGTGGTCACGCCGGCCGCGACGTCCTGGAGACGCACGGGCCTGGCCGGAGGTCTCGCGGTCGTGCGCCCGCTCCAGACGGTTCCGGGCGCCCGTGTCTCCACGAACGCGCACACGTGCGGCTGACACATTGCACCCTGACAGGGGCCCATCGTGGCCGTGGTGTAGCGCTTGAGGAGCTCCGTGGACCGGAACCCCTCTTTCCAGGCCTGCCGTAGGTCAGCCGTGGTCACGTCCTCGCACAGGCACACGATGCCGCTGGCGTGCGGCTCACGCGGACCCGTGCGCGACACGTCCGGGAGTGACTCACCGGTGGCCGCCTTGCGGCCCGACTCGACGGCCGTGGCGAGATCGCAGCCGGGATGCACCACCTCGCCGGCGCCGACCACCGGGTCGACTTCTGGGTCGGCTGTACGCAGGAGGTCATCCCGAGGCTCGAGGCCGAGCGACAGCACGAGGGCGTCGCACGGCATGCGGACCTCGCCTTCGGCGCCGCGCACCAGCACGCCGGTGAGAGTCCGCCGGCCCAGGGCGCCAACGATTCGCCCATCAACGACCGTCTTGATCTCGGGCGGGAGGCGACCGGCGAGCTCCCGCGGTACGACCGCCAGGGCAAGGCGCACGCCGGCGTCCAGAAGGGCTTTCAGGTGCTCCGGGCTCTCGGAGGTGCTGCCGGCGAAAACCACCGAGTCGCCCACCTTCACGGAGTGGACGCCAGCCAGCCGCGCGGCTCCGCGGCCGAGACAGACGCCGGGGAGATCGCTCCCCGGAAAGACCGCGTGACGCTCGACGGCTCCGGTCGCGACCACGATCCTGTCGGCACGCACCAGATGGAGGAAGTCCGGAGCCGCGACGGGCACGAACCCGCCCTCGTAGACGCCGACGGCGAGTCCCTGCTCTACGACGGTCACGCGACCCGTCTCCCGCGCCCTCGACGACAGCTCGAGGATGCATGTGAGGACATCGCCGGGCGGGCAGGCGCACCCGATCCTCCCCTCGTCGACCAGCACGACCGACTCGCCCCGCTCGGCCGCCGTGACGGCCGCCGACAGGCCCGCCGGGCCTCCGCCGACCACCAGGAGGTCCGGCGTGTGGTGTCTTCGCTCGCGGGTCTCCGGAGTCCCGTCCAGCGGGACCGGTCCAAGTCCCGCCATCCGCGAGATGACGGGCTCGGCCGCCGGCCATGCCCACTTCGGCCGCAGCATCGTCTTGTAGTAGAAGCCGACCGGGAGGAAGCGCCTCAATTTCCAGAGTCCCGACAGAACGTCGCGATCGGCGGATGGCCATCCGGAGCCACGCCGGACTTCCATCCCCTCGTGCGGCTCGGTGACGCAACTCCTTACCGCCGGCTCCCCATCCACCGTCATCATGCAGGTGGGGCAATCGCCCGTTCCACAGTAGTAGCCACGGGGACGGTGATACTTGAAGGACCGGGAAAGGACCCGCACACCCGCACGCAGAAGCGCGCTGGCTACGGTGTCCCCGGCCTGGAAGGAGATCCGACGTCCCTCGAAGTCAAAGGATGTCATGGATCTTGTTGTTGCGCGTGTCTCGAACGACCGTCAGCCAGCGACGGCAGCCGGACCAGTGGAACCAGCGCTCCTCCTGGAGGCCACGGGCGTTCCGATGAAGCCAAACCCGTTCGAAGTCTTCCTCGAGATCGACCTCCGTCGCCGGAGCACCGCGAACGGGCACTTCCCCACCGTACCAGAACTCGGAATGCGGTCTCGTTCCACAATGCGGGCACGACAGCATGATGGGCATCGCATCTCCGACCAGTGGTCGCACGGCGAGCACGCGGGCGCGTCTCGGACCGTGGCCCAGTTAATGGGACCCTCTCCCACAATATGGTACACACCCCATAATGCAGCGGGGTTCCGGCCGCGGCAAGACTTCGCCGCGCTCAACCCCGGGACCTAGATCACGCTGAGACTGGTCAGCATCACGAGGGCCACCGCGGCAGGTATGACGAACGAGATGAACGGGCGCCAGGCACCGGTGACACGCAGTCTCCCCGCGCCCTGGTTCGTCGCCAGCTGGAAGCTCCCGAAACCCCACCCGACCGCGGCATAGAGAGCGATCAGCAACCCTCCGCCAGTCAGGAGGACATTGCCGGACACGAAGTCGGCGAGGGCGAACAGGTCCTTGCCGAACAGGCGCACGTCGGCCCACGGGCCGAACGAAAGGGCGATCGGTATCCCGAGGGCGAACACCACCGCCAGCAGCGTCCACACGGCCCGGTGCCGGCTCCAACCCAGCCAGTCCACGATGGTGGATGTGAGGGCTTCGGCGAGCGCCAACCCGGACGTGAGTCCCGCGATGAACACCAGGATGAAGAACCCTGCACCGACCACGTTGCCGGCTGGAACCCTGGCAAACAGGCTGGACATGGTCACAAACAGGAGGCCCGGACCGACATCCGGCTTGAAGCCAAACGCGAACAGCGCCGGAAACATGACCAGGCCGGCCAGGAAGGCGGCGAGTGTGTCGAAGGCCACGATGGTCGTGGCTCCGCCGGGAATGTCGCTGTCGACAGGATTGAGGTAACTGCCGTAGACGAAGGCCGCTGCCATCCCGACGCCGACGGAATAGAAGACCTGACCGAGGGCCGCCAGCACGACGTGGGCGTTCACCACGGAGAAGTCGGGCTTCAAGTACCAGACCAACCCCTTCATGGCGCCGTCGAACGACATGGAGCCGATCGCGAGTACCACCAGAGAACCAAAGAGAAGCGGCATGAGCCACTTCGAGACCCACTCGACGCCATCCCTCAGGCCTCGCCCCACAATGATGCCGATCAGGCCCAGCACGAGAGCCGTGTATGCGAGAACGGCGCCGGGATGGCTCACGAACGCGCCGTACTCCTGATGGGCGAGCTGAACGGACGCGCTCAGGTGTCCGGAAATGGCCTTCACGACATAGGCGACGATCCAACCCATGATGAGCTGGTAGTAGACGAGAATCAGAAGGGCCGCAGCGACACCCAGCCAGCCGATGAGATTCCAGAAGCTCCTGCGCCTCCCGGAGAGCCGTCGCATGCCTGCGATGGGAGTGAGCTGACTCTCCCGCCCCAGGCTGATCTCGACGGTGAACAGCGGTACTCCTACGAAGATCGCCAGGAGGACGTAAATCAGGAGAAACGCCCCCCCGCCGTTGGCGCCCGTCAGGTAGGGGAACCTCCAGATGTTGCCGAGTCCCACCGAGAACCCGACGGTGGCCATGATGAAGCCGAAACGACTGGCCCAACTCTCACGGGGCGCCGCCAAGGGGTCCTCCCGCACGGGAAGCAGCCGACCGTTGGTATCCGTCGAAGGCAAGGAGCACCGCACAACCTAAGCGATGCATCGGTCTTCGCATCACACGCCGCCGTTGCCAGGATCGAGTGCCTCCAGCGCGAGGCTGCCGTCGAGCCTGGCAATCAGAGTCCCGCAACCTCCTTGCATCCGTTCCCGGCGTCGTTTCTGGCCACGCACTCGGAGGCAGGGAACGGGAAGTACGGGAAGGCCTTGTCACTGGCGGACAGCTTGGGCACGGTGCCCAGGAGGTCGTAGCGCCTCAAGGCCGACCAGTAGTACGGGCCGGTCCATACGAGTGAGTAGCGGATGTTGTATAGCAACTCGTCGAGGACACTGCCAGAATAGCTCGACGGTAGAGGGTCGAGACCCCCTGATTGCACGCGAACCGTGTTCAGGTCCTCGAGCGCCCCCTGGCGATCGCCCGTCCCGAGCCTGGCCTCGGCACGAATGAGGAGCAGCTGCTCGTTGGTCATGATCGGCACGGGATCCGATGGGCTGTTGTAGACGATGAACTTGTTGTCCACCGTAATCCCATTCTGTACGCGGCTCGCGATAGTCTCGACCTTGGCCTGGAGCCGTAGGTCCGGAGAGCCGTCACCCCGCATCTGCGCGTCGCTGACGAGCGAGCCATGGGCGAAGTACGCTCGCGGCTTCGGATCGTACAGCGGGTTCGGCATGTCACCCGATGCCGTACTGAAGTTCAGGTAGACGCCCTCGTCCATGGCGCCGGTGGGGGACAGGAAGGAACCCTGGAGGGCCGTCAAGGCCGCGGCGAAGTCCTTCTGGTCGACCTCGACGCGGGCCTTCAGGCCCCGATTGAACATCAGGAACGTCGCCGGCGTCGAGAAGCCGGCGAAGCCCGATGGGAGCTGCATCGAAAACGAGCCGCCGGCCTTGCCGAGGTCCGTCGCCGCCTGGTCGAGGAGACTCACGATGTACTTGTAGACATCGCTCTTCGACGCCACGGGGGCCGACTCGGTGGATGTCGCGCTCTCGTTCAGAGCCGTGACGGCCCCGTTGACGTCGGTGAACGTGATGACCGACCACAGCTCGTACGCCATGACCGTGCGCACGAATCCCGCGACGCCGGCCTTCTCGGCATCCCCCATGTCGCCGACCTTGGAAAGCGCCGCCAGCACGATGGTGGCTTGCCGAAGCGTACGGTACGCGGACCCCCAGGTGGGGGCTCCGAAGGTCCCCGGTGTGATCGGTCCTCTGAGCAGAGTCGACGTGATCTGGGGATTCCCGGGGTCGACCCAGTATCCGTCCCGGCTCTCCATCTCCGAGACGGTCACGAACTGTTCGATCCCCAGGCGTGCTCCCAGCAGCAGACCGGTCGCCGCCGTGTTCACGGAGGTCGCGGTCGGACTGTCGAGGAGCTCGTTCGTGCTGCCCGAATTCAGGTTGCCCACGTCGGTCGGTATGACGCTGTTGCAGGCCACCGTCAGGCCACCGAGGAGCACCAACAGCAGCCGTTGCCCACGCCCATGCCACCATCCGTTGTTCAGCATTCGAAGCCCACCTTAGACCTGGAGACGAGGCACGTCGTGCGAGTCCGGATCACAGTGACAGGTCGACGCCCAGCCAGAATTGGCGCGCTGGCGGATACGTCCATATGTCCCACGGCCGGCCGTTGTTGAAGTTCCCTGGGTCGGCCTGGTGCTCGGGGTCGCCAGTGGCGTACGGGGTGAACAGCAGCAGGTTGGAGCCCTCGAGCGACAGGCGCATGCTGCGCACGCCCCGTCCGAACACCGAGCGCACCAGGCGCTGCGGCACCTCCCAGGAGAGCCGTGCCTGACGCAGCTTGAGGTACGTCGTCGACTGGTAGTAAACGGACGCCTGCTTGGGCCACACCGAGAAACGGTAGGCCGGCAGCGGCTGCCCGTCGGGCCCCTTCTTGTTCCAATCGGGCGCCAGTCCCGAGGCGTCCAGCTCCAGCTGCGTGACGTTGAAGAGCAGCCCACCGGCCTGCCAGTCCCACAGCATGTAGGCCGAGAAGCCGCCGTAGGTGAGCGTGGTCGAGTAGTTGACCTCGAAGTTCGGGCGCGAATCACCAAACGGCCGGACCACGACGGCGCCCGCCGCGGTCGAGTCGTTCCCCACCAGCTGCGTGCACGACTTACCGGGCTCGAACTTGTAGACGCCGAATAGGGGTGCCTGTAGGAACTGGCCGGGGAAGAAGGAAGGCACCGGCAGCTCGGTGATGTCACAGCGATGCAGGGCGAACGTGGATCGCATCTCCCACGAGAACCGGGAGCTCTGTACCGGAATGCCGTCCAGCGACAGCTCCAGGCCGCGGGTCCTGGCCTTGCCGCCGTTGAAGAACTCGCTGCGGAATCCCGCCGAGGGCGGAAGATCTCGCCGAAGCAGCAGGCTGCTCACGGTGTGCTGGTAGGCCGTGGCGTTGACCGTGAGCCGTGAGTTGAGGAGCACGGCGTCGAAGCCGCCCTCGAACTCCACCTGGCGTTCCGGCCGCAGGCTGTCGGACGCGATCTGGGTGTCGATCAGCGTCCCGGGCAGCCCGGAGACGTTCTGCCCGAGGAGGCTCGAGAACTTCTGGCCGAACAAGGGCTCGTTGCCCGCTTCACCGAAGGCGAAGCGCAGCTTGAGGGAGTTGACGAGGCCCCCACCCGAGAGCGGCAGTCGGTAAGAAACGGAGGCCTTCGGATACACGAAGAAGGTCCCCACATCCGCGTTGGCGCTGCTCCGATCCGCCCGGGCGCCCACCGTCAGCAGCAGGCGTCTTGCCAGGAGCAGCTCCTCCTGGGCGAACAGTCCGACGTCCTTCACCTGCTCTCTGTCCTCATGCACCAGCGCGGTCGTCGCCTGGTCTATGTTCTGGACTCCGCCGATCAGGTTCTGAGCGAAGATCCGGTTCACTTTGAGGTCCGTCTGCTCGTACTGCAGCCCGATCTGGGACGTGCTCTCCATATCGGTGCCCATGCCCAGCTTCAGGACGGCATTGCCGTTGACGTTCACGTTCAGATTCTGCGCACTGGTCTCGCCCGCCGTCCCCAGCTGCCCGTCCAGCGGCTCGTACTGGAGCAGCGGGGGAGAGAAGAAGCTCGTGTTCATCGAGAAGAAGTCACCGCCACCATTGCCGCTCAGGGTGAGCTGCTTCTTCTCGGTCTTGATCACGTCCACGCCGACGTTGCCGCTTCCGATGAAGCGCCACACGTCGGACGGCTTCCGGAAGTAGGCGATGGTCTGGAGGGGATTGCTGCTCGCGAACGGATTCACCGGGTAGGAGCCATCCGGAAGCCGGCGCATGTCGAAGAAGGACGGCGTGGTGAACAGGGCCCCGTACAGGCTGATTCCCGTGTTGTCGTTGCCCGTCAGTCCCCGGTCGTTCCGCGTGTGGATCACGTTCAGACCCGAAAAGATGTGGGTCCGGGTTCCGAGATCCTTGTCGAAGTTCAGCCGGGCGCTCTGCTTGTCCGCGAAGGTGTTGGCGACGATGCCACCCTCGTGGCGCACCACGGCGGACGCGTACAGTCCCTGTCCCTCGCTTCCTGAGCTCAGGCTCGCGGCTGTGACGGTGCTCAGGGGCTTCCGACCGGCGATCAGCGCATCCTGGTCGAACGCCCGACCGCCGCTACGGTTGTACTCTTGGGCCGCGGTGGCGCCACCCCAGCTCGCCGCATCGGCGGCGCTCGTGAACTTCCGGGACCCGACCTTCGCGGCTATGGAGGGGACACCGAACTGCTGCGAGAAGTGGATGCGCGTGGCATCGCCGGCGTCTCTACCTCGGTTGGTCGTGATGATCACCACGCCGTTGGACGCCTTGGAGCCATAGATCGCGGCGGCCGATCCGCCTTTAAGGACCTGGATGTTCTCGATGTCACGAGGATTGATGTCCGAGATGCGATTGACCGGGTCCTCCTGACTGGTGGCGAATGCGCTCCCCTTGGCCTGGGTGAGGAGATTGGTCCCTGGCGGGATCGAGACGTTGCTCACGATCACGCCATCGATCACGTACAGGGGCGTCTGACTCCCCAGGAAGGAAGTCTTGCCCCGGATGTCCACCGTGAATCCACCGCCGGGCGCGCCGCTGTTCTTCCGGACAGTGATGCCCGCGACCTTGCCCTGGATCGCGTCTTCCACGCTTTGCGACGGCGTCTCGTTGACCTGGGTAGCGTTCAGAATGGCCACGTCGTTGGCGACGTTGGCCGCTGCGACCCCCGTGGCCTGGCCGGTGACGACGAGCTCCTTCAGCTGAACGGCCTGAGTTTCGAGACGAATGGTGACCGTGGAGGCTTCGGTCGGGACGTCCACCCTGGTGAGCCTGTAGCCCAGCTTGTGAGCGACGAGGCGCGCGGTGCCGGCGGGTACCTGCAACGTGAAATTGCCCTGCTCATTGGACAGCGTGGTGAGATCCGTGTTCTCGACGGAGACCACGACGCCCTGGATGGGAGCAGCGCTGACCTCGTCCACGACCTTGCCGGTGATGGTCCGAGGCTGCTGCGCCTGGAGCGGGGCCGAGCAGCAGAGCATCACCAATCCTGCGCGGATCAAGCTTCGAACAGACATGCGCCGGCACCTCCTCTCGTTGACCGCTGGGCCCTCGCTTGCCCTTTGCGAGCTCGCGCAACCGACGGCCTCTCAGCCCCTCACGTGGACCGGGTGCGGGTCGAATCGCACGCCGCTGAGGGACTCATGTTGACGCGGCCCGGAGACCGCGACCGACGGTTCACACCAGGTCGACGGAACGACCCGGAGGCTAGACCGGGATTGCCCCCGTGAACCGAAGGCTGTGCTTCAACGACGACTGCAGACGAGGTCTATGGGGAAAACCGGCATCAAGAAGGTGGTGATGCCGAGGCAACAGCTTGGCTGGCCCTGAGTGCGATCGCACTATATTCCCAATATTCGGGACGCGTTGCCATAGATTAGGACGTTTTTGGAGAGTAGAAGGAGGCCCGTAGTCTGTCAACCCCTCGGCGGCGCGCCCTTTTTCGGGGCTCGCGACAGGGGCCGCCCGCGTGCGGACCGTCGGGCGCACGGGTCTCGCCTACGCCGGGAGGAGTTGGCGGCTCCCGCTGCTGCGCATTTCGTTGCCCTCTCCCGCAAGGGGGTTGACAAGATGGCGTGGGGCATCGCACCCTTTGAATTCGTCTCATTCAGCGGTAACGAATCCCATTTCATGGGAGTACAGGTGGGCATGCACCTGGTCCTATCACACGTTGCCTCGACACCAGCCCTGAGGTGCAACAGCCTGGAGGTCTCATGCGCAAGCAGCACGAGCCTGTTCTTCGCAGCTTGACGGCGCCGCTCGCAGCCCTGGTGCAGATCGGGATCGTCGTGGGGGCGATCCTCGGGACCGGGGCGCGGACGGCCAGGGCCCAGGACACGGGGGCGAGCGCTGGGGACACGACGGCCGCCGCCTACATGGCCGCCCACACCGAGCGCGAGGACATGGTGTGGATCCCGATGCACGACGGGACCCGGCTGAACGCCACCCTGCTGTTCCCGAAGGACACGCCGCGAGAGAACCTGCCCACGGTTCTGGTCTTCAACCCGTACCTGACCAATGGCATGATCAAGGGCTTCGTCACGCCGGGCTCCTGGAGCAGTCCGGTGGCGAGCCTGATGCGGCACGGCTACGTGATCGCGGTCGTGAACACGCGGGGCCGCTACTTCTCCGAGGGCACGTACACGTACTACGTGGGCTCGGGGAGCGACACGTACGACGTGATCGACTGGCTGGCGCGGCAGCCGTGGTCGAACGGCAGGGTCGGCGCGGACGGGTGCTCCTCCAGCGCCGAAGAGCAGAACGCGATGAACGCGATGCAGAATCCGCACTTCGCGGCGGCGGTGCCCATGAGCTCCGGGGCCGGCATCGGCCACGTGGGCCCGTACGACGAGATGGGCAACTTCTTCCGCGGCGGCGTCGTGCAGAACCTGTGGTTCGACTGGTATCACTACGCCGGCTGGAAGTACCGGCCGACCTTTCCCGCCGGACTCTCCCGCGAGCAGATGCTGCGGCTCGAGCAGTACTGGAATCTCCAGCCGGAGCACGTCCCGCAGGTGAACCTCGACAGCCTCATCTGGACGCTGCCGGAGACCGACATCCTCGATGTGACCCATACCGCGCCCAGCAGCCTGGACGACTTCCTCACCTGGCCGGTCAACGATCCCCGCTGGAAGTCGGTCGGGTTCCCCGGCGAGGGCGACCGCAACGGGGCGCCGTCGCTGTACGTCAACGCCTGGTACGATGTGTCCACCGGGCCCAACCTGGCCATGTTCCAGTACCAGGCGAAGCACGCGGCCAACGCGACGGCGCGCAACAACACCTTCATGATCATCGCCCCGACGCTCCACTGCCAGCAGCTCGCGGCCACCGCCCACACCGTCGTGGGCGAGCGCGACATGGGCGACGCCCGCTTCGACTACGTGCAGTTCATCCAGCGCTGGTACGATCACTGGCTCAAGGGCGTGGACAACGGCATCGAGAAGGAGCCGAGGGTGCGCGTCTACCTGATGGGTGCCAACGAATGGCGGACGTACGACACCTGGCCGCCGGCGGAGGCGAAGTCGGTGACCTACTACCTGGACAGCGATGGCGGCGCCAACACCCGGACCGGGGACGGGCGGCTGACGACGACCCGCCCGAAGAAGGCGGGCGAGGACCGCTACACCTACGACCCGCTGCATCCGACCCCCACGGTCGGAGGCCAGGTGTGCTGCTACGCCGCGGCCAAGGGTGGGTCGTACGATCAGTCACAGGTCGAGACGCGGCGCGACGTGCTGGTCTATACCTCGCCGCCCCTCAAAGAGCCGCTGAACGTGACCGGCAGCATCCCGGTGACCCTCTACCTCTCGTCGGACGTCAAGGACACCGACCTCATGGTGAAGCTGGTGGACGTCTACCCGGACGGGAAGGCGTATAACCTGGACGAGCAGGCCCTGCGGGTGCGCTACCGCGAGGGCTACGACCAGCCGGTGTTCATGGAGCCCGATCACGTGTATCGGGTGGACCTGCCGCCGCTCGTGACCAGCAACGAGTTCCTCGCCGGACACCGGATCCGGATCGCGATCGCCAGCAGCGACTTCCCGATGCTGGAGCGGAACCTCAACACGGGCGGACCCAACTACAGCGAGAAGGATCCCGTGACCGCACACAACGTGATCCACCACGGGTCATCCTATCTCTCGCAGATCGTGCTTCCCGTCGTGCCTCGAGAGGGCGGCAGCAGGAAGTAGGGTCGACCCGGGCTCGGCGGACGACCGGCCCGGCGAGCCCCTCCCGGGTCTGGCTCGATGCCCTCCTACCACCTCCCGTCCCGCACCCCCGCCCGCTCGCGCCCCCGCTCCCGGATCGCCACCACCCGCTCGCCCTCGACTCCCTCGTTCTCCGGCAGGCCCACCCTGCCCTCCCGCGCGGCCTTCTCCAGCACGCTCTCCAGCTCGGCCAGGATCGCCGAGCCCTCCAGCGCCTTCCGGTCGGCCGCGTAGTAGTCGAACCACGGGAGGCCGGCGTCCGTGTACTCCCTGGCGGTCGGGGGCGTGGTGGGCGGCGCCTCGCCGGTGATGGCCCGCCACACGAGCGAGTTCGTGAGGTGCACGAAGCAGCGGCTCCGGTGGCGCTGGTCCCAGTCCTCGAGCTCGAACTCGTCCTCGTAGATCTCCTGGCGCATGCGGCCGCCCGGGGCGAGGCCCATGTCGGGGTGGGCCATGGAGGCGGACGCTTCGCGGATGGTGGCGAAGTCCGCGCACATGAGATCGCCACCCATCTCGCTCAGCCGGCGCGCCGCCACCTTCCGCTCGTAGGCCTCCCGCTTCATCGGGCACGCCAGGAGCTGCACGCCCCCGAACTCGGCGGTGCCGTGGATCTGCTCCTCGGCCGAGTAGCCCTCGCCGAGGGGCATGGCCACGAACTGGCGGATCACGCCCTTCTCCACGGCGTAGCCGTCCAGCCACGGCTGGCCCGGGACGAGCAGGTAGTCCTGGGGGCCGCGGTGGAGGCCGTCCTCCCAGTCCTCGCCCGTGGCCGCGTTCACCTTCCCGGCCGCCACCTTGAGGGCGAACGGGTAGTCCGAGCGGGCGGTGAAGTTCAGCCACATCGCCTCGGACTGGTACATGGGGAGCATGACGCCGCCCCGGCGGAGCCACGCGGGCGGCACCCTCTCGCCGGCGTCGTCCACGTGGCGGAGCGGAAAGCGGCCGAGGCCCGGCGGGAGCGCGTGGGTCTTCCCGTCGTCCGGGATCCGGAGCGTCCTCTGGAACTCGACCCGGAGGCGCGCCTCCGGGTGGACCTCCGGGAACGAGAACTCCAGCGCGTCGTCCTTCAGCTCGATCATGGCTCTCTCTCCACCTCGGGTCACCACTCCCCATCCCTCACCTCCCGCACCACGCGCAGCACCGCCCGGTCGGGCGCGTCCCTGAGCTCGCGGATGAGCTCGCCGAACAGGAGCG
>CAYXHP010000007.1:0-19926 GCA_964465015.1 uncultured Gemmatimonadota bacterium
GGTGGCGCTGGACCCCGCAGCTGGCGCTCGGTGAGACGGAGGAAGCCTACGAGCCGTTCACCCTCGCATTCGAGGAGCGGAACCCCCTGCTCCCGATCCTGGCCCTGCACCCCATCTTCGCGGAGGCGCGCGCGGAGCCGCTGTTCAGGAAGCTGATCGACGGCATGGGGCTCCCGGTCCGTCCGCCGGAGGGCATGACGGCGGTCCCCGCGGGTCGGCGCGTCGGGCTCTAGACGACCCGCGATGCATCGCTTCAGGACGACTCTCGTGCCCGGCAAGAAGCGACCCTACACGTCCTGGACCTTCCTGGTCCTCCCGTCCGATGTGGCGACCAGCTGGGGGCCGGGTCGTAAAGCGGTCCGGGGCACCCTCGCCGGCCACCCGTTCCGCGGATCCGCCGCGCCCGGAGGGCCCCCGACGGGATCCGCGCCCGATCCTATCCCGGGTAGCGTACGCGCGTCACGCTCCCGGCCCGGATCGCGAGCAGGCGCTTCATCACCGACCCGAGGTCGGAGGGCGCGCCGGCCACGCCGCCGAACGCGTCGTGCAGCTCGCGGTACAGCGCGAACAGCTCGTCGTACGCCCCGTGCGCCGCCGGATCGGGGGTGAAGCGCTCGGTCTCGGGCGACGTCATCCGCTCCTGGGCCGCTTCGAACCGATCGTATCCGCCCGCGTCGGCGCCGGCGGCGACCGCCGCCGCGATCGCCGCCCCGAGCGCGGGCGCCTGGGCGGAGCCCGCGAGCAGCATCGGCTGGCCGATCACGTCGGCGTAGACCTGCAGGAAGAGCGGGTTCTTCTCGGCGATCCCGCCGCAGCAGACGACGCGCTCGATCGGCACGCCGTGCTCGCGCAGCCGCTCGATGATGACGCGCGCGCCGAACGCCGTCGCCTCGATCAGCGCGCGGTAGATCTCCGCGCGGGACGTGTGCAGCGTCTGGCCCACGAGCAGGCCCGTGAGCCGCTGGTCCATCAGGACGTTGCGGTTCCCGTTGTTCCAGTCGAGCGCCAGGAGCCCGGACTGACCGGGCGCCAGGCGGGCCGCCTCGCTCGTGAGCACGTCGTGGAGGGTCGCGTCGCCCTCGCAGACGCGCTCGACCCACCATCTCAGGAGGTCACCGACCGCCGCCTGGCCGCCTTCGAGCCCGTAGCATCCCGGAATCACCGAGCCATTCACGATCCCCGAAATGCCGGGAACGTCGTCGATCGCGACGCCGGGCGGGCCGATGGCGATGTCGCACGTCGACGTCCCGATGATCTTGACGAGCGTGCCGGTTCGGACCCCGGCGCCGATGGCGCCAGCGTGCGCGTCGATGATGCCCATGGCGATCGGAAGGCCCTGCCGGAGTCCCAGGCGCTCGGCCCACGCGGCGGAAAGGTGCCCCGCCGGCCGGTCGGCCGGGTAGGCGCGCTCATACAGTCTCGCCCGGAGCGCGGCGAGCGCGGGATCGAGGCGCGAGAGGAAGGCGTCGTCCGGCAGCCCGCCCCAGCTCTCCGAGTACAGCCCCTTGTGACCCGCGGCGCACACCGAGCGCGCGATGTCGGCGGGTCGGGTGACGCCCGCGAGAAGCGACGGCACGTAATCGCACAGCTCGACCCAGCTCGCGGCGGCGTCGAACACGTCGGGCGCCACGTTTCGGCAACGCCAGATCTTGGACCAGAACCACTCCGGCGAGTACGTCCCCCCGATGGGGGCCACGTACTCCGGGGCGTGCGCGCGCGCCGTCTCGGTGATCTCCACGGCTTCTTCCGTGGCGGTGTGGTCCTTCCACAGCCACGCGTGCGCGGCCAGGCGATCCCTCCACGCGGGATCGAGAGCCAGCGGGCGGTTCTCCTCGTCCACGGGAAGCGGCGTGGAGGCCGTGGCGTCCACGCCGATGCCGATCACACCGTCGGCCGGCAGGTCGTGCCCCATCCTCGCCGCGGCCAGGGCCTCGCGCACCGCCGCTTCCAGTCCGACCGCGTAATCCGCCGGATTCTGGCGAGCGAGGTGGGGATCGGCGGCGTCGAGGAGCACGCCGTGGTCGCCGGAAGGATACCCGCTCACCGCGCTGCCCAGGAGCTGTCCGTCCGCGCAGTCCACCACGATGGCGCGGACGGAGTTCGTCCCGAAGTCCAGGCCGACACTGCACGCGCGCACGGCTCCCACGCTCGCCCGCGCGGCGGCTAGCCCGGGACGATCGTCGGAATCCGGTCCTTCACCGGAGGCAGTCCCGGAAAATCGGTGAAGGGCTCGTCCTGGTACCAGTAGCAGCACGAGTAGAAGTTGTCGCCGCGGTCGTTGGCGTGGCCGTGCTCGATGGTGTGGCGCAGGTACGTGGTGAAGGTGACCGGATTGTCGCCGTGGAACCGGTAGCAGCAGTAGCGCCCGCCGATGCGCTCCGGGCTCTGGATCAGCGGCGCCCCGTACATGCGGTGCGCGAACGCCTGTGCGTGCATCCTGCCGCCGAAGTCCCAGCTGCCCAGGAAGTAGTCCTCCGATCCGGTGCCGATGATCGCCGGCATGTTCGGATCGTCGATGAAGATCATCTCGTCGCCCTCCCCCATCCACCACTCGGCGTTCTGGATGACCCCGAGGGTGACGCCCATGAGGTGACCGCGGCCCTTCGTCTCGGTGAACACGTAATTCGTGGCGCCGGTCGGATTCTTCTCGTCGGGAAGGTGCTGGGCGACGTTGGGGACGGCCTGCCGGTACTGCGCGTGAAAATACAGCGCGTCCTCCGGAAGGGCGTCGAGCTCCAGGTAGTCGATGTTGGAATAGAACGCCTGGACGTCCTGGCTCCCCTCGTTCGTCACGGTGAGCCGCGCGCCCGTACGGTAGGGCATCGCGAAATAGGCGTTGAGCGACTGGCCGGGCGAGCACGCCAGGTAGGCGCTCTGGTAGATCGCGTAGTCGCCGAGGTTGAGGCCGAAGAAGTCGCCGATCGGCGTCTCGACGCTCGGGCTCGAGTCGCCATCCCAGTAGGCACGGAGTACGAGCTCCTTGAGGTGGAAGGCGCTCCGCGCCGCGATCGTGAACCAGATGTGGGAGATCACGCCGGATCCCGAGGCGTTGAACACCTCGCGCGTCTCACCCCCGACCAGCGGCCAGTAGTCCTGATTGCCGCCGGTGGGATCGTGACTCGACTGCTTCCTGGACCGGTACGTCTGCGCCCGCGCGTACGCCGGGAGCCACGCCGTCCCCGCTGCCACCGGGAACATGCCGTCGACCGCGGTCTCGGCCGGAAGACCGACGAACGCGGCACTGCCCACAACCGACCGGATGAATGAACGACGCCACATGGGTGATCCTCCGTGCGTCGAGTCGCTACCTGGTGATGCGCTCCGTGGGAAGCGTGATGCGATGGGGAACGGAATCGCCGTGCAGGATCCGTTCTGCGATCTCGACGGCTTTGGCGCCCCCGGTCGGGTACACGAAGGTCGCGGCGAGCTTGCCGTCCGCCACGGCCTGTCGGCCCCCGTCGAGCCCGGGGAGGCCGTCGATGCCGATGAACTTCATCTCGTGCTCCCGTCCCTTCGCCTTGGCGGCGAGATAGGCGCCGATCGCCATCGGATCGTTGTGCGCGTACACGAGGTCGATGTGCGGGTGCGCCTGGAGCGCCGCTTCCATCTGCGTCATGGCCTCTTCGCGCAGCCAGTTGGCGACCGGGTCGTGGATGATGTGAATGCCCGGGTACTTCGCGATCGCTTCACGGAACCCCGCGCTCCGGTCACGGGCGGGCGTGGAGCCGGGCAGCCCCTTGATCTCGACGACATCTCCCTTGCCACCCAGGAGCTGCGCCGCGTACTCACCCGCCTGGCGCCCGATGTCGAGGTTGTTCGCGCCGATGAAGGTCGTGTAGGCGTCACCCTCGATCTCGCGGTCCAGGATCACGACGGGAATCCCCTGCTGGAAGACGCGGGTCACGATCGGCGTGAGCGGCTTGGCCTCGTTCGGCGAGATGATGAGGAGGTCGATCTTCTGGCGCAGGAAGTTCTCGACGTCCGCGACCTGCTTGGCGTTGTCCTGCTGGGCGTCCGCGTACACGATGTCGAGATCCGGGAAGTCCTTGGCGCGCGCCGCGACCTCGCTGTTCATGGCGACGCGCCAAGGCTCGCCCAGGTTGGCCTGGGAGAAGCCGATGAGGAACGTCCCCTTCTGGTGCCGGCCGCACGCCGCGACGAGCAGGGCCGTGAGCACACAGAGCGCGACGCGCAGGCTACGAGGACCGCCGCCACTGGAGCCAGACGGCGAGCAGAATGATGACGCCCTTGAGTATGAGCTGGAGATCCGCATCGACGTTGTTGAGCCCCATGCCGTTGTTGATGACACCAATGATCAGGACGCCCACGAGCGTCCCGCCGACCGTCCCGATCCCCCCGCTGAGATTGGCGCCCCCCACCACCGCCGCGGCGATCGCGTCGAGCTCGTAGGCGACACCGTCGTTCGGGTTACCCTGCTGCAGCTGGGCGCAGTGCACGAGCCCCGCCAGACCCGCGAGCGCGGCGCACAGCACGTACACGCTCGCCTTGTGCCATCCCACGCGCACCCCCGCCAGCCGGGCGGCGCGCTCGTTGTCCCCGATCGCGTAGAGATAGCGTCCGCTTCGCGTCCGTGCGAGGTAGAAATGCATCGCCACCACCGTGATCCCGAAGATCAACGCTGGCGCGGGCACGTAGGGGAGGATCGGGCTCGCGATCGAGCGTACCGTGTCCGGCGCGCCTCCGGGGCCGAAACCCAGGGGAATGGCGGCGCCGCCACTCATGTAGCGCGCTGCCCCGCGGGCGGCGCTCATGGTGGCGAGCGTCGCGATGAAGGCGGGCAGACGCCAGCGAGCGACCACGAGGCCGTTCACGACCCCCCACAGCGCGCTCGCCGCGATGACCGTGATGCCGGTCGCCACCAGACCCCATCCCGCGCGCATCAACAACAGGGCGCTGAGCGTGGCCCCGAAGGCGAGGATCGACCCGACGGACAGGTCGATCCCGCCCGAGATGATCACGGCGGTCATCCCGACGGCGAGGATCCCCTTCTCGGCGACCTGCCGGAGGATATCGCTGAGGTTGCCGAGGCCCAGGAACACGGGGAATCCGCCGCGGATCGGGGAGAACACGATCGCCAGGACCAGCACGAGGGCGAGTCCCAGGACACCTATGTAACGGCGGAGTCGCTCTCTCCAGCGCCACCCGCCGCCGGGAGGGACCTGGCCGGTTCGCTCCTCCTCGTGGGACGAGGACGAGTCCACCGACCGAGCGGCGGCCGCGAGCACGCGTTCCTCGGTCGCGTCGTTCCGATCGAATTCCTCCACGATTCTCCCCTCGCGGAAGACGAGAAGACGATGGCACTGCGTCAGCACTTCCGACATCTCGGACGAGGCGAGGACGATCGCGAACCCCCGGCGGGCGAGCCCGTGGAGCTCTCGGTACACCTCGGCCTTGGCGGCGAGATCGATGCCGCGCGTGGGCTCGTCCAGCAGCAGGACCTTCGGCGATGCGAAGAGACAGCGCGCCAGGAGCGCCTTCTGCTGGTTTCCGCCGCTCAACGTCGCGATCGGCACGGCGGGTGAGGCCGCACGAACGTGGGTCATCCGCATCATCTCTTCGGCCGACTCTCGCTCCTTCCGGCCGTCGACCACTCCCGCGCGACTCACCCGGTCGAGCGCGGAGATCGTCACGTTCCGCTGGACGTCCAGGTGGGGCAGGATGCCGTCCGCTTTCCGCTCCTCCGGCAGCAGGACCATCCCGCGTTCGCGCGCGCCCGCCGGGGAGACCGGTTCGTATGGGCGACCTTCGATGGAGATCGCACCGGTGACCTCGCGCTCGAGCGCGCCGACGAGCGCGAGCAGGAGGTCGGTGCGTCCCGCTCCCACGAGCCCGGCCAGGCCCACGATTTCACCGGCCCGAACCGCGAACGAGACGTCCCGCAGGCGATACCCGTCTCGCGCGGCGGGCTCGCGTACCGACAGCCCTTCGACCCGGAGGACCTCCGGCGCGTCCGCGGCGACGGGCGACAGCTCGCCCCGTTCGATCTCGCGGCCGACCATGAGGCGCACCAGTTCGTCGTCGGTGGATCCCTCGCCGGGAAGCGTCGTGACCAGCATACCGTCGCGCAGCACGGTGATCCGGGTCGCGAGTCGGCGCACCTCGTGGAGCTTGTGCGAAATGTAGACGATTCCGGTGCCGCCCAGGGCCAGGCGCCGCACCAACGTCTGGAGGCGCTCGCTCTCCGCGTCCCCCAGCGAGGCCGTGGGCTCATCCATGATCAGGCAGCGGGCGTCGAAGGAGAGCGCCCGTGCGATCGCGACGAGTTGACGGTCACCGGCCTCGAGGTCCAGCACAAGCGTGTCCGGCCCGACGTGATCGGCGCCGACCGAGGCCAGCCGGCGTTCGGTCCCTGCGCGGAGTGCCCCGCGGTCCACGAACCCCCTCGGAGTCCGGGGCTCGCGTCCGAGGAACACGTTCTCCGCAACGGTCAGGGAGGTGACGAGCTGGAGCTCCTGCGGGATGACCGCGATGCCGGCCGCCAGCGCATCCCGTGGGGACGCGAACCGCCGCGCCGTCCCGTCGACGAAGATCTCCCCCTCGTATCCGGAGATCTCGCCGCCCAGGATCTTGACGAGCGTGGACTTGCCCGCGCCGTTCTCACCGACCAGCGCGTGGACCTCGCCGGCCTCCAGGGTGAGATCGACGCGGTCCAGGGCACGCACACCGGGGAACTGCATCCCGATGCGGCGCGCTTCGAGCAGCACCGTCACCCGCGGGCCGCTCTCGGCTGGTGTCGCTCGAGCGTATCCTCCAGATCTCCGCAGAGCGTCACGCGAACGCCGAGCGCCCGCGCCATGGCCGCCTTGCGCGCGAGCGCGCGCCGGGCTGCGGCCGCGTCCGGCGCGTAAGCCACCTGGATGTGATTGGCCTGGTGCTTGGCCATGAGCTGATCGCGCGTGACGCCGTAGAGCACGGCGTGCATGATCGGCCACTGCGGCGTGGTCGCCTTCCAGCGCCGATCGGTCTCCTCGTCGCTCAGACGCACCACGCCGCCGCGCCCGATGTCCATGTGCAGGGAGTCCTCGGCCACGTAGATGCGGCTCCAGACGATCTCGCCCGGACGGCTGACGCCCTTGAGCGTGGAGCCGCCGCGCGGGAAGTACATCGGCGGCTGTCGCTCGCCCACGGCACCCGCGTAGCCGCCGATGAAATGGGACGCCGGGGCGGCGCCGGAGATCTCGAACACCCACACGAACTCGTCCACGCCGCGCTCGGCGACCGGGGCGCCCCACCGCACGTCGTGCAGCGTGGTGGACGGATCGATGCCGAGATCGCACCACACGCGGTTCGTCATCAGCGCGTCCACGCCGGCGCACTCGTCGACCTCGTTGAAGTGCGGCATCGCGAGCCCGTCGAAGAGCGCGGTGCCGTCATCGGCCAGCACCGGCGGCCGATCCGGGTCGTTGAGCAGGCCCTCCGCCAGGTCGGACGCGACGCACACGTCCTTGAGCCCCTGCTGGTACTGGATGCCGATGGCCGAGCACCCGAAGCGATGGGCGAGCCGCACCGCCGCCTCGTACATCTTGAGCCCCTGGAGCACCTGGGCTTCGGTGAGCTCGGTGGCCTCGTCGCTGCCCAGCGCGAAGGTCATGCCCCGCCGGGTCAGCCACTCGAAGTGGGCCCGGGCGTTCGCGTCGGGCACCTCGAGCATGGCCGCGTACAGCGCGCTCTGACTCAGCCGTTCCTTGAACAGTCCGAGTGCATGGAGCAGGTGGTCGGGGATGATGGCGTTGAACATCCCCATGCATCCCTCGTCGAAGACGCCGAGGACCGCCTGGTGCCGCTGGAGGTCGACGCCCAGATCCGCGCCCCGATCGAGGTCGGCGCCCAGGTGGCCTGGCAGCTCGTCGTCCCGGAACGGCCGCGCGTGCGAGACATCGTGCACGATCACGCCGTCCCGCAGCCATGCCCCGAGACCGTTCCGGGCGAACGCGTCCGTGAAGTCCTCGCTCCATATCGAGCTGTAGCGGACGCCCGCCTTCGTGAGCGACCCGTTCAGGTTGAGCAGGCCCACGAGCCCGGGCCACTGACCGCTCCAGTTGGCCAGCGTGAGGATCGGCCCCCGGTGCTTGAGGAGCCCGGGCAGCACGTGACTCGTGTACTGCCACACCGCTTCGGCCACCACGAGGGGCGCGTCCGGGTCGATGCCGCGGAAGATGCGGATGCCCGCGGCCTGCCCGTCGATGAACCCGTGGCCCTTGTCCTCATCGACGGGATGCCCGCGCACGATGCGCCGGCCCTGTGCTGCGAGCGCGGCTTCGACGTTGCGCTCGAGCTCGGCCTGCGCGGGCCAGCAGACGCGGTTCGCCGACAGCCGCGAGTCACCGCTCGCCACCAGCACCACGTCGGCCGTCATGTCGGGTACTCGATCCGCCGCACGTCGATCGTACCTGAGCGTACGTCGAGGAAGGGCCGGCCGTCCCTGACGCCGACCGTACCGAAGCCGGTGGCGGTCGAGAGGAAGCTCCGGAAGTCCCCGGCGATCGCCGGATCGACGTGAAGCACCCCGTCCACGGCATCGTAACGGGCTCCGGAAAACGCCTGGAGCAGGGCATAGGACGACAGAGCACGCGCATACCAGTGTCCGCATTCGTACTCATCGAACGGGCTGCGAACGCGACCGTCGTAGCGCGCGCGGCAGGCGCGTACGATCTCCAGCCCCTCCTCGACATGCCCCACCATCACGAGATGGGACGCGACCTGGTACTCGATGCCAGTCCAGACTTCATCGGAATAGACGAACGGGAGCGAGGGAGCGCCGCCCTTCGGCCACGTGCAGAGCAGGAGACCGCCCTCGCTTCCGTACGCGTAGCTCGGCCGCTGCGGGTTCGCGTGGTCGGAGAGATCGCGCTTGAAGTTGTATCGGTGCACCGAGACGACGTGGCTCGTCACCTTGTCGGCGGCCAGCACGCCACCCAGGCCGCAGACGCGCGCGATCCACTCGCCGAGCACGCCGTCGGAGAGGCACCCCGGACCGTACTGGTACTTGGGGCCTTCCCGATCGAACAGTGCCCGAGCCTCCGGCGAGTACGAGTCGAGGTCGAGCGTGTGCAGGGCGCGGAGCTCCTTCCACTCGATCTTCTGAACGAAGTATTCGTCGTCGAACAACTCGTCCTCCGCGCGTCGGCGGCCGGACTCCAGGAGCGACGCGTAGCTCGAGACGTCCTCGCCCAGCGCGGTGCCCATCTGGACCGCGGCGTCGAGCGCGCCGAGATAGAAGCTGGTGCACATCCCGTCGGGACCCCAGAACTCGATGTCGTACGTATTGTGGTGGGGCTCGACGAGCCATCCCAGGTGCTCGGGATCCCACGTCTCGATGCAGTAGTCCAGGCCGATTCGGACTTTCGGCCACAGGCCGCGGAGCCAACCGGTGTCGCCGCTGATCCGCCAGTCCCGGTGCACCTTCATGATGCATCCCAGCTGGCCGTCGGCCGCGGCGACGGCGTCGTGCGCCTGGGGGCGAATCGGGAGCGCGGTCCGGAACGCCTGGTGCCCACGGCTGTCCTGCGAGGGCCCGAACTCCGTCTCGCGCAGCGTGCGCTCCAGGGACGGGAAGAGGTGCGCGATCGCCTGGGCGTAGTTCCACACGTGCGTGCAGCTGCCGAAGCAGCACCCGACATCGTCGCTGCATCCCTCCCATGCCCACATGCGCCCGTCGGTCTGCCGCAGGACGGTCGGCGACTTGAGGATCGAGAGGTTCGCCGAGACCGCCTCGAGCACCTCCGGTGGGAGCGTCGAGTCGTAGAAGCAGTCCGTGAACGTCTGCGTGCGCCGCTTCAGCTCCTCGTAGTGCGCGGACCAGTGGGCCATGACCTCGTCCACGTCGCCGAAGCGGCCCGCATACCACGGCTTGTAGGTGGAGCAGCTCGGCTCGCCCTCGACGTCCTCACCTCGCCGGAGATCCGTCTCGGCCGCGTACCACGCGAGGCGGATGACGATCGTCTTCGCGTCGCCGGGCGCCAGGCGGAACGGCACGAAGATCGTCGCCCCCGGTGACGGCTCGCCCCCGGTGACCGGCGGACGATCGTACGCCGCGGCGTCCGCGACATCGCGCCACGCCATCGTCAGCGGGTCCCACCAGCCGCCACGAAACCACGCACAGTTCACCCTGGCATCGGGGTCGTCCACGGTCACCGAGAAGGACGCCTCCTTCCACGGCTCGTCCAACTCACCGGCCGACCAGAGGACGAACCCGCCGTGGGTCGACCGGACCGACCGCCGGTCCTTGTCGCCGAGTGGCAGGAAGTTCTTTGCGTTGAAGGAGAAGACGGCGTCGCTGGGACCCCCGCTCATGTTCTGGAATCGATACTCGAGGGCCGCGACCGGAAGGCTGGGCGGGTCGGTGTCGGGCGGTGTGAACGGGCTCCAGCCGGTGATCTCGGCGCTGAAGGGCACCTCGTCATCGGTGAGCGTCACGGTGCAGAACGGGAACCGGGTCTGGCAGGAGGCGGCGGCGAAGCGCGGCAGCCCGTACGACGAGCCCTCGTCGCCATTCGCGGCGCCGCGGCGGCCGTAGATCTTCCATGCGGGCACCGGACCCTCGACCACACGAGCGATCGTGTCCGACCTCTCGATGGCGAGTCCCGCGAAGATGCAGGGCTCGTTGAAGACATCCGGATGGTTTCGGACGGAGACCTCCGACAGGGAGCCCGTGCCCTCCAGGCAGATCATGCCGGCACCGAGCCCTCCCATGGGAAAGGCGAGGTGGTTCAGGTGCTCGGCTTCGTAGCGTCCGTCGAAGGATCGCGGCGCGAGGGCGGCGCGGTCGCGCCGGGCCGCGTCGGGCACCGGATCGGCCGTCGCCGCCGCGCCGAGAGGGGCGGTGCCGAGCGCGCCGAGGGCCGTGGCCGAGTGACGCAGGAACGCGCGGCGGGGGAGTCCGGGCTTGTCCATCGCCAGAGCCCGCGTTGGAGGGTGGCGCAGGGGCGTCGTGCTCCCGCCGGGGATCCGAAGCGGAAGATGCGGGCAGGGCCGGGTGGCTGCAATCGTCCCGGCCCCAAACACATCCGGGAAGCGGAGGGAGCTCGACGGGCGCAGGCGGCAAGGGTCAGGCTACTCGACCTGCGGAATCCACCCTCCCCCGCCAGCTGCAGCCAACGGCGATCATCGGCGTGGGCTCCCCGACACGGCGCCGAGCCGCTTCGCGCCCCGAACACGCCCGTTGTGCGGACATCTCGGCTCGCGCGGGCAGTGGCGGGCTTTCGGCGGTTCTTCCGCTCTAGGTTCGAACGACGGGGAACGACCTCGCCTCGATCCGGCCGGCCGCGCGAGCTCGTGTTGGGTGACAGGTCGGCCGGATCCCGCATCGGGCCGCCGGCAGGCAGGCGCCGATCCCCGTCCGAGCCCAGGAGGCGCACCATGCGCTGGAAGACGACCCTGCCGCTGATCGGCTGCCTCACGGCCGCATCGGTGCTCACCTCGGGTGACGGGGCCCAGGCGCGCCCCGTGGGCGCCGAGATCCGGTTCACGCCCGTGAACGGCGGCTCCGATTGCGAGGTCTCGTTCGAGTTCCGCAACCAGAAGACCTACAGCGTCTACATCGACTGGTACCGGAGCTACTCGCGGCGTATGGGACCGTATTTCTGGCGGCGGCTAGCGAACCTCAGCGTGGGTGACGGCTGGGAGGTCAAGGGGCACAGCACGCGGCGCACCACGCGTCTGATCCGGCAGAACTGCTCCACCCGCCGCGCCTATCGAATCCGCGTCCACACGGATCGGGATGGCGACGGGAACTTCAAGGAGAGCAGCGAGCTCACGAAGGAGGTCTATATCCCCACGAGGCCCAGTAACATGGTGGAGTTCACGGCCAAGTACGCGGACTCCCTCATGACGTACATCGGGATCTGAGGCACGCCCGGCGTGCGCCCGATCCCGGGCGCGATGCCGGTTCGGCCGGCTTCAACCGGCGCGACGGACACCCCGCCCCCGGGGCGGTGGATGGGCCAGGGGCCCGCCATCGACCCCTGCGGGCCCGAGCCGATCCCTGCCTACGAGATGGACCAGATCCGGTCCCGGCGAAAAGGAGAAACGCCATGAGTCGAACGGTCCGCCGGTCGAAGATGTTCGGATTCGCCGCCGTCGCGTTCGCGGCTGTCTGCGGTCTCGCTTTCGTCGCTACCGCGCAGGGGCCCATTCCGGCCCCATCGGGTTCCGCTTTGGTGATCAAAGGGCATTCCGAGGACGTTGAGCCGCAACTTTCCCAGGACGTTCAAGATGACCTGTTCGCGATCGCGGCCCGGGTCGAGCAACTCCTCCCTGTGAAGTCAGCAAATGCTATCAACAGCAAGGCCTTCGAGACCGAGCCTACGACCATGGACTTCACGGCAGCGGTCAAGGACAATCGACTGCGGTTGGACTTTGGAAGCTCCAGCATTCTTGCCAAACTGGGTCCGGACGGGTCGCTCGGTGAATCGGCGATTCTCGACCCGAAGACCGGACGGGTCGTGAAGTCGGCTGTCAGCCCGATCACCGCCTCGGGAGCCCGGGACGCCGCCACTCAAGTGTTTCGAAAACTCTTCGACAAGATCTCCGGCGGACAGACGATGAGCGTCTTAGTTACTCCGGGCGAGGTGCGTGAGATTGCGGGCCACGCCGCCCGCGGCTACGCGTACGCATATTCAGCGGGGTCGCCAGGGGCGCGCGCGGGGATTGCCATGACCGTGGCGGGCACGGTGTGGATAGCCCAGAGCGGGCCGTATATGGAGGAGCTGTCTCAGTTCCCGCTGTTTCGCGAAGACGTCGAGCAGCAGATGTTCGTCGCTCTCCTTCCGCCGCCGGCCAAGGTCACCGCGCTTGCACGTCAAGGCCCGATTCTCGCCAAGAGTGAAGAGGTGACCATCACCGTCTGGGCGGCGAACGGCGAGGGGGACGCCACACCGGTCCCGGTGCAGGGAAGCTCCTCTTTCGAGATCACGAGCATCTCTCGCCAGCCGATGGACGACACCTACTTCGCCGGCTTCGAGCAAGCGGGACAGGAGTGCGACTGCACCTGCGCCGGCTGGGACGAGCTGGACAGGATCAGTAAGCTGCCCAAGGACCAGCAGGCGGCCAACCCGAAATCGATGACGCTGTCCATGTGCGCGCCGAAGTGCGCGATGAAGTGGATCCCGTGCGCGCGGCACCACAAGGAGAACAAGAATTAGCCGGGGGACCCGGTCATCGAGGTTGCGGGTGCCGGCGACCACGGGCGCACGCCCGTCGTCCGGACCGGCGACGTCCTTCAGGGGAGTGGGCCCGGGTAGATTCGAACTACCGACCTCACGCTTATCAGGCGTGCGCTCTAACCAGCTGAGCTACGAGCCCCAGGGCAATTTTCGATTTCCGATCTTCGTTTGACGATTTTAATAAAGAAATCGCAAATTGGCAACCGTAAACCGACAATCCTGCCGGGCTCGTCGGTTATAACTATATACTTAAAAAAGAGCAACAAAAAAAACCGCTGCTCGAAACTGCCAGCGGCCTAAAATACGGACATTAACAATTGTCCGTCAACAGTTCAGAGCAAATTAAAGGTTCTCAAAATTTCTTTCAAAACCCTAACCAAATCCTTTCTTAATGGTTTGGTACAATCATCATCCCACGTCCAAAACCTCAATATACTACGATATCGACATACCGTCAACATTATTTTTAAATATTTTTTTTATTTTCTTCCCAACCATTCTTCTACGTCCATCCCGGCCAAAAGTTCGTTTCCTTGACGGAATCAACTACAATAGTCAATCGTATAGAAAATAGTCAATTCCAATGGCCCCAAACACACCGTTTTGAACGCTTGAGATCTTCGCCGCACGTCATCCCGAGCCCAGCCGAGGGATTTGTTCGAAAGCAGTCATTGCGAGCGAAATGCGGCAATCTCCCTTACCGACTTTTCCCGCACAATTAACGAATTCGCCGTTTATTAACCTTCGACATTCGATATTAAGAGTTCGTTATTTGATATTCACCACTCCCTCCCCTTTTACGGTAAGCTCCCTTTCTCGTTTCACAATCTCCTCAAGTCTATATCCTAAAGTGGAAATACTTCATCACCTTGAATTTCTCCTTTGGTTGGTCGCCCTCTCTATAAAGTTGGCCCCTTATCACCGCCGTAAATCCGTATCTGCCTCGATATCGGCACGAAACGCCGGGATAAAAGGGCTTGCGGAGAAATGTAGCCTGTGGCAGAAGGACATGCTTCGTGGTTTTAGTGCCCCATTCGGCTACGCTCAGGGCATGCTTTTTGGTGAATACAAAACATTGTTAATCCGGCGGGAATTGTCTTCATAATCCATTATTTGTGCTCTGAGCGACGAGCAACAGAAAGCCTGCTGAATCTTCTGATTGAATTAAGGCGGGCAGCGGTTAGAATGGTCAGGCGATATCACGAAAATGCTCTTTATAGAAAGGTGATTTTATGAAAGCTAAAACGTACTGGATTTATGTGGCAGCGGGAATGCTGGTTTTTTTGAGTTTCTTCGCCGGAGTGATAACCTTCGCCCAGGTTGCAGACAAGGTGGCAATCCAGCAGGAATTTCGCAGACGTCTTAGCGAGTCCGATGGGATTTCTGTGCATGTGAGCGTTATTACGAAGGAAAAGTCCGATGAAGATTCTATGACGAGTAAATTGCAGGAGGATGTCGAACGGGAACTGGAGGAAGCGGAGATAAAAATTATACCAAAAGAGGATTTAGAATTTACTCCCGGCCGGCCGCGTCTGGGAGTATATCTTGTAATGTATCAAGAGCCCCAGCTCAAAGATATGTATCTTTTTTCTTTTCGAGTGGTCCATTTCGAGGATGCATCTCTGGCGAGAAACTACAAATTTGCCGAGGGCGTCTGCTGGGACAGCGGCCTATATATAGGCAGGGAAAGAACATCTGTAATGAGAGGAGTCGTGAAAACTCATGTTCGCAAGTACATAAATGACTATCTTTCAGCCAATCCCAAGCCGCCGAAGCGGAAGGAACAAGGGCAGCTAAGATACTAAGGCCGTTATTCGTATCCCACATACTTTCAGTGCTGAACATTGGTCATTCGATATTCATAAGCCCTGACTCGTGCCCCATGCCAGGGCCTCGTTATCCTCTAAACGCTATCCCTCC
Source organism: uncultured Gemmatimonadota bacterium (assembly GCA_964465015.1). Taxonomy (GTDB): domain Bacteria; phylum Gemmatimonadota; class Gemmatimonadetes; order Palauibacterales; family Palauibacteraceae; genus Humimonas. The sequence goes on from CAYXHP010000007.1 coordinate 15,105, forward strand.
CCGCTATGCTCAGAACTTGCTTTGAACAGAGTTGAAGGGGGCAGTCTTAATTTTTTTATTCCCTAACTCCTTTTCATTGAATGAGATACGAAAATAATGTAAAAAAATGCGAATTTTTAAGATTTTATTATCAACATTTTGGCCGTCTCAAACGCTTACTCTAATAGTGACGGAGAATCTGTATATATATATAAGCGAAATTGATGGCCGGCACGGCCGGAATGGAGGTGGTATTATGAGACATGCATTTCTTTCATATTTGCTGATGGGGCTGTTTTTCGCCTCGGTTTGCGGGGCGGAATTTCAGGTCAATACCCATACGACTTACGATCAGAAGAACGCAGTCATAGCAATGGATGCAATCGGGAATTTTGTCGTAGTCTGGAGCAGCTATCGCCAGGACGGCAGCTCGAACGGAGTTTTCGCCCAGCGTTTCGATCCGAATTGTGGCCAACTCGGCGAGGAGTTTCAGGTAAATGCGACCTCCTCCGGTAATCAGGCAGAACCGGCCGTGGCAATGGACGCAGCGGCCGGTTTTGTCGTCGCATGGCAGGGGCCGGGGCTTATCGAAGAGGAACGGGAGGATATCTTCGCACAGCGATTCGATCCGAACGGCTCGGCTGTCGGCGAAGAGTTTCGCGTCAACAGCCATACGGACGACCAGCAACTTTTCCCCAGCGTGGCTTTGAATGACGATGGCACGTTTATCGTCGTTTGGGAGCGTAGCAATACCCCGGCCGAAGGCGACAAAGCAATATACGGCCGATTGTACGACAGCAACGGAGTAGGATTTGAAGCCGAATTTCCTGTAAGCGCCGAATCCGCTGTTTGCCGCTATCCGGATGTGGCGGCAGATGCCAATGGAAACTTCGCAGTGGTCTGGATGGACGACAACAGCAGCAATTCGATAATGGGCAGATTGTTTGATCCTTATGGCATGCCTCAAACGGAGGCTTTTGAAGTGAGCACAATCAGCTTTGGCTCGGTCACGAGGCCGTCAATTGCGATGGATAACGCCGGCCGTTTTGTTGTGACCTGGGACGGCGATCCGAATCTCGCTGGCCTGGACGATATTCACGCCCGGCTGTATGATCCGAACGGCACGCCTTTGGGCGAGCAGTTTCTCGTCAATACGACCACCACATGCGCCCAGCAATATCCCCAGGCAGCAATGAACGGCGATGGTGAGTTTGTCATCGTCTGGGATTGCAGGATTGATCCGAACAGCGACAGTGAAAGGGACATATTTGGCCGGCGGTTTGACGGTCTGGCCGAACCTCTCGGTGATGAATTCCAGATCAACACTTTTGTCGCGGATGACCAGAGAAATCCTGCCGTGGTGATAGGCCCGGCCGGCCGGTTCGTCACTGTCTGGCAAAGCTACGCACAGGACACCTCCCGCTACGGCATCTTCGGCCGCCCCGGCCCTATAATCGGCTCGGCCGACTTCAACGCCGACGGCCTCATCGATTTTTACGATTACTTGATTCTTGCCGACGAATGGCTTCTTGAAGAAAATCCGCTGATATCGGATTTAATCGATGACAACAAAATCGACGTGCTGGACCTGGCCGAATTCTGCCGCCAGTGGCTGATCACTGAATGAAGATTAGTCAATAAATATTGAAATTTTCGTGACTTTCGACTATATAATACGATTATTACGGTTTGATGAGAATGAATTGGTAATAACGCAATTATCGAAAGGTGTGAAAAGATGAAGAGAATATTGACTGCCTTGTTGGTTTTATCGTTTGTAGTTAACTCTTCGGCTTCCGAAAGTGCATTCACCAAATATGTTTATCGTCAGGGCGATAAGCTCATGGACGAAAACGGCGAGCTTCGATTCGTCAGTTTCAATATACCCAACCTGCACTATATCGAAGACAACATGCCCTTTACCGAGTTAAATCCGTGGCGGCTTCCGAATGAGTTCGAGATTGCCGATGCGCTCGAAGCGGTCAGACAAATGGGCGGTAAAGTCGTACGCACCTATGCCTTATCCGTTCGGGTCGCCGGCGAAGATGAGAATATACCGCGATATATAACCGGCCCGGGGCAGTTCGACGAAAAGGCTTTCCAGGCTCTCGATATGGTTCTGGCCGTCGCTAATCGAAAAGGCATACGCCTAATCATTCCTTTTATCGACAACTGGAAATGGTGGGGTGGAATTGAAGCGGCCGCGGCGTTTAGAGATAAGAAACCGCAAGACTTCTGGACCGATCCGCAGCTTTTCGAGGATTATAAAAAAATCGTCAGTTTTGTAGTAAACCGGACGAATACGGTCACGGGTGTAAAGTATCGTGATGACAAGGCGGTTCTCGCATGGGAGACGGGAAACGAGCTTGTATGTCCGCACGAATGGACGACGAAAGCCGCCGAATATATGAAGAGCCTCGATAATAATCATCTTGTTCTTGACGGTTTTCATACTACGAACTTGCGGGACGAGTCTATTCAGGATGAAAACATTGATATTGTCACTACGCACCACTATTCGAAGAATCCTGCAGAAACCGTCGGCCAGATTAAGAGCAATATGGCCAAGGCCCGCGGCAAAAAACCGTACTTTGTCGGCGAATTCGGTTTCATACCAACCGACGCAGTGGAGACCGTTCTTCAAACCGTGATAGAAGAAAACGTAAGCGGTGCCCTGATCTGGTCGCTGCGATACCGCAGCCGGGACGGCGGCTTCTACTGGCACAGCGAACCCTACGGCGGCGATTTGTTCAAGTCGTATCACTGGCCCGGCTTTGCCTCCAATGCGGCGTTCGATGAGACCGGCCTGCTCAAGCTCATGCGTCAAAAAGCCTTTGAAATCAGGGGCATTGACGCTTCGGCGATTGAGAAACCAGCCCCGCCGGTCCTGCTTGATATCGAAGATGTCGCTGCGATTTCATGGCAGGGAAGTGCCGGTGCTCAGAGCTACATCGTCGAGAGGTCACAAAGCAAAGACGGCCCGTGGCTGGCGGCGAAATGCAACATATCCGACGCCGCACTTCAACATCGGCCTTTGTTTAACGATACTGCTGTTGAGATCGGCAAGAGTTATTATTACCGTGTCATCGCCCTGAATTCCGTCGGCATCTCCAAACCGTCCAACGCCGTCGGGCCCGTTTCGGTTTCTTGTAAAACGCTTGTCGATGAAATGCAGGACATGCAGCTAATTCACGAACACAGCAATAATTTGTCGCTGGAAGTCAAACAGGCACGTAATTTTAAAGAGGATGCGCACAGGCTAAAGGGCAAATCAGGAGATTACATAATCTATGAAGTTGAGGCTCCGATTAATTCATGGAAGGTATATTCATTCTTTCCTAAAGATATTTCAGATTTCAAGTTCTACGTCTCAAGCGACGGCCGGGATTTTGAGCAAGTCAAATTCGAACGTAAGGATTACTTCGTCGGCAAAGGCGAGTATGACTATTATAAGCCGGTTTTATACAACGGAACCGGTTCCGGCGATAAAGCTAAATATCTGAAAATCGAGTATGCATCACAGGCACAAATCTCCTGTGTCGAAATCAAATACGGCAAATAAAACCGCTGGCGGTAATAAAGCATTTCGAGCTTAATGACCAGATTCATTATCAAGTACGTAGTCCTTTTGATTAGTCAAAAGGACTACGAGCATTCTCTTTCACTTATGGACGGGTTGCCCATTTGAAAAGCTCATGTCCCAATATCATGTCCCAATATATAGACGCATGGATGGGTGGGATTATTCAATCGGGCATGCGTTTTTCTATTCGGGCTTTTTTGTGTAGGAAATGATCGAAAGTACCGCTCCCTGCGGGTCCTGAAATACGCAGAACCGGGCGTCGGGAGAATCGGTGGGAGGGACTAATATCCTGCCGCCAAGCTGCTGCAATTTAGCGGCTACGGTGTCGACGTCATCGACGGTGACGTAGGCTCCCCAATGGGGTGGAGTGCCTGCCGGGACCTGGGGCGGCATTTTCATAATACCGCCAACCGGCCGGCCGTCGGCTTTAAGGATGGTATAATTGCCGGCACCTTCTCCCACAGGTTGATCGTCCATCGTCCAGCCTAAAAGCTCTGCGTAGAATTTCTTTGCACCATCAACATCGTAAGTCAGCAGCTCGCACCAACTAAAATCGCCGTGAGTTTCGAATCTGTCCGTCATAATTGACTCCTTTAGAAAGCTAATCCAGTTTTTTTTGTGACTTCCTCAAGAATAAGCTGTTTTGCGTTTTCGAGCGGGCCTGGCAGGAATGTTCCTGCGGCCATTGTGTGGCCTCCGCCTCCGAATTTGGCGGCGATTTTGCTAACATCGAGGGGCCCCCTGCTTCTCAGCGAGCACCGGATCCGGCCGTCTTTAAGCTCGATAAACAACGCCGAGGCCTCGACTGTGCCAATTCGGTGACATTCGTTAATGAGATTCTCCGTGTCGCTGTAAGCAGCTCCGGTTTGCTCGAAATCCTGCCGTGATATCTGCATGGCGGCGTACCGGCCGTCCAGATGCAGTTCGAGTTTGTCGAGCATGCCGGCCATAAGCCTGAAACGCGAGTATGAGAAGTTCAGATACAAATGGTCATAGATTTGCGTTGGTTTTACGCCGGCGTTGATCAGCTCGGCACAAGCGCGATAGACCCTGCTGTTTGAATTGCTGAACTGGAACCATCCGGTATCGGTCGCCAGCGCGACGAACAGCGATTCGGCGATTTTTTCGGTTACAGGCCAGCCTGCGAATTTGAGCAAGTCGAGCACAATGAGGCCCGTCGCGGCGGCATCGGTATCGATTAGCTCCACGTCTCCGAGACCGTCGGATGTTTCATGATGGTCGAAAACCAGGACCGGAGCA
>CAYXHP010000008.1:0-21838 GCA_964465015.1 uncultured Gemmatimonadota bacterium
CGGACGAGATCATGGGCCGCGGCGCCCGCGAGGGCCGCCGCCTGTTCGAGGAGTGGTTCGACGGCCTCACGCGCGCGGCGGAGGAGAAGCGGCCGGCCGCCTACGTCATGGTCATGGGGAGCCTGTGCGAGGTGCTGCGCACCTTCGACCTGCCGGCGGTCTTCCCCGAGATCCACTCGCTGCAGACGGCCGTGCGCCGCGTCGCCGACGAGTACCTGAGCGAGGCGGAGGACCACGGCTTCTCGCCCGACGTGTGCGGCTACGTGAAGGCCGACTACGCGCTGCAGCTGCGGGGCGGCGAGCACCCCATGGGCCGCATCCCGCCGCCCGCGATCGCGATCGTCACCAACGCCTGCAACACCTACCTGAAGTGGGCCGAGATCTGGGAGCGCCTGTACGGGACCCCCGTGTTCACGCTGGACGTCCCCGGCACGCGCCGCCCGGTGAACCGGGAGGGCATGGGCCCCGGGAACGGAGCGCACGACCCGGGCGGCTTCGACCGCGACCGGCGCTACGTGGAGGGACAGCTGCGGGAGATCATCGGCGCGTGCGAGGAGGTCTCGGGCCGGCCGTTCGACATCGACCGGCTGCGCGAGGTGCTGCGGCTCACCAACGAGATGGCCTCCAGCTGGCGGCGGCTCCTGGAGCTCAACCGTCACCGACCGGCCGCCTTCGACGCCATGCTGGAGGGGACGATCTACCTGGGCGTGGCCAACGTGCTGCGCGGCACCGAGGAGGGGGCCACCTATTTCCGCGACTTGGTCGAGGAGATGGAGCTCCGGGAGCGCGAGGGCCGCGGGCCCCTGGGCGCCCGGGCCGAGGAGCAGCACCGCCTCGTGTTCGTGGGCGTCCCCTGCTACCCGATGTTCCGCCGCTTCTACGAGCTGTTCTCCGAGTGGGGCGGCGTGTTCGTGGGCTCGACCTACACCTGGTTCGCCTCGGGCGGGCTCGACCGCGAGTTCGAGTACGACCTGGAGCGTCCGATCGAGAGCCTGGCGGAGGGAGTGCTGCTGTCGGTCCGGCACGCCATGGACAGCCTCATGTTCCAGGACCGGGAGCTCATCCGCGCCGTGGATGATTACGCGGTGGACGGCGTGGTCTATCACCCGATCAAGAGCTGCCGGACCGTCTCCACCGGTCTCGCGGCCAGCCGGCGCGCCGTCCTCGACGCCCGTGACGTCCAGTGCCTCTACATCGAGTCGGACATGATGGACAAGCGGGTCGTGTCCGAGGCGCAGCTCAAGAACCGCATCGACGCCTTCTTCGAGGGACTCGAGTCCCGGAAGCTGAGGAGGGGAGCATGACCTACGCGGCGGGCGTGGACGTCGGATCCACGCAGACCAAGGCCGTGGTCGTGGACACGCACGCCGAGATCGTGGGCCGGAGCCTCATCCCGACCGGCGCGGATGTCGTGGCCGCGGCCCAGGAGGCGTACGACCTGGCCCTGGCGGAGGCGCGGGTGAACGCCGACAGCGTCGGCTGCGTGATCGGCACCGGCTATGGACGCTACAAGGTCGAGTTCGGCGACACGCAGGTGACCGAGATCGTCTGCCACGCGCGGGGCGCCGCGAAGATGTTCCCCGGCACCCGCACCGTGCTCGACATGGGCGGACAGGACACCAAGGCCATCCGCGTGCGCCCGGGTGGAGAGGTGGTCGACTTCTGCATGAACGACAAGTGCGCGGCGGGCACCGGCCGGTTCCTGCAGTCGGCCGCCGCGGCGCTCGAGCTACGGCTGGATCAGCTCGGACCCACGGCGCTCCGCGGCCAGCGGCCGGTCGAGATCACCACGACCTGCACCGTGTTCGCCGAGTCGGAGGTGCTCTCCTGGCTGTCCCGGGGCCGCAAGGTCGAGGACATCCTGGCGGGTGTGCACCACTCCATCGCCTCGCGCTCCTTCGGCCTCCTCAAGCGGGTGGGCGTGGAGGACGAGATCACGTTCACCGGCGGGGTGACCCGGAACGCGGCCATGGTGGCCGTGCTCGAGGAGATCCTCGGGGCCCACCTCAACGTGAGCGAGGATTCCCACTACATGGGCGCTCTAGGGGCGGCGCTGTTCGCGCTCGAGCGCGCGGCGGCCGGCACGAACGCGGGCGCCGAGGGCGCGGCGGCCGGGAAGGAGGCTTCATGAGCACGATCGGCGCGGCGGTCGCGGCGGGCGTGGACGTCGGCTCCACGCACACCAAGGCGGCCGTCCTGGTGGACGGAGAGCTGGCGGGGACGGCCATTCGGCGAACCGGCTTCCGGCTGGAGGAGGCGGCCCGGGAGGCGCTCGAGGAGGCGTGTCGGGCGGCGGGCGCCGCCACGAGCGACGTGGACTACCTGACCACGACCGGCTACGGCCGGAACCGCATCGCCGACCGCGACCTGCAGGTGACCGACCTCACCGCCCAGGCGTGGGGGGCGCGCCGCTTCTTCCCGGCCACGCGCACGGTGCTGGATGTGGGCGGGCAGACGATGAAGGCGCTGCGCCTGGACGACGTGGGTCGGGTCCTGTCCTTCCGCCTCAACGACAAGTGCGCCGCCGGTACCGGGGCCTTCCTGGAGAAGACGGCCCGGTACCTGGGTCACCCGGTGGAGGAGATCGGGGCCGTGGCCGAGAGCGCCGGCGAGGCGGTGCCGATCTCCGGCGTGTGCGCCGTGTTCGCCGAGTCCGAGGTGATCAATCACGTGAGCCAGGGGCGTGGCGCCCCCGAGATCCTGCGCGGCGCCATGGAATCGCTGGTCGAGAAGTCCGTGCGGCTCCTGAAGCGCGTGGGGCTCGAGCCCGAGTTCACGCTGGTGGGCGGCATCATGCGCTTCCCGACCATGGTCGAGGTGATGCGCCGCGACCTGGCCGAGGACGTGAACGTCCCCGAGGGAGAGCTCGTGCAGTTCACCGGGGCGATCGGGGCGGCCGTCCTCTCGGCCCACCGGTTGGAGCGGGCCGGCGCGCCGTCCGGGGCCCGCACCACCTCATGAACGCCACGGAGGAGGCCGGCGAGGACTGGGTCCGCCGCTTCGTGGTCATGCCCGACCGCGCCCGCGAGGCCGAGGCGCTGTTCCGGAGCCTGGGCCTCGAGGTGCGGGTCGAGCCCGCGGCCCCCGCCGACCTGCCGGAGGGCTGCGACGACTGCGCGCTCGCCCTCGGCCTGTTCCGGACCGTCTATACCAGGAGCTTGCCATGAGAGCCGCCATCTTCCACGGGGCCGGCCAGCCGATCACGCTCGAGGACGTGGCCGTCCCCGAGCCGGGATCGGGCGACGTGCTGGTCCGGGTGGCCGCGTGCGGCGTGTGCCATACGGATCTTCATTACATCGACCACGGGACGCCGACCTTCAAGGAGCCTCCCCTCATCCTCGGACACGAGGTGGCCGGGACGGTGGAGGCGGTCGGTCCGGGCGTCACCAGCCCTCAGCCGGGTGCCCGCGTCCTCCTGCCCGCCGTGCTCCCGTGCGGGACCTGCCGCATGTGCCGCATGGGCCGCGAGAACATCTGTGAGCGCGGCCTCATGCTCGGCAACCACATCGACGGTGGCTACGCGGAGTTCATCCGGGTGCCGGCCCGGGACGCCTTCTTGCTTCCGGAGGAGATCCCGCTGGTGGAGGGATCGATCATCGCCGACGCGCTCACCACGCCCTACCACGCCGTCGTGAATCGTGGCCGGGTGCGGCCGGGCGACGTGGTCGTGGTGGTGGGCTGCGGCGGGATCGGGCTCAACGTGGTCCAGATGGCGGCGGCGGTCGGGGCTCGGGTGGTGGCCGTGGACCTCAACCCCGACAAGCTGGACTGGGCCCGGAGGTTGGGCGCCTCCGAGACGCTGGACTCGGGCTCCACGGACCGGCCCGACCGCGCGCTCCGCGAGCTCACGGCCGGGGGCGCCGACGTCGCCTTCGAGGCGGTGGGGCATGCCGCGACGCAGGAGCTGGCGCTCGGCACGCTGCGCGCCGGGGGCCGCCTGGTGCTGGTGGGCTACAGCCCCGAGAGCATGGACCTCAACGCGGGCCGCGTCATGTTCCGGGAGCTGGAGGTGGTGGGCTCGCTCGGCTGCCGACCGGTGGACTACCCCCGTGCCATCGAGCTGGCCCGCCAGGGCCGGGTCCGCGTCACGGAGCTGGTCACCCACCGTTTCCCGCTCGAGGAGATCGACCGGGCGTTCGACACGCTCCGCGCCGGCGAGGCGATCCGGGCGGTGGTGACCCCGGGGCCGGCCACGGTGCCGGCGTGAGCGGCTCCGCGGAGACGCGGTCAGGGTCGGGTCGGCCGTGCGCCGGCTGCGCCGTGGATCGGTGAACGCCAGCGAAGTGGGCGGGCCCGGCGGCCGGGCGGCCGACCGAGGCGCTCCCACCATCACCGACGCCCTCCGCGGGGAGCACGGGGCCCTGTACGCGCTCTTTGACGCCATGCGGAAGATGCTCGACTCCGGGCCGCCGGCCTTCGGCGGCCTGGCCGGGCTGCTGGGCACGCTCCTCGCGTCCGTGCTCCACTCGCATGCCTCGATCGAAGATGGCATCCTCCTCGCCGGTTTCACCGGTGCGGAGCCGGGGCCCCTCGAGGCCATGGAAGAGGAGCACCGCGGGATCGAGGCCCGGCTCGAGCGGTTGGGCCGGGAACGGGACGAGGCCCGCGCCCGCGAGCTCCTGGAGGAGCTCCTCGAGGCGGCCCGCGACCACTTCGAGCGCGAGGAGGTCGCCGTCTTCCCCTTCGCCGAGGCGCACATGGAGCACGCGGACCTGCTACGCCTCGGCGAGGAGTGGGCCGGCCGCCGAGGCGTCCGAACCGGCTGACCGGCGGTTGGCGTTCTGGCCGCCGACCGCTCCCGCGCTCGCCGCTGCGGTCTCCCAGCGACCGTGGACGAAGCGCCTGCCTCGCCGGGTCCCGGGAAGCCCTGGATCGCGTCTTCCCTGCGTCTGGCGACTCGATGCTGCGCCTGGCGTTCGACGACTCACTCCAGGGCTCGGCGTCCGACACGTTAATCCAGGACCCGGAACGCTATCTGGTCCCCGCGCTGGGTCCAGAGCTTCCTTCGCCGCTGGCGGATCTCTTCCTCCGGCGGCTCGTCGCCGTGCCGGCGCCCGCGGGGATCCACGAACACCGCACGACCCGCCCCGCGCCACTCGATCTTCCACCCGCCCTCGTGGACGAGCCGGTGGTGATGGCGGCATAGCAGCAGGCAATTGTCGAGGCTCGTCGCTCCACCATCGGCCCAGTGCTCGACGTGGTGTCCCTCCGTGAACCGAAGCCCGCAGCCCGGGAAGCGGCACCCGCGGTCCCGGACCTCGAGTGCCCGCCGCAGCGCAGGCGGAATCGAGCGGGTACGGCGGCCCACGTCGAGCACGCGGCCGTGCGGTCCGTGCTCGACCCTCACTACCGCCGCATCGCACGCCAGCCGCCGGGACGTCTCCGCGGGGACGCGGGTGCCGTCCTCGAGCTCCGAGCGGCCCGGTTCCCGGTCGGCCGAGAGCGTGTCCGCATCCACGTGCAGGAGGACCTGGTAGCGCTCGGCCCGGGTGCCGCTGAGCGGGGCGGGGATCGCGGAGACTTCGGTCGTCTGGCCGCCGGAGTCCGCGGCCGCTCCGCTCCCGGAGTCCGCTCCCAGAACGGCTTCGACCCCTCCTGAGTCCACTTCCCCGGCCGCGGCGTTCTCGCAAGCGTCCGAAGAGACCTCCTCGCCGCTCTCCGCTGCCGGATCGGAGCCCTGTCGCGGGCTCCCGCCCCCGAACCCGGCCGCCAGGGCCCGCTCGGCCAGGAGCCCCAGGGCATCAGCCCGGCGGCGGGCGGCCTCCGCGCGGGCGTCGCGCACCGGAGCCCGGCGGCCGAGCTCACCGCTCCTGCCTCCTGGCGTCTCTGACCTTCTGGAAAGCGAGCGCTCGAAATCCGAGCGGCCGGAGCCCAAAGCCTCACGTCCCCGCTCCTCCCGGTAGAGGGCGTCGCTGGCCGCCTCGATGGCCCGCATCAGGAGCGCCCCGACCTCGGGCTCCATCCGGCCCTGGACCGCGTACATGCCGTCTTCGCCTGGAAACACCGACAGCCGCCGGCTCCGGTGGAGCCGCTCGGCCCGGGCCGCCTCGTCCTCGCGGTTCTCCGCCTTCCAGGACCTCACCACCCGCTCGAGCCGGGCCGCCGAGCACTGCTCGGCTACCTCCAGGAGCTCCGCCTCGCTCTCGGGCTCGGCCACCCGCGTCAGCGCTCGCACCTTCGAGAAGGAGAGCTTGCCCTTCGCCATGGAGGCACTGGTCTCGGGGAGCTGACGGAGGCTCCGCGCCACCCGCACGTGCTCGCGCGCCGTGTGGAGGTCCATGCCCGTCCGCCAGGCTAGCCACTCCGCGCCACCTCGGTGGCCGGTTGCCTTCCATCCCTCGTGCGCGTCGAACCGGGCGAGCAGCACCAGCATGCGGTGGGTGGCCACGTGAATCTTCCTCGCCAGCGTGGCGATCTCCTCGCCCAGCTGCTCGGTGGTCCGCGCCTCGGCGTAGGCGTACAGGTCCCGATCCGGACCCTCGCTGAAGAGCGCCCCGGCCTCCCGGCCGACCGGGAGGCGTGAAGGGAGCAGCCAGGGCGCGGCGCCGGCAGCCGCCGCTCGGTCGCGCACGAGCCGGGGGCCCGCGTCCCGGGCCGCCGACCGCTCGCATGCCAGCGACGGACCGTCACCCCCGCGCTCCCCCGAGCCGCCCGCGCCCGCCGGCCCGTCTCGAAGCCGTACGGATCTTCCATTATCCACGCCCGAGCCGCCGCCCTGCCGCCCATCGTCCGCCCCCGCCGAAGCTACGCAAGTCGTTGTCTACAATGTAGCAGGGGGTTTTCCGGGCTCCTGAGGCGGCGAAGGCGCCATCAACACCGACGCGGGACCAAACTCGGGGTGGGAAAGGCGGCGATCGACGCCAGGAGACCCGTGAGGCCGCCTCAGCGCGCAGCTCGTGGCACGTTTCGGACCTCACCCGGAGTGCACCCGAAAACCTGTCAAGGGGGTACCGGCCAGTTCATGAGGTGGCCGGTCCCCCGCGTCCCCGCGGGGACGCGGACGCCAGTTCCGTAGACTTCCGCCGCCTCGAGTCTCTGGCTCTAGGGAATCACGCGCGCCGCGGCGCCACGGGCCTGCGCCGGAACCCAGGGCTCGCCGTCCTCGGCATGGGCGCGGGCCGAATCGACCTGGGCTTGCGTCAGGTGGGTGCGATCGCCCTTCGGCCGGGGGCTGCAGTCTCCGGGGTTCATGAGGTTCGCCCCCTTCGTGCAGTCCACGTGGAGGAGACTCAACGAGTGGCCGAGCTCGTGGGCGAGGATCACGTAGTTCGGATCGCCGAAGATGCCGGTCGCCTCCGAGGTGAGGATGTCGGGGACGTGGGGATCGTACGCTCCCTGGAGCCCGAAGATGGCCAGATCGTGCATCAGGTAGATGTCCCAGCCACCGCCCGCGACCCGGTCGTCGGGGACCATCAGCTCCAGGAAGTTCGAGGGGATGCTGTCGCCGTGGAGGGTGTACGCGGTCAGGATCGAGTCGGCCTCATCCGTCATCGAGTCGTGCACGATCGAGGCGATCTTCCAGTGGATCGCGGCCTGGGCCCAGATGTCGTCGGTCCGGCTCACCAGCGACCTCACCTGGTCGTCCGTGAATGTCGCGTCCAGGGTGACCACCGGCGAGGCCATGACGTGGACCCGTACGGGGAGGGTGATTCGCGGCAACCCCGGCCCTGTCGGTCCGTCGCCGCAGGCGGTCACGAGGGCCGTCGCGGCCAGGGCCGCGATCGTTAGGTCACGGCAGGCTGGGTGGGGCCGCCGACGGTGGAATCCAAATTTCGCCATGGCACGCATCACGGTACGATCGGCTCGGAATTTCATCCTCGTTTCGCCGTCGCCTCGATGAGGCCCAACGTGTGCAACCTCAGCAGGTCAAGCCGCGGATCGAGCCGCACGAGATAGACATCCTGCGGCTCAGCGGTAAAGTGCTCGGCTACGATTTCTCCGGGCCACCTTGGGGCAAAGTGAGGTCACCGGCACGCTCGCCGCAACGCAAGTTTTCGGAAAGCAACAGACGCACCGCGGCGGCCAAACGCCGAAAGTCGTGCGACCCGTGCAGCCGACGATTCCGGGCTCGTCTCGGCGCGCCAGGTTTGAGCGGCGTCGAGGGCGCTCGAAGGGACTCGTGTGGAGGCGCTCCAGCAGGCAGTGCGTCACCGGACCCGGGCCTCGAAGAGACGCGGTATGGCCCGTAGCACCCTCGAGCGCCGAGGACGTCCTCCACTTTCCCCGGTTCGCCACGGGACCTAGCTTTTTCCCCCGCCAACTCCTGAGCGGGGGTGTCATGAGGCCCACGGACGTAACGGATCCGCAGTACTTCCACCGGGTGGTGGACTGCCAGTGGGCGTGCCCGGCCCACACCAACGTGCCCGAGTACATCCGGCTCATCGCCGGGGGGCGGTTCACCGAAGCCTACATGCTGAACCGGAAGTCGAACGTGTTTCCCGGGATCCTGGGACGGACGTGCGACCGTCCGTGCGAGCCGGCCTGCCGGCGGACGCGCATCGATGGGGAGCCGGTGGCGATCTGCCGGCTGAAGCGAGTGGCCGCCGACCTGCGCGGCCCCGTCGAGGATCTTCTGCCCGCCGTCCCGGCCGAGCGCAACGGCCTCCGGGTGGCCTGCATCGGAGCCGGCCCCGCCTCCCTCACGGTGGCCACCGACCTCCTGCCGCTGGGCTACGAGATCGTGATGTTCGAGAAGCTCGAGAAGCCGGGCGGGCTCATGTGGACCAACATCCCCGAGTTCCGGCTCCCGGCGCGCGTCCTGTGGGAGGAGATCGATTACATCCTGGACATGGGCGTGGACCTTCGGCTCGGCACGCCGGTCGAGAGCCTCGGCGCTCTCCTGGACGGGGAGATGGACGGGTCTTTCGACGCCGTGTTCATCGGCACGGGCGCCCCGAAGGGCAAGGAGCTCGAGCTCCCGGGCCGCCGCGACACCGACCGCATCGACATCGGCATCGAGTGGCTCGAGGCCGTGCGCTTCGGGCACGTGGACTCCGTGGGCGACCGGGTGCTGGTCATCGGGGTCGGCAACACGGCCATGGACTGCTGCCGCACCGCCGCGCGGCTCGGCGCGTCCAGCGTCAAGGTCATGGCTCGCAAGGGCCGCGACCACTTCAAGGCCTCCCCGTGGGAGCTCGAGGACGCCGAGGGCGAGGGGATCGAGATCGTCGAGAACCACGCTCCCTCCCGCTTCGTGATCGAGGAGGGGAAGCTCGTGGGGATGGAGTTCGACCTCGTCACGTGGCATCCCGGTCCGGACGGGCGGCTCGAGAAGGAGGTTCACGACACCACGACGATCCCGTGCGATGAGGTGATCCTGGCCATCGGGCAGGACAACGCCTTCCCGTGGATCGAGCGCGACATCGGGATCGAGTTCGGCGAGTGGGACATGCCGATCGTGGACCGCACCACCTTCCAGACCACCCGGAAGGGCGTGTTCGCCGGCGGCGACGCGGCCTGGGGCCCGGAGAACATCATCTGGGCCGTGGAGCACGGCCACCAGGCCGCGATCTCCATCCACGCCCACTGCGAGGAGCGGTCCCTGGGCAACCGGCCCGCGTACGGGATGAACCTCCTGAGTCAGAAGATGGGGCTCCACGAGTGGAGCTACTCCAACGACTACGACGAGGCCGCCCGCGCCGCGATGCGCTACGCGGACCTGGAGCGCCGCCGCACGCACCTGGACCTGGAGGCGGAGCTCGGCTTCGACCCCGAGCAGACGCTGAAGGAGGTCGAGAGGTGCCTCAACTGCGATGTCCAGACCTACTTCTCCGGAGAGCTGTGCATCGAGTGCGACGCGTGCGTCGACGTGTGCCCGCTCTCCTGCCTCACGATCACGCCCGACGGGCCGGAGACGGAGGTCCGCGCGCGGCTCACCGCCCCGGCGCTCAACCCGGATGAGCCGCTGTACGCGTCGGGGCCGCTTCCCCAGACCGGGCGCCTCATGATCAAGGACGAGGACCTCTGCATCCACTGCGGCCTGTGCGCCGAGAGGTGCCCGACCGCCGCATGGGACATGCGCCGCTCCGATCTGCTCATCCCGTACGCGGGCCTGGCGGCGGGGAAGGAGCGGCCGGCCCGCGCCGCCGCGGAGGTCGCGTGAGCCCGCGCGCCCGCTCCTCCCAGGAGTCGAAGCCCGCCGCCGGCGCGGAGGCCGGCGCCGAAGACGAAGCCCGGGCGATCCGCGTCAACGACTTCGCCCTCAAGATCGCCACCGTGAACGGCACGGGCTCGGCGAGCGCCAACGGGCTCCTCATGCAGTCCATCTTCCGCATGGGGATCCCGGTCACGGGCAAGAACGTCTTTCCCTCCAACATCCAGGGGCTGCCCACCTGGTACGAGATCCGGGTGAGCGGGGAGGGGTGGACGGCGCGGAGCCCCGAGTACGACCTCATCGTGGCCATGAATCCCGCCACCTACGAGCGGGACATCGCGGACGTGCAGCCGGGCGGCTGGGTCCTACACGACGACTCCTGGCCCCTAGCCCGCGAGCTCCGCCGCGAGGACGTCCACTTCCTCGGCATCCCGCTCGCGCGCATGGGCTCGGAGCATTTCCACGGCTCGCGAACGCTCATCCTCATGAAGAACGTGGGCTACGTGGGGGCGCTGGCCGCGCTCCTGGAGGTGGACCGGGACGTGGTGCGGAGCCTCCTGGAGGAGCGCTTCGGGGGCAAGAAGAAGGCGCTCCTGGACGCCAACTTCCAGGCCTTCGACCTCGGGTTCGACTACGCCCGCGAGCACTTCGACTGCCCCCTGCCGATCCGCCTCTCTCCCCTGGACGAGACCCGCGACTCCATCCTCATCGACGGGAACACGGCCGCGGCCATCGGCTGCCTGTACGCCGGGGCGACCGTGGCCTCCTGGTATCCGATCACCCCCTCCACGTCGCTCGTGCAGGCGTTCGAGACCTACGCGAAGCGCTACCGCAGGGACGACGAGACGGGGAAGCTCAACGTGGCCGTGATCCAGGCCGAGGACGAGCTGTCGGCGGCCGGCATGGCGATCGGAGCCGGGTGGATGGGGGCCCGCTCGTTCACCTCGACCAGCGGGGCGGGGATCTCCCTCATGTCCGAGTTCATCGGGCTCGCCTACTACACGGAGATCCCGGTGGTCTTCTTCGACATCCAGCGCGTGGGGCCTTCCACCGGCATGCCCACCCGCACGCAGCAGGGCGACCTCCTCATGGTCGCGTACGCCTCGCACGGCGACACCAAGCACATCGCCCTCTTCCCCGCCGACCCCAAGGAGTGCTTCGAGCTCGCCGTGACCGCCTTCGACCTGGCCGAGCGCTTCCAGACGCCCGTGTTCGTGGTCTCCGACCTCGACATCGGGATGAACGACTGGGTGGTGCCGCGCTTCCAGTGGGACGACGCCTACCGTCCCGACCGCGGCAAGGTGATGACGGCCGAGGAGCTCGAGGCCGGCGCCGTCTTCCACCGCTACGAGGACGTGGACGGGGACGGGATCCCGTGGCGGACCCTCCCCGGAACGCATCCGCGTGGCGCCTTCTTCACCCGCGGCTCCGGGCACGATCGCTACGCCCGCTACACCGAGGACGCGGGGCCGTACATGGACGTGGTGGACCGGCTCACGCGGAAGCACCAGACGGCCCGGGCCCACGTGCCGCCCGCGCTCATCTCGCGCACCCCCGGGGCCACGATGGGCCTGGTCACCGTGGGCGGCTGCGATGCCGCCTGCCGGGAGGCGGTCCACCGCCTGGCGGAGGACGGGATCCCCCTCGACTACATGCGCATCCGCGCGTTTCCGTTCGGGGAGGAGGTCGAGGCGTTCCTGTGGGAGCACGGGACGAACTTCGTCGTGGAGCAGAACCGGGACGCCCAGCTCGAGCACCTGCTCATCGCCGAGACGGACGTGACCAAGGACCGGCTGGCATCGGTCCGGCGCTACGGCGGGCTCCCGCTCAGCGCCATCCACGTGGTCGAGGACGTGCTGGAGCGGCTCGGGGCGGGGGAGCGGAACGGCGACGGAACGGACGCCGTGCGCCGGGAGTCGTCGGCCGCGCCGGCCGGGAACGGGGGCGACGCATGAGCTACATTGCCAAGCCGAGGGTCCATCATCCGGCCCTCGAGAAGAACGAGCTCGGTCTCACGCGGCGTGACTACGAGGGCCGCATGTCCACGCTGTGCGCGGGGTGCGGGCACGACTCGGTGACCGCCGCGGTGATCGAGGCGTTCTGGGAGCTGTCGATCCCGCCCCACAGGGTGGCCAAGCTGAGCGGCATCGGGTGCTCGGCCAAGACGCCCACCTACTTCATACAGGAGGCGCACGGCTTCAACGCGGTGCACGGCCGCATGCCCTCCCTGGCCACGGGCGCCAACGCCGCCAACCGGGAGCTGGTCTACATCGGCGTGAGTGGGGACGGGGACTCGCTCTCCATCGGGATCGGGCAGCTGTGTCACGCCATCCGGCGCAACGTGGACATGCCCTACGTCCTGGAGAACAACGGCGTGTACGGCCTGACCAAGGGGCAGTTCTCGGCCTCCGCGGACGTGGGCTCGGTGGCCAAGACGGGCGAGGTGAACCGGAACCGGCCCATCGACCCCGTGCTCCTGGCGCTGTCGCTCGGCGCCACCTTCGTGGCCCGGAGCTTCTCGGGCGACAAGGCGCAGCTCGTGCCCATCCTCGAGGCCGGCCTCGAGCACAGGGGGCTGGCCCTGGTGGACGTGATCTCCCCCTGCGTGACCTTCAACGACCACGAGGGCTCGACGAAGAGCTACCGTTACACGCGGGAGCACGAGATCGTGGCGGTGGAAGCGGACTTCGTGCCGATCCGGCGCGAGATCACCACCGACTACGAGCCGGGCGCGGTGCGGGAGGTGCGGATGCACGACGGCAGCCTCGTCCGGTTCCGGAAGGTCCCCGAGGACTACGATCCCACCGACCGGGACGCCGCCTACGCCTACGTGCGCGAGTGCCAGCGCTCGGGCGAGGTGCCCACGGGTCTCCTGCACCTGGACCCGACCGGGCAGGAGATGCACGAGGTGATGGAGACCGTGGACAAGCCGCTCGTGGACGTGCCCTTCGAGGCGCTCTGCCCCGGCCGCGAGAAGCTCTCCGAGATCCTGGCGGCGTACCGGTAAGGCGAGCGGCGCCTCTCATGATCCCCGGGGGGAGGGGAGAACCCTCCCGCTAGACCGATGAAGATCTCCGAGTTCATCCACGAGCTCCGGCGCCGGTACGTGTTCCGGGTGACCATCGCGTACCTGGCCACCGCGTGGATCCTGCTGCAGCTCGGCACGATCGTGTTCCCGGCCCTCCACGCACCGGCCTGGTGCGAGTCGGTGCTCCTGGGCTTCGTGGTGCTCGGCTTCCCCGTGGCGGTGGTGCTGGCCTGGGCCTTCGAGGTGACGCCGGAGGGGGTGAGGCGCACGCGGCCGGAGACCGCCGCGTCCGCCGCGGAGGCGGGCCGGGCCGGAGCCGGCCCCGACGAGGAGGGCGCGCCCGCGGCTACGGGGGCGGCGGCGAAATCCGGGCGCCGGCCGTCCGGTGTGCCCCGGTCGGCCGGCCGCTCTCGCCGAGCGTTGACCGCGGCCGCAGCGGTCTTCCTGGTAGCGCTCGCCGTGTGGCTCTTCCTCCGGCGTGCGCGGCCGACGACGAATCCGCCCATCGCCTCCGCCGCGGTCCTCCCCTTCGTGGACCTGAGCCCCGGGCACGACCAGGATTACTTCAGCGACGGCCTCACCGAGGAGCTGATCACGACGCTGAGCCAGCTTCCCGGCCTTCGAGTGGCGGCGCGCACCTCCTCCTTCCAGTTCAAGGGCGAGAGCCCCGACGTGCACGAGGTCGGTCGCAAGCTCGACGTGCAGGCGGTGCTGGAGGGGAGCGTGCGCAAGAGCGGTGACCGTCTCCGGGTGAGCGCCCAGCTCATCGATGTGAAGGACGGCTACCAGCTGTGGGCGCAGTCCTACGACCGGGAACTGGCCGACGTGTTCGCGGTGCAGGAGGACCTGGCCCGGTCCATCGTCTCGGCCCTGCGCGTGAAGCTGGGACCGGCGCGCGACTCGGCGTTCGCCACTCCCCCCACGGGCGACCTGACGGCCTACGACCTGTACCTGAAGGGCCTGTTCGCCTGGAACCAGCGGACGGGCCCCTCGATCCAGGAGGCGGTGCGTTACCTGGAGCAGGCGGTGGCCCGCGACTCGAGCTTCGTGCGGGCGTGGGCGGCCCTGGCCGAAGCCGATCTCCTCGTAGCCCCGTTCGCCGGGGGATCGCCGACCGCGGCCGCCGCCAGCTGGGAGAAGGCACGGACCGCCGCCGAGCGGGCGCTGGCGCTCGACAGCACCTCGGCCGAGGCCTACACCGCCCTTGCGTACGGGTACATGATCTACGGCTTCGACTGGAAGGAGGCCGAGGAGAACTTCCGGCGCGCGGTCGCGGCCAACCCCAACTATGCGGTGGGCCACCACTGGTACGGGGACTTCCTGGCCGGCCGGGGCCGCCTGGACGAGAGCCTGGCGCAGATGGAGCGGGCGCACCAGTTGGATCCGCTGGCCCAGCAGATCGGCATCGAGCGTGGGTGGGTCATGTACCTCATGGGCCGGAGCAGCCAGGCGGAGGCGGCCATCCGCAAGGTCCTGGCCCTGGACCCGAACTACGCCCAGGCGCACTACCGCCTGGGGCTGGTCGAGATCCAGGAGCACCGGTACGAGGAGGCCATCGCGCAGATTCAGCGCGGTATCGAGCTCGGGACGTTTCAGGCGTACGGCGCCTCCGGGCTGGCCAGCGCCTATGCCGCCTCGGGGGATCGCCGGGCCGCTCTGGGGGTCGTGCACGACCTGGAGGCGCGATACGGGAAGGAGCTCATCCCGCCCTTCGCCATCGCCGCGGGCTATGCGGGCCTGGGGGACACGGCGCGGGGGATCGAGTGGCTACAGCGGGCCGTGGACGAGCGCGACGTCTACCTGCCCGAGAACTTCTTCGAGCCGCTCCTGGATCCCCTACGGCACGCGCCCGGCTACGACCGGGTCCTGGCCGCGATGGGCCTGGACCGGAACGCCGGAGAGCCGTGGCTGAGGGAGCGGAGCGGCGGGCGGGCCTCCCGGCCGCGGTCGCGACCGGAGCGAGTCGTCTCCGATTCCGGGGGAGCGAAGAGCTGACGTCGTCGGCTTCGTGCCTTCCCGTCAGGAAGCCTCCACGTCGCCGTCGTAGGACAGGCGACGTTCGGACATGCGGCCCGTCACGGTCAGCTTGCCCCTGAGGTCGCCGCCCAGCTCCATGGCTCCGTCCACGTCACCGCCCCGGTGCACGTCGGCCGTGTAGGTGAAGTCGGCCGAGGTGTTCCCCTCCTCGAACGTGCCCGTGAAGGTGCCGTGCGCGATCCACGTCTCCTCGTAGGTGCCCGGCCGGGGCGGGCCCTCGGGGCACGCGCCGTAGGTGAGGATGCGGTAGTCGATCAGGAAGGAGCCCTCCAGCGTGCCGGACACGGCGTAGCGCTGGCGGAGATCGATCACGCAGTTGCCGCCGGCGTCCACCCGTCTCGGCGTGCCGAGTGGAGGGCCGACGGGCGTGAAGGTGCCCGTGGCGTGGACGGTCGTGTTCCGACCCAAGGTGTGGGGGATCGGCGCGGAGCGGTTCGCGGCTCCCGGAAGCGAGACGAGGAGCGCCGTGACTCCGATCGCCCACGGGCCGGCAGGTCGGGAGGCCCGTCCCGCGACGGCGCCCCGGTTCACCCGCCGGACTCCGACGGCGGCAACAGGCCGAGCTGCGCCATGGCGGCCAGGTTGTCCCAGCCTATCCAGGTCTCGGCGATCCGTCCGTCCGCCACCCGGTGGAAGACGAAGTTCATGATGTCGATCGTCCGTCCCGTGGGCGGGACCTCGCCCATGGCACCGCGCTGCGTGCCGGTGCCGCGCGTGACGCAGGCCACGTAGGGTCCCTCGGCCACCATCAACTCGATCTCCTCGTGCCAGTCGGGGAAGATGGCGAACTGCTCGCCCAGAAACCGGAACATCTCATCGATGCCGCGGATCTCGGGCATGTCCGTCGTCGCCTGACTGTGGCGGGCGTATTCCGGGCTCAGGACTTCGCGGAACACGTCCAGGTCGGCCTTGTTGACGCCAGCCTCCACGACGTAGCGGACGAGCCGCTTGTTGTCTTCCAGTGTGCTCATGACGGCGGTCCTCCCTCGAGTGCCGGCATCTCCAAGAGTCGTGCGCCCGTGGCGACCGGTTCGTGCCCGATCCAGGGTCACGTCGGGGTCGGCCGTCCTCCCACAGCCCTCTCCACGGCTTCGACCACCGTCTTCACACGGGTCGGCCGCCGCACCGTCTCCGTCCACCGGCCGGCCGGGGGTCGGATGGTGGCGCTAGCCAGGAGGATGACGGGAGGATCGCCATGCCGCGTCCGTAGCTCCTCGACGCGCTCGCTGCCCGTCTCGCCGGCGGGGCCCAGCGCCGACGCATCCACCACGAGACATCGAACGGGCCCCCGGCCCGGCTCGGCGACGGGCTCGCGGAGCGCTTCGGCCATCGAGCGGGCGCCGACCGCGTCCCATCCCTCCTCGACGAGCTGGGCGCGCAGCAGCGCCCGGGGCCATTGCTCTTCCGATACGATGAGCACCCGGGGTGGGAGCCGGGCGCCGCTCCGCTCCGACCCCGGTCCGTTCCCCGGCTCCCCGGGCGTGTCCGGCCCGCTCTCCCCGGCGCCGGTCGTCTCGTCCGCCTCGGCGGCCGCGCGCCGGGTCCGCCGCTAGCCGGCCGTCACTCCCCGGCCGCCACCTGGTGCACGATCTCGTACATCATCGCCGCGCCCCGCCGGATGTTCTCCACCGACAGCCGCTCGTTGTTGCCGTGGATCCCGTGCTCGTCCCCCTCGGGGATGAGGAAGGGGGCGAAGCCGTAGCAGTGCAGGCCCTGGTCGCGGAAGAAGTGGCTGTCGGTGAAGCCGGTCTCCACCGAGGGCACCACCGCCGCGTCGGGGAAGTGCGCCTTCACCACGTCGTGGATGGCCTGGTAGAGCGGGTCGTCCGTCGGGGAGACCGCCGGCGTGAAGCCCATGATCTTGTGGATCTCGATCGTGGGGTCCGAGATGATCGTCTTCAGCTGGGCGATGAACTGCTCGTGGTTCTGGTCCGGGAGGAGCCGGCAGTCCAGCTGGGCCTCGGCCGTGGGCGGGACCACGTTGATCTTGTCGCTTCCCTTCAGGATCGTGATCGAGCACGTGTTCCGGACCAGCGCCGCCATCGAGGGGTGGTCGATCTGGAGCTTGAGCAGCGTGTCGCGGTTCTTGACGGCATCGGCGATGTTCGCGAAGTCGTCCTTCCAATCCGGTCCGGCGGTGGGCGCCAGCGCCTTGAAGTACTGGTCCACGGCCGGGACGACGCGCGGCTGGAAGTGGTAGCTCTGGATGGCGTACAGGGCGGCGACCATGTGGTTCACGGCCGAGGCCACCGGCGGCGTCGATCCGTGGCCCGGGACGCCGGTGGAGGTGAGCTTGAGCCACAGTGGCACCTTCTGCGTCACCTCGATTCCGAACTGCTCGCGGCCGTCCGAGATCGTGCCCATGCCGCCCTCGTTGAGCAGCATGCCGGCCCCCTCGAAGGCCTCGGGGTGGTTCTTCACCACCCAGCCGGCACCGTAGAATCCGCCCGCCTCCTCGTCGGCCGTGGCCATGAAGATCACGTCGCGCTTCAGCGGCACCTTGTTCCTGTGCAGGGTGAGGAACGCCTCCAGCTCCTCGATGCCGAGCGTCTTCGTGTCCAGCGAGCCGCGCGCGTACATGGTGTCGTGGCGGACGGCGGCTGAGAAGGGATCCACGTCCCAGTAGGCCGTATCGGCGGGCACGACGTCCATGTGCGAGAGGAGGACGAGCGCCGGCTCGTTTCCCGAGCCCTTCAGACGCGCCCAGATGTTCCCGCGACCGGCCGCCGAGACCGCCGTGTCGAACGGGATCCCGGCCTTCTTCAACACCCCGGCCAGGTAGCGCATCGTCCGGACCTCGTTACCGGGCGGGTTGGTCGTGTTGATCTGCAGGTACTGGCTCGCCATCTGCACGGCCTCGTTCGCCATGGCGGCCGTGTCCGGCGCCTGGGCCCGCAAGCGGGAGGAGGCGGGAGCGAGGAGCAGCGTCAGCAGAGCGAGGGCGGCGAGGGAGCGACGCATGGCGATGACCTCCGCGGCTCGGGTGCGTTGGGCGCGATCCGGGCCCCGACGCGCGGCGCCAGGATGCGCTTCGCGCGGTGTGCGACCCGACCGTCGCTCCCCACGGTAGCGGACATTCCGGCCTCCGGCCAGTTTGGCGCTCCAGGGCCGTACGGCGGCAGCGCCGGGCGGCCGCGACGGTGGGGGTGCGCACAGGCGGGGAACTCATGGCGACCAGTGACATCGATGGACGGACGATCGGCTACGATGATTCGGCCGGTGGTGGCCCGGCCGTGCTGTTCCTGCACGGCTTCCTCATGGACCGCACCATGTTCGACCCGCAGGTCGAGGCTCTGGCCGGGGACTTTCGTTGCATCCGCATGGACGAGCGCGGGTTCGGAGAGACACCGGTGGATGGGCCGTTCACCTACTGGGATCTGGCCGATGACGCGGTGGGCCTCCTGGACCGGCTGGGGGTGGGGCGGGCGGTCGTGGCCGGGATGTCGCAGGGCGGTTTCATCGCCCTGCGCATGGCTCTCGCGCACCCGGAGCGAGTCTCCGGCCTCGTCCTCATCGACACCGACGCGGCCGTGGACGACGAGGAGACACGCGCCGGTTACCGGCAGATGTTCGACACGTGGAAGGAGCACGGCGCTGTCGACGAGCTCACGACGACGCTGGCGGATCTCATCCTCGGACCGGATCCCGAGCTTCGGGCCAGGTGGATCGAGCGCTGGCGGACGGCCGGGAACGCGATGCTGAACGAGCCGGCCTCCTGCCTGCTCGAGCGGGAGGACCTCTCCGACCGCCTCGGGGAGATCCGCTGCCCGGTGCTCGTCGTGCACGGACAGGAGGACGTGTCGATCGGCATGGAGCGGGCCGAGGCGATGGCGGACGCGCTTCCCGATTGTCGCGGCCTGGTTCGGGTCCCGGGGGCCACGCACGCCGCCAGTCTCACCCACCCCGCGGTAGTGAATCCGCCCCTGCGCTCCTTCCTCGATACGGTGGCCCGGCCAGCCTGAGGCTCCCTCCATCCATCGTGCGCAGGCTGCGGCTCACCGAACCCAGCCGGCGATTCGCCGCGTGCGTGTTGCGACAGCTATCGCCCTCCTCCCACTTGCAATTGGAGGCCCTATCCGGGTCTCGTGAAACGGGCCGGACCTCCAGACCGGCCCCTGGCCGTGGAGGTCGTCGTGATGCGAGCCGCCAGCCGTCCCGAACGGAGGCATCCGGGGCGAACGGTTGGCCCCACGGTCCGCGGCGTCGCGCGGGACGCGCGCCGCGCCGCACGCCTGGCCAGCTTCGAGGCGGAGGCGCTTCCCGAGCTTCCCATGCTCCACGCGCGCGCTCTGCGGCTCACGGGCGGTGACGAGATGCGCGCGGCCGACCTCGTACAGGAGACCATGCTCCGGGCCTACCGGAGCTGGGACCAGTTCGAGAACGGCACCAACGCGGGCGCCTGGCTGATGACGATCCTCCGCAACGCGTTCATCAGCGACTTCCGGCGCCGGCGCAACGCTCCCACGCCCGTCGAGCTCGACGAGGAAGCGGGCTCCGCGGTCTACGAGAGGGTGAGCCAGACCGACCCGGAGGGCGAGTTCTTCGACCGGATCATCGACCGCCAGGTGGTGCGCGCCATCGATGCCCTCCCGGATGCCTTCCGCCTCCCGCTGGTGCTCTCGGACCTGGATGGCCTGAGTTACGGCGAGGTCGCCGAAACGCTCCACCTTCCCGTCGGGACGGTGAAATCGCGGCTCCACCGGGCCCGGCAGCGGCTCCAGGTACGGCTGTACGAGTACGCCGTCACCGAGGGCTACGTGAAGGAGAACGTCCAGGAGTAGATCCTCCGGTCCGCCACTGCCTCCCCGCCTTTACCCAGCCGTTACCAACCCTTTGCAACGCCGTGCGGCGAGCCCGGCATCGTGGGTCACGAAACGATCACCGTGCATCGACGGACGCCTCTACCGCTCGGTGCGATCCGCGACCCAGGAGAAGGATCACGATGAGGATCATGCGATGGTCTGCGGCGCTGCTGGCGCTGCTCGTGGCCGCCACCATGGTGCCGCGCGGCGCGCGAGCCCAGGACGTGAAGGTGAGCGGCGTGAGCTACGCTCAGTGGATGGCCGAGCTGAACTCGGGTCCCGACAGCACGCACTACAACGCGTTCGACGTCACGCGGGCCTACGTCAACATCAGGGGCTCGTTCGGCGGAGGGGTCTCGACCCGCATCACCTCGGACCTCTACCGGGACGCCAACGGCTCCTACAACATCCGGCTCAAGTACGCCTACGTGGGCTGGACGCCCAGGAACAGCCCGGTGACTCTCCTGTTCGGCCAGGTCCAGACGCCCTGGCTGGACTACGAAGAGGGCCTGTGGGGCTACCGGATGCAGGGCCCGATGGCGCTGGACCGGAACCATTACCTGAACTCGTCCGACATCGGCTTCGCCCTGGAAGGGAACGTCCAGAAGCACCTGTTCGACTTCTACGTGGGTGCCTACAACGGCGAGGGTTATCACGGCGGCGAGGGCGATCGGCACAAGGACGTCATGGCCCGCGCCTCGGTCCGGCTGCTCGAGAGCGACGACACGGGCTCGCGTGGCGGTCTCCGGCTGACGGCCTACGGACAGCTGGGCGCGCCGACCGGCGGCGGCAAGCGCAATCGCGCTATCGGGCAGATCTCCTACAAGTCCAAGCTGTTCCTCCTCGCCACGGAGATCGCGGTGACGGCGGACAGCTCCACGACGGCCGGAAGTGCCGATGCGCACGGCGTCGTGTCCAGCACGTACGGGACGCTCAACCTCCCGAACAGCAACGCGTCCCTGATCGGCCGCGTGGACCTGGTCAATCCGAACAAGAACGTGGCCGGCGACAAGCGGACCGAGTACATCTTCGGCGTCGCCTACCGGATCAGCCCGAACCTCCGGGTCCTGGGCGATTGGGACTACATACACTATGAGACGCCTCCGGCGGACTACTCGGCGGCCAGGGCGGCGGCCTCCAAGGCGCTGTTCCAGATGGAGTTCACCTTCTGATCCTCTGATCCCTCCCGGGATCGAAGGAGCGCGCCGCGCGCCGCTGGATCTCCGGGGGCGCGCGGCGTAGTCTCGCCCCATGACGAGTCGACACGATCACGGCACGGACGGCCGCGACCGCTGCCCCTGGGCCGCGGGACATCCCCTCCTCCTCGAATACCACGATCGCGAGTGGGGCATCCCCCGGCGCGACGAGCGCGGCCTTTTCGAGCTCCTGGTGCTGGAGGGAGCGCAGGCCGGGCTGAGCTGGCTCACGGTGCTGCGGAAGCGCTCCGCGTACCGGGAAGCATTCGCCGGCTTCGACCCGGAGATCGTGGCGCGCTACGGGCCCGGCGACGTGGAGCGGCTCGTGGCGGACCCCGGTCTCATTCGCCACCGCGGTAAGATCGAGGCCGCGATCACGAACGCCCGAGCCGTCCTGGGGCTGCGCGGAGAGGGCGGTCTGGCCGCCCTGGCGTGGTCCTTCGTGGACGGGGCCCCGGTCGATCCGCGCCGCGAGCGCTCCTCCGAGGTCCCCGCCGCTTCCGACCGCTCCCGGGCCCTCGCCTCGGAGCTCCGGCGCCGGGGCTTCAAGTTCGTCGGACCGACGACGTGCTACTCCTTCATGCAGGCCGCGGGACTGGTGAACGACCACCTGCTGGGCTGCTTTCGGCACGACGAGCTCGCGGCTTCATGACGACCACGCCCACGGTGAGCCTCCGTCCCG
>CAYXHP010000009.1:0-17799 GCA_964465015.1 uncultured Gemmatimonadota bacterium
GCTCCCCCGGGACGCGGCCGGGGGACTTGTGCCTCGCGCGTCCTCCGGCTCGTCGGGGGTACCGGCGGCCCGTCGCCGCCTCCACCGCTGCCTTCCCTCTCCCCCTCCCCATCGCCGTTCCTTGCAGCCGATCGACTACGATTGTAGACTGAAGACAGCAGCGACGTTAGGCGTCATCGATCTGGGGCGCGGAGGCTATGCGGCGTGGCCAACCCGGAGACCGGGAGCGCGCCGCCGGACATCCGAACGCGATCGCCCCACAGCCGCCGCGGGGAATCCGACGACAAGCTTGTAAGGATTCTCCCTACGGCATCAGGAGATCGCTTGGGATAGATACCGTCGCTGACGGCGGGACCGACAGCGGCCCTGCGTGGTGACACGATGCTGGAAGGAGGAGGGGCATGTTTTCTAGACTGAGGAGCTCTGTCGCCCTCAGCGGTTCATTCTCGCTGGTCGCCGTGCTGGTTCTCGCTGGAGCGCGCACCGGCGAAGCCAGCGTGAGCGCGGGCAAGACGGTGGCTCTTTCGGACGTCCGGATTCCGAGCTTTTCCCGACAGACGGGCCTCGCGTGCTCGGCCTGCCACACGACGTTTCCCCAGCTGACGCCGTTCGGACGACAGTTCAAGCTGAACGGCTACACCATGATGGGCGCGGGCAAGAAGGTCGAACAGCCGACGAAGAGCGGCGGAAAGGCCATGGAGCTCGGCGTGGTTCCGCCGATCTCCTTCATGTTCCAGGGGTCCTATTCCACGACCTCCAAGAAGGTGCCGGACACACAGAACGGCGACCTACAGTTCCCCCAGGAGTTCAGCATGTTCGTGGGGGGTGAGATCGCTCCCAAGCTCGGCTCCTTCGTCCAGATCACCTACGACCCCGAGGGGGCGTCGCTGGGGCTGGACAACACCGATCTGCGATTCGTCACGCACGCGACCATGGACTCGAAGGACCTCACGTTGGGTCTGACGCTCAACAACAACCCGACCGTCGAAGACGTGTGGAACTCGACGCCCGCCTGGGGCTTCCCGTACGCCTCCTCCGAGGTGGCGCCCGGCCCGGCCGCGGGCACCCTCGTGGATGGCGCCCTCGGGCAGCAGGTGGCCGGCCTCGGGGGCTACGGGCTCTGGAACAACACCGTATACGGCGAGTTCGCCGTGTATCGGTCGGCCCAGCAGGGAGCACCGCAGCCGCCGGATGTGACGGCCGAGGGCGTGATCAGCGGCGTCGCGCCGTACTGGCGTGCCGCCCTCACCCGCGATTGGGGCAAGAACTCGCTGGAGTTCGGCACGTACGGCCTGCACGCCGCGCTATTCCCGGGTGGCGTGGCCGGTCTCACCGACAAGTTCACCGATGTCGCCCTGGACGCCCAGTACCAGCACATCACGACGTCGGGCGCCCTCACGCTGCACGGCACGTGGATCCACGAGAAGCAGAACCTGGACGCGACCCACATGGCGGACGGCTCGGCCAATGCTTCGAACAACCTGAACACGATCCGGGGTGACGTCTCGTTCCACTCCACCCCGACGGGGCTGGGTCTGACGCTGGGAGCCTTCTCGACCACCGGCACGGCCGATGCCGGCCTGTACGGGCCTGACGCGATCGACGGCAGCTCGACGGGCAATCCCAAGAGCAACGGCTTCCTGGCCCAGATCGGCTACATGCCGTGGCTCAACACGCGCTTCGCTCTCCAGTACGTGCTCTACGGCGATTTCAACGGCTCCACCTCCAACTACGACGGGTTCGGGCGCGACGCTTCGAACAACAACACGCTCTATCTCCTCAGCTGGATCATGTTCTGAGCTCGTCGAACGCCGCGGGCGGGGTCCGACCCGGAAGGGTCGGATTCCCGCCTCACGGCCCCCACCGGTCGACGCACTGGCGCGGACCGGCCTTCCGCCCTACCTCCGGGACGTTCGGCACGCACATTTCGCGGTATACGGGATCGCCTCGGGGCTTCCCGGCCAGATGCTGGGGTCTACGGACGATCGGCAGGCTGAAACGAAACGGGAGGGATAGATGCCACCCAAGAAGTTGATGGCCGCGGCGGTGGTCGTGACCATGGTGGTCCTCGTCGAAGGAGGCGCCGCCGGAAGGGAGGGTCCGGCAACCGCGACGCGCGGCTTCAGCGCGGACTCGGACTCCACCGTCCAGATCACCCCGGCGATGATCGACGCGGGACGGAAGATCTTCCACGGCGACGGTGGCTGCTTCGCCTGCCACGGTCCCGATCTGGGCGGAACAGCCATCGCCCCGGACCTCAAGGACAGCACGTGGAAGAATGGCGACGGCAGCTACGCCGACATCATCAAGATCGTCTCGGGAGGCGTGCCGGGTACCCTCATGGTCTCTCACCCGGGAGGGATCAGCGACGAACAGCTCCGAAAGGTCGCGGCCTACGTGTGGAGCGTGAGCCACGGGAAGGCCAAGCCGTAGGGCTTCGGCTCTCCGCACAGCTGTCGCGAGGAGTTCGCGGGACGGGGATTCGTCTCAACCATTCGCCGGTCGCCGTACTGTGGGGCTGCAGTCACCAGCCCGAAGACCGGCCCCTAGCCACGGAGGTCGTGCCATGAATGCAAAGCGAGCCGCCGCAGCCGGACTGATCGCGACCGCCTCGATGACCTCTCTGTTGTTGGTCGAACCATCGATCGGACTCCCGAAGATCGCGATCGGCGTGGCGCTGAGCGGCGCCATCTCGGCCTTCTCATCGCACGCGGCGATCGGAGCGGCCTGGGGATGGGTGCTCGACGTGATCGTCGGCGTGGTCTTCGCGCTGATCTACGCCGGCTACCTCGTGGACCGGCTGCCCGGCTCCGCCTTCGTCCGCGGCCTGCTGTTCGGCTGCATGGTCTTCGTGCTGGCTCAGCTGGTCTTCGCTCCGATGACCGGTACGGGGGTGTTCTCCCATGGGGACATCGAGCTCCTGCTCGGCGGCCTCCTGGGCCACCTCGTCTTCGGTGGCGTGGTCGGGTACGTGTACGGAGATGGACGAACGCCGTCGCCCCGGGTCGCAATGCAGAGTTAGCCGGTCGAGCACGCCACCGGGCGAAGCCTCCGCCGACACCGAGGACGGCGGGCGGCCGCGGGACACCTCGCCTCAGCCCCCGGTGCCAGCCGGGCGGCGAGCCGACGCGCCTCTCTGCCATGGTTCGTGAGCCCGGCGGGCGGCGGCGCGAGCGGCGGGACGCGGCGCCCGCCCGAGCGGAGGGGGTGGGATTCGAACCCACAAGGGCTTGCGCCCGCCGGTTTTCAAGACCGGTGCATTGCCGTTCTGCCACCCCTCCGGCGCGGACCAAGCTAACGGGCCGGCACCGCCGCTCGCACCCGGACGAGGGACCGAGCCCTCGTGGCGTACGCACCGCCTTCCCTGCGACCGGGGTCGGGTGCCGCTCCCACCGTTCCGGGCCGCTGGCGCCACACCGCCGCCCCGCCTAGCCTCTTCCCATGCCAGCCGACGAGAGCAGCCGACCGACGCTGCGGGACACGCTTCGCGGAAACGTGCTCGGCCTCGGTCTCACCTCCTTCTTCGCCGACGTCGCCGGCGAGATGATGTACCCGCTCCTCCCTGCCTTCCTCACCAGCGTGCTCGGGGCGAGCGCGGCGTTCCTCGGGCTCGTCGAGGGCGTGGCCGAGAGCACGGCCAGCCTGGTGAAGCTGGCGGGCGGCTGGCTCGCCGACCGGTTCGGCGTCCGCAAGCCGCTGGCCGTGTGGGGCTACGCCGTCGCGGCCGCCGCCCGGCCGGTCCTGGCTCTGGTCGCGGCGCCGTGGCAGCTCCTCGTGGCGCGCGCCGCGGACCGGGCCGGAAAGGGCGTCCGGGGCCCGCCCCGGGACGCCCTGCTCTCGAGCTCCGTGGACCCGAGCCGCCGCGGCGTGGCCTTCGGCTTCAACCGGGCCATGGACAACGCCGGAGCCGTGGTGGGTCCGTTGGTGGCCGCCGGCCTCATGTCCCTGTGGGCCGGCGGCTACCGGAGGGTGTTCGCCCTCTCGGCCATCCCGGGCGTCCTCTCCGTCCTGGCCATCGCGCGCCTGACCCGCGAGGTGGCTCCAGGCCGCGGGGCGGAGGATGCGGGAGACGAGGCGCTCCAAGGTCGGGAGGGCCCCGGCCGCGGCGCCGGGTACGAGGCCGACCGGGTCATCACCGCGGCGGAGTCGGCCCCGCCGCGCTTCTCCCTCCCGGAGATGGGGGGCCCGTTCCGGGGTTACCTGGCGGCCGTGTTCCTGTTCACGCTCGGCAACTCCTCGGATGCCTTCCTCCTCCTGCGCGCCGGCCAGCTCGGCGTCTCGGCCGCCGCCATCCCGCTCCTGTGGGCGGCGTTCAACCTGTCGAAGACCACCTGGAGCCTGCCGGGCGGCGTGCTCTCCGATCGGCTCGGTCCCCGCCGCTCCATCCTGTGGGGATGGGGGTTGTACGTGCTGGTCTACGTGGGATTCGCCCTCGCAGGGAGGACGTGGCACGCCTGGGCGCTCTTCGTGGTGTACGGCCTCTTCTACGGCCTCACCGAAGCGCCCGAGCGCGCCTACGTGGCGCACATGGCGCCGGAGAAGGCGCGTGGGAGGGCCTACGGGACCTTCCACTTCGTGGTCGGGGTGGCCGCCCTGCCGGCCAGCCTGCTGTTCGGGGCCGTGTGGGAGTGGGCGAGCCCGGAAGCCGCCTTCCTTGTGGGTGCGGCCATGGGCCTCCTGGCCGCCGCGCTCCTCCTGCTTCTCACGCCGCGTCGTCCCGCCCCGATCGCCCCACCGGCCTGACGCCCCGCCGCGAGACCGGGCTCGCTCTGTTGCGGCGAGGCCCGACCTCGCCGTCCCCTACTTCCCCGGAGACTTTCCGATCCGCGGCCAGCGCACGGCCGTGAGGAACTTGAGCGGCCGCAGCGAGGTCGCGTCATAACTCCAGTACAGGAACGCCAGCTTTCCCTCGAACCGCGAGCGATCTAGGAAGCCCCAGAAACGGGAGTCCAGGCTGTGCTCGCGGTTGTCCCCCATCACGAAGTAGTCGTTGGGCGGGACGATGATGGGTCCCCAGTTCTCGAGCGTGGGTCGGTAGCTCTTCCGGTCCACGGAGGGGGCCAGGTACTGGTACTGCCACACCATCCACGGGTGGGTCTCGTCCGCCACGGTGGAGTCGTGGACCACGTAGGGCTCGTTCTGCGGCTTCCCGTCCCGTATCAGGGTCCCGTTCCGCATGGCCAGCGTGTCGCCGGGAACGCCGATCACCCGCTTGACCACGTCCACGTCCGGCTCCCACGAGGGCCGGAAGATGGCGATCTCGCCGCGGCGGGGGTCCTCGTAGCCGGGCAGGTGCGCGTGGGTGCCCGGGATGGGGGCGCCGTAGGCCACCTTGTTGACCATGAGGACGTCGCCCACCAGGAGGGTGTTCTCCATCGAGCCCGACGAGATGTAGAAGCTCTGGAGGAGGAAGGTCCGGACGAGCAGGAAGAGCACGACGGCGAACACGATCGTCTTGGTCCACTCCCACAGGGCGTTCGCGGAGCCGGCCGCGCCGGACGGGGAGCTGCCTGACGTGGCGGACGAGGCACCCTTCCCCCCGCCGTCTCCCTCCACGCCGGAGCCTCCGCCTTTCGCGCCCGAGCGCGCCGCTCCGTTCGGTCGGCGCTTCTCCCTCTTTCCCTTTCTGGCCATCGGCCTCCGTCCGGTGGTGGAAAGACGTCCCCGAGGATACGGGAGCGGCGGCCGACGGGCCACCTGCCCTTCAGCGCAGGAGCGTGATCGCGCTCACGACCAGGACCACGAGGCCCACCGAGGACTTGAGCGCGGTGGACGCCGCCCTCCCGAGCACGGCGCCCCAGCCCACCCTGGCCGCGCTGGGGCCATGCCGCGTCTCCCACAGCGACACGAGCGTAGCGCCCAGGAAGGTGCCGAGGACGCCGGCCACGACCGATCCCACGATGGGGACGGGCAGGCCGAGGGCCGCGCCGACCAGTCCCCCGAGGATGGCGCCCCAGAAGGCGCGTCCCGAGCCCCCGTACCGCGCGGAGATGCGCCGCACCAGCACCCATTCGGCCAGCTCGGCCGCCGCCACCAGGGCGAAGAGCCCGGCCAGGGTCGCCCAGGCGACGTGGCCGGTCAGCGCGCCCACCACCGGGACGATGAGCATCAGCCAGGTACCCGGCAGGCCGAGGGGAACGAGGAGCAGGCAGGCCGCCATAAGCACGAGACCGCACACCGCCACCAGGGTCGTCATGGAACGCCCCTCGGCCGGGAAACCGTTGGTCGAGGGAGACGCCGGCTCGGTTGCCGGCGCCGCGGCCGCTCGCCTATGGTGCCGGGACGCGGATCCACGCTCGACTCTCCCGGGGAGAGAACTGCCGTGCTCGTCGAACGAGCCCCGTTCCTCCGACTCGTCGCGGCGGCCGCCTCGCTCGCGGTGGTCGGTGCGCCGCTCCGCGCCCAGGAGACCGGGTCCGTGGCGGGCCGGGTCAGCGCGGCGGCCGAGGACCGGCCCCTGGAAGGCGCCCTGGTGAGCGTGGTCGGCACCGGGGACAGCCTCGTGACGGGGAAGGACGGGCTCTTCCGCTTCGATGCGCTCCCCGTCGGACGCCGCGTGCTGCGCGTGGAGCTCCTGGGCATGCGCTCGCGCGACGTCCCGGTGGACGTCGACGCGCGGCGGCCCGCCTCCCTCTCTCTCGTCCTCACGGTCTCGGTCATACCCGTGGCCGACCTCCTCGTGTCCGTCCAGCGCACGATCCCCGTGAACAAGCTGTACGACTTCTACCGGCGCATGGCACACGGCGACGGCGTGTTCTTCACCCGCCAGGACATCGCCCGGCGGCATCCGGTCAGCGTGCCGGACCTCCTGCGCCAGGTGTCCGGCATCGATGTCGGATCCGGGCCCGTGGGCCGCACCACGGTCACGATGGGCCGCCGCAAGGGGTGCGAGCCCGAGTACTACGTGGACGGTGCCAGGGCCCCTCACCTGGATCTCGACGACCTCCCCCCCTCCGACGTGGCCGGACTGGAGGTCTACCGGGGGAACTCCGAGGTCCCGATCGAGTTCAAAGCCTTCGACCGGTGCGGGGCCATCATCGTGTGGACCCGCTCCCCGGGCGCCCCCGGCGGCTCCTAGGCCCCGCGCTTCGCTCCTCGACGGGCGGAGGCGCGGTCGCTCGCACCCTCATCGGGAGGAAGACGCAACCGTGCCGCACGCGCTCCGCTCCGCTGCTCCGCGCGAGAGGCGCTGCATCGCGCGCGCGGGGACTCTCGCGGCCCTGTCGCTCCTGCTCCTGTCGATTCCACCCCTCCGCGCTCAGCAGAACGACAGCCTCCCGGTCCTCGACTCCACCGCCACCCTGGCGGGCCGTGTGGTCTCGGCCATGACGGGGGGACCGCTCCCCAACGCCCGGGTGGTCCTCCTCGGCTCGGGCTACGGAGCGTTCAGCGACAGCGGCGGCGCTTTCCGGATCCCCCGCGTCCCCGCGGGCCTCGACACCATCGAGGTGTCGCTCATCGGCTACGCCACGGCCAGGGCGCCCCTGGCCCTTCAGAAGGGGGCCACCACCACGGCCACCCTCTCCCTCAGCCAGACGGTGCTCCGCGTCGAAGAGATTCACGTCACGGTGAACCGGGCCGCCGACCTCGGGAAGCTGGCCCGGTTCGAGGAGCACCGGAAGAACGGGCTCGGATACTACATCACGCCCCAGATGATCCGAGACCGGCACCCGCAGCATCCCAGCGACCTGCTGCGCATGGTACCGGGCCTCGAAGTGGGTCCCTACAACCTGGGGCACGCCTCGGTTCGCGTGGTGCGGACGAACGAGAACTGTGCGCCCCCGATCTACGTGGACGGTATCCTGAGCCCGAACCTCGAGATCGACGACCTCAGCCGTGACGACCTCATGGCGATCGAGGTGTATCGGGGTCCGTCGGAGACGCCGGCACAGTACCAGCAGGGACGCAACGGCTGCGGGGCCATCGTCGTGTGGACGCAGGAGGGGGGAAGTCGAGGTGAGGACGGCGGCTGAACGACCTGCGGCGCCAGGCCCTGGCACCGAGATTCGCGGCGGGCCAGGGGCCGGGTCCAGACGACGCGCGATCCCCGGACCCTAGCCCTCCAGCCGGATCTCCGCCACCACCGTCTCCCGCAGCTCGGGATCGAGCGAGTGGAAGACGCTGCAGTACTTGTCGAGCGACAGCGCCACGGCCCGCTCGACCTTCGTCCGCTCCACCTCGCCCCGTACGCGGAACGTCAGGCGCAGCCTCGTGAACCGGCGCGGCGGATCCTCCCGGCGGTCGCCGTCCACCTCCACCACCAGCCCCTCGAGCGGCTGCCGGCCCTTACGCAGGATGTCGACCACGTCGATGGCCGAGCATCCCCCGATCGCCGCGAGGAGGAGGTTGGTGGGAGACGGCGCCGCCTTGCCGTCTCCATCGATGGTCGCGGTCGCCCCGGACCGGGTCGTGGCCTCGAGCTGCGAGTCCTCGTCCCAGCGGAGACGAACCAGCGGTTCGCCTGCCTCCATCCTGTCTCCTCCGCCACTGGTGTGAGTGCCGCCCGCGCCGCGTTGCAGGGACGCCGGCGGTCGGGAATGTTGAGGCACGGCGCCCGCACCGCCACCTCCAGGCAAGGCCGGCGCCCGGCGGGGCGGCCGGTGCCGGCCGCCCCGCCCGTCCCCGAGCCCGGAGCGGTCCGATGCGGTCCCACACGAAGCACCTGACCTTCGAGATCCCCCGACGCATGGAGTTCGTCAACATCACGCCTCAGGTGCGAGCCGAGGTCCAGGCGAGCGCCGTCCGCGAGGGACTCTGCCTGGTGAACGCCATGCACATCACCGCGAGCGTGTTCATCAACGACGACGAGCCCGGCCTGCACGAGGACTATCGTCGATGGCTCGAGGAGCTCGCCCCCTTCGACCCGAGCCCGGAGCGCTACCACCACAACCGAACCGGCGAGGACAACGCCGATGCGCACCACAAGCGGCAGGTGATGGGCCGGGAGGTCGTGGTGGCCATCACCGGTGGCGAGCTGGACTTCGGGCCCTGGGAGCAGAGCTTCTACGGGGAGTTCGACGGACGCAGGCCCAAGCGGGTCCTGATCAAGATCATCGGGGAGTGATCGGAGGCCGGCCGCCGGCGCCTCCCGGGTGGGCGCCGGCGCGCCATCCGATCGGGCCGCCGACGCGCGCCGCCCTGAAACCTGTCCACGGACCGGGCCGTACGAAGCGGTGGAGGTGGTGATCACATGATCGATATGCTGATGATGGGCGTGGCCGGAGCCGGCATCGTGACCGGGTATCTCTCGGTTCGGCGCTTCGTGCGGCAGCGCCTCAGGTACGTGGATGCGGTCCGCCGGCCGTCGGCGCCCTTCGTGGCCGGGGTCGTGGCCGCGCTGGCCGCCGCGCCGATCGCGTGGATCCTGCCGGTGATCGGTGGAGGCTCGGCGCTCCTGTTCGGGGCGGCCGTCGGCGCCGGCGTGGTCTCGGGCCGCCGGGACATGAAGCGGCTGCCACCCGGCTAGCCCGCCCGGCGCCCTTGCCGGCGCCGCGCACGCCCCCGACCTTGCGCCGCTCGCCGGCTGGGAACGGAGCGGAGCGCGGAGGCGGCGGGTGGGCGGCGTCGAGCATCAAGGCCGATCGGCGGACTGGCGGGTCGGCGCGGCCCTGGGCACCATCTATGTGGTCTGGGGCTCGACCTATATCGCGATTCGCTTCGCGATCGAGACCCTCCCTCCCTTCCTCATGGCCGGCATCCGGTTCATCCTGGCCGGCGGCCTCCTGTACCTGGTCCTGCGGGCCACCGGCGCCCGGGCTCCCTCGCGCGCGCACTGGCGCTCCTCCCTACTCATCGGCTTCCTGCTCATCGCGGGCGGAAACGGCGCGCTGACCTGGGCCGAGCTCCGCGTCCCGTCGGGGACGGCGGCGCTCCTGGTCTCCGCCACTCCGCTGTGGATGGTGCTCCTGGACTGGCTGGCCTTCGAGGGACGCAGGCCCAGGCCGCCCGTGGCGCTCGGGCTCCTGGCCGGCTTCGCCGGGATGGCCCTGCTCCTGGGACCGGGCCACGGGGCGACGAGCGGCCGAGTGGATCTCGCGGGCGGGCTGGTCGTGCTGACCGGCTCGCTCGCCTGGTCGGTCGGCTCCCTCCTCTCCCGCCGCGCGCCGGCCCACCAGCCGCCACTCCTCGGGACCGCGGCCCAGTTGCTGTGCGGTGGCGTGATCCTGGCCCTCGTGGGCCTCGCGACCGGAGAGGCCGGCGCCCTGGCGCGGCAGCCTCCCGACGCGCGCTCCCTGCTCTCCGTGGCCTACCTCGTCGTGGTGGGCGCGCTCGTCGGCTACACGTGTTACATGTGGCTCCTCCGGAACACGGCGGCCTCCCTGGTGAGCACCTACGCCTACGTGAACCCGGTGGTGGCCGTCTTCCTGGGCTGGCTCCTGGCCGGCGAACAGCTGTCCGGCCGGATGGTGGTGGCGGCGGCCGTGATCATCGCCGCCGTGGCCCTCATCATCACCTTCCGCCGACCGGCCCGGGTTCCGCGCCGGGCCGCGGAGGCGGCACGAGCCGAATGAAGTGGTATTCGCTCCGCATCGCCGACCTTATGTTGCGGGGCGGGCGGTCCGGGACCTCGGGCTTCGACCACCACACGCGACCAGGAGACCTCCGATGCGAGATCCGATCCTGCTCACCCTCCTGCTGAGCTCCGCCGTGTGGGCGTGCGGGGGCGCCCCCCGGGAGGCCAGGGCGAGTGACGACG
The DNA here is from genome assembly GCA_964465015.1 of uncultured Gemmatimonadota bacterium. Classification (GTDB taxonomy): domain Bacteria; phylum Gemmatimonadota; class Gemmatimonadetes; order Palauibacterales; family Palauibacteraceae; genus Humimonas. Next base: position 10,697 of record CAYXHP010000009.1, read on the forward strand.
CCGGGCGCTACGACGAGCTCGTGGCCGCCGAGCACGCGGGAGATCACCCCACGGCCAGCCCGGCCGCCGAGGCATCCCCCCGGGCGCCCGTCGCCGACACCACCGTGACCTACGGCACCGTGGACGGCCGGCCGCTCACCGGCTACCTGGCCACCCCGCAGGGCGCCTCCGCCTCCGCGCCCGGCCTCATCGTGATCCACGAGTGGTGGGGGCTCAACGACAACATCCGCTCCATGGCCCGGCAGCTGGCCGGCGAGGGCTACGCGGCCCTGGCGGTGGACCTGTATGGCGGCAAGGTGGCCGACATGCCCGACGGGGCCATGCAGCTGGTGCGGTCCGTGGACGAGGACGCCGCCAGAGCCAACCTCCGGGCCGCATACCACTACCTGGAGAAGCGGGGAGCGTCCCGGATCGGGGTGATCGGCTGGTGCTTCGGTGGCGGCTGGAGCTTGCAGACCGCCCTGCTCTTTCCGGATTCCCTCGACGCGGCGGTCATCTACTACGGGCACCTCGTGACCGACCCGGAGAAGCTGGCCGGACTGCGCGTGCCGATCCAGGGGCATTTCGGGGCGGAGGACTCGTCGATCCCGCTCGATCAGATCCACCGCTTCGGGGAACTGCTGGACTCGCTGGGCGTTACGGAGCACATGTACGTCTACCAGGGCGCCGGCCACGCCTTCGCCAACCCCTCGGGGACGCGCTACGTGAAGGCGGCGGCGGACACGGCGTGGGGCCGGACGCTCTCCTTCCTTCGCGAGCACCTGGCCGGCAGTGGCTCGGACGGGAGCAGGTGAGCGTGGAGATCCGCCCGCTGGAGAGCTGGAGCGAATACCGGGCCTGCGAGCGGCTCCAGCGCAGCGTGTGGGGAGAGGGCTTCACCGAGCTCGTCCCCGCCAGCATCCTCGAGATCACCCAGCGCCTGGGCGGCGTCTGCTCGGGAGCCTTCGACGAGACGGGGGGCCTGGTCGGCTTCGTGTACGGCCTCACCGGGCTGGAGGACGGCCGGCCCATCCACTGGTCCCACATGCTGGGCGTGCGGAGCGAGCAGCGCGGTCGCGGCACCGGGCGGGCCCTCAAGCGGCACCAGCGGGAGCGCATCGAGTCCCTCGGGATCGGTCGTTGCTACTGGACGTATGATCCTTTGATGTCGGCAAATGCAAATATCAATCTCAACCATTTTCTAGTCGAAGTGGTCGAGTACGTGGAGGACATGTACGGTGACACGGGAAGCTCGCTGCACGAGGGGCTCGGAACCGACCGGTTCGTGGTCGCCTGGACGCTGGGCCCCGGGGCTCCCGACCCCTTCGACCCGGACGAACCGGCCCGGGCCGCGCGCCAGGCCGAGCTGGAGCGCCATGCCGGCGCGCCCGTCGTCCGCCCCGGCGCAGCAGCGGAGGGGGACCTGCCCCGGAAGCCGGCCGTCCGGATCGCCATTCCGGCCGACATCCTCGGCGTGCGCACCTCGGACCCCGCGGCCGCGCTTCACTGGAGGACCGCGACGCGGCGCGCTTTCCAGCACTACCTGGCCGCCGACTACCGGGTGGCCGGTTTCCTCCCCCCGACCGCCGGGGCGGCGGAGGGCCACTACGTGCTCGTGAAGGAGGATCGAACGTGAACGAATCCCACCCGGCGCTGCGGGCCGACCGGCTGGTGCTCCGCGAGCTTCGCATGCCGCTCCGGCGACCGTTCCGGATCTCCTCCGGCGAGATGTCCGACCGCCGGGTCTTCCTCCTCGAGCTGGTGCACCCGGACGGCGCCTCCGGCTGGGGGGAGTGCGTGGCGGCCACGCGGCCCAACTACAGTCCCGAGACCACCGACACGGCCTGGCTGGCCATCACACAGTGGCTCGCGCCGCGCGTCCTGGGACGGACCTTCGGGGGACCCGAGGAGGTGGCCCCCGTGCTGGCCCAGGACATCCGCGGGCACCTGATGGCCAGGGCGGCCGTGGAGATGACGTTCTGGGAGCTGACCGCCCGCCTGCGGGGCGAGCCGCTGGCCCGGACGCTGGGCGGGACGCGGGACCGGGTCGCGGCCGGAATCTCGCTCGGGATCGAGGAGAGCCCGGAGGCGCTGGCCCGGAAGGTGGAGGCCGGGCGCGACGAGGGCTACCGGCGTATCAAGGTGAAGATCGGCCCGGGCCACGACCTCGAGTACGTGGCGGCCGCTCGCGCGGCGCTCGGACCGGAGGGCGACCTTTCGGCCGACGCCAACGCCGCCTACGGCCGCGCCGACGCCGAGCGGCTCGCCGAGCTCGACCGGTACCGGCTCGTCTATCTGGAGCAGCCGCTGGAGAAGGACGACCTCCTGGGGCTGTCACGCCTCCAGGGGCGCCTCGAGACCCCGCTGTGCCTGGACGAGTCCATCGAGTCGGCCGCCCGCGCCGCCGACATGCTGGAGATGGACGCCGGGCGGGTGGTGAACCTGAAGCCGGGGCGCGTGGGCGGCTTCGCGAGCTCTCTCGCCATCCACGACCTGTGTGTCCGGGAGGACGTACCCCTGTGGTGCGGCGGCATGCTGGAGAGCGGCATCGGCCGCGCCCACAACGTGGCGCTCGCCTCCCTCCCCGGCTTCACGCTGCCGGGCGACCTGTCGGCCAGCTCGCGCTACTGGGAGCGGGACATCGTGCGGCCGGAGTGGACGCTGGAGACGGACGGCACCCTGCGCGTGCCGCTGAACCGCTCCGGCCTCGGAGTCGAGGTGGATCTGGACCGGATCGAGGACCTCACCGAGCGGCTCGAGGTGCTCGAGGCCTGACGTCCGCCGCCCGTCGGCCACGCCCGGCCGCGGCGCCAGGGTCGGGCGCCCGGCCCCGCCGCCGATGGGCGGCCGTCGGCGCCGTCAGCCCAGCCGTTCGCGCAGGTGCCCGATGACCTCCCGGTAGGTCCGCGCGAGCTCGTCGCTGAGCGCGGGCTCCCCGCCGCGGGCCACCCGCCGTCCTCCCACGTACGCATCCCCGAAATCCTCCCGCGACGCGCCGGTGACGAGGGCATCGAGCACCGCCGGCCCGTCCTGCCCCAGCCACGGGGCCCGCCGCTCGTCCACCACGACCAGGTCGGCGAACGCCCCCGGCTCCAGCGCCCCGACCGGGAGGCGCAGGGAGGCCGCACCCCCCGCCGCGCACCGGCTCCACAGGGGGCCGCCGAGCCCCCCGGCGTCGGCCAGCCGGGCGCGGGCACCGTCGGCGAGCCGCTGGCCGAACTCGAGCCACCGGAGCTCGGCCACCGGGTCGATGCGGACGTTCCCGTCCGAGCCCACCGCGATCCCGCCGCCCCGCCCCACGTGCTCCGTGGCCGGGAAGAGCCCGTCCCCGAGCCATGCCTCGGTCAGTGGGCAGAGGACCACTGTGGCCCCGGCCGCGCGGATGCGCTCGCGCTCGGCCGGGGTGGCGTGGGTGCCGTGGACCAGGCTCCAGCGCGGACCGATCGGCGTGTGCCGGTCCAGCAGCTCGATGGGAGTCTGGCCGTGCGCCCGGCGGCAGGCTTCCACCTCGGCCGGCTGCTCCGAGACGTGGATGTGGACCGGGAAGTCCTCGCCCAGGATGTCGCGCGCGCCCTCCAGGAGGGCGGGCAGATGGGCGGGATCGACGGCCCGGACCGAGTGCGGCGCCACCCCGAGGGCGAACGAGGGCCCCGCGTCGACGGCTTCGGCGCGCCGCCGCTCCGCCTCGAGCTCCGCCAGGAGCCGCAGGTAGCCTTCCGGGCCGCCGGTCTCGAACGGTCGCTGGCGGGTCTGGAGCGGCTCGCCGAAGCCACCGCGCTCGTAGAGGACCGGAAGGAGGAGGAGCCGGATCCCCGCATCGCGGGCGGCCCCGATCACCGCACGCGCCATCTCTCCCGGTCCCTCCCCCTCCGCCCCGTGGTGCAGGTAGTGAAACTCGGCCACGCTGGTGAAGCCCGCCGCCCTCATCTCGGAGAACGCCACGCGAGCGACGATCGCGAGCTCGCGGGCGGTCAGCGCGCCGGCGAGACCGTACATGGCCTCCCGCCAGCTCCAGAAGGTGTCGGCGTCCCCCCCCGGTCCCCCGTCCGCGCTCCTCCGCGCCTCACCGAATCCGGCCAGAGCCCGCTGGAAGGCGTGGCTGTGGGCGTTGGGCATGCCCGGGAGCGCCAGGTACCCGTCCCACGGGCCCTCGCTCTCCGCCACGGACGTGATGATCCCCGCGTCGTCCACGAGGAGCGCCCGGTGACGCACCAGCCCCTCCGGCGTGAGGACGTGACGGAAGGCGAGACGGTTCATTCGTGTCGCACCGCACCCTCCTCCTCGGAGGGATGGAGTCCCAGCGTCTCCTCGCCGACCTCGACGCCCAGCCCCACCACCACGCGATTCACGTAGGCGAAGTAGGCGACCACCTGGTTCAGGTCGAGGATCGCCGCGTCGTCCAGGTCCGCCTCGCGCAGGGGCTCGAGGTCGGCCGGCACCATCGCCGCCGGATCCAGCGTGAGCTTCCGCGCGTAGTCGCACAGGGCCCGCTCCCTGGGAGTGAGCGCGGCGCTCGGCCTGGCCTCGTGGTCGAGCGCCTCCTCGACCAGGGCGGCGGCGGCCTCCTCCGGATGCGCCACCCGACCTCGAAGCCTCCTCGCGAGAGCCGCCCCGTGGTGGGCCACGCAGTAGGCGCACCCGTTGAGGGACGACACGAGACAGCCGACCAGCTCTCGTTCGCGGCCGGAGAGGCCGCTCGGCAGCGCGTGGAGCGCCGACTTGTACAGGGCCAGGTGGGCCGCCAGCGTCCGGGGACGAAGGCTGTGGATCCGGAGCACCGCGTCCACCTGTCCCCCGGGCGAGGCCACCCGGCGATACAGCTCTCCCAGCTCGCCCGAGGCTCGCGCGGGCTCGACTTCCTCGATCCAGCTCATACGGTCACCTCCCCCTCCATGTCCGCGCTCCAGGCGACCCGTCCTCCGATGACCGTCGCCACGCAGGCGTTGGCCCGGTGGTGGTAGAGCCACGTGTCCACGTCGGGCGCGTCCACGATCGCGAAGTCGGCCGCCTTGCCGACCTCGAGCGACCCGGCGCGCTCCTCCTCGCCACAGGCGCGAGCGGCCACGCGCGTGGCCCCGTCCAGCGCCTCGGCCGGGGTGAGCCCGCCGCGCAGGCAGCTCAGCGTCATGGCGAGCGGCAGGTGGAAGCTCGGCGCCGAGCCCGGATTGAAGTCGGTGGCCACCGCCACCCGCGCTCCCGCCCTCAGCATCCGCCTCGCCGGGGCGGGTGGACCGTCCAGGTACAGGGAGGCGAGGGGCAGCGACACGCCCACGGTGCCGGCGTCGGCCAGGGCGCGGATCCCGGACGGCGAGACGTGCTCCAGGTGGTCGGCGGACACCGCGCCGAGCTCGGCCGCCAGGGCCGCCCCGCCTCCGTCCCGGAGCTGGTCCACGTGCAGCTTCGCCCCCATCCCGTGCGCGCGCCCCGCCTCGAGGACCCGGCGGGCCTCGGCCGCGGTGAACGCCCCCTCCTCCACGAACACGTCGCAGAAGCGGGCCAGGCCCTCCTCGGCGGCGGCCGGGATGATCTCCTCGCACACGAGCCACACGTAGCCGTCGCGATCGCCGACGTACTCGGGCGGCACGACGTGGGCGGCGAGCAGGGTCGGGACCAGGGTCTGCGGCACGCGCCCCGCCACGGTCCGATAGACCTCCAGGAGCTTCATCTCCTGGTGGAGGTCCAGGCCGTAACCCGTCTTCACCTCGACCGTCGTGACGCCCAGCGTCAGCATCTCGCGCAGGAATCCCGCGGCGCGCTCGACCAGCTCCTCGCCGGAGGCCTCCCGCGTGGCGCGCACGGTGGAGAGAATGCCGCCACCCTCCCGGGCGATGTCGGCGTAGCTCTCGCCCCGGGCCCGGCGCACGAACTCGTCGGCGCGCCAGCCCCCGAACGCCAGGTGCGTGTGGCAGTCGACCAGGCCCGGGACCACCAGGCGGCCCTCCGCGTCCAGGTCATCGTCCGACTTCCACGCGGACAGCCGCCGCGGCATGTCGGCCTCGGGACCCACCCAGGTGATGCGGCCGTCGTCGTCCCAGGCGAGCGCGGCATCGGGAAGCACGCGGATCTCCCCCTGCGCGCCCGCCGCCATCCCCGTGGCGAGGAGACCGATGTTGCGGAGGGCGGACACGTCAGCGGCCCCTGGGGCCGGATCCGAGGTTCTCCAGCATCGGAACGTCCACCCCCCGTTCGCGGGCGGTGCGGATCGCCTCCTCGTATCCGGCGTCCGCGTGCCGCGCCACGCCGGAGCCCGGGTCGGCGGTGAGCACCCGCTCCAGCCGCCGGTCCGCCATGTCCGAGCCCTCGGCCACGCACACCATCCCGGCGTGGATCGAGTAGCCGATCCCCACCCCTCCGCCGTGGTGGAGCGACACCCAGCTCGCCCCGCACGCCGTGTTGAGGAGGGCGTTCAGCAGCGGCCAGTCCGCGATCGCGTCCGACCCGTCCTTCATCCCCTCGGTCTCCCGGTTGGGCGAAGCCACCGAGCCGGTGTCCAGGTGGTCGCGGCCGATCACGATCGGGGCCTCGATCCTGCCCTTCCTCACCAGCCAGTTGAAGCGGAGCCCCATCTCGGCCCGCTCCCCGTACTCCAGCCAGCAGATGCGCGCCGGCAGGCCCTGGAAGTGCACCTGGTCCTGCGCCTTCCGGATCCAGCGCCCCAGGCTCTCCTTCTCCGGGAAGGTCTCGAGCACGGCCCGGTCGGTCTCGTAGATGTCCTCCGGGTTCCCGGACAGCGCCGCCCACCGGAAGGGGCCGGCCCCGCGGCAGAACAGCGGCCGGATGAAGGCGGGCACGAAGCCGGGGATGTCGAACGCCTCGTCCAGGCCCCGGTTGTCGGCCACCTGCCCGCGGATGTTGTTCCCGTAATCGAAGGTGATGGCGCCCTTCCGCTGCAGGGAGAGCATCGCCTCGACGTGACGCACCATGGAGTCGAGGACGCGGGCCTCGTAACCCTCGGGGTCGTCCTCCCGCATGCGGGCCGCCTCCTCCAGCGACACCCCGCTCGGGATGTAGCCGATGCGGAGGTCGTGGGCCGAGGTCTGGTCGGTGAGGAGGTCGGGGACCACGTCCCGGCGGTCCAGCTCGGGGATCACGTCGGCCGCGTTGCCGACCAGGCCGTCGCTGAG
>CAYXHP010000010.1:0-24838 GCA_964465015.1 uncultured Gemmatimonadota bacterium
TGTTCGCCGCCCTGGCGGACCGCTACCGCATCGAGCGGGAACTGGGGCAGGGCGGCATGGCCACGGTCTACCTGGCCGAGGACCTGAAGCACGACCGCAAGGTGGCGATCAAGGTCCTCAAGCCCGAGCTGGCGGCCGTCCTGGGCGCCGACCGCTTCGTCCAGGAGATCGCGACCACCGCGGCGCTACAGCACCCCAACATCCTCCCCTTGTTCGACTCCGGCACCGCCGACGGCTTCCTGTACTACGTGATGCCGTACGTGGAGGGGGAGTCCCTCAGGGACCGGCTGAACCGGGAGAAGCAGCTCCCCGTGCAGGAGGCGGTGGACCTGACCTCGGAGGTCGCGGACGCCCTGGAGTATGCGCACGAGCACGGGGTCGTCCACCGGGACATCAAGCCGGAGAACATCCTGCTCCACGCGGGCCGCCCCATGGTGGCCGACTTCGGGATCGCGCTGGCCGTGAGCGCGGCGGCGGGCGGGCGCATGACCGAGACGGGGCTCTCGCTCGGCACGCCGCACTACATGAGCCCCGAGCAGGCGACGGCGGAACCGGACATCACGGGCCGAAGCGACATCTACTCGCTGGCCAGCGTGCTGTACGAGATGCTGACCGGCGAGCCGCCGCACCTGGGCGGCTCGGCGCAGCAGGTCATCATGAAGATCGTGACGGAGGAGTCGGCTCCGGTCACGAAGCTCAGGAAGTCGGTGCCGACCAACGTGGCTGCGGCCGTGTCGAAGGCGCTGGCCAAGCTGCCGGCCGACCGCTTCGACGGTGCGAACGCGTTCGCGGAGGCCCTGCACGACGAGCACTTCGGTACCGCCGCGGCCGGCGCGACCGGCGCCGCGGGTGGGGCCGGCACCCGGTGGCGCACGATCGCGTTCGCCGCCGGCGCGCTGGCCGTCGCTCTGGCGGGAACGGCGCTCTGGGGCTGGCTGCGACCGACGTCCGGCGCTTCGACGGGGGAGAGCGCCCTCCCTCCCATCCGCTTCGTGCTCACCACCACGGACAGCGCCAATCCGATCGACGACGGTCCGTGGCCGGGGGCGATCTCGCCGGACGGTGGGACGGTGGTCTACAACGGCATGGGGCCCGACAACCAGGTCGTGCTGTATTCCCTGCGCACCGACGCCCTCGAGGCCCATCCCATCCCCGGGACCGCCAGCGCGACTCAGCCCTACTTCTCCCCCGACGGCACGTGGCTGGCGTTCGAGCAGAAGGGGAACGAGCGCAAGGTGCGGCTGGACGGAAGCTCCCCGGTCACGATCACGGGCGGAGGCGTCTCCAACAACGGCGCGACGTGGACCCCCGACGGCCAGATCGTCATCGGGAGCTTCGGCTCTTTCCAGGGGCTCGCCGTGGTCGGCGCCGGCGGCGGCCAGGCGGCGGCTCTCACGCACGTGGACACGGCCGGGGGGGAGCGGAACCACCTGTGGCCCATCGCCACGCCGGATCCGGACGTGGTGGTCTTCACCATCTGGTACGGGAGCCTGGAGTCGTCGAAGCTGGCGGCGGCGACGTTGCCGGACGGCAAGGTCGCGCGCCTCGGCATCTCCGGGATCCGCCCCCTGGCCGTGGTCGACGGACAGCTGGTGTACGTGCAGGCGGACGGCTCCGTGATGGCCGTGCCCTTCGACCCGAGCCACCCGCGGGTGATGGGCTCGCCCGTGCCGGTGCACGATCGGGTGGGTGGGATCACGGGGAACAACGGCAACGCGGGAATCTACATCTCCAACGGGGGGAGCCTCATTACCGGGGAGGCGAACTCCACCGGCCAGCTGGTCTGGCTGTCCCGCGACGGCACGACCCGCGTCGCGGTGCCGGGAAGCCGGGACTACACGTGGATCGCGCCGTCCCCGGACGGGCACCGCATCGCGGCGGTGATCTCGGGCAGCCAGGGGAGCGACGTGTGGATCTGGGACAGCGCGCTGGCGACCTTCTCCAGGCTGACGACGCTGGGCACGGTCACGGCCCTGACCTGGAGCTCCGACGGGCACGACGTGGTGTACGTGGCCGCGGACAGCGCGTCCGGATACGGTGTGTGGTCCCGGCCCGTCACCGGCGGCTCGCCTCCCAGGGAGTTGTTCGCGGCCTCCGATCTCGTGGGGTTCGCCGCGCTCTCTCCCGCTGGGAAGTCGCTGGTCCTCCAGGCCTATCGAGGCTCCTGGGACCTCCTTCGGGTCTCCCTGGATTCGACGGCCGTCGCGCGGCCGTACGCGGCGAGCCGGTTCAACGAACAGTTCCCCCGGTTCTCGCCCGACGGGAAATGGGTCGCGTACATGTCGGACGAGACGGGTCAGATGGAGGTGTACGTCCGCTCGTTCCCCGACCCGTCGAAGAAGATCCAGGTCTCCACGGGGCTGGGCGTCCTGCCGGAGTGGTCGGCCGACGGCAGCCGTCTCTACTACGTGACGGCGTCCGGCCGCCACCTCACTCTCCTCGACGCCCGGGTCCGCCTGTCCCCGACGTTCGGCCTCCTGGGCCGGGACAGCGTCGTGTCGTTGGCCGGTCGCGTCCGATCGGGCTATGGCATCTCGCCCGACGGCCAGCGCGTGCTGGCTACCGAGTCGGTCACCAGCGGCTTCCGGATCGTGGTCTCCCCCAACTGGATCACCGAGCTCCGCAGGCGGCTGGCCACGAGCGGGGGGGAGGGCGCGAAGCGGTGACGGGAGTCCCGGACCGCCTCGCCGCCGCCCTTCTCAGGAGGGGTCGGCGCCGGCGGTGGCCCTCGGCATCCCCGGGACGGGCGCGGCCCTCGGCGTCACCGGCATGGGCGCGGCGTCCGCGTCGGGTGAGATCGCCAGGCACACGAGGATCGTCACCGCCAGGTTGATCGCCAGCGCCACGAAGCCCGCGTTCATGCCCATGAACGGGTCGCGGCCGGTCAGCAGGAGGACGACGGCCGCCGCGATGCCCACGGCGAGGCCCGAGAACACCCCCACCTTGTGGGCCCGCCGCCAGAAGAGTCCCAGGACCACGCCGGGAAAGAACTGCGCGATGCCCGCGTAGCCGATGAGCAGCAGCGTCACGATGGTCTTCGAGTTCGTGAGCGCCAGGGCCACGGCCACGCCCATGATCACGACCGCGGCCCGGCGCGCCAGCGCGGCCACCCTGGCGTCGCTCATGTCGGGCGCGAACAGCGGCCGATAGAGATTCTTGGCGAACAGGGTCGAGGCGGTCAGCGTCAGGATGGCCGAGGGGGCCATCGCCGTGAGCGCTCCCGCCCCGCCCACCGTGCCCAGGAGCCAGGGAGGGAAGGTCTTCCGAACCAGCGTGAGGAGCGACAGGTCCCCGTTCGCGAGCCCCGGGACCACCAGGAGGGCCGCGAAGCCGGCGAACAGGAGGAAGGGCAGCGTGATCGTGTACAGCGGCAGGACGACCAGATTCCGGCGCAACGTGTCGGCGCTCCGGGCCGTGAAGCTGGTGCCGAACAGATGGGGCCACATGTAGGCCCCCAGCGCCGTGAGGAGGACGGTCGAGATGTACCAGCCGTGCCCCAGGTTGCGGGTGGACCCCGGCATGGTGAGGTGCGTGGGGTGGGCGTGGATCAGCGCCCTGAACATCGGGCCGATGCCGCCGAACCAGTGGAGCGGCACGAGCACGCCGATGGCCACCGCGGCGCCGAGCATCAGGAGGTCCTTCAGCACGCCGACCCACGCCACGGCGCGCACGCCGCTCGCGAACACGAACGCCGCCACCAGGGCCGCTCCGAGGGCCATGGCCCCCCTGCGGCCGATCGCGCCGAAGCTCGCCACCTCCACGATGATGCCCATCCCGTCCACCTGCAGCTCCAGGTAGGGGACGATGAACACCACCCCCACCAGGGCGACCAGGGCGGCCAGCGGCACGCTGCCGTAGCGCTGCCGGAAGAAATCCGACTGGGTCTGCAAGCCGTGCTCCCGCGCCACCTCCCACAGGGGCGGCAGGACGAAGAAGGCGACGACGTAGCCCAGCGTCAGGTAGGCCAGGATGTAGAGGGTCGGTCCGCCGCGGGAGTAGGCCCAGCCGCTCGCACCCAGGAAGGAGAAGGTGGTGTAGACCTCGCCCGCCAGCAGGAGCCAGACGAGCATCACCCCGAAGCCCCGGCCGGCCACGGTCCACTGCTCCAGGTCCATCTCGCGGTGCGCTCCGGCCCGGAAGCCGATGAGCGAGCCCAGGACGATGATGACCAGGATGATGGTCAGAGCCGTGGCGGAGGCGCTCAACGCGGTTCCTCCGGCGGCCCGCGCCGGATCTCATCGGCCGCTGGGGGCTCCGAGGCCTCGGGTCGCTCCTCGGCCGCACGCCGCTCGAACCGGTACGCCCCCCACAGACACGCCGGCGTGAGCACCATCCACAGCATCAACCAGAAGACGTTGAACGGCAGGCCCGCCACCACGGGACGCACCCGGTCCCAGAGGCTGACGGTGAAGCAGATGGCGACGAACGGGATGAGGCCCAGGGCGACCGCCAGCCAGGAAGGTCTTCGCTTCACCTCCCCGTCACGCGCGAGCGATCAGCCGCGCCCTCAGACCCGGGTCCGCCGCCATGTCGATGGCGGTCCACGCCATGGCCAGCGCGCCGTCGACCAGCGCCCGGTCGGCGGCCGCCGAGACGCATTGAGCCGCGAACTCCGGCTGGTGGTTGACGGCGGGCAGCGAATCGATACCGATGGTCGGATGGATGGAAGGAATCCGTTGCGACACGTTCCCCATGTCGGTCGAGGCGGCCGTCCCGCCTCCCTCGGCGTCGGGCGCGGGGAACGTCCGGCCCAGGGCCTCCGCGTTCTCGCGGTACAGCGCCGCCATGTCCGGATCGTGGTGCATGTCGGCATACGGCTTGTCGCCGCCCGCGATCTCGAGGGTGGCACCGCTGGCCAGCGCACCCGCCTCGAAACAGCGGTAGACCCGGGCCCGCAGCTCCTCCATCTCCTCGAGCGTCCGGCCCCGGACCATGTAGCGCGCCTCGGTATGCGCCGGGACCACGTTCGGGGCTTCGCCGCCCAGGGTCACGATCCCGTGCACGCGGTCCGTGGGCCGGATGTGCTGGCGCAGGAGTCCGATCGCGGTCTGGGCCACGGTCAGCGCGTCGGCCGCGTTGATGCCGAGCTCGGGAAACGCGGAGGCGTGCGCCGCCTTGCCCGTGTACCGGACGTCGAACATGGAGGCCGCGATGATGGGAAGCTCCACGATGTCGAGGGGCGCCGGGTGGACCATCATGGCCGCGTGCACGCCGTCGAAGGCACCCCGCTCCAGCAGCAGGATCTTGCCGCCGCCGTCGCACACCTCCTCGGCAGGCGTCCCGATCACGCTCACCGTGAGGCCGGCCTCGTCGGCCACGCTCGCCGCGGCGATCCCGGCCCCCGTCGACATGGCGGCGATGATGTTGTGCCCGCAGGCGTGGCCGATGCCCGGAAGGCTGTCGTATTCGGCGCACAGGGCGACGTGTAGCGGCCCGCTCCCCGCCCGCGCCACGAACGCCGTCGGCAGGTCGCAGACGCCCGCCTCCACCGAGAAGCCCGCATCGGCGAGGGTCTCGCACAGCCACTGGGAGGCCTGCCGCTCCTCGAACCCGAGCTCCGGATGGGCGTGAATGCGATGGCTGAGCCCGATCAGGTCCTCGCGGACGGAGTCCAGCTTCTCCCTGGCGGCTGTCTTGAGCTCCCCGGCCATGTCGGTCCTCCCGGCGGTGACGGAAACTCGGGCAACATAGGCCGGTTGACCGCGGTGAACCACTCCCGCGCTGCCGGCGACCGACGCGGGCCGAGCGCTTCGTCGAAAGCCGGCTCCGCTCCGCTTGCCGCCTGTATCCATGCCGTCTACCCTACCGCGACCTGATGGGGCGGACCCATGCCACGGCCACCAGCGGCTGGCATGGCCACCGTCCGCCAGCTCCAGGACGTGCAGCAGGAGGTGGTCACATTTACATCGACATCGGTACCGCCAGGATCTACTTCGACACCGTGGGTACCCAACTCGCTCTGGCGACCGAGAGCGTCTCCGAGCGCCCCACCCTCATCGTCATGCACGGAGGTCCGGGCTTCGACCACACGACCATGCGTCCCTTCTTCGACCGGTTCGCGAACTCTCACCAGGTGCTCTATCTGGACCACCGCGGAAACGGTCGCTCGAGCGGCGAGCCCGAGACCTGGAATCTGGCGCAGTGGGGTGACGACGTGCGGGCCGTGTGCGATGCCCTGGGCGTCGAGAAGCCGTGCGTGTACGGCAACTCGTTCGGCGGCATGGTGGCCATGAGTTATGCCTCCCGTCACCCCGACCATCCCGCGAAGGTCGTCTTCTCCTCGACCGCCGCGCGCATGCGCCTCGACATCACCTTCGACATGATGGAGCAGCTGGGCGGCGAGCGGGCGCGCGTCGTGGCCGAGAAGTTCTGGACCGATCCCGACGACGCGTCGCGGGCCGACTACCTGGAGGTCTGCCTGCCGCTCTACAATCCCGTGCCGCATACGGCGGAGTTGGCGGCGCTCAAGCAGCGCGCCCTGATGCGACCTCGAGTCATGGATCACTTCATCCTGGGCGAGCAGCGTACCATGGACCTCCGCGCGGGGCTGGGCCGAATTCGGTGTCCTGTCCTCGTCCTGGCCGGAGCCCGGGATCCGATCACGCCGGTGGCTTGCTCCGAGGAGATCGCGGCGAGCATGCCCGACGGCGTCGCCGAGCTCCAGGTCTTCGGGCACTGCGGGCACGGCGTCCACCGGGACGATCCGGAGAAGGCCGAGGCGGCCCTGCGGCGCTTTCTGGCGGACTGAGGCGCCCCTGGCCCATCGGCAGGGGTGCTTGCCGCTCCGAGGCCCGGCGCCCTACCGTGGCATCCGATCCCGAGGGCGGCTCGGCCCTCCCTCCTCAGCCACGGGGAGACATTGGCTGATCCGGCGGATCGCCTGTCCGAAGCCCTCGCGGACCGCTACCGCCTCGAGCGGGAGCTGGGGCAGGGCGGCATGGCCACGGTCTACCTGGCGGAGGACCTGAAGCACGACCGCAAGGTCGCGATCAAGGTGCTGCGTCCCGACCTGGCGGCGGCGGTCGGCGCCGAGCGCTTCCTGGCCGAGATCAAGACCACGGCGAGCCTCCGGCACCCGCACATCCTGCCGCTGTACGATTCGGGGGAGGCGGCCGGCTTCCTCTACTACGTCATGCCGTACGTCGACGGCGAGTCGCTGCGCGACCGGCTGGATCGCGAGAAGCAGCTGTCGCTCGAGGACGCGCTCGTCATCGCGCGCGAGGTGGCCGATGCGCTGGGCTACGCGCATGGCCGCGGCGTCATCCACCGCGACGTCAAGCCGGAGAACATCCTGCTAGAGAACGGCCACGCGGTGGTGGCCGACTTCGGGATCGCGAAGGCGCTCGATGCGGCGGGCGGCGGGTCGCTCACGCAGACCGGCGCCTCCGTCGGCACGCCGCTGTACATGAGTCCCGAGCAGGCGGCGGGCGAGAAGGACCTGGACGGGCGGAGCGACCTGTACAGCCTGGCGTGCGTGCTGTACGAGATGCTGGGCGGCCAGCCGCCGTTCACGGGCCCGTCGGTCGAGAGCGTGGTGCACCAGCACATCGCGGTCCAGGCGCCGCCGATCACCAACCTCAGGCCGGCGGTTCCCGCGGCCGTCGCCGCCGCGCTCCAGCGTGCGCTCGCCAAGACCCCCGCCGACCGCTTCCACCCGGTCGCGGAGTTCGCGCGGGCGCTGTCGGCCGGCCCGGGCGCTCCGGTGCCCGGTGTGGTGACGCCGGGCGGGGTGACTCCAGGTGCGGTGACGCCGGGAGCAGGGCCGCCGGCCGGGGCCGCCGGCGCGCCGCGGCGACGGTGGCTCGCGCCGGCGGCCGGCGCAGTGGTCGTGCTCGCTGCGGCCGCTTATCTCCTGGCGAGATCCGGGCTCCTTCGGGGGTCTTCCTCCGGCGCCACCATCCGTTCGATCGCCGTCATGCCCCTCGACAACTACTCGGCCGACTCGACCCAGGCGTACTTCGCCGAGGGGATGACCGACGAGCTCACCACCGATCTGGCGAGCATCAGCTCGCTGCGGGTCATCTCGCGCGGGTCGGTCATGCAGTACGCGGGCAAGAACCGTCCGCCGGCGCCGGAGATCGCCCGGGCGCTGAACGTCGATGCGATCGTCGAGGGGTCGGTCACGCGCGAGGGAGACCGGGTGCGGATCACCGCCCAGCTCATCGACGCGCGGGCTGACCGGCACCTGTGGGCGCAGACCTTCGAGCGGCAATCGCGCGACGTGCTGGCGTTGCAGGCCGAGCTGGCTTCCGCCATCGCCAACGCCATCAACGCGCGCGTCACCCGCGCCGAGCAGACGCGGCTCGCCGCAGCGCCGAGCATCGATCCTGCGGCGCACGACGCGTATCTCCGGGGCCGCTACTTCTTCGCCCGGCCCAGCGACCAGAACCTCCAGAAGGCCATCGAGCAGTTCAACCAGGCGGTCCAGCTCAGCCCCGATTTCGCGCCGGCCTGGTCGGGCCTCTCCGATGCGTACCTGTGGGCGGCGTTCAACGAGGGATTCATCAGCGCGTCCGAAGCCGGTCCCATGGCCAGGACCGCCGCCGAGAGGGCCGTGCAGCTCGATAGCAGCGCCGCGGAAGGTCACGCGTCGCTGGCCACCTACCTGGCGTGGTTCCCCCACGACTGGGCGGGGAGCGAGGCGGAGTTTCGCCGCGCGATCGCGATCAACCCCAACTACGCGTTCGCGCACGATCAATTCGGACTGGTGCTCTCCATCCTGGGGCGCTTCGACGAGGCGATCGCCGAGGGGAAGAAGGCGATGACGCTGGATCCGCTTTCCCCGGCCATCCTGGTCGATGCGATGGAACCGTACATCTACCAGCACGATGCGTCGGTCGTCCAGGATCTGCGGGAGCGGGCCGCCGCCCTCGACCCCACGTTCTACATGCCCTGGGAAGAGGAGGCCGAGCTCGAGCTGCAATTGGACCGCTACCGCGAGGCGATCCCCATCCTGGAGAAGGCGCGCGCCCTGGACGCGCCGTCGTTCGTGACGGCCAATCTGGCGTACGCCTACGGAAAGCTCGGAGACGAAGCCCGGGCGAGGGCAGCGCTGGCCGATCTGAAGCGGATGTCGCGCAGCGGGGAAGGGGCGCCGTGGGACGTCGCGCTCTTCTACCTGGGCCAGGGCGACGCGCCGCATGCCCTCGACTACCTGGAGAAGGCGTTCGGTGCCGATTCGCAGCAGCTCGTGTGGCTCGAGCAGGACGCCATCTACGACCCGCTGCGCCGGGACCCGCGGTTCATCGCGCTCATGCGAAAGATGCACTTCATCGAATGAGCGACGCCTCCGAGAGGATCGTCCTGATCCGCTTGAGCCGCCCGATGGGGGCGGACTTCGGGATCGCGCTGGCCGCGACCCTCAGGTCCCCGAGAACGCCTCGGTCATCAACTTCTTCAGCGGTGTCAGCTCCGAGGTGTCGCCCAGACCTCCGGTGAAGAACAGCCGGAGCACGACGTCCCCCTTGCGCGCCCATAGATCCTGCTGCCGTCCGGCGATCATGGCCTCGTCACCGACCCCCGACACGGGCTGCTGCTTCGGCACGATCTGCTTCTGGAACGCGAAGAAAGACGCGGCGGTGGGGAAGCGACTGGCGAGCGCGGGGTTCGGCCCGACGACGATCAACGTCACGAGGCCCACGTGGCCCATGAGGGCCGACCCGCCGGCGTCGTAGGCCGCCGTGGTCCACTTGCAGCCCCTGGATCCCTCGCCCGCGCTCTCGTCCGCCTTTCCCGGGTCCACCTTCATCCCGATGGCTGCGGCGATCTGATCGGCGGTGAGCAGGGAGCACGGGTCCAGCGACTTGTTCGGGAAGGATCCCCCCGTCGTGCTCGCGGACGCCGAGGGGGAGCTGGACGAGGCATCGGCTT
Source organism: uncultured Gemmatimonadota bacterium (assembly GCA_964465015.1). Lineage (GTDB taxonomy): Bacteria > Gemmatimonadota > Gemmatimonadetes > Palauibacterales > Palauibacteraceae > Humimonas. The sequence goes on from CAYXHP010000010.1 coordinate 9,871, forward strand.
TGCCGCTGCCGCACCCGCCCGCCGCGATCGCGACCGCGGTCCACAGGGCCACGGATGCTGCCATGGACGTTGTGCGCATGACGCCTTCCCGCGTGTGGGGATCTCGAGAGCCTGCCCGACTTCCCGAACGTAGGCGGGTGTGGATCGGCCCGGCAAACGGCGGAGAGAGGCCGCAGGACCCGGCCGCGGATCCCGACTCCGGGCCGCACCCGTTCCAGCCCTCGGTAGCAATGGGCAGCCGGGGGCCCAGGCGAGGTGCCGCGCTGCCTTTCCCGCCGATCGTCCCACGACCCTTCGGGCACGGGGGAGCACCGCGAGGTCCCGACGTGTTAGACTGGTCGCGGACCGGACCGGGTGAGGCGCGGCGGCGCGGCCCGAGCGCTCGCCGGGTCTCGGCCGGCCCACCGACCCTTCATCCAGCGATTCCTCCGCGGGGGTGTTCCGGAATGCACGGTTGGAAGCGGCAGCTCACGTCGTTAGGAGCCCTAGGGTTGATCGTCGGTGTGACAACCCTCGGTCCCCGCCGAATCATTATTCGGCCGGCTGTGCCCGACGCGAGCTATCTCGTACCCGATAGCGCCTTCCCGCCCCTCGCCGATCTTCCATACGAGGGACACGGCGTGCTGATCGCGCCGCGATGGGTGGTCACGGCGGCCCACGCGACCGGGATGGTGGCCGCAATGCCAGATGCGCGCTACGTGACCCTCGACGGCACGCGGCGCGGGGTCTCGAAAGTGATCGTCTACCCCGGCTTCGCAGCTTCCAAGTCGGCATTCGAACCGTTCAACCAACGGGTGGGATCGGGACGGGCGGCCGCGGCCGATTCACTCCTCCCGAAGGCGCTGGTTGTGCAGGCCTCGATGCACGACATCGCGCTGCTTGAGCTGGCGCAGCCGGTGGTCGACGTAACCCCGGTCCCGCTGTACACGAGGTCGGATGAGCGAGGACGGGTGGTCAAGCTGTACGGGAAGGGCGCGACCGGAAACGGCTCGCTGGGCGAGTACCCGGACGCCAAGCGTCGAGGCCGGCTGCGCCGTGCGTACAATCGGGTGACCCGGACGGACGGACAGTGGCTGATCTATCGGTTCGATTGCGGCGGGACGGCCCTGCGGCTGGAGGGAGTGCTCGGACACGGCGACAGCGGGGGTCCCGCCCTGATCGAGGACGACGGAGCCTGGAAGCTGGCCGGCGTGGCCCACGGCCTGTACATGGAGCAGGGCTTCGCATTCGAGTATCGGGGCGGCCGCTTCGAATACGGCCTTTGCGGGCAGGACTTTGCCTACTCTCGCCTGTCGTACTACGCCAGCTGGATCGACAGCGTCATGGACGCGGAGGCGCGTTCCGGTGCCCAGGCGAGATGGCTCCCACCCTCCGCTCGGCGAGCGGCACCGAATGGGGTACGGTCGCGTTGAACGCGTACGGTCGCCATCTCTGTGCTTCCTCGAATCTGGAAGCCGAGAGGTGGCTCGGCACCCGAGTTTTGCGAGCGCCGCGAAGTAACTGACGGGCGAAAGAGGCCCTATTCGAATGCCTGATCGACCTCCCGGCCGCGCCCTGTGCGCGACCCTCGCGGCCTGCGCGGCCCTGGCACCGGCCTGCTCCGGACGGGGCGGGGAGGCGGGGCGTGCCGGGAGCGCGGCCGCCGATTCGACTCCGGCGGCTCGGGTGGCGCCGGGACTACGCCACAGGGACACGGTGGTCACCGGGGCCATCGACTCCCGTGGGGGCCTGCCCGTCCTGCACGCCAGGGAGATGCCCTGGTCCCCGCCGCCCGGCCCGGAGCCGCCGCTGCCCACGGCCTCCTACCCCGACCTGCGGACCGCCTGCGACAGCGCGACCGCCTGGGTGGAGCGCTCCACGGGCACGACTCCCCGGCGGGAAGAGGGCGCCGCCTACGAGGGCCGGCACGGTTGCACGCTGCGCACCGAGTACCGTGGGCCCGCCGCCTCGCTCCCGGACTCGCTGTTCGTGCGCGCCGGCTGGGTGTACCTCAGGTATCACCAGGCCGACGGCCCCGGCTCGACCTCCTACGCGCTCGTCAGCCGGCGCACGTTCTGTGAAGTCTCGGCCACCTGGCCGGTCCCGGACGACGGCGAGCCGGACAGCGTCGTGGCGGATGAGGCATTCTCCACGCTCCAGGTCGGCTGCGTCGCCCGAAAACCGCTCGACGATTTGCAGGTGGTCATCGAGCACCTGGGCCGCTCGCCCGATCCGGTGTGCGTGGAGCTGGCGCGACAGGCGAACGCGCGGCTGCTCGCGACCGATCTGGCCGACAGAGGCGATCGGGCCCGGTTCGAGAATGGACAGGGGACGGCCCACTTCGAGCCGATCGAGGGGGCGCCGCCCGCGAAGAAGTACGACCCGACCGTCCCCGGCATCAGCTACGTGACCGCCACGGCACGTTTCGCCCTCGCCGCTCAGGTCGCCCTGAACGAGGCCCGGGCCCTGGGCCGCGCGGACACGGCGAGCATTGTCCGGCGCTGCACCCTGTGGGACCGGCTCGGGTCCTGAGCGGAACCGGGCCCCGCCCGGCATGCGTTCCCGGCCGGAGAGGACACGAAAACCTGATCACGCTGCCTACGGACCCGTCGACGATGCCTAGAACGTGCGCCCTGATGCTCGTGGCCGCGGGACTCCTCGCCTGTTCGGGCTGCGGCCGCGGCTCCGGCCGCGCCCCGGCGATGCCCGATTCCATCCGCTTCCAGCTGCTGCGCCTGGAGCGGGAGCACGACTACTTCCGGCTCCGGGACCGTCTGAACACGCAGCCGGATCGGAACGGCCCCTGGGCGCTCTACCTGCGGGCCGTCGTGGACAACGCCTTCGGGCGCGAAGTCGCGTCGGACTCGCTCCTGGACCGGCTGGGAGGCTCCGGGGCGTCCCTTCCGGATTCGCTGGGCCTTCTGGCGATGCGGCTTCGCTACCAGAGCGACCTGCGCCTGTACCGGTGGGCGGACGCCCTCGTGGATGCGCGGACGCTCCTGGCATCGCCTGACGCCGACTCGGCCCGAAAGAGGGACCTCTCGAACACGGCGCGCCTCCTCCGGGCCGTCCGCGACGTGCCGCCTCAGAGCGTGGAGAATCGCCGGGGCGCGACGCTGCATCCGGACGAGCGGGGCGGGGTGGCCGTGTCCATCGACTCGACGCCCAGGCGCTACGCCTTCGACAGTGGCGCCAACTTCTCCGTGCTCGTGAGGTCGGAGGCGGAGGGCCTCGGACTCGAGATCCGGCCGGCGGGCCTCGAGGTCGGGTCCTCGACGGACCTCCAGGTGCTGGCGGACGTCGCCGTGGCCGATCGGGTGGAGGTGGGCGGGGCGACCCTCCGTCACGTGGTGTTCCTGGTCCTGCCCGACGCGGCCCTCACCTTTCCCGGGCTTCGGATCACGGGGCTGCTGGGGTTTCCGGTCCAGAGGGCGCTGGGCGCTCTGGTCTACCACGCGGACGGAACGATCACGGTTCCGGCCAACCTCGACGCTGGCACGGGTGGTACGCTGGCGTTCCACCGGTACACGCCGTTCGTCCCGGTCACGTTCCGGTCCGACACGCTGGCGTGCCAGCTCGACACGGGTTCCGGCACCACGGTCCTGTTCGAGCCCTACTACCGGGCGCATCGGGCCTGGATCGACAGCGTGGGGCGCGCCGACACGGCGACGATCGGGGGCAGCGGCGGAATCCGCAGGCTGCCCGTGGTGGTGCTGCCCCGGGCCACCCTGGGCGTCGCCGGAGCGGCCGTCGGGTTCGACAGCCTCGAGGTCCGCACGAGCCTCCCCTCGTGGCAGGACCGCCACCTGATGTGTCTGGTGGGAAGGGACGCGCTGCGCGGCTTCCGGGAATACATGATCGATTACCGGGACATGGCCCTCGTGCTGAGGTGAGCCGGCGGGGTGAGAGCAGGGAGATGGGCTCGCTACGCCAAAGCTTGGCGGCGCGGCTCGCCGTACCGCTGGCAGCCGTGACCTGTGCCGCCTCCGCTCGCGCCCAGGAGCCCCCGCGCGGCATCCTCCGGAGCCTCCCCACCATCAACTACGCGGAGCAGTGCTCCGGCGGCTCGTGCCGCCACGACGTCGAGGCGCGCGTGTTCGGCACGCTCGACTCCCTCGGGAAAGCCGTGCTGGAGCGGGGCATGCCGATCGGGCGGGTGCGGTCGCTCCTGGGCGACCCACCGGAGCGGTACATGCCGCCCACGTCCTTCCGGGACGTGCGCCACGGCCATCGGATCACGATCTGGACGTACGCCGTGTCCCTGAGCGGGACCTACGAGTACTTCCTCGCCTTCATCGGTGGGTGTCTGGACGACTTCGGCCAGGAGCAGGTCGGCCGGCTGTTCGCGATCTACGGCCGCAGCGGACATACGAGCGAGGCCGTGAAGGACCGGGACTACCGTCCCAAGAAGGGCGGCCGCTACGGAGCGTGTACTGGAGGACGCGTGCGGCCACCGCCAAAATGAGCCTCGATCCGCCGGCCAGCCTGAGTCCCTTCACTTCTCTCCGATCGCGATGTTGAACGTCACCGTCAGCGTGAGGGGGCCGCTGTCTCCCGCCCGCTCGCGGAGCTTCCCGTGGAGGGCGTCCCGCGCGGCACGCTGCGCTTCCTCGGGAATCCTCTCCATGATGCCCGAAGCGGCCGGCGCCGCGGCCACCAGCTCATCCCACAGGCCTTCGGCCGACTCGACGGTCAGAGAGGCGGCGAACGGCTCGACGTCCACGGCGGAGAAGCCCGCGTCCGCCATCTCCCCTCGCAGCACCTCCGGATCCTGGAGGCAGAACAGCGGCGATTCCGGGGGCGGCGCGAACCCGGGCACCGCCTCGGCCAGCGCCTCGATGAACAGCCCGATCGGCTCCACCTCGCTCGGCGGCCCGAGCGTCAGCATGAGGCCGGTTCCGCCTTTTCGGAGCACCCGGAGCATCTCGCCGAGTCCCCGGGCGCGGTCGCTGAACAGCATGATGCCGAGCACCGAGCCCGCCACGTCGAAGGACTCGTCGGCCAGATCGAGCTCCATCCCGTCCATGACCCGCACGCTGAGGTTGGGAAGCTCCAGGCGCTCCGCCCTGCGTTTCAGGATCTCGACCATCGATTCCGAGAAGTCGACGGCGAGCACCTCGGCGCCCAGGCGGGCGGCCGGGACGCTGAGCGCGCCTCCGCCGGCGGCGATATCCAGGAGCCGCGCCCCGGCGTCGACGCCGGCCCTGCGGAGAGCCTCCTCGGCCGCCCGCATGTCGGTGGCGGTCAGCAGCCGGTCGTATCCGTCGGTACAGGCCTCCCATCGGTCGCGACTCTGCTCCGGGGACGTCATGGCACACTCCTCGTTCGGTTCGCTGCCTGGCTGCCGAGCTCGACGGCCGGGGCCCTGGCCTCCGGCCGTCCACCTCGGCGAGCGAGGCTCAGGGTCGTCCCTTCAGCGCCCGGCCGCCCACACCACCCGGAACCCGATGTCCGGGCCCGTGAAGCCGGCCAGGTAGTCGTTGCTGCGGTTGGCGGCACGCAGGAAGAAAGGCGGCGACCGGAACGAGCCGCCTCGGAGGCCCCTCGCCTCGTCGTTGACCGGCCTCCGGCCCCTGACGAGCCACGCGCGCGTCACCCACTCCCAGACGTTCCCGGCCAGGCCGTAGACCCCCTCCGGCGTGGCGCCCTCCGGGAGAGACAGGACCGCCACCGTCCCCTCCGGCAAGCACGACTCGAAGTGCGCGCGCTCGCAGGTGGGCTCCCCGTCACCCCGGGATCCAGATCGCGGCGTTCAGCGAATCCCGAGCGCCGGGTGGAGGCACCGGATGGGCGACGGCGGCCGGAAGACCGGGGCCGTCGTACAGACGTTCGATGAAGCGGAGCGTCCCGTAGGCCAGGAGGACCACGAGGACGAAGCGGCCGGCCGCCTGGAGCGCGACCGAGCGCCGGAACACTCGCGTCGAGGTGGCGACCGCGTCTCGCAGCCTCTTCATGATCGAAGCATGCAGGTCCCCGGGCTTCGGGTCGGGTGATCCCCGAAAGGTGACCGCCCGTCGTCTCTACGGGCAACCGGAAGGACCGCTACTCGCTCCGGATGGCGATCATGGGGTCCACGCGCGTGGCGCGCCGCGCCGGCACGTACGTGGCGGCCAGCGCCACGACGGCCAGGAGGACCGGGACCGCGACGAAGATGGCCGGATCCGTGGTGCTCACCTCGAACAGCATGGCGCGGAGGAAGCGGGTGAGGACGAGGGCGAGCCCGAGCCCCACGAGCACTCCGGCGCCGGCGAGCCGTCCGCCCTCCCGCAGCACGCCCGAGAGCACGTGGCCGGGCTGCGCCCCCAGGGCCATGCGGATGGCGATCTCGCGGGTGCGGCGCTGGGTCGCGTATGCCATCAGCCCGTAGGTGCCCACGCCGCCCAGGAACAGCGCCAGGAGGCCGAACGAGAGCAGCAGGAGGCTCGCGAAGCGCGGCTGCCCGGTGGAGTCGCCGATGAGCTGCGTCATGGTGCGCTCGTCGCTCACCGGGACGTCGGCCGAGATTTCGGAGGCTGCCGAGCGGATGGCGCCGAGGGCCGGCGCGGCGCCGCCGCGCGCGCGGGCCGCCACCATCATCGAGACCTGCGGCCTCTGGTCGAACGGGACGTAGAAGGTGGGCTCCGGCTCCGCCGTCAGGTCGTTGTTCTTCACGTTGTCGACCACCCCGACCACCCGGAGCCAGCCCGGCCAGGGGTAGTGGATGCGCCCGCCCACGGCGCTCTTTCCCTTCCAGTAACGCTCGGCCGCCGTCCGGTCGACGATGGCCACCAGGGGCGCCCCGTCGCGGTCGCGGACGTCGAACGCCCGCCCCTGGACCACGGGGATCCCCATGGTACGGAAGAAGTCGGGGGACACGCGACGAGACTCCATGACCTCCAGGGAGTTGGGGTCCGTGGTGTATCCGTCGATCCACATCGCGTAGCCCGTGTTCGTCTGATCGAACGGGAGCTGGCTGGTGATGGCCACGTCCTGAAGGGCCGGCGATGCGCTCAGTCGCTGGAGGAGCTCACGGTAGAAGATCCGGGTCTGCTCCGGCTCCTCCCAGCGGGCGGCCGGAGGGCTCACGCGGGCGGTCACGATCCGCTCGGTGCGGAAGCCCGGGTTCACGTCCAGCAGCTTCCCGAAGCTCCGCAGCAGGAGGCCGGCGCCCACCACCAGCACCACGGCCAGGGCGATCTCTCCCGCCACCAGGGCGCCCGCCAGGCGCCGCGCCCTGAGACCGCTCCCCGCCCGGCTGGTGCCCTCGCCCAGCGTGACCGCGGGCCCGGGCCGCGACATCCGCAGGGCCGGGACGAGGCCGAACAGGAGGCTCACCAGGAGGGCCAGGCCGGCGGTGAAAGCCAGGACCGTGCCGTTCATGTGCACGTCGGCCAGCCGCGGCATGTCGGGCGGCAGCAGCGTCCTCATGCCGCGCACGGCCACGACGGCGAGCACGAGTCCCGCGAGTCCGCCCGCTCCACCCAGGAGCAGGCTCTCGGTGACGACCTGGCGCGCGATGCGTCCGCGGCCGGCGCCCAGGGTGGCGCGGATGGTGAATTCGCGCTGGCGGGCCGCGCCGCGGGCGATGAGCAGGTTGGCGACGTTGGCGCAGGCGATGAGCAGGATCATCCCCACGGCGCCGAGCAGCACGAGGAGCAGGCGCCGGCTCCCCCCCTGCACGATGCGGTGCTGGAGCGGCACGACGTCGATGTCCCTGAGATAGTCGTCCCGCGACGGGGTCCAGACCGGGTTCTCCCGTCGCAGCCGCTGCGCGATCGCGTACACGTCCGCCCGGGCCTGACCCCTCGTGACGCCCGGTCGGAGCCGTCCCACGATGAAGTGACCGTAGGAGCCCCAGTACTCGCCGAGCACCTTTCGGCCCAGCGTCAGCGGCACCCACAGGCGGGTCTCGTGGCGCGGGAACCAGAACCCGCGGGGCATGACGCCGATCACGGTCCGCGAGATGCCGTCCAGCTCGATGCTGCGGCCGATGATGGACGGGTCGCCGGCGAATCGGTCCCGCCACAGCGCGTCGCTCAGCACGACGACCCGGTCGTTCCCCGGCTGGTCCTCGCCCGCCGCGAACGTTCGGCCCAGGGCGGCGCCGACGCCCAGCACCCGGAACAGCTCGGAGGTGGCCTGCGAGCCGTAGAGCCGCGCCGGCTTCCCGCCCCCGCTGAGGCTGAAGCCCACCCGATCCCGGTAGGCCGCGACGTCCTCGAGCGTGCGGTTATGGTCGCGCACCCCCACGAACTCGGCCTTCGAATGGCCTCCATCCCACACGCTCACCAGGGCGCCGGGATCGGCGAAGGGCAGGGCCCTCAGCAGCACGCCGTCCACGACGCTGAAGATGGCCGTGTTGGCGCCAATGCCCAGGGCGAGCGTGAGCACCGCGACGATCGTGAAGACCGGGCTCCGCCGCAGGGTCCGCAAGCCGAACCGGAGGTCCGCTCCGGCGTCCTCCAGCGCCCGCATCCCACGGGCTGCTCCGTACAGCAGGCTCATCGGGTCCTCCACCGCTGAGGTCGAGCGCGCCGTCCCGCCAGGTCCGGGGGCGTCGCCGGCGGGAGAGCGGGCGACGGCGAGCCCTGGTGGATGGTCGGGCTACCCGGTTGGACTCGACGAACGGAGAAAGGGTTGGGTGGGAGCCCCGGCGACCGTCACGCCTCCGCCGACCGATGAGCGCCGGTTGCCGAGGATGGCGATGACCTCTCAGGCGCTGCGGGTCCTGATCGCGCGGAGCTGCTCCCCGAGGACGCGCAGGAGGTCGGCGTAGGCGCCGACGCGGAAGAGCCTGAGGAGCATCCAGTACGAGGCCGCGCCGGTGGCCACCTGGACGCCCAGCCGCGCCGCTACCGGCCACGCGGGCGGGACGAGGGCTCCGGCGACCCAGGCCAGGAGGCCCATGGCCGCCCCGCACCCCAGCGCCGGGGCCACGCTGCGCAGGATGTCCGCATAGCGGAGCCCCACCAGCCCCCCGGCCCAGCGGAGGTCGGGATACGTGCCGATGAGCATGGCGGTGGTATATCCGATCGCGACGCCGACCACGCCCCAGCGGAGCCCGACGATGATCGCCGCCACGAGCAGGCCCTTGACCACCAGGCGGACCCGGAACTTGAGGGCGGCCTCGCCCTGGGCCAGATACAGTGAGCCGGCCAGCCCCACCAGCGACTCGGCCATGCCGGCCAGCCAGATCACCCGTACGATGGGCACCATGCCCAACCAACGGGAGCCCAGGACCGTGAGCACGAGCGGCCGGGCGGTGACGAAGGCCCCGATCATGAGGGGGAAGGCCACGAGCGCGATGACGCGCGTGGTCCGGAGGAAGATGCGTCCCATCCGCTCGCTGTCCTCCTGCACGAGGGCCAGGGACGGGAACATGACCTCCGCGATGACCCAGGTGACGTTGGTCAGGGGGAAGAGCATGACCTGGTACGCCTTGTCGTAGATGCCCAGGGGCGTGGAGCCCAGGACCTTGCCGATGAGGAGGTCGTCGGCGTGCCGGGCCCAGTAATCCACGCTTCGGGATCCGAGCTGGCCGGCCCCGAAGCCGAACAGCTCGCCCACGGCGGCCCGATCGAACCTCCAGCGCGGTCTCCAGTCGCTGGCCGTCCACAGCAGGACGGTGCGGAGCCCGACCGTGCCCACCACCCTCACCACCAGGCTCCACACGCCGAAGCCCCTGAGCGCCATGACCACCGCGGCGGCTCCAGAGACGAGCAGGCTCACGATGTCCGCCCGGGCGATGGCCCGGAAGTCGAGCCGCTTCCGAAACAGGGCGTCCTGGACCACGCCCAGGGAGTTGAACAGGAAGGTGAGTGACACGACGCGCGTCAGCGGCACCAGGCGGGGCTCGCCGTAGAAGCGGGCGATGGCGGGCGCGGCCGCGCCGACCAGGAGGGTGAGGGCCGCGCCCAGCGAGAGGTTGAGCCAGAACACCGACGAGAGGTGGCGCTCGCCGGCATCCTTGCGTTGGATCAGGGCGGACCCGAAACCGGCCTCGAGGAACAGCGAAGCGAAGCCGGTGAGTACCACGATCATGGCGATGAGCCCGAAGTCGCGCGGCGTGAGCAGGCGCGCGAGCACGATCCCGAGGACGAGCCAGATCAGCTGTCGGACGAACTGGGCGGCGCCGCTCCAGCTCAGCGCATCGAGGGTCTGTCGGCGGAAGTCCTCCATCCGGCGTCAGCGCAGGAGGTGTCGGAGCCGGAAAGCGATCCTTGCCGCCGCCTCCCGGAGGCGCGCCGCGACGCTCAGCTCGGCCATCCGAGCGTCCACGGGCTCGTAGCCCAGCAGCCGGCGGGTCTCGGTCAGGTCCCACCGCATGCCGGGGTTGTCGGACATGCCGTTCACGATGGCGAAGGAAATGTGGGGCGCCGTGATCGAGCGTTCGACCAGCTGGCACAGGTCGCGATTACTGATCCACAGCCCCTGTTCCCAGAGGCCGTGCCTGGCGCGTGGCCGCGGCCGGCTCCCGTTCTCGACCGGACAGGCGCCGATGCGGAGACAGATGACCGACAGGCCGTGGTGCACGGAGTAGCCGTGGCCGAGTCGCTCGCCGACGACCTTGGACACACCGTACGGGTTGATGGGCCGGGTGGGAAGATCGGTCGTCAGGCGCTCCGTTCCGAAGCGATAGCCGGCCATCGTCCAGCTCGAGCTCATGAGGATGACGCGCCTCGCGCCGTTGTTCGTGGCCGCTTCGAGCACGTTGATCGTGGCCTCGATGTTGTGGCGCACGACCTGCCGCCAGCGCGCACCGACGCGGGACGCGGCGGCGCAGTGCAGCACGATATCGGCGCCGTCGAACAGTCGCATCCACCCTTCGTCGGGTCGGCTGAGGTCGGCCGCCGCCACCGCCGGGTCGTCCCCTGGATGGAGGTCCACGAGTCGGAGCTCGTACCGGCCGTCCAGGTGACGCCGGAGCTTTCGACCGATGCTGCCGGCCGCGCCGGTGATGAGGACGGTCGGTCTCGCGGTATCCGGGGAGCCGGGGGATCCGGGAGCCGTCATGCGGGACCCGGCCGGCGGGCGAGCGCCGCGATCGACCGCGCGCCCAGCCGTGCCACGCGGCGGCCGACGTACAGCAGCGGGCGCATCACGTAGTAGGCGGGAAGCTGGGACCGGTTCGAGACATGCCCCAGTTCGAGGACGCTGGCCGGGGAGGGCGCGACGAGGCACCGCAGCAGCGCCAGCCGGGCGGACCAGCCGGGACCGGAAACGAGCACACGGCGCATGCGCGCGTGCGACCCGGCCAGAGCCCCGAGCACGGCGGTCTCCAGGCCCGCGGCCCCGGTTTCGGCGGCCAGGGCGTCGAGCGCCGCCAGGATGTCGTGGGGAACGGGAGCGTCCAGCTCCTCCGCCAGATAGCGCACCAGCACGCGGAGTGGAAGGCCCAGCCGGGCGGCCCGCGCCGCCGAGAGGAACAGCTCCCAGTCCAGGGCGCGGCACCGGTCGAGGAGGAGCCACGCGTCGCAGGCCCAGCGGAGGGAGACGCGGCTGCCTGAGCGGGCGGCCCGGGCGCACACGTGGAGCAGGGCGTCCTCCGGGCCCAGCATGGCCGCGTCCAGGCCGGGAAGGGGCCGCGCGCGTTCCCACGCCGCTTCCGCGGAGGCGTCGCCCCGCTCCGTGCGGAAGACGCGGGTGTACAGGTCCAGCGGCAGGCCCGATGCGTGGACCCAGGTGGTCGCGCGGGGAGCGGGCCGGTACAGGTGGGGACGGCCGGCGGGCCGGAATCCGATGTCGCGGAGGCGGGGCGCCGCGGGGCGCATGTCGTCCCGCCGGAGGAGGAGCTCGATCCCGTGCGAATGACGCGAGGACGGCTCGTCGTAGACGGTGTCGGAGAGCGCGCAGCCTCCCAGCACGACGGGGCCCCGAACCTGGTCCGAGAGGGCCGCCAGGGCCTCCCGGAGAATGCGGCGATACGCGTGACCGCGGAGCTCCTCGCGGAAGTAGGCGGCCCGCAGCCAGCTCGCCACCTCAGGTTCGGACTCCACGCCGTTTCGGGCCGCCGCCAGGTACAGGAGCGGCAGCAGTCCCTTCTGCTCCTCGCCGACCGCCTCCCTGGGGGTCAGTGCGTCCCGGCGCCACTCCTCCCAGGCCCGGCGTCCCGCCTCGTCCCGATAGAGGGCGGCGCGCAGCAGGGCGGTCTGCGCGGAAGTCGGCAGCAGGACGCGGAGCGCGTCACGCGCGGCGCTGCGCATCGGTTCCAGGGCGCGGGCCGCCGCGTCACACCGATGGCTCGGTCGGTAGCGGCGGAAGCTCGGGCAGGGGCGGGTCCAGGGCGAACATCTCGGCCATGTCGTCGTACCGGGTGAGCGAAGGGGCCTCGTACGCATCGGTCGACCCGGCGGGCGGTTCGACCGGTTCGGTCGAAGGAGCCCCGCCGTTCACGGTGATCAGGCCCTCGGCCAGGAGCTCGTGGACCAGGAGCCGCACGTCCTCTCGCGCTTCGTCCGCGTCGACCGGATATCGCTCGGCGAGCATGCCCGCCATGTGGTCCACGGAGCTGCCCTCCATGATGAGGGCCCAGACGTAGCCGCTCACCCCATCCATGCTGTAGTAGAGGCCGTTCGTGAGGTTGATGAGAATGGCCTCGCCGTCGACGACCTTGGACGCCACCTCCTCCTCGTTCGGCCGAACGTGGCTGTCGTCCCGCAGTTGGTTCGTCACGTGTGCCCCCTTGTTCTGTTACGGCCGGGCCATGACCCGGCCAGGATGTCTCGGACGCGATCGGGAATTCGGGCCGGGTCCCGGCCGAGCCGGAGCCGGTAGCTCGGGACGCCCTCCACCAGAGCGCCCAGGCGGTCCATCGCGCGCGTCCCCGCGGACGGGAGATAGAGCACGGAGCTGGGCGCCAGGGCCAGCAAGGCCTCCCGCGCCGACGCGGGCGCCGCCACCGTCGCGTCCTCGCGCGCCTCCACGACCGGCAGCACGACGGCCCGGATCGGCGTCGACGCCTCGAAGCGCACGTCCTCCAGCTCGCCGAGCCAGGCCACGGACTTGGGCTCGAACGGGTAGTTGCCGGTCTCGCTCACACCCGCGAGCGCCGGAAAGCGCCCCATGTGACCGAGGTCGATCACCGCGGTGCCATACAGGCTGTGCCCCACGAAGGACCCGTCCTCGCGGGCCTCGAGTCCGATGAAGTCGTCGCCCAGGTATTGGAAGCCGTCGAGGACGCAGGAGATCGACGCGGTCGACTTCCCCGAGCCACCCCTGCCGGTGAACAGCGCTCCGCCGCCCTCCCAGCTCACCAGTCCCGCGTGGATGAACTGGATCCCCCGGTCCTGGAGCCGGAGCGCGAGAAAGCGGTGGAAGGGTCGCGCGCGCTCGTCCAGGTGCAGGCGTCGCACCGACGAGACCCACACGATGGCCCGGCCAGTCTTCCGGTCGAGCCAGCCCATGCTGTGGGGCCGCTCCTCGGCCACGTATCGCCGGTCCTCGGACGCGGACAGGATCCCGTACGGCGCCAGGTCGGGATCCGGCGGCGGGCCCGGTCGGCCGATGCCGGTCTCCTCCTCGTGCCACACGTCCACGGCGAGGATGGGCGCTTCACCTGTGGCTTCGATGCGCAGGTGCTCGCATGCCCGCCCGAGCTCGTCGGAGAGGGCCGGGCCGACGATCCGGACCCGCACCACACCTCCGGCGACACGGTAGTCCCACGACCGCACCTCGGCTCGCTCGCGAGCGAGGTCGAAGTGCTCCGCGGCCAGCTCCAGGGCTCCCTCGGGCAGGGGAGGCGGCCTCTCGACGCCGGCGGCCACCGGGCTCATTCGAACTTGGCCCGCTTGTGCCGGACGATCTCCGTCAGCCGACCATGATAGCTGTGCAGCAGCCGGAAGGCGTGACGGATGCGGACCCGGGCCAGCTCGAGCCGCCCGCCCTCCAGGCCGTACACGGTGTCGAGGAGGTGGGAGTCCAGCGGGCTCGCGAGGGTGGCCCACAGCCGGGCGAGCGCCATCGGCCAGCGCCAGCGCAGCTGGGCCAGGCAGCGCCTGTAATGGAGTCGCGCCGCGAGAGTCGGCCGGATCTCTGCCGGCATCGGCAGGCCCAGGAGTCGCTGGGCCATGTAGAGCCGGGTGACGGGAACGCGGGCCAGCCCGTGCTCGTCGAAGCGGCTGCGGACCGCGGCCCAGTCCATCGAGCCCTCGTGCAGCCGGCACAGCGCCCCGAAGTCGACCAGCTGTCGCAGCCACACGAAGGCGAGATGGCTACCGTGATCCTGGAGCTCGGAGTGGAGCAGGTTGTGGACGATCTGGTGCTCGGTCGACAGGAGCCGGAACTCCAGGTCGCCCACCCGGTGGAGCACCGAGTCGCGCCAGGCCTCCTCCGGGGACAGTAGGCCGCGCTGCGCGCTCACGTACCAGTGCAGGTCGATCGGCGCGATGGCGCCGGCCCGGGCCAGGCCAGTCCAGTAGGTGACCCACTCCACCTCCCTGGGCTCCACCTCGTAGTCCAGGCTCACCAGCGCCTGGACGGCCCGGTCGTGGTCCTCCCGGAGGACCAGGAGATCGAGGTCGCGGAGGATGCGCGCCCCCGGTTCCGGGTAGCGGCCGACGAACAGCTCCACGGCGCCCTTGAGGAGGACCGGGCGGATCCCGGCGCGATTGAGGGCGGCGATGGCCGCCTCGAGCTCGCCCCGGATACGGTCGTTCCGGACCCGGTTCACCGCGTGGGCGCGGCGGAGGTAGTCGGCGCAGGCGGCGGGGAGCTCGTCCGTGAGCTCCTTGTCGCGCAGCGCGACCCACACGGTGGGTGCCAGCAGCTCGCGGTTCGCGAACTCGATGAGGGCGGGCCACGTGGACCGGCGCGATCCCAGACGTCTCCGCAGCCGCGCGATCCCGCTCGGGGACCGGTCGAAGCTCAGGCAGAGTGCCAGGAACAGGAGGAGGTCGCGGTCGGACGGCTCGCGGCCGCCGTGCCGAATGATGTTCCTCGACATCGGGCTACGCCTGGTGGAGGTCATGGTCCCGTCGGCTGTCGATGAGGAGTCTGGCCAGGGCGAGGAGCT
>CAYXHP010000011.1:0-7295 GCA_964465015.1 uncultured Gemmatimonadota bacterium
GCTCGAGTGCCGCGCCATCCACAAGGCGCGGGAGGAGATGGGGCTCACCAACGTCGTCGTGATGATCCCGTTCTGCCGCACGCTCGAGGAGGCCGACCGGGTGCTCGACGTGCTGGCGGAGAACGGGCTCGAGCGCGGCAAGGACGGCCTCGAGGTGTACGTCATGGCCGAGATCCCCTCCAACGTCATCCTGGCCGAAGAGTTCGCCGAGCGCTTCGACGGCTTCTCGATCGGCTCCAACGACCTCACCCAGCTCACCCTGGGCGTGGACCGGGACGCCGCCCGCCTGGCCTACCTGTTCGACGAGCGGAACGAGGCCGTGAAGCGCACGATCCGCGACCTGATCACCCGGGCCAAGGCCGCCGGCTCCAAGGTCGGCATCTGCGGCCAGGCCCCGAGTGACCATCCAGACTTCGCGGCGTTCCTGGTCGAGGCCGGGATCGACACGATCTCCCTGACGCCGGACAGCGTGCTCGGCACGCTTCGCCGGGTGGCGGAGATGGAGCGAGAGCTCGGCATCCAGCCGGTCCGGAAGAACGGCGCCGGCGACGGTCGGTCCGGACATGCGGCCCGTCCGGAGAAGGCGGCCGCCGCCACCACCTAGACCGCCGACGACGGAGGGGCGGCCGCGTTCGGACGGCCGTGCCGCCCGCCCGCTCGGGGAGCGGGCGGCTCCGCACGACGGTCCCGCACGCCGCCAGAGAATGGCACGGCCGGCGGGCGATCGTCCGCTTCGCGTGTCGCTCCGGACTCCCGTGATCTCGCGCTCGTCCTCGGTCGTAGGGACGCTCCCGTCCCGCCGATCCGTGGCTTCCCCCACGGCGCTCTCCGGAATCTCCCTACAGACCCGGCCGCACTCTTCCTCCACGTTGCATGCCACGGTGAGCGCGCCCCGAGCCCGTGTCGGACGGCGCCGCCGCGGACCGCTGGCGACGACGGAGGCACGATGAAGGACTACATGACGAGGTGGACGGGGCGCGAGCCCAGCTGGGATGTAATGCTCCGGGAGCGGGCCATCACCCACAGACCGGAGCGCACCCGGAGCGTGCGGCCGCTCAGCGCGCGCGAGGTGGCGGCGGTGCGCAAGGCGACGCGAGCGGTGCTGGCGGGACCGGGCTCGCCCTCCGCCTACACGATCCTGGAGCCTTTCGACCAGGGACACGGCGCCTTCGACAGCCGTCACCTGGACCTGCTCCGGGAGGTCGAGCGCAGGGTCGCGGCGCGGAGGGGCGGCACGCCCATCGAGGTGGTCTTCACCAGCGCCGAGCCCGAGCTGGCCGGCGTCTGACCTCCGGCGCCGGCGGGACTCTCCGCCGCCGGTCCCGGCCCGCCTCCGCGGTCTCGTGTCGCCTCCAGGGGCTCCCGTCCTCCGCGATCGACACGTGTTCGCCGTTCTCTCCGACCGGCCGCCCGACCCCCCTTCGCGAAACCCTCGCCATGTCCCGGGCGTAGACTCATTCTGAAGGCGTCCCCCAACCATGGGGCGACCCAGGGTGTCCATGGAGTGGCGCCCGCTCCCCGGGGCCGGCGTCGGCCGCGCGGGAACGGACCGGAGCCGAGTCGGAAGGGGAGCATGGCGGACAGGAATGGATCAGCGTGACGGGCCTGGCCTCGACCGGGAGGAGCCCGGGATCTCGTATCGTCTCGGTGCTCGCCCTCGCCGTGCTAGCGGCGGCGATTGCGTCCCGGCCCGTGGCGGCTCAGGCGAAAGACCCGTCCACCGCGACCTCCGGGTCCGGCGGCGCCGCGGCCCGGGTCGCGGCCTACTGTCACGGCTACACTCGTGACGAGAAGGACTTCCGCCCCACGCCCCATCCCGAGCTGAAGGTCCATCGCGCCGACGGCCCCATCCATCTGGACGGCAAGCTGGACGACCCGGGCTGGAGGGACGCCGCGGCGGCCACCCACTTCACCGAGTTCCTCCCGGACCAGAACATCGCCCCCACGCAGGGCAACATGGCCCTGGTCACCTACGACCAGGACAACCTGTACGTGGCGCTGATCGCTTGCGACGACCCGGGGTCGCTTCGCTCCACCTTCAGCGACCGGGACAAGAACCAGGGCGACGACATCTTCGGCATCTTCCTGGACACGTACGGGAACGGCGCCTGGGCCTACGAGCTGTTCGCCAATCCGCTCGGGATCCAGGCCGACTGGCGGCGCGTGTCGGGCCAGGGGAAGGACATCACCTTCGATGTCGTCTATCACACGGCGGCGCGGATCACCGACTACGGCTACCAGATCGAGATGGCCGTGCCGTTCGCCAGCCTGCGCTTCCCCGACCGTGCGGAGCAGAGCTGGGGCGTCACCTTTCTCCGGCACCGTCCCCGGGCCAGCGAGGAGGAGTTCAGCTGGGCGGCCCTCGACCTGGGTGATCCGTGCCTCCTGTGCCAGCTGGGGACCCTGACGGGCATCCGCGGCGTCCACCCGGGCGGGGCGCTGGAGCTCCTTCCGTCGGCGGTCGGGACGGATGCCTCGTCTCTGCGGAATCCGGACGATCCGTCCTCGGGCTTCGCGGGTGACGGGGTCAAGGGAAGCCTTTCACTGGGAGCCAAGTACGCGTTCGCCACCGGGGTCACCGCCGAAGCCACGATCAACCCGGACTTCAGCCAGGTGGAGTCGGACGCGGCGCAGATCGACGTCAACACGACGTTCGCGCTCTTCTATCCCGAGAAGCGCCCCTTCTTCCAGGAGGGCTCCGACCTCTTCCAGACGCCGATCGAGGCCATCTACACGCGCTCGGTGAACGATCCGCAGGGGGCGGCCAAGTTCACGCTTCGCCAGGGCCACTCCAGCCTGGCCTACCTGTCGGCCCGCGACGACCATTCACCTCTGCTCCTCCCGTTCGAGGAGGGCAGCTTCGTGGGGCAGGCGGGCAAGAGCTTCACCAACATCCTCCGAGCGCAGGAGGACTTCAGCCAGGACTCGCACGTCGGAATCACGCTCACCGACCGTCGGCTGGACGGCGGCCCGGGCTCGAACTCCGTCCTCGGGCCGGACCTCCGGATGCGCCTGGGTCCGCACAGCTCGTTCGAGTACCAGATCCTGGCCAGCCACACCCGCGAGCCGGATGCGGCCGGCCCGACGGCGTCCCTCGGGTCGGCGACCTTCGACCGGGGCGCCCACACGGACGTCTTCGACGGGGAGTCGTTCTGGGGCTACGCACAGCACGCACGCTACATGGAGGACCACCGTCACTGGCAGCTGCACGCCGAGTACGACGCCCTGAGTCCGACCTTTCGGGCCGAGAACGGCTTCATCCCTCAGAACGACTACCGCCAGATCCTGGTGAGCCCGCACGCCACGGCGTATCCCCTCACCCGGCTCCTGAACCAGATCGACTGGGACGTGGACATCGTGCGGACCTGGAACTTCGCGGGCGTCCGCAAGCAGGAGTACGTCCATCCGTCCGTATCGGTGCAGCTCACCGGCCAGACCTACGCGGGGGCGTCGTACTACCTGAGCAACGAGCGCTTCCGGGGCGTGGACCTGCGCGGGATCGGCAACTGGTCGGCATACGCGCAGTCCAACTTCAGCGATCCGGTGCACCTGGGTGTCTCGTTCGGCTACGGCGACCAGATCGCCCGCAACCTGGCGGTGCCGGTCGTCGGGACCGGCACGACGGTGGAGCTGTATGGCACCATCAAGCCCGTGGACCGACTGGTGATCGAGCCCGATGTCACGATCACGAAGCTGGACCGCAAGGACGGCTCGGAAATCTACAGCGGCTGGATCGCGCGCACGCGCACCAGCCTCCAGTTCACGCGCCGGGCCTTTCTCCGGCTCGTCGTCCAGTACGACGACTTCGCGCGGCAGCTGGACGTGGAGCCGCTCCTCACCTACAGGATCAACCCCTTCACGCTGTTCTACGTCGGGTCGAGCCTGGGCTACCAGGACTACCGGCCGGGCGGCCTGGTCGGTCCCTCCGAGACCGGCCTCCACCCGCGCGACCGCCAGTTCTTCGCCAAGTTCCAGTACCTGCTGAGGCTGTAGGAGCGGAGGCGAAGCTTCATTCGGCGCATGGGCGCCACCGGCGAGGATTCCGCAGAGCCCAGGATGCCGGCGGACCAGGAGCTCGTGGTCAGAAACCGTCTGATGGAGCGGTCGCCGTCCCGAGCGCGTGGGCGGCCCACGAACGGTGGATCAGGTAGTCCTCGATGGCGCGCGCGGCGATCGCGTCGGCCGCGACGCTGGGATGGGCATCATAGGGCGTGGCCCACAGGGTCCTCCAGTTCGCGGGCCCGAGGGCTTGCGCGAAGGCGCCTGTGAGGTCCAGGACGTGAAAGCCGTCTGCTTCCGCCAGCCGCTTGACCTCCCGCTGAATGCCCCGCATGGGATAGTCCGCGGCTGTCCAGCGGCCGGGGAGGGCCATGGGCCAGATGACGAGCACGATGGGGACACCGTGGGCGTGGGCCTCCGTCCCCATGCTGGTCAGCGCGGCTTTCATCTGCCGGAAGCCGGGATACGTGGGCACGAAGAACCGGCCGAACCGTGTGGTGGCCGCGGGCAGCGGATGGAGCAATCGGTCGATGTGTATCTTGAGGAAAGCGTACAGGGTGCTCGTTCCGAACCAGCCCGTTCGGAACCGATACGGCAGGAGTTCGGGTTGCGGCCACATGTCTCTTGAAGACTTGTGCGCGAAATCGGGACCGCTTGGCCACGGGTCGTTCGCCAGCCACTGAACCAGCACGAGGTCGGGGTGGTACCGCCACCCGACCCGGTGCAGCATCTCGCCTTCGTTGGCGGTGGTGAAGCCGCGCATGCCCGCGTTCACGACCTGGATCTGGTGCTTCGGATCGCGAAGTCGTAGCAGCCCCTCCAGGCGTGCCGGCCACACGCTGTCGGCGCTGACGATCTTGTCGCCCCATGTGAAAGAGTCGCCCAGGGCCAGCACCCGTACCGTGCCCGGCGGCTTCTTAGCCCGCTCGTAGGGCGAGCGGAGCCCGAAGATGTTGTGCCTCCACAGCTGGCCGTACCGCGAGTCCCAGGCGCGCATGACCTGGGGAGAACCCCACCGGTCGGCCACGGCCGACCGGTTCAGCACCCGGTTCGTGACCCAGCCGGTCAGGAGCACCGTCACGGCAGCGAGGGCGGTTCCGAGAAACGTCTCACGCAGCCGGGCGACCCGCCCGAGCGTCGCCAGGGAGATTGCGACGAGTCCCATCCAGGTGAGGGCCCAGAGGACGAAATCGAGGCTGAAGATCTGGACTCCCAGCACCACGAGAGCCACCGCCGGGATGGCCGCGAATGCGACGGCCTGGCTCTCGAGCAGCGCACCGGCCGCGGCCTGCAGTCGCCCGGCGGGCGCGGCGGCGAGCAGGACGAGGCCGATCAGCCACGGAACCCCGACGACGATCAGCCACAGTAAGGGGTTGGGTCCGGCGAAGACGAACGCGAGGCAAGCCCCGAGGACGCCCCAAGCCGTGAGCAGCCACTTCCGGATACAGCTCATACTTCCGCCTCCTCCCCTCGGCATCTTCCAGGAATGGACGGCGATGCGGCTCGAGGGCGCCGGTGCCGGGCCCGCGCACACGCAGAGAACGCGCAGGGCCCGTTCAGCAAGTCCGAGACCTCGGCTGCGTGTATATGTAATATCTTGTCGAGAATGGGCTTAGCGTGAACGGTGCGACTCGCCGGCGCGCCGGGAGGACGCCGAGTGACGGCTGCACGCCACAGGTCCGGGCCCCCCACCTCCCGCCGGCGGCGGGGCAGCCTGGATCCTCTCCCTCCCCTTCAGTGAACGTCCCCGCGCTCCTAGATTGCGCCCGAGCCAGATGGCGCACTCCGGGTGCGACCACTTCCCCGAACGCGATGGGTGATGCGACGAGCCTGGACCGGCTGACCGACCTCCTCGGGCAGCGCCGCATCGTCGTCCTCACGGGCGCCGGCGTCAGCACCGAGTCCGGGATCCCGGACTACCGCGGCGCCGGCCAGCACGAGCGTACCCCGATGCCGATCCGCTACCAGGAGTTCGTCCGGAGCCGCGAGGCCCGGAGCCGCTACTGGGCTCGGAGCGCCGTGGGCTGGCCGCGCATGTCCGGCGCGCGGCCCAACCCCGGTCATCGGGCCCTGGCCCGCCTCGAGGAGGCGGGCCAGGTGCGCGGGGTGATCACCCAGAACGTGGATGGCCTCCACCAGGCCGCCGGCAGCCGGCGCGTGGTGGAGCTGCACGGGACGCTCTCGCGCGTCCTGTGCCTGGAGTGCGGGGCGCCGGAATCGCGCTCGGCCGTGCAGGATCGGCTGCGCGGCCTCAATCCTGGATGGCCGTGCCCGGACCGCGACGCGGAGCTCCTACCCGATGGGGACGCCGACTTTCGCCCGGACGGGAAGGCGCGGATGCGGCCCGACGGTGACGCGGACCTGGGCGGCGCGGACCCCGGTGCCTTCCGTCTCCCCGGGTGCCGCCGGTGCGGCGGGGTCCTCAAGCCCGACGTCGTATTCTTCGGCGAGAACGTGCCGCGCCCCACGGTCGAGGAGGCGTGGCGGCTGTTCGAGGAGGGAGATGTCCTGCTGGTGGCCGGCTCCTCCCTGGCCGTCTACTCGGGCTACCGCTTCGTGCGGCGCGCCGCGGAAGAAGGCCGGCCCGTGGCCATCGTGAACGTGGGCGAGACGCGCGGCGACGCGCTCGCCGACCTGCGGGTGGACGGCCGCACCGGCGAAATCCTCCCGCGCCTGGCCGACGCGCTCCTCGGGCGGGGAGCGCGTCGGCCAGGCGCGGGACCCTCCGATCAGGCCGCGGGCGGCTCCTCCGCGCCGGCCGCCGGCTCCCCGCCCGCCAGCCGGCTGTTCCGCGCCCCGTAGGTGAAGTAGAAGATCATCCCGAGCACGAACCAGATGAGCAGCCGCAGCCAGGTCACCAGCGGCAGCGACGCCATGAGGTAGAAGGCCGAAATGGCTCCCATCGGGGCCACGAACCACACCCACGGCGTCTTGAAGGGCCGGGGTAGCTCCGGCTCCCTGAGCCGCAACACCAGGATCCCGATCGACACGATCACGAAGGCCAGCAGAGTGCCGATGGACACCAGGCTGGCCGCGTCGCGGACCGGCAGGATGGCGGCGAAGAAGGCCACGATCGTGCCGGTCACGATGGAGGTGATCCAGGGGGTGCGGAACTTCGGGTGGATCTTGTTCACGAACTGGGGCAGGAGCCCGTCGCGCGACATGGTCCAGAAGATCCGCGACTGGCCCATGAGCATGACCAGGATCACCGAGGAGAGGCCGGCGATGGC
Source organism: uncultured Gemmatimonadota bacterium (assembly GCA_964465015.1). Taxonomy (GTDB): domain Bacteria; phylum Gemmatimonadota; class Gemmatimonadetes; order Palauibacterales; family Palauibacteraceae; genus Humimonas. The sequence continues at coordinate 7,230 of CAYXHP010000011.1, forward strand.
GCCCAGCTTGATGATCCCCGACATCCAGCCCAGCCCCGCGTGGTCGGCGGCCAGCGCGATCGGGTC
>CAYXHP010000012.1:0-13564 GCA_964465015.1 uncultured Gemmatimonadota bacterium
GCCTTCTTCGCCACCGGCATGCAGGACATGATCCTCACCAAGCTGGCCGGCATGGGCGACCTCAAGGTCATCTCGCGCACGTCCACGGAGCGCTACGGTCACCAGCCGCAGGATCTGAAGGGCGTGGGGAGGGAGCTGGGCGTGGCCACGGTGCTGGAAGGCAGCGTGCAGCGCTCGGGCCAGCAGGTGCTGATCAACGTGCAGCTCATCGACACCCGCACGGACCAACACCTGTGGGCCAACTACTACACGCGCACGCTCGACAACGTGTTCGGGGTGGAGGGCGAGGTGGCGGGCAATGTGGCCGATGCGCTCCAGGCCCGGCTCACACCCTCGGAGCGGGCGCGCGTCACCGCTCCGCCCACCACGAACGCGGCCGCCTACGAGCTCTACCTGAGGGCCGACGCTCACTTCCGCCGCGTCCAGGACAACAACAACCTGGTGGCGCAGGAGATACCGCCGGCCATTCAGCTGTACGAGCAGGCACTGGCGCGCGACTCGACCTTCGCGCTCGCGTGGGCGGGGCTCGCCCAGGCGCACATGTCGATGTACTTCTTCGCTCCCGACCGAACGGCGTCCCGGCTGGCCGCGGCGAAGGCGGCCGCCGACCGGTCCCTGGCGCTGAAGCCGGACCTGGGCGAGGGCCACCTGGCGCTGGCGCTGTACCAATACTGGGGCCACCGGAACTACGACTCCGCTTTGGCCCAGCTCGAGCTCGCGCGGGAGTCCCTGCCCAACAGCGCCGACATCGAGGTGGACCTGGCCGCCATTCTGCGGCGCCAGGGCGCGATGGAGAAGGCCGTGGCCGCCTTTACGCGCGCCACCCTGCTCGACCCGCGGAACCTCAACTCGCTCGGGCAGCTCGCGCTCACCTACCAGTTGCTGCGCCGTTACGATGCCGTCGATTCGACGGAGGCGCGGGCCCTGGCGATCGGCTACGACACGGTCGACTACCGGATCGACCGCGGCATCAACGAAGTGCTCCGGTCGGGCAATCTGGGTCCGCTACGCGCCGCCCTCTCCGTCCTCGAGCCGGGCAGCCCACGGTACGCGTCGAACGTGGTGGCGCTCTTCTACACGGCATTCTTCGGCAGTGACTTCGCCGCAGCCGTACGAGTAGCTCGGTCCGACACGTCGACCGAGTGGGCCTCGACGAGCAACGTGGCGCTTCCGCGGCTCCTGTTCATCGCCATGGCCCAGGAGGGCGCCGGAGATTCGGCCGCCGCCCGGCAGAGCTACGTGGCCGCGCGCTCCCTGGTGCGCCAGGACCTCGAGCGGCGACCCGATGACCCCGACCTCCACCTGGCCCTCGGCCTGGCCGACGCCGGCCTGGGCCGAAACGACGAAGCGCTGAGCGAGGGCCGGCACGCGGTCGAGCTCATGCCGGTGAGCCGGGACGCGATCACGGGCCCCGAGTTCCTGTACTGGAATGCGTGGATCGAGGCCCGGGTGGGTGAGAAGGCGAAGGCGATCGACCAGCTCCGGCGGGCCCTCCAGCTCCCCACCGGTTCGCTCACGTCCCCCGCGCTTCTCCGCATCGACCCCACCTGGGACGTGCTCCGGAAGGAGCCGGGCTTCCAGGCGCTGCTACGCTCCCGGGAGCCCGTCTCGTCCCCTCCCGCGCACGTGAGCACCGCGAGCCCCTGAGGTCGGCAGCGGGACCGACCCGGTCCGGGGTTCCGGTTCCCCAGCCGCCGGCGGGTGCATGACCCGGCCCGCGACGCTCCGCGCGCTCCGGGAGCAACCCGCCGACGGCGAGGAGCCGGAGCGTGGAGTCCGCGAGCCGCTCGGCCTTCGAACCTACGTCTCACTGGGCGACAGCATCTCGATCGACCTGTACCCGGGCCTGGACGTGGCGGAGCGGGAGGGACTCTCCCTTCCCCCGGCCGGGCTCGGCGCTGCCTCCCTGCTCCACCGGAACGACGACGGTCGCTGGCCGCTCTTCGGCGGCCGCGATCTCCGCACGCGCTGCCCCGGCATCCGCCATCTGAACCTGACCGAAGACGGTGCCACGACCGGAAGCGTGCTCCAGTGGCAGCTCCCCCGCATCCCCGCCGACCTCCAGCCGCCGGTCCTCGTCACCCTCACGGCCGGCGGAAACGACCTGGTCGCGCTGCTGGACCAGGACTTCCTCGGAGACGTGTCGAACCTCGAGGGACAGACCGGGGACCAAAGTGCAGGCGGCGGAGATCTGGCCGGCGCGGGCGCGAGCCTTCCCGCCGCCGACGACGCGGCCGGCATCCTGGCCGAGGAGACGGCGGCCAGGCTGGCGCTCATCGTTCGCTCGCTTCGGGAGCGCCTCCCGGAGGCGGTCCTCCTGGTGGGAACGGTGTACGACCCGAGCGACGGGACGGGGGACCTGGGGGACGGCGTCGTTCTCCGCCGGGAGCTCGAAGCGCTCGAGGCCTTCAACCGGCGCGCGGGGGAGATCGCCCGCGCGGCCGGGGCGCGCCTCGTCCCCATCCACGACCGCTTCCTGGGCCACGGCCTCACCGTCCCCGACGAGGACGAGCGCTGGTACTGGCGCCACAGCTTCATCGAGCCCTCGGCCCGCGGCGCGAGCGAGGTGCGGCGGCTGTGGCTGGAGGCGCTGGGGATCTGAGGAGCGGCATTCGCGCAGCGATCGACGCCACGATCCGCTCGATCCCGTGGCCTTCGAAGCGGCCGCGCACACGCCCGCCCGCGATCGGCCGATCGGCCGGTCCGCTGCCCGCCGGCCTCCCGTGTGCCCCCTGGACCTCCCCCTCAGGATCCTTCCAGCGGGCGCTCCTCGAGGAGCTTCACCTGGTCCAGGCGCGTGCACGCGATCCAGCGGCCGTCCGGGGAGACCTGGGGATGGAGGTGGTTCGAGCGGCCTCCGGTGAGCTGCCGCGGGGCGCCGCCGGAGGCCGGCACGGCGAACAGCTGCATCCGGTCTCCGGCGAGCGCGCCGTAGACCAGCTCCCTCCCGTCCGGCGTCCAGTCCACCCCGCCGTAGGTCGAGCTCGGGAAGTCGACCACCTTCCGCCAGCCGCCGCCCGGACCGAGGTCCCGGACCCACAGGGCGTGCCCGCCCCTCTCCATCGCGATGTCGAAGGCGAGCTCGTCCCCATCCGGCGCCCAGGCGCCCGACTCGGCGCTCTGCGCTCCCGGGGGCAGGTCCAGCCGCCGGGCGGACGCGAGCTTCCCGGCCGCGGTGTCCACCGTCGCGATCCAGGGCCACGCGCGACCCGGCTCCCCGCCCTTCTCCCACGAGGTGAACACGATGCGCCGGCCGTCGGGAGACCAGTCGACGAAGCCCACCTCCCACCCGAAGTCGGTGAGCCGGATCTCCTTCGACATCGGGGCGTCCGGGCGGCGCAGGAAGACGTCGTCGGCGATCCCGGGACCGGCGTAATGCCACACGGGCGCCTGCGGCCGGTGCGAATGATAGGCGATCCAGGCTCCATCGGGGGACCACGCCGTGGTGAAGTCCTCGTGGTAACCCTGCACCCGCGGCCGCGGCGCCCCCATCGGACGAGCCCCCGAGTCCACCTCCACGCCCCACACGTCCATGCTGAACGGGCCGTCCGCCAGGCTCTCGGCCCCCTTCGTGTAGTCGATCTCCCGCCCATCAGGGCGCCAGTAGGGGATCATGCCGCGGCTCACGACGAGGCGTCCCTCGTGCCCGGGCGACGTATCGGCCGCGGCCGGCCACCGGAACACCACGATCGACTTGTGGAAGTCGTTCCGGGTCCAGTACAGCTTTCCGGCCGCGACCTGGGGGGCGAAGTCGTCACCCGGGTCCGAGGTGAGCCGCCGAAGCGAGCCGTCCGCCACCGAGATCTCGTACAGGTCCAGGTTGCGTCCCTCCTCGGGCCGGTGACGCACCTCGAGGTTCGGCGCCGAGTCGGAGGCGAGCGCCACATAGAGGCGGCGCCCCCGGGGCCCCACCGCGAGGATCTCGAACTCGGGCGTGCCGTCCAGCGGGCCCGCGATGGTGTCGATGGAGAGGGGCGCCGATGACCCGGAGCCCCCGGCGGACGCGCGCGCTCTGGCCGGGCTCCCATCCCCGAACGCCGGGGCGCGGACCCGCACGGCCACCGCCCCGCCCTTCTCCGTCCCGAGCATGGCAAAGAGAGCGCCGTCGGCGGGCGAGCGGACGGCGGCCCACACCGGCCCACCGACCGCGAGTTGAACATCGCCGGTCCCCTCCGTCACGTGGAGGGTCGAGTCCGAGGGCCGGAACCAGATCACCCTGCCCGAGTCCGTCCCGGCGACCGGGCGCGCGTCCCACGGCACGGCCGTCCTGCGGGGACCGCTCGCGCCCGTCGCGAACCAGGCGCTGTCCACGCCCACGCGGCCGCGCCGGACCAGGCGGCCCCCGCCCGCGAACAGCGCCTCGTCCACCTCGTCGAGTCCCGCCCCGAGGTCCTTCGCCAGGCTCGCCCCGGACCGGAGGTCCACCAGCTCGGTGCCCCGGCCGCTCCGCCAGTCGTGCGTGACCGCTCGCTCGCCCGAGGCGGCCACGTGGTAGTGCCGGTAAGTGTCCCGGTACCAGCTCGACAGCGTGTCGCGAAGGACCACCACGTCGCCCGCCTTCGCGCCGCCGGTCCCGGATCCGCCACCCGCGCAGGCCGCGAGGCCGACGGCGACGAGCACCGTCCATCCGGCCGCGGCGGCCACCCGCGTCGGTCGGGGCGAACCCATCGCCGACCTCCGCCGTCGGCCGAAGCCCTCGGTAGGGCCGCAGCGCGCGCGCTCCGTACCCATGTGTCTCATCGCTCGCTCGTGGTGGAGGTGTCGAGCGCCGCCGTCACCCGGTCGATGGCCGCGGCGATGGAGCGGAAGGTCCGCGCGGCGAGCGGGACCTGGCGCGCCGCCTCGTCCCAGCGGCCGTCCAGCATCGCATCGCCCACGGCCGGGAGCGGCACCGTGTCCCACAGCCTCCCCGGTGACCACAGCTCGTTCTCGTAGTAGGGCCTTCCGGGCAGCCCGCCGGGCCGGAGGAAGGCGCGGTCCACCTCCCGGATGGCGGCGTTCACCCGCCCGATCGTCCCGGCATCGAGCCGGCCGCGCTCGCCGCCGGGCCCGTCGTCCCTCCAGGCCGCCTCGAAGCGGTCGGCCGCGGCGCTGACCGCGGCGGCGGCCGAGTCCAGCGGCGCGAAGTCCAGGCTCGGCACCGGTCGACGCTCCGGCGGCACGCGCGGGCGCGACGAGTCGGCCAGGATGCGGTAGGCGCCGAGGTCCAGGAGGCTGTCGTCGCGCGCCACGCCGCGCCGCAGCCGCTCGTACAGCCTCCGAACGGCGACCACCTGGCCCGCGACCGCGTCCGCCGTGCCCCGGAAGTCCACCGGCAGCACGCCGGCATCGGCCAGGCGCAGGACCGCGAGGCCGTTGAGGCGGGCCGCGGCGGCGCCGTACCGGTACCCCGGGTCCCCGAACCGGCGGTACCAGGCGAAGTCGTCGTAGGAGGTGTGATACGCGCCGAGGCTGAAGCCGCCCCAGAACCCGAAGTTCAGCGTCCCGACGCCGGCGTGGCTCACGAAGGTGTGGTGATCGGAGCCGTAGCCGGGAGGCTGCACCCGGAGCCGGCCGTGCTCGGCGTCGTAGGGCCGGGCCTGCGGGGCCGCCGGGCTCGCGTCCGGACCGCCGTACAGGCTCGCCTCGCTGGCCACGCGCGCCCGGTCCAGGATGGATACGCCCGAGGCGGGGTCGCGCACGTCGGCCGCGATCCCGGTGGCGAAGTCGGCCCACGCCGACGCGCCCGTCAGCATGAGGTCGCCCGGTCCGATCACGTCGGTGTTGAGGTAGACGTCGGCGCTGTCGGCCAGGCGCCGCGCGTTCTCCTCCACCCACTCCGTGGAGCCGATCGTCCCCTGCTCCTCGGCCTCCCACGACGCGTACACGATGGTCCGCTTCGGCCTCCACCCTTCGCGGTACAGGCGGCCCAGATTCCGGGCTTCCTCCAGCATCTCGGAGTGGCCGGAGTGCGGGTCCTGCGCCCCGTACACCCACCCGTCCCGGTGATTGCCGCGTACGATGAGCTCGGAGGGCCAGGTCGACCCGCGCAGCGCCGCGATGACGTCCCGGATCGGGATCGTCTTCCACCGGTAGCGGACCACCAGGTGCACCTCCGCTCGACTCGGTCCCGTGCGGTAGGCGAGGGGCAGGGCCCCGCGCCAGGCCGGCGGGACCACCTGTCCGTCCAGGCTCGCCAGCAACGGCCGCGCGTCCGCCGCCGACAGGGGCAGCGCCGGGATCCTGGCCACCGTGTTGGCCGTGTCGTGGATGGACAGGCGCCGGGCGTCCTTCGTGGACGGGACATCCGGGGTGAGCGGATCGCCCGGATACTTGCCGAACAGGATGCTGCCGCGCTCCACGCCATCGGCCGTGCGCCCCGGTCCCTCCGGGTAGGGCACCTCGTCCCAGTAACCCGTCTCCATCGGGTCGTTGTAGACCAGGACCGCCGCCGCCCCGCGCTCCGCGGCCAGCTCCACCTTGCCCCCGCGCCACATGCGGCCCGATCGGACGAGGACGATCCGCCCCCGCACCGACACGCCCATGCGCGCCAGCGCCTCGTAGTCCGCCCGGAGGCCGAAGTTCGCGTACACGAGGGGCGCGGTGACGTCGCCGTCGGGGCCGAAGATGAAGTAGGCCTCCAGGTGCTCGTCCTGGCGGGCCGAGTACGGATCTCCCGGGACGGGGGGCTCACGGAGCTTCGCCACGAACGGGTGCGGCCCCAGGAGCTCGAGCCGGCGCTCGGTGGGCCTCGGGAACGGGATGTAGAAGGTGTCGACCCGGACGTCCCATCCCCAGCTACGGAGCCGCTCCGCCGTCATGCGAGCCACCGTGGGCGCGAACGGCGATCCCGGAAACGTGGGATGCTCGGTCATCACGCGGATGTAGGTGCCGATGCTGTCGGTCGAGATCCCGGACAGGAACGAGCGCTCCATGTGCGTCTGCTCGGCCGTCGCGGGCACCTGGGCCGGGAGCGCCCCGGCGGCGAGCAGCAGGGCGCCGGCCAGCAACGGGGCGACCGGCACGGCCGGCGGGGCGGACACGCGGCGGAACGCGGTCATCGGGCGCTCCTGGTGGAGACGGCCGTGGTCGAGCGAACGCGATCGACGATAGCGCGCTGGACGGCCTCGGACCACCGGCCTTACGTTGGGGAGCAGGGGCGGCTTCTGTTGGCACAACGAGCGCCGGCGCCGTGGACCGGCCGATCGCCGCCGCCGGGGACAGGCATGGAAGCTCCCGTTCCGGCCCAATCTTGGCTGTGGGACCAGCTGACGCGGAGGCGGGTGATCCGCAGCCTCGTCGCGTACGGCGCGGGAGCGTTCGCCCTTCTAGAGGGCGCGCAGCCCGTGTTCACCGGCCTCCTCCTCCCCGATCTCGCCTTTCGGATCCTCGTCGTCCTCGTCCTGGCGGGCTTTCCGGCCGTCGCCGTTCTCGCCTGGCTCTTCGACCTCACCGAGGATGGGATCCGAAGGACACCCTCGGACGCGGAGGCCTCGCCCGGCGGCGCGGCTTCGGGAACGCGTCGTCTCCCGCTCCGTGGCTGGCTCCAGGTGGGCGGCGCCTTCCTCCTGGTGGGGATCCTGGCCGCCGCCACCGCCGCGGAGGTGGGGCGGGCCCGGTTCCCCTCCTCCGGTTCCGACGGCCGCGTGGGCCTCGCCGTCTTCCCGTTCCGTACTTCGGCCGGCACGGATCCCGTGTGGGCGAACGGGGCTCCCGATCTGCTGATCACCGCCCTGGACGGGACCGCGGGCCTGCGGCTCGTCGATCCCTGGACGCTGTGGAAGCCGCTCCGGCCCGCCGCCGACGCGCCCGCGACGCCACCGGAGTCCGACGAGGCTCCGGACCTCGCCCGGGCAGCGGGGGCCCACCGGTACGTCCTGGGCTCGGTGGTGTCGGTCGGCGGCGCCGTCGAGCTCACGCTTCGGGTCTACCAGGTCGGCCGCTCGGAGCCGATCTCGACCTTCGCGGTCCGCGGAGCGGCGGACAGCGTGCTGGCTGTGGTCCGGCGTACCGCGGTCGGAGTCCTGGCTCATCTCTGGGGCCGCCGACGGCCGCCCGACGTGCCGGCCGAGCTCAACTTCGACGCCACCCGGTCTCCGGACGCCCTGAAGGCCTACCTGGCGGCCAAAGCCGCGCTTCGCCAGGGGCGGGTCGATTCGGCGTCGCGCGCCATCGACCGGGCCATCGCCCTGGACTCCAGCTTCGTGCTCGCCCTCGTCGAAGCGGTCACGATCAAGTCCTGGGGATTCTACGCGCGGGGCCAGCCCTACCAGGGCTTCTTCGAGCTCCTGGCGAGGGCGAAGCCGTTCGCCGACTCCGTCAATCCCAGGACCCGCCTTCGGCTCGAAGCGATGGACGCCGCCGTGCGCACGGAAGGGGCGCGCGGATGGGATGCGACCGGACGGATCCTCGCGATGGACTCCACCGACTTCCTGGCACGCGTTCAGCGCGTGTACATCGCAGAAGCGTATGGCTGGCAGTTCGGCCTGCCCGACGGGGAGGCCCGCGAGATCGCCGAGCGCACCGTTCGCCTGGACAGTACGAACGTGCCCATGCTGACGGCGCGAGCCTGGCTGGCCGTGGCGCTGGAGGACACCCTGGACCAGCGGGACCAGCTGCGTCGGCTCCTGGCCGCCGACACGACCGGCGACCTGGCTGCGGGTTGGATCGCGGCGCTCCGCGCCAGCCTTTCGGGAGAGAAGACGTTTACAGCCTCCGTGCCCCGGCTCGCGGCCTTGCCGATCCCGCGGGTCCTGGCGGTGCTGCGAGCCCTCCGCGTCTCGCGCCCCGGCCGCGCGGCGACCCTCTTCCGGGCGATGGCCGACGTCAGCGGCGATCCGTCCCGGAGTGTCCTGGCCGGGGCCGAGCTGGCCCGCCTGGAGATCGCCGAAGGCCGGATCGGGCCCGTCGATTCCGCCATCGCCGCCGGGGGCTACCGTCGGAACGACGTCTACCGGCTGCTGGACCGCCTGATCGTGGCCGCCGCGCTCCATGGAGTGGGCGCTTCCGGCCCCACCCACCGAGCCGTGTCGGAGCTCCAGGCCTGGCTGCCCCCGGAGTCGGCGCTCGCCAGGCTCCGGACCCAGCCCGTCTCGGAGATCGGGTGGCTCATCGGGGCGTGGAACGCCGCCGCCGGAGACACCGTGATCGCGCGGCGTTGGATCCGGACGATGAGGACGCTTCCGCCGGGAGGTTCCCCGGAGCACTACGCCGAAGCCCTGGAGGCCGACATCGAGTCACGACTCGCGGAGCGACGGGGGCAAGCGACGCTTGCCATGCGGGAGGCGCGTCGCGCCTTCCGGCTGTGGTCGATCCATACGGAGAACGCCGTCGAGTTTCTCCCCGAGCCCTCCATGCGCTTTCACCTGGCGCAGCTGTACCGCACCACCGGACAGCCAGACAGCGCGCGGGCCCTGTTCGGGTCCCTGGTGCCGCCGACCACCTGGGTGGGATTCCTGACGGCCCGCGCGGCGCTCGAGCTGGGTCGGCTCGCCGAGGAGCGGGGCGACCGGGAGCTGGCCCGGCGTCACTACGAGCGGGCGCTCGGTCTCTGGAGGCACGCGGGACCGGTGGGCTCGCCGTGGCGGGAGGCGGTCGACCGCGGTCTCGCGTCGCTCGGTCCCGCGACCGCCGCCCCCGCTCGATGAGACCCCGGCGACGACACCGGCCCCGGACCTGACGCCACGCCCCCGGGCGTGTGGCATCCGCTGGCGACGCTCGCCGGGATGGCGCTCTAGAGGGGCGCTCAAGCCGGGCGCTCCAGCAAGTCACCCAGTGTCCCTCACCCACCCCACCCCGCCAGGGCCCCGGCGACGACCGCCGCGCCTCCCAGGGCCAGAAGCCCCGCGTAGCGGGAAGCGACGAACGGGAACCAGTCGCGGTAGGAGACACCGCCGGCTGCCAGGAGGGCGAGGAGCGAGCCGTTGGTGGGCGTGATCATGTCGGTGAGGCCGGCGCCACTCTGATAGGCCAGCACCGCCACCTGCCGGGAGACGTGGAGGAGGTCGGAGAGGGGCACCAGGATCGGCATCGTGAGGACGGCGTGCCCGCTCACCGAGGGAATGGGCACGTGGACGGCGACGTGGGCCAACATCATCCCGAGCCCGGCGAGCGCGGGCGGGAGCCCCTGCACCGGCGTGAACAGCCCGTGCACGATCGTGTCCACGATGCGGCCGTCCTCCAGCACCACGTAGATGGCCCGCGCGAAGCCCACCAGGAGCGCGGCGTAAGCCATGTCGCGGAAGCCCTTCACGAAGGCCCGGGCGGTGCCCTCCACCCCGAGCCGACCCGCGAGTCCTGCCAGCGCGCCCATGATGAAGAAGGCCGCCGACAACTCGTCGAAGCCCCACCCCCAGCTCAGGAGGCCAACGATCACGAACGTGAAGGCCCCGAGGACGAGCCCGAGGACCAGGAGGTGACGCCGCGGGAGGGCGGCGGCACCGGGCACCTCGTCCTCCCCGCCGCGCTCTCCCCCGCCCTCGGGCGGCCGCCGCGTGCGCACCGCGTAGCGCATCGTGCCGCCTACCCAGAAAGCCAGGGCCACGGCGAGGAGCATCGTGCGGAACGCCCAGCCGGACAGAAGCGGGAGCTGCGCGATCTTCTGCGCGATCCCGACCTGGAAGGGGTTCAGCGGACTGAACGCCGACGCCACCATGGCCGTCCCGCCACTCATGGCCACCGCCACCAGCGGCTCGAACCCCGCCCGGGAGGTGAGGAGCAGGAGCACCGGGACGAGCGCGATGATCTCCTCCTGCATGTTCTCGAGCGCACCTCCTGCGGCGAAGAAAAGCGCCACCGCCGGGATGAGAAGCACGTCCCGTCCGCCGAGCCGGCCCACCATCCAACGCGTCCCGCTCTCGAGCGCGCCGGTTCGGTCCACGACCGTGAACGCGCCGCCGACGAGGAAGATCAGAAACACGACGCTCGCCGCGTCCGAGAGGCCGCGCGGGATGTCGACGAACGCCCGGAACGCCCCGACGGGCGCCGGCTCCACGGCATGGTAGGTCCCCGCCACGACCACCGTGCGTCCGGTGACCGGATCGTCCCGGTGCTCGTAGGCTCCGGAGGGGAGGATCCAGGTGAGCACCGCGGCGACCAGGACGCACGCCACCAGCAGGGTCAGGGGGTCGGGGAACCAGAGACGACGGAGGTCGCGGCCGGTCCCATGCCCCTGGGAGTCGCCCGTGAGCGCCGTCATTCCCGGCGGATCCGGACGCGGGAGCCGTCGATGCTGACCCCCACGCCGATCAGGGCGATGAGAAGGAGTGGCGCCGGGCCCGCGAGCCCGGCGCCCTCATGCTTCAGCTCCCCTCGTGAATGACGGAGAGATCCGGGCGGTACCGCATGATCAACGACTCAGTGTGCGAAATCGCCCCGAGGAGGTCGCGGTAAATTTGATCCGCCATCTCCTTCCCGTACGCGTCTTCGGTGGCCTTGCCCAGCGACGGCTGCTGCGGCTGGAAGCTGGCCCAGTTCTTGTGAAAGACGGCCAGGCCCCGCGTCCCTCCGGATCCGCTGTTCACGAAACTGAACCAGGCGTAGCGGCCCGGAAGGCCGCTCTTGGCGCCTGCCTTCGAGTACGCATCCACCGCCGCGCTGAACTGGTCTCCCTTTCCCGGCTTGATGTAGTAGGTCGTCAGAGAGATCAGCGTATAGCCTTCCGCCGTCTCGGGAAGGTGCCGGTGGACGGTATCGCCGACCGTGACCCAGCTGGACATGGAGGCCAGGAGCGGTGCGACGTCAGCTTCGAAACGCGCGTCGCCCTTGGCGCCGAAGCCGGCGTCGTACGTATCCAGGTCGGCCCACGTGTGACCGCCCGAACGAACCATGTAGCTGCCCACGTGGTCGCCCGTCATCACCTGGTAGACCGACCAGTCCCAGGGATCGCCCGCCTGCTTGCGCCACGCTGCGTGGCTCTTGAGCGCCTGTTCGAACGCGGGGCCCTTCCCCGCCGCGGGTGTGAACCTGTAGGCCCTGGCCACGTTCTGGGCCTGGAGCCCGGCCGAGCTCAGCAGAGCCAGGGCGGCGACCAGGGAGACCACGGTGTTCCGGAGCACCTTCATGGACGTACCTCCCGCTACGAAGGAGAAATACGACGCGGCGCCGCGTGCGGCGCCGGAGGAGCCTCACCGGGTACCGAGCGACCACGCGGCCGAGACGACCGGGACGTGACCGGGATGGCGAAGGGTCCGGCACCTTAGGACCGGCAAAACCTCCTCGCAAGAGCCTGCGGCGACGAGGTATCGAAGGCAGGCATTGACCCGGTCCCCGCCGGCGGGCGACTGTTCTTCCATGTCCACCGACTGCCCGTTCTGCTCGCCGGAGCCCGGCCGCGTCCTCCGCAGCTCGGAGCACGCGCTCGCCCTCCGGGACGCTTTCCCCCTCTCCGATGGGCACACCCTGGTCGTTCCCGTCCAGCACGTGGAGAGCCTGTTCGACCTCTCGGACCAAGAGCTCGCGGACGTATGGTCTCTCGTGGCCGACGTGCGCGAGGGGCTGGCGGGCGAGCTCGAGCCGGATGGGTTCACGATCGGCCTGAACGATGGAGAGGCCGCCGGACAGACGGTCGACCACGCTCACGTCCACATGATCCCTCGCTACCGCGGGGACGTGCCCGATCCGATCGGTGGGATCCGGAACATCATCCCGGGCAGGGGGCGGTACTGGGAGTAGAGGTGAGGTAGGAGCCCGCGCGGCTCGTTGCGTCCCAGAGCGCCCGAATCTACGTTCTCTGCGGGAAGATCGGCCTCTTCGGCCCCCGCGAGCGCCCCCCGAGAACCCGGAGTGGTATGGGCGGCTCCAGCCTGCTGCGCGAGCTCAAGCGGCGTCACGTGGTGCGGGTCGCCATAGCCTACGTGGCGGCCGGCTGGGTGGCCCTCCAGATGGCCGGCTTCCTGCTCCCGATCTTCGGTGCGCCTTCCTGGGTGCTGAAGGTGCTGGTGGTGCTCGTCGCGACCCTCTTCCCCATCGCCCTCGTCCTGGCGTGGGCCTTCGAGATCACCCCGGAGGGCGTGCGGCGGACGGTGCCCGAGGACTCCGCCGCTGCGCGCGCGCCGGAGGCCGCACGCCGGGTGGGCCGCGGTCTCAACCACGCGATCATGGCCAGCCTCGTCGTGGCCGTCCTCGTTCTCGCGTGGCGACAGTTCGGGCCTCGCGGCGAGGCGGCCCAGGCGACCGGCTCGTCGGCGGCTGCGCGGGGCGTTCCGGCCTCCGCCGTAGGCCCTTCCGACTCGATCCCGGCCCGATCGGTGGCCGTGCTCCCCTTCGAGAGCCTGAGCGGCGACAGCTCCAACGCCTACTTCGCCGGCGGTATCCAGGACATGATCCTCACCAAGCTGGCCGGGGTCGGCGACATGAAGGTCATCTCCCGCACCTCCACCGAGCAGTACGGGAGCCGCCCCGGGAACCTGCGGCAAATCGGCCAGGAGCTGGGCGTCGCCGCGCTCCTGGAGGGCAGCGTCCAGCGGGCCGGAAACCGGGTCCTCGTCAACGTGCAGCTCATCGACGCTCGCACCGACGGCCACCTGTGGGCGCAGGACTACACCCGAACCCTCGACGACGTGTTCGGAGTGGAGGGCGAGGTGGC
>CAYXHP010000013.1:0-110240 GCA_964465015.1 uncultured Gemmatimonadota bacterium
CTTCGGCGACTACTTCAAGCGCGAGGCCATCGGGTTCGCCTGGGAGTTCGTGACCGGTGAGCTCGGGCTCGACCCGGACCGGCTGTGGGCCACGGTCCACGTCTCGGACGACGAGGCGCGCGACCTGTGGCTCGAGCTCACCTCGATCCCGCCCGAGCGGGCCCTCAAGCTCGGGGACAAGGAGAACTTCTGGCAGATGGGGGAGACCGGCCCCTGCGGCCCGTGCTCGGAGCTCCACTACGACCTGCGGGAACAGCCGAGCCCGGGCGGCCTGTCTCCGGAGGCCTTCCTGGCGGCCGGCGAGGCGGACGAGTTCATGGAGATCTGGAATCTGGTCTTCATGCAGTACGATCGGGACGAGGAGGGAGTGGACCACCCGCTCCCGGCGCCGTGTGTCGACACGGGCGCCGGCCTGGAGCGCATCGCGGCCATACTCCAGGGAACCCGCACCAACTACCACACCGACCTGTTCCTGCCGATCATCCACCGGGCCGAGGAGATCGTGGGACAGGAGTACTCGCTCGACCCGGCTCGCTGGGACGAGGGGCTCTCCTTCCGCGTCCTGGCCGACCACGCACGCGCGGTGGCCTTCCTGCTGGCGGACGGCGTCTTCCCGTCCAACGAGGGGCGGGGCTACGTGCTGCGTCGCATCCTGCGGCGTGCCGGCCGCCACGCGTGGCTACTGGGCCGCCGCGCGCCCACGCTCGACAAGCTGGTCGAGGTGGTGGTGAACGAGATGTCGAGCGCCTATCCCGAACTCGAGGCGCGTCGGGAGCACCTGGTCTCCACCACGCGCGCCGAGGAGGAGCGCTTCCTGACGACGATCGAGGAGGGAATGCGGCGCTTCGAAGAGCTGGCCCCCGAGGGCGAGGAGGCGGGTGCGATCCCCGGCGAGGAGGCCTTCAAGCTCTACGACACCTTCGGCTTTCCGCTCGACCTCACCGAGCTCATGGCTGCCGACCGCGGCTGGACGGTGGACGAGGCGGGCTTCGAGCGGGCCCTCGAGGAGCAGCGGACCCGCTCGCGTGAGGACCGGGCCGCGCAGGCGGGCGCCGGAGGGGGCGGGGCCGGACTCGGCGTGCTCGCGGCGGAGGGGAAACAGGAGTTCGTGGGCTACCGCGAGCTCCGGGTCCGTACCCCGGTCCTGGCGTCCACGCGAGTGGACGGGCGCGAGGCTCTCATCCTGGAGCGGAATCCGTTCTACGCCGAGTCGGGCGGGCAGGTGAGTGACACGGGCCGGATCTGTGGGGAGGACTGGGAGCTGCGGGTCGACGAGGTGACGAAGAACGAGCGCGGCCAGGTGGTGGTGGCCGGCGAGACGGTCCGCGGCCGTCCTCCCGAGCGACCGGAGGTGGTCGAGGCGGAGGTGGAGGAGCCGGCGCGCCGCGACACCGAGCGGAACCATACGGCCACCCATCTCCTGCACGCCGCGCTCCGAGCCGTGCTCGGCGAGCACGTCCAGCAGGCCGGGTCGCTGGTGGCCCCCGATCGGCTGCGTTTCGACTTCAGCCACCGGGGACCGATGACGGCCGAAGAGCGACGTGACGTAGAGCGGCGGGTGAACCGGTCCATCTGGGCCAACGCCCCGGTCGAGCCCCACCACGAGGGTTACCGCGACGCGGTCGCCTCCGGGGCCATGGCCCTGTTCGGTGAGAAGTACGGGGACGAGGTGCGGGTCATCCGCATTCCCGGGATCAGCGCGGAGCTGTGCGGAGGCTGCCACGTGCGCTCGACGGGGCAGATCGGGCTCTTCCGGATCGTGTCGGAGACGGGCGTCGCCGCCGGCATCCGCCGCATCGAGGCCGTCACCGGCCCGGCGGCCTACGAACGGGTGGTGGAGGACGAGGCGCGCCTCCAGCGACTGGCCGAGCGGCTGGGTGTCCCGGTCTCCGAAGCGGAGCACCGGCTGGCGACCGTGCTCGAGGAGCGCGATCGGCTACGGGCCTCGGCCGAAGCGGAGCGCCGAGAGCAGGCCGGCGACCTGGCCGCCGAGCTGGCCGGTGGTGGCGAGGCTCTGGACGGCGGGCGCCTGGTGGTCCGCGAGGGCATCGAGCTCCCGGGGGGCACGGACCTCCCGGCGTTCGGCGACCGGGTGCGGAATGCGCTCGGCTCGGGTGCGGCCGTCCTCCACGTACGCCTGGCAGGCGAGGAGAAGGAGGCGTTCCTGGCGGTGGTCACCGACGACTGGATCGGCCGCGGGCTCAGGGCCGGCGCCCTGGTCCAGGCGGCCAGCCGGGCCACCGGCTCCGGCGGCGGTGGGCGGCCGCACCTCGCCCAGGGCGGGGTCGGGGACCCGGCCCGGGTCGGAGAGGGCCTCGCGGCGGCACGGGCCGAGGCCGTGCGGATCCTGACTCCGGCCGGCGACGGAGCGGGAGGTGCGGAATGAGTGCCGCGTGGTGGCCGGACGAGGCGGAGAAGGCGCCGGCGGAGGCCCTGCGGGCCCGCACGTTCGAGTGGCTGCACGAGCGGCTGAGCGGGGTCCATCCCGAGCTCGCTGCCGCCATAAGGCGCTGCGTGCGCGAGGGGCCTTCCCCGAAAGAGGAGGATGGGATCTCGGGAGTCCTGGCCGCGGCGGCGGCGGCCGAGCTCGAGCGCCTGGCATCCGCGGCGCAGGACCGCGCGGCTGCCGTGCGGCTGCTGGCGGCCGACGCCGTCCTCACCTATGCGTTCGAGGCGGCGGCGCGCGAGGGTGAGGACCCGGAGACCCTGGCGGACCACGTGGGCCTCCAGGGGACCCTCGGGCGCGCTCTCCTGAGGGCGGTTCGCGCCGGCGGGGAGACCGCGTGAGCCGGACGTCACGCCCGGGCGCGATGTCCACCCGCCTTGCCGATCTCCACTGTCATTTCGTGCCCGGCGTCGACGATGGGGCGGCCACCCTCGAGGACGCCCTCGCCTGGCTGGCGGACTTCGAGGCGGAGTCCATCACCCGGGTGGCCACCACGCCGCACCTGCCGGCACGCGACGCGGTCTCGGACTATCGGCGGCGGGTGGAGGATCGTTTCGGCCGCCTCGCCGAGCGGACGGCCGCGGAGCTGCCGGGGCTCGAGCTCTCCCTGGCCTACGAGATCCGGCTCGACGGCTCGCCGCTGGACCCGGAGGACGAGGGGCTGTGGCTCGGTCCGGGCCGGCACGTCCTGGTCGAGTTCCAGGGCCTCGCCCTCCCGGTCGACCCACGGCGCGAGCTGGACCTGGTGCTGGGCTCTGGGCTCCGGCCGGTGCTGGCCCACCCGGAACGCTATGCGGGACTGGGTGAGGACGAGTCGTGGCTGTGCCGGTGGAGGGACATGGGTGTGGTCCTGTGCGTGAACGCGGGGAGCCTGTGGGGCGCCTACGGCCCCGAGGCCCGGCGGCTGGCGCACGGCATGCTGGCCCGCGGGGAGGCGGACCTCATCGGGTCGGACCACCACGCGCGGCCGCGGCGCTCGGACACCGTGCGACAGGCCTGGGACCTCCTGCGGGAGGCGGGGCACCCGGAGGCTGCCGACCTCCTGGCCGGAGGAAACGCCCGGGCCTTGCTCGCGGGCGGGGCGGTCGACGACGTGCCGCCGGCACCGCTGGAGGCCGTGGATGGGGAGGAAGGCGTGGGCACGGGCGACCGCGCCGGCTGGTGGCGCTTCCTGGCCTCGGGGGACGCGTGAGGCGGCCCGGTGGGTGGCGCCTCTCGGCCCGGGCCCGGAGGAGCTCATGAACCGCCCCGGCTTCCTGGGCGCCCACCTCGAACGCCTGGCGGAGGGAGCACAGGCCGCTGCCGCGCTGGAAGCGGCGGCCGCCGATTACGCAGATCGCGTAATAGCCGCGCTTCGCGGGGGGGGTAAGGTCCTCCTGTGCGGAAACGGAGGCAGCGCCGCGACGGCCGAGCATGTGGCCGCCGAGTACGTGGTCCGGCTCCGGAGGGAGCGCGCCCCGCTGGCCGCGGTGGCCCTCACCAGCCCGGGCCCGGTCCTCACGGCGGCTTCCAACGACCTCGGCTACGAGGAGGCCCTGGCACGCTCGGTGGCGGCGCTGGGCCGGCCCGGCGACGTCCTGGTCCTCCACTCGACGAGCGGCCAGTCGGCGAACCTGCTGCGTGCGGCCGAAGAGGCTCGGTCGAGGGGGCTCGCCACGGTCGGCGTGCTGGCCCGTGGCGGGGGAGCCCTGGCGGGACGCGTGGACCTGGCGATCGTGGTGCCGGCCGACGAGGCCGCCCTGGCGCAGGAGCTCCAGCTCGCCCTGGAGCACGCCGTGGTGGACCGGGTCGAGGAGGTGATGGCCCTGGAGGATCCCGGGATGGACGCTCCACGGAGGGAGAGAGGATGACCGCTGAAGCCCTGTTCCCCGGTCTGGACGGCAAGCGGGCGCTCGTGACCGGCGGCTCGCGCGGCATCGGCCGCGCCACGGTCCGAATGATGGCCTCGTCCGGCGCCTCGGTAGGCGTCTCCTACCGAAGCGCCGAGGCCGATGCGGCCGCGGCCATCCGGGACGCGGAGGAGGCTGGAGAGAGGTTTCGGCGTGGGCAGGGGGCCGCCTTCGTGCTCCGATCCCTCGGCGTCGAGGGGACCGCGGCGTCCGAGCTCGGCGAACCGGCGAGCCACTGGAGCCACGCGGCGGATCTCTCGACCGAGGAGGGGGCCGCGGGGCTGTTCGAGCGCGTGGACCGGGAGTTCGGGGGCCGACTGGACCTGTTCGTGGGGAACGCCGGGATCTGGAACGTCGACGCTGTGTCGATCCGGGACATGGAGAGCGCCGAGTGGCGGCACATGATGGCCGTCAACCTCGACTCGATCTTCCTCACGACGCGCGAGGCAGTGCGGCGCATGGGACGCGGCGGCAGGATCGTGCTCCTCTCCTCGACCGCCGGTCAACGCGGCGAGCCGTTCCACGATCACTACGCCGCCACCAAGGGTGCCATCATCTCGCTCACCAAGTCGCTGGCCCGCGAGCTCGGGCCGGAGGGGATCACGGTGAACGCGGTGGCACCGGGGTGGGTGGACACCGACATGAGCGCGCCGGTCCTGGGCGCCGCCGACCCGGAGACCATGGAGCGGATCCTGGCGGAGATCCCGCTCCGGCGGGTGGCCACCGCCGAGGACGTCGCCGGGCCGATCGTGTTCTTGCTCAGCGACCTGGGCCGGCAGATCACGGGCGAGGTCGTGAACGTGAACGGCGGCAGCGTCGTCTGCGGGTGAGCGTGGAGACACTCGACCTCCATCCCCCGCCGGGCCTGCTGGAGGTCGCGCAGGGGCTGGAGGAGCGGGGGCACGAGGCCTGGGCCGTGGGGGGAGCGGTGCGGGACGAGCTCGCCGGCCACCATCGCTCGGACTGGGACCTGGCCACCGGCGCCCGCCCCCGGGAGCTCCGTTCCCTCTTCCGCCGCACGGTCCCGATCGGGATCGAGCACGGCACCGTCGGGGTGATCGCCTCGGATGGCGTGATGTACGAGGTGACGACCTTCCGACGCGACGTGGAGACGGACGGTCGCCACGCGGTGATCGAATTCGCCGACTCCCTGGAGGAAGACCTGGCCCGGCGCGACTTCACCATCAACGCTCTCGCCTGGCGTCCGGCCACCGGCGAGCTCCGCGATCCGTACGGCGGACGCGAGGACCTGGCGCGCCGGGTGCTGCGCGCTGTCGAGGAGCCGGCGCGGCGCTTCGCGGAGGATTACCTCCGGGTGCTGAGGGGACTGCGCTTCGCGGGTC
Source organism: uncultured Gemmatimonadota bacterium (assembly GCA_964465015.1). Classification (GTDB taxonomy): domain Bacteria; phylum Gemmatimonadota; class Gemmatimonadetes; order Palauibacterales; family Palauibacteraceae; genus Humimonas. Next base: position 5,679 of record CAYXHP010000013.1, read on the forward strand.
GCTTCGAGCTCCGGATCGAGCCCGAGACCGAGCAGGCGCTGGCGGCGGCGGTCTCGGGAATACACGACCTGTCCGCCGAGCGCATCCGCGAGGAGCTGGTGAAGGTGCTCACGGGGCCGGGACCGTCGGCGGCCCTGCGGCTGTACGCCGAGCACGGGATCCTCGAGGTGTGGTACCCGGAGCTCGCCGTGCCGGCGAGCTCCGACCCCCGCTGGGAGCTGGACCTCGGCGCCGTGGACGCGATGTCGGCCGCCCGTCCGCTGGTCCGCCTGGCGCGCCTCCTCGTCCCGATCGGAGCGGACGGGGAGGCGCGGGACCGGCGGGCCCGCGAGCTGCTGGAGCGCCTAAGGTTCTCGAACGCGGACACCGACCGGGTGACCCGCCTCGCCGCACTGTACGAGCCCGTGCCGGCGCCGACCGACTCGGACGCCCAGGTGCGCGAGTGGATCGCCGATGCCGGCCGCGAGACCGTGCGCGACCTCCTGCGCATGCATGCCGCTACCGCCCGTGCGACCGGGGCCCGCGAGGGCGAGCGCTACCTGGTCTTCCTGTGGCGCCGGGTGCACGGCCAGCTCCTGTCTGGCGCTCCCCTCACGCGGGCCGAGCTCGCGGTGGACGGAAGCGACCTCCTGGCGCTCGGCGTGGAGGAGGGACCGGCCGTGGGCATCCTCCTCGACGAGCTGCACGCCAGCGTGATCGAGGACCCCACGCTCAACCGGCGGGAGTCGCTCCTCGAGCTGGCCCGCGAATACGCCGAGATGAGCGGGCTCCTCACAGAAGACGGGCCGGGCGGCGGGGAGAGAGGCCCCGGGGGCGGCTCGGGTGGAGGCGGCTGATGAGCGAGGAGCCGAGCCTGTTCGGACCCGGCGAGGGGGTTGGAGGGCGTGCCGCGGGGAGCGGCGCGCCGTCCGGGGCCGCGGCTGCCGGGGATGCGCGCCGGTCGGGGCGCGGAGACGGCCCCGGCGGCCCGTGGAGCGCCGGACCCGGGGCCCCGCTCGCGGCGCGCATGCGTGCCCGAACGCTGGACGAGTTCGTGGGACAGGAGAAGATCGTCGGGCCGAGCGGACCGCTGCGCGAGCTCATCGAGCACGACCGGGTCCCGAGTCTCATCCTGTGGGGGCCTCCCGGATGCGGGAAGACCACGCTGGCTGGGATCATCGCCCGCGCGACCGACGCCGCGTTCGAGCCATTCAGCGCCGTGACCGGGGGAATCGCGCGCGTTCGCGAGCTCATCGAGCAGGCCCGGGTGCGCCAGCAGGCCACCGGGCGCGACACGATCCTGTTCGTGGACGAGATCCACCGCTTCAACCGCGCCCAGCAGGACGCCTTCCTGCCGCACGTCGAGGCGGGCACGATCACCCTGATCGGGGCCACCACCGAGAACCCGAGCTTCGAGGTGGTGGGCCCGCTCCTGAGCCGGGCGCGCGTCTTCGTGCTCGAGGCGCTCCGGCCGGAGGACATCGCGACGCTGTGCCGCCGGGCGCTGGAGGACGAGGAGCGGGGGCTGGGCGGCCGGGACGTCTCCATCGGGGAGGACGCGCTGGCGCGCCTCTCCGAGGCGGCCGACGGGGACGCGCGCCGGGCCCTCAACGCGCTGGAGACCGCCGCGGAGCTGGCCCGGGAGGGAGGCTCGATCGGCGTGCGCGAGGTCGAGGCCGCTCTCCAGCGGCGCTTCCCGCGCTACGACAAGAGCGGCGAGGAGCACTACAACCTCATCTCGGCGCTCCACAAGGCGGTGCGGGGCTCGGACGTGGACGGTGCGCTCTACTGGCTGGCCCGCATGCTCGAGGGCGGGGAGGATCCGCTCTATCTGGCGCGGCGCATGGTCCGCATGGCTTCGGAGGATGTAGGGCTCGCCGATCCGCGCGCCCTGCAGGTGGCGCTCGCGGCGCGGGACGCCTACCACTTCCTGGGCTCGCCTGAGGGAGAGCTGGCCCTCGCGGAGGCCGCCGCCTACCTGGCCGCGGCGCCCAAGTCCAACCGCATCTACGCGGCCTTCGGCGCGGCGCGGCGGGCCGCCCGAGATACCCCCGCCGAGCCGGTGCCGCTCCACATCCGGAACGCTCCTACGGCGCTCATGGAGGAGCTGGGCTACGGGGAGGGCTATCGGTACGATCACGCCTGGGAAGGCGGCGTCGCCCCCCAGACGTATCTCCCCGACGTCGTGGCTGGAGAGCGCTTCTACACCCCCGGGGAGCGGGGCGAGGAGGCGGACATCGCCCGAAGGCTCAGGAGGATCGCCGAGCTCCGGGCCCAGGGGGCGGAGGAGCCGGGGGAGGAGCCGAGCGAGGGTCCCGGAACCAAGCCGCGATCCTCCTGACGCGGACGCGCCGGCGCGGGGAGCGCCCCCCGGGGCCCGTGTGCGCAGCAGCAGGACCCGGCTCCGGCACGGGGGGTACGGAAGAGCGGAAAGTGAGGACCGGAGGGCAGGGAGGTAGATTCCCCACTCGATGATCGAAGTCGAACAGCCGACCGAGCGCGTCCTCCTGGTGGGCGCGCCGCCGCCAGAGCGCTCCCCGGAGCTGGTGGACGAGCACCTGGGCGAGCTGGCCCGTCTCGCCACGACCGCGGGCGCCTCGGTAGTCGGGGCCCTCGTCCAGCGCCTCGAGGCGCCCGTCCCGGCCACCTACATCGGCACCGGCAAGCTGGACCAGCTGGCCCGCATGGCCCGCGAGCGCGGCGCCACGCTCGTCGTCTTCGACGAGGACCTGAGCCCGGCCCAGGGCTCGGCGCTCGAGCAGAAGCTGGGTGTGCGGGTCATGGACCGGACCGAGCTCATCCTGGACATCTTCGCGCTCCGAGCCCGCACCGCGGAAGCCAAGCTCCAGGTGGAGCTGGCGCAGCTCCAGTACATGCGGCCGCGGCTCAAGCGCATGTGGACCCACCTGTCGCGCACCCAGGGCGGCATCGGGGCGAGGGGACCGGGCGAGCAACAGCTCGAGACCGACCGGCGGCTCATCGACCGCCGCATCGCCCGCCTGGGAGGGCGGCTCGAGGAGATCGCCCGCTCGCGCGACACGCAGCGCAAGGCGCGACGCGCCGCCTTCCAGGTCGCTCTGGTGGGCTACACGAACGCCGGGAAGTCCTCGATCCTGCGGGCGCTCTCGGGGAGCGACCTGTTCGTCGAGGACCGGCTGTTCGCGACCCTCGACTCGGCCACCCGCGCCGTGGGGCTCGGGGAGGGCTACCAGGCCCTCGTCACCGACACGGTCGGCTTCATCCGCAAGCTCCCGCATCACCTGGTGGCCTCCTTTCGGGCCACCCTCGAGGAGGTGGGCGAGGCCGACCTCCTGCTGCACGTGATCGATGCCTCGGCGCCCAACTGGGAGCACCAGGCCCAGGCGGTGGACGAGGTGCTGGCCGACATGGGCGCCGATCCTTCCGGCGTCCTCCTCGTCTTCCACAAGGTGGACCGGCTGGGGGCGGCGCGCAGGCGGGCGCTCCGCGAGCGCTCGGCCGTGCTCATGGGCCCGCACGTCATGACCACGGTCGAGGAGGAGGACGGGCTCGAGCCGCTCCGGGACGAGGTCAGGCGCCGCATCCGGTCCCGCCGGCCCACGGTCCAGCTGGTGGTGCCGGTCGCCGACGGTCGCACGCTGGCCGAGGCCTACCGGGAGGGGGAGGTGCTGAGCCGGGAGGAGAACGGGACCGAGATCGTGCTCGTCGCCCGCGTGCCCGAGTCGGTGGTGGGGCGCTGGGAGGGCCAGGAGGGACTGCGCGTCGTCCGCCAGGACGCCGCATGACCTCGCCCGCCGCGTGACTCCGCCCCCGGGAGCGGACGCCGGCGTGCTCACCATCGTGGGCGCCGGCCGCGTCGGGCGCTCGCTGGCCGCCGCGCTCGAGGCGGGCCCGCTCACGGACCGGGTGGAGCTCCTCCACGGAACGGCGCCCCCGGAGAGTGGTCCGGCGCGCACGCAGCACGCCGCGGCGCGGGGTGCTTTCCATACGCTCGTCTTCTGCGTTCCCGACGATGCGCTGTCCGAAACGGCCGCCACGTGGGCCTCGGCCATGGAGTCCGTCGCGGGGCGCGGATTCGTGGCGTTGCACACCAGCGGCGTGCACCCTGCCTCCGCCCTGGACCCTCTGCGCTCGATCGGCTTCGCGGCGGCCGCCTGGCATCCGCTCACGGTCGTCGAGCGGCCCGACGCGGCCGCCGTCCGAAGCGTCACCTGGGGGGTGGAGGGCGACGAGCGAGCCGTGGAGCGCGCCGCCGGGCTCATCTCGGCCCTGGAAGGGCGGATGCTGCGCGTGGCCCCCGCGGAGCACGCGCGCTACCATGGGGCGGCCGTCCTCGCGTCCAACGCCCTGGTGGCCTGCCTCGCGGCGGCGACGCGGGAGCTCGCCGCCGCGGCCGAGGGCCCGGCCGATGCCCGGGACCTCCTTCCGCTGGCGCGTGCGGCCCTCGACGCCGTCGAGCGAGAAGGACTCGAGGGCGGGCTCACCGGACCGGTGGCCCGGGGCGACGCCGGGACCGTGCGCCGCCACCTGGACGCCCTGGAAGGCGTCCCGCGGGAGCTGTACCGCGCGGCCGCGCTGGAGCTCCTCGAGCTGGTGGGGGCCGGGCTCCCGGCCGGCCGCGCCGAGGAGGTGCGACGCTCCCTGCGCCGCGAAACGGAGCCCGCCTCCACGCGCCCACGTCGCTGACCGAGAGAAGGGACGACTGATGCGGCTCTACATCAACGTCGATCACGTGGCCACCGTGCGGCAGGCCCGCCGGACCGACGAGCCGGACCCGGTCCGGGCGGCGGTCCTGGCCGAGCTCGGGGGCGCCGACGGCCTCACGGTCCACCTGCGAGAGGACCGGCGCCACGTGCAGGAGCGGGACGTGGAGCTCCTCCTGGCCACCGTGCGAACCGTGGTCAACCTCGAGCTCGCCGCCTCGGACGAGATCCTCGCGCTGGCCGAGGACTGGAAGCCGGCCCAGGCCACCCTCGTCCCCGAGCGGCGCGAGGAGGTGACGACCGAGGGAGGGCTGGACCTGACCTCGGGCGCGGAGCGGCTCCGCGAGGCGATCTCTCGCCTGGCGGGTGCCGGCATACGCACCTCGCTGTTCATCGATCCCGATCCAGCGGCGATCGACGCTTCCGCCGGGCTCGGCGCCGACGCGGTCGAGCTCCACACCGGTGAGTACGCGAACGCCGCGGACACGGCGGCGCGCTCGCGGCAGGTGGATCGCCTGCGCCGCGCCTCGACCCGCGCCCGGGCCGCCGGTCTGGCCGTCCACGCCGGCCACGGCCTCACCTACGAGAACGTGGCGCCGGTGGCCGCGATCCCCGAGTGCGAGGAGCTCAATATCGGCCACTCCATCGTGAGCCGGGCCCTGCTCACCGGGATGGAGCGCGCCGTCCGGGACATGCGCCGGCTCGTGGACGACGCGCGCCGCTTCGGCACGCGGACCTAGCGTCGTGGGGAGCCTCCGCGCTCCGGCAGCCGACCGCCGCCGCGCTCCGTCCGAAGGCCGCACCCGCGCCCTCGGCCAGCGCCGGATCCGGCCGTGAAGGAGCACCGCGGCAAGGTACTCCTCGGCCTCGTCATCTCGGTCGCCCTGCTGGCGTGGGCGCTCCGGGACGTCTCGGCTTCCGGCGTCCTGGCGCTGGTCGGACGCGCCAGCCCCGGCTGGCTCTTCCTCATGGTGGTGGCCGCGACCGCGGCCTTCCCGCTCCGGGCCCTCCGGTGGCGCGTCCTCCTCCTGCCGGAGTACCCGGACACCGACTTCCGCGGCCGGTTCGCCGCCGTGTGCGTCGGCTTCATGGCCAACAACGTGTTTCCGGTCCGGCTGGGGGAGTTCGCTCGGGCGTACGCGCTCTCGAGGGTCGCCCCCGTGGAGGCGGGAGCGGCGTTCGGCTCCCTGGTGATCGAGCGGGTCCTGGACGGTCTCACCCTCACCGGCCTGCTGGTGGCCGTCCTCCTCTTGCCGGGCGGCGCGCGTCCCGGCCTCCTGGACGTGCCGATGCTGGGACGGATCGCCCTCGTGGCCGCCGCGGTGTTCGGGGTCGGCTTTGTCGGCCTCTGGATCATGGTGCGCTACCCGGGTCTGGCGGTGCGGCTGTTCGAGGCGACGCTGGGCCGGATCGTCCCGGACCGGTTCTACGAACGGCTCCGATCGCTCCTCGCGACCTTCGTGCGGGGACTCGGGATCGTACGTCATCCGGACATCTTGTTTCGGGCCCTGGCGTGGTCGCTGGCCGTGTGGCTGTGCCTCGGGGCTTCGATGTGGTGCGGGATGCTGGCGTTCGGGATCACGGCCCCCGGCTTCACGGGTGCGGTACTCGTGCAGGCGCTGGTCGGCTTCGCGGTGGCCATCCCGTCGAGTCCGGGTTTCTTCGGTCCGCTCGAGGCTGCGGCCCGCGTGGGACTGGCGGCCTATGGGGTGGACGCCACGCACATCGTCGCCTTCGCCACCAGCTACCACATCCTGACCTTCTTCCCCGTCACTCTGCTCGGACTGTGGTATCTCTCGAGGCTGGGGCTCGGGTGGCGCGACGTGGAACGAAGCGAAGCGGTCGTCGAGGCTTCGGTGGAGGCGTCGGGCGAGGACGAGGGGCCGGGCTCGGGCGGAGGGTCGGGCCGGGGAGCCGGCGCCGACGTGTCGACGTCGGGGGAGGCGTAGATCGTGGCCCGAGCGGGTGCGAGCGGCGAGGCGGGGCACGAGAGACAGGGCGCGTCAGCGAGCCCGTCGCGCCCCGCGTACGGTGGCGAGGAGCCGATCCGCGTCGCGGCCCACGCCAAGGTGAACCTCAGGCTCCGCGTCCTGGAGGCCACCGCGAGCGGCTACCATCACCTCGAGACCGTGTACCTGCGGCTCGCGCTGCGCGATGAGGTCGAGCTTCGCGCCGGAGAGGCCGGGATCCGACTGGAGGTGGAGGAGGAGCCCGGCCCGCTGGCCGGAGTCGCGCGAGCCGGCGAGCCACTGCCGCGCGGCGAGACCAATCTGTGCTGGCGGGCGGCCGAGGCATACCACCGTGCGCTCGGAATCGAGCCGGCCGTGCGGATCCTGCTCCGGAAGCGACTGCCGGCAGGGGCCGGGCTGGGGGGCGGGAGCGCGGACGCGGCCGCGGTGTTGCGGGGCCTGGAAGCGCTGTACGACAACGCGCTCGGGTCGAGCAGCCTCCTGATGCTCGCCGGCGAGCTCGGCAGCGACGTGCCCTTCGCCCTGGCCGATACGCCGGCTGCCCTGGGCTGGGGACGCGGCCGGCGCCTCCTCCCCCTTCCACCTCCGCCCACGCGGCCCGTTCTCCTCCTGGTGCCCGACTTCGCAGTGTCGACCACCGACGCCTACCGGTGGCTGGATGAGATCGGGACCGAGCAGGATCGAGAGGGCGCCTGCCTCCTGCCGGCACCCGAGCGGCTGTCGGACTGGGACGAGCTGGAGGGGATCGCGGTGAACGATTTCGAGGTCGCGGTGTTCGCGCGGCACCAGGCGCTGCGTACGTGGCGGGACGAGCTCCGCCGGGCCGGCGCGCGGCCCGCGCTCATGGCGGGGAGCGGGTCGACCCTGTTCGGCGTGTTCACTGCCGAAGGGGAGCGGGATGCCGCGGCCGAGCGCTTCGAGGGCCGCGAACACCTGGCCGTGATCCGCACGCTCGCACCGGTGTAGATGGTCGTCCCACGGTCGCGGCGCGGCTTGCGAAGCGACCCGCGGTCCGCCAGCCTTGCGGGACGAGGCGTGGCCGCTGCTCCCGACCCGGCTCGTGATCGACCCGGCGCCCGCTGGCCCCTCGTCTAACGGCAAGACCCCGGCCTTTGGAGCCGGTAATCCAGGTTCGAGTCCTGGGGGGCCAATCCCACCGTCGGCGCGCCGAATGTTGGGCTCCCGCCACAACTTTCTGAAATTCCTGGTTGACCGCGCGATTGCCTGCGAGCGCAACCATGCCAAGGCGCACAAGAGATGTGCGACTGTTTCCGGCCGGCAAACTCGCAAGGCTTGAAGCTTGCGACCATGACCGCCATTCCATGACAAGGGAGCCGGGGCTGGAAACGTGGCATGCTTCCGGGACGGTGGCGACGCGGGTGCGGGAGTTGGACGGCCTCGAGTCCGTCCGCTGCAGGCCGAGAGCCGCGCATGCAACGCGCGACCGGCGCGTGGTGGGCTCCGGGCTCGCCGTCCCGAACCCGCAGATCGGGCGTCGCCCGAAGCAGCGCAGGGGGACTTCCCCTGTGACACGTCCGATCGAGGGAGCCTCACGCCCGGTCCGGAGGCCTTGCGGCGGGCTGCGGCCAACGCCTAATTGCAACCGTTTTCACAGGTTCGCCGGATGCCAGCGGGGCGATGCCGGGTCGTTCGGGGGCCGGCCTCCGTGGAGGACGTCCCCAATTCCACCTATGCAACCAAGGTGCTGTCCATGCGACGTATGAGGCTCGTCCCGGCGGCGACCGCCGCACTCCTGCTCCTCCTCTTCACGGTAGGCTGCAAGGATTCCACGATTCCGAGTTCTCCCGGCCCCGGCAGACTGGGCGCCGACATCTCGGATGCGGTTCACACGCCAACGAGCAGCGGCAGCGACCTCGCGAAGAATCCGTACTTCTGGTGGCTCGCTCCCATCGCGCCGCAGCCCGACCGGTCTGGATTCGGCACGTTCGATCCGACGCTCCAGCCCACCGTCCGGATCGTGTGCTTGAAGACCACCGACTCCTCGGTGACGAGCTGTGACCCCGGTACGGCCCTCGCGACTTTCAGCCTCGACAACGGCGGTCTGACGGTCAACGACAGCCTGTACATCGCCAGCTTCGACCTCTCGAAGCAGAATCCCGCTCTGGCGCTCAGCGCCCCCGATCTCTCGAAGTATACGACGTATCGGATCGAGGTCCTCACTCCCGCGCTGGGCGGTGGGCTCGGCGGTCCACACATCTTCGGTTTCGTGGACTTCCGGGTGGGCGACAACGGCACCGAGGCCCACGCGCTCACCAGGCCGGACAGCGTCCTGGGGGTCACGGACACCCAGACCCTCCCGATCAAGTTCCGGCTCGACAAGGGGGCCCTGGCACATGAACTCCGGCAGTACACCGATGGGGGGCTGTGCGGCGAGAACTGCTCGGTCACGCAGCTCGACCCGAACGGGACCACCGACGCGTGCCTGACCCAGAAGGGCGGCACGAAGGATCTCACGTGCCTGGAGTCGACGCCCGGGGCGGTGTCAGGGCTCACCTTCCTCGTCATCGACCAGCGCAGCCTCGGGCAGGACGGCAATTGCGCGCCGGGGGTCACGCTTAAGACCGACGACTGTTTCCGCTACGTGCTGCTCGGGAACGGGGGGAGCCAGACCTTCTTCGGGGGCGATCCGAACCAATTCGTCGTGTACGGCATCTGTCCGATTCCGTCTTACAGCAATAGCCTCGTGGACGGTAGCGTCGTCGACAGCCACTGGCGGCTCTTGAAGGCGGATTACGACGCAACGACGGACAGCTGGCAGGTCACCGCTCCCAATGAGACCGAAGCGCCCTTCCTGCACTGCGACGTCCACGGCACGGAGGAGACGGCGCTGGGCTACGGCCCGCTGGGACGAGTGGCCGACAAGCTTCTCAACTGGCTCGTGCCGCCGGTCGAGGCCAGCCACTTCACCGGCGGTCAGCTCAACGGCTTGAGCGACCTGTTCTGGGGATTGGACGCCGTGATCGAGGCCGTCGAGCCCACCACGTTCTCGGCGCTGAGCGGCGCCATCGTCCAGCCGACGGTCAAGGTCGTGGCCGTGCACCCCGACCCCAGCAACCCCGAGCCCCTCTCGGGGATGCCGGTCGCCTTCAAGATCACGAGCGCGAGCGGAACCAGCTCGCTCTCGTCCGGCACCGAATCGGGCGACTCCGTCATGGTGACGACCGACGCCAACGGCGAGGCCAGCGTCGACCTGACGGTGCTCGGCGCCGTCGGCTCCAGCGTCACCGTCGAAGCCAGCTCGCCGCAGGCGCTTCTCGCTTCGGGCGTTGCGGGGGCCATCACGTTCACGACGACCGTCACGGCGGGCGCCCAGCCCGTCCTGTACGGCGTCAACTCGCAGGATGATGGGCTCTCGATCATCGATCCGGACGGCTCGGGAAATGTGAGCGTGACACACGTCGGAACGACGCTCGACGCGTCGGGGAAGCACTACGCCGCGCCCATGTCGATGGCGACCGACCCGAACGGCGCGCTGTACGTCTGGAACAACTCGGGCAATCCCGGCAGCAACTCCGGCTCCCTCCTCGCTGTGGACCGGTGCACGGGCACGGCCTCGCGGCTGCTCAACAACGGCCAGGGTCACTTCCAGGCGCTGAGCAGTGACGCCGCGGGATCGGGCGTGTTCTACGGCCTCGGTACGTCGGCGTACAGGGTGACCGTGACCGGCACCAGCCAGCTCGGGTCCTCCCCCAGCTTCGAGATCGGCGGGGCCGACACCGGCCCGGACGGGAGCATCTACGCGCTCGAGAAGACCACGGCTCCGGGCGCGACCGGGCCGCGCCTGGTGACGATCGACCCCAATTCGGGCGCAGCCTCGCCGGTCGCCACGCTCAGCGAGGATGTGGGAACGGTAGGCTCGATCGTGTTCCGCTCGGACGGGACGCTGATCGGGAGCTCGATTAGCCCCAAAGGCAAGAATATCCTCTTCTACTTCACGACCGCGGGGGAGGTCACCAACACGAGGCATATCGAGCACGGCGAATACGCCCCCGATGGCATGGCCTTCGCCCCCGCCTGCCCCACGCCCTGAGAGCCAGGGCGCTGGCGGCCCGCCACGGCTTTCGGACCCATCGAGCCGCGTCCCACCCACAAGGGGCGCGGCTCGATGGGCCGGCGGCCGGCTCGTGAGGAACCTGCCTGGCCCGGCTGACCGTCGTTGACAGGCTCACTCTCGTTCGAGACATTCCTTCCCGGGCTCGATTGGAACACCCCATCCCCCGTATCTGAAGCTTCATCGTGGAATTCTTCCAGAAGCTGAAGCAGCGCCGCCTGTTCCGGATCGTGGTCACCTACCTGGCAGGCGGATGGATCGTCTTGCAGGTCATCGACCAGGTCACCCAGCAGGGGATCGTCCCGTCTTTCGCATACGATCTGACGCTCGTCTGGTACCTGTCCGGCATTCCGCTCGCACTGGTGCTCGGCTGGTACCACGGCGAAAAAGGTCACCAGCGGGTCACGCGGCGGGAGGCGGTCCTGCTTCTCCTCTTCCTGGCCATGGGCGTGACGGCGTCGGTGCCCGTCGTCTCCCGCGAGGGGCGGCGGCGCATGCGGATTCAGGCCGCCACCGAGAACAAGCTCGATCTCCACCACATCGCCGTGCTGTACTTCGAGGACCGAAGTCCGGGCGACTCCCTCCAATACCTGGCCGATGGCTTCACGGAGGCGCTGCTCGACAAACTGTCCACAGTACCGGCCCTCCACGTCGTCTCCCGGAATGGTGTTGCGCAGTTCCGGGGCTCCAACGTCGCGTCCGACAGCATAGCCCGGGCCCTGAACGTCGGAACGCTGGTCGAGGGCAGCGTCGACAAGGAGGGGGGGACCATCCGCGTGTCCGTCTCCCTGGTGGATGGGGAGAGCGGCGCCGAGTTCCAGCACGCCGGGCTCGAGCTCCCGGCCTCCCAGCTCCTGGCCGCCCGCGACGACCTGGCCGACGAGACGTCCCGGCTCCTGCGCCAGTGGCTGGGCGAGGAGGTCGAGCTGAGCCGGACCCGTCATGAGACCACCAGCGTGCCGGCGTGGGCTCACTACCAGCGTGCCGTCCGGAAGCTCAAGGACGCGAACGCGGCGCTGGACTCGCACCAGGAAGACACGGCGTTCGCCGACTTCGATCAGGCCGACTCTTTGGCGGCTCGCGCCGGACTGGTCGACTCAACGTGGACGGATCCGCCCGTACTCCGTGCTCGAATGGCTTACGATCGGGCGAAGGTCATCGCGCAGTCGGGCGACCTGCATGGAGCCGTTCCCTGGATCGACACTGGACTCGTGCACGCTGCCCACGCCCTCGATATCGATGCCAACGATGCGCGAGCGCTGGAATGGCGCGGCAGCCTCGAGTACCTGCACTACCTACTGCACGTGGAGACCGACCCGAGCCGCGAGGATGCCCTACACGCTGCGGCGCTCAAGGATCTTCGTCGGTCCGTCGACATCAATCCGAGACTGGCCAGTGCCTACGCCACGCTCAGTCACCTGTACGCCAACATGGACGATGCAGCGTCGGAGGTCCTGGCGGGACGGAGGGCGTACGAGGAGGACGCGTATCTCCAGGAGGCCGACCTCGTCGTGTGGCGGCTCGTCACCGGAAGCTACGACCTCGGACAGTTCACCGAGGCACAGCGGTGGTGCGACACCGGGCTAAAGCGGTTCCCGGACAACTCGGATTTCGCGTTGTGCCAGCTCATGGTCATGACCACGCCCGCCGCGAAGCCGGATCCGGCCCGCGCGTGGCGACTGGTGGCCAGGGTAGACAGCCTGGCTCCCAAGTTCGAGGCCCAGTACGACCACCTGTGGGCGACGATCTACGCGGGTGGGGTGCTGGCCCGGGCCGGCCTCCAGGACAGCGCCCGCAGCGTGCTGAGGCGGGCCCGCGATGGCGCCACGCCGGAGGTCGACAAGACGCGGTGGCTCCACCTGCTCGAAGGCTACATGAGCACACTGGTGGGTGACACGACGGAGGCACTCGACCAGATCCAGCTCTGGGCCGCCGTGAATCCCGGTGCGAGCTTCACGGCCGGTTGGTGGTGGAATGGTCTGCGCGGCAACCCCCGCTTCGAGCAGATCGTCGCTGAGGCGGGCGGCGCGAAGGGGTCGCGCTCGGCCGGCTCCGATCCGCGCTGAGTCTCCAGGGCGCGCGGACCGAATGCGCCCCCGGTCCGCGCTCGCCGACACAGTCCCCACGGCGTCCTGGGTGCCTCGAAGACCGCACGGGAGGCCGGTTCCGGCTCAATGACGACCATCGCGAGGGCCGGGTCCCCTGGTCTTGGCGCAGCCATCCTCTCCTCGCTCGCCTCCCGCACCGGCTCTACACCTCCAGCCGATCCCCCGGCCGCGCCACCAGCAGGTAGAGCGCCGGCATCAGCAGCACGCTGATGAACAGGCGGGAGAGGAGCCCACCCACGATCACCAGGGCGAAGGGTTTCTGCGAATCCGATCCCACCCCGGTCGACAGCGCGGCCGGCAACAGCCCGAGGGCCGCCACCAGCGCGGTCATCATGATCGGCCGCAGCCGCAGGATGGCGGCTTCCCTGGTGGCCTCGAAGATCCCCGTCCCACCGCGACGCAGCTCGTTGGCATAGGAGATGTAGACTACGGCGGTCTGCACGGAGACGCCGAACAGGGCCAGGAAGCCGATGCCCGAGCTCACCGACAGCGGCGTGCCCGTCACCCACAGGGCCAGCAGGCCCCCGATCGGGGCCGAGAGCACCACGCCCAGCACCGTGATCGCCGGAAACTTGAAGTTGCTGTACAGGGCGAACAGCAGCAGGAAGATGAGGAACAGGGTGAGCGGGAGCACGAAGCGCAGCTGCCGCCGCGAGGCCGTGTACTCCTTGTACTCGCCGCCCCAGCTCACCGTGTAGCCAGCCGGGAGCTTCACGGCCGCCGCCACCTGCCGGCGGGCGTCGGCCACCGCCCCGGCCAGGTCGCGTCCCTCGACCGAGAACTGCACGCCGATGAAGCGGGCGTTGTCCTCCCGATAGATGAAGGACGCGCCCCGGCTCACGCTCAGGTCGGCCACCTCCTTGAGCGGAATGTGCTGGCCGTCGGGCGTCGTGATGAGGATGTTACCGATCTGTTCGGCGCTGGAGCGGAACTGCGGCTCCAGACGCACCACCAGGTCGAAGAGCCGCTCGCCCTGAACGACCGAAGTGGCCGGTACGCCGCCCACCGCCGACTCGATGAGGTCGTTGACGTCGGAGACGTTGAGCCCGTAGCGAGCGATCTTGGCCCGGTCGATCTTGACCGACAGGCTCGGCTGGCCGAGCTCCTGCACCAGGGTGACGTGGTCGATGCCGCGCACGCCGGTGAGGATGTGCCGGATCTCCTTCCCCTTGGCTTCCAGCGTATCGAGATTCGATCCGAAGATCTTGACGTCCAGGGCGCTCTTGAGCCCGGTCTCGGCCTCGTCCACCGCGTCCTCGGCCGGCTGCGTGTAGTTGAAGATGATGCCGGGGAACGCGGACAGGCTGTCGTTGATGGCCGCGATGAGCTGCGGCTTGGTGTGGATCCTCCCCTTCCACTCGTCGTACGGCTTCAGCCCCACGTAGAACTCGGCGTTGAAGAACCCGGTCGGGTCGGTCCCGTCGTCGGGGCGGCCGTGCTCGGAGCCCACGTCGGTCACCTGGGGGAAGGATTTCAGGATGTGCCGGACCTTCGGCACGATCTTCGAGGACTCCTCGAAGGAGATCGTGTAGGGCATCGTGGCCCGGACCCACAGCGCGCCCTCGTCCAGGTGGGGCATGAACTCCGCCCCGATGGCCGGAAGGACCAGGAGCGAGAGCGCGAACGCCAGGGTCGAAGCGAGCACGGTGGTCCACGGTCGGGCCAGACACCAGTCCAGGGAGCGCTCATAGCGTGCCCGAAGCCAGTTCATGAGCGGGTTCCGGCGCTCGGTCACGCCACGCTTGAACAGCCACGAGGCGAGGACGGGGAGGAGCGTGAGAGCGAGGATCAGGGATCCCAGGAGCGCGAAGATCGTCGTATCGGCCATGGGCCGAAACAGCTTCCCGGACGGTCCGTGCAGCACGTAGATCGGCAGGAACCCGGCCACGATGACGGCGACCGCGTAGAAGATGGGCCGGTCCACCTCGGAGGCCGCCGCCGCGATGGCCTCCCGGAGTCGTCCCGGCTCGGGCCGCCGCAGGGCCAGCTGTCGGTGGATGTTCTCCACCATGACCACGGCTCCGTCCACCAGGATCCCGAAGTCGATGGCTCCGATGGAGAGCAGGTTGGCCGGGATGTGCCTGAGGTCCAGGCAGATGAAGGCGAAGAACAGTGACAGAGGGATCGTGGCGGCGACGATGAGACCCGCACGCACGTCGTACAGGAACAGGATGAGCACGAAGACGACGAGCACCATGCCCCGGAACAGGTTGTGCTCGACGGTGCGCGTGGTCAGATGGACCAGGTCGCTCCGGTCGTAGAACGGGTGGATCTTGACGTCCTTGGGGAGGATCTGGTCGTTGAGCTCCTTCGTCGTGGCCTCGACGCGCTTGAGGACGTTCTGGGTCTGGGCGCCCTTGCGCATGAGGATGACGCCCTCCACGGCGTCGTTGCGGTCGTTGAAGCCGAACTGTCCGAGCCGTGGGGCGTGGCCGATGGCGACCTTGGCGACGTCCTTCACGAGCACGGGCGTGCCCTCGTGGTCGGCCAGCACGATGTTGCCGATGTCCTCGAGCGTCGCGATCCGGCCCAGTCCGCGCACGTAGTAGAACTGCCCGCCGCGCGAGTAGAAGCCGCCCCCGGCGTTGGCGTTGTTGCCGCCCAGCGCCGAGACCACGTCGGCCACGGACAGTCCCGAGCCGGCCAGGCGCGTCGGATCCAGGAGCACCTGGTACTGCATGGTTTCTCCACCGAGGCCCGACTCGTCGGCCACTCCGGGCACCGACCGGTACTTTCGCGAGATCACCCAGTCGTTCAGGATCTTGAGCTGCATCGCCGAGCGGTCGGGGCTGTCCAGGACGTAGCGATAGACCAGCCCTGAGGGAGAGAAGAGCGGGGAGACCCCGGGACTGACGCCCTCCGGAAGCTCGGCGTCGGGCAGCCGCTCGAACACCTGCTGGCGCGCGAAGTAGTTGTCCGTCCCGTCCTCGAAGGTCATGCGGATGTCGGACAGCCCGTACAGGGAGATGGAGCGAATGATGGTCATGTGCGGGATCCCGTTCATCTCCACTTCGAGCGGGACCGTAATGAGCCGCTCCACCTCTTCGGCGGCGTGTCCGGGCCACTGCGTCACCACCTCTACCATCGGCGGCGAGAGGTCCGGATAGGCGTCCACCGGAAGCCGCCGGAAGGACCAGATCCCGATCCCCACCAGGAGGACGGCGAACAGCCCCACCAGAAAGCGCTGTCGCAGCGAACCGAGCACCAGCCGGTGGATGAGGGAGTGGGGGACGGGCGGCTCCGGCGCGGGAGGCTCCGGCGCGTCGCGCTCCGGTGGGACCGGCGGTGAGGCGGTCACTGGGCCTCCGCGAACTGGAGGAAGAGCGCACCCTCGCTCACCACGCGCTCGCCGGGCCGGAGTCCGCTGGCGATCTCGCGCCGGTCACCGACCTCCTGCCCGAGCTGGACCATCCGGCGCGCGTACGAGCCGTTCGGCCCCGCCACGAACACGAAGGGCAGGTTGTCCTCGTCCCGGAGGACCGCCGAGCTCGGGACCAGGAGGCCGGTCCGGGCCTTCCGGCCCAGGATCGTGACCTGGACGTACATGTCCCGCTTGAGCGCGGCCTCCGGGTTCTCCGCCACGATCCGGACCGAGGTGGCGCGGGTGTCGGGGTTCACCTCGGCGCCCACGTTGTCGACCTTTCCCCGGAAGACACCGCTCCCGTTCGTGGGTCGGATGAGAGCCGAGTCGCCCGACTGGACTCCGGGGAGGTCGGCGTCGAACACGTGCGCCCGCACCCACACGCGGCCCAGGTCCGCGATGGTGAAGCAGGGCGTCCCTCCGGCCTCGAGGAGCTGACCGGGCGTGATGAGCCGTTCGACGACGACGCCCGACAGCGGCGCGCGCAGGATCCCGCCCGGTGAGGTCACGGGACCGCCCCGCCGGATGGAGGCCAGGCCGGCGGAATCGACCCCCAGGGCCACCAGGGCCTGCGCCGAGGCGTCGCGGTCGGCCTCGGCGGCTTCCGCGTCCACCTCCGCCTGCTCCATCTCGCGCCGGGCCAGGGCGTCGATCTGGTAGAGCTTCCGGTCCATGTCGGCGATCTGCCGCGCGTTGGAGGCCTCGGCGACGTTCTTTCGGTAGTCCGCCAGCGCCGAGGCGAAGTCGGGAGAGGTGATGACGGCCATCGCCTGGCCGCGGCGCACGCGCGCGCCGAGGTCCACGAGCACGCGACGGACCGGTCCCGAGATCGGTGCCAGGACCTGCGTGCTGCGATCCCCGTCGAAGTCCACCGTGCCCGTGGTGGTCACGGCGGGCCGGAAGGTGTCGGGCTCCACCGTGACCAGGTGGAGTCGCGAGCGCTGGGCCGCCGTCAGCGGCGAGGCCGTGCTGTCGGCCGCGGCGCCGGCTCCGGATCCCCCCCCACAGGCCGCGAGGGCCAGCAGGAGGACGGCGATCGCGGGACGGGCGAGAAGGTCACTCATGGGAGTCTCCATCACGCATCGTGTCGGGGGCGGCCGCGGAGCTCGCGGCGGCGTGCGGGTTCGGGTTCACGCGCTCCAGCGGCACGCCGACCGCCAGCTCCAGGTCGGCGATCGCATCGCTCGCCGCGCCGAGGGCATCCTCCAGCTCACCCTCGGCTTCGAGCAGGGTTCGGCGCGCATCGATGACCTCCAGGGAGGACGAGCCGCCGATCCCGTAGCTCGTGGTGGCGATGTCGAAGGCCTTGCGCGCCTCGGGGAGGAGCTCGTCGTACAGGTAGACCGCCTGGCGCCGGGCGGTGACCGCGGCGGTGTAGGCGGTTCGCACCTCCTGCGCGACCGAAGCCACGGCATCCCGGTAGGTGGCTTCCAGCTCGCGCTCGCGGTGGGTGGTCTCGGCCACCTCGCCGCGCGTGTGGTTCCAGAAGAACAGGGGCACGCTGAAGCCGAGGTCCGTCGTGTAGCTGCTCGGGGCCCCGTTGGAGAAGTCCTTCTCCACGCTGAGGCTGAGGTCGGGAAGCCAGAACGAGCGCGCCAGCGACGAGGCGGCGGCGGCCCCGGCGCGCTCGCTGGCCAGCCCGCGGAGCTCGGGACGCGCTCGGGTGGCGGCGTCGACGAGGGCGTCGAGTCCCGGCACCGAGTCCGGCACCGCCAGGCTGTCGGCCGGCTCGACGGCTTCCCCCAGCGGCCGGCCCATCTGGCGGTCCAGCTCCGCCCGTGCATCGGCCAGGTCGCGATCGTTGGCCAGGAGGTCGTTCCTGGCGGCGGCCACCTCGACCCTGGCCTTGATCACGTCCAGGCGGGCCGTGGTCCCGGCCCGGGCTCGGGCCTGCGTCTTCTGGAGGAAGCTCTGCGCCAGCTTCAGCGCCTCGGACAGCTGCCGTCGTCTGAGCTCGGCCACGAGCAGGGCGTCGTAGGCCCGGGCGGTCGAGGCGGCGGTCTCGTGGCGGACCTGTTCATAGGAGGACGACGTCGCGTCGATGTCCGCCTGACCTATCTTACGCGCCCACAAGAACTTGAGTGGGAACGGCACGTCGAGCCCCAGGGCCAGCGCCCGGTCGGTGTAGCTGTGCGGGTGGAAGGGGCTCGTCTGCCCGGACAGCTCCCCCGTGAGGCTCGGGTCGGGGAAAGCGGCCCCCTGGACCGCGCGGGCGCGGGCCTGGTCCACCGTCTCCCGGACCGCCCGCAGGGCCGGGTTGTAGGCGAGCGCGCTGTCGATCGCCTGCCGGCGCGTCAGCCGGAGGCCCGGGCCGCCTGCGGTATCGAGGACGACGGCGCCAGTTGGCGCGGGCGGGCGGCCGGATGCTTCGCGCGCGCAGGGCGGCGGGCTCGGGGCCGGGTCCGGCGCCGCCCCGGCGGGCTCGATCGCCGCGCCCCGGGCCGGCAGCGTGGATGCGAGGCTCACCAGCCCCACGGCCACGGACAGGCGCACGGCCAGGATTGCGGGACTCCACCGGGTAGCGTTCAAGGCCACCTCCGGAACGTCGTGTCACGCGCACCGACCCTGGGGGCGCCGCGCGCGGCCCGGTCGGGACGCTCCGGATGAATGGAGGCGTCCCGGGCGGGACGTGATTCAGGCGATGTGAGAGATGCGGGTCAGGCGGGCAGGAAGGGAGGAGCCCTCGGTCGTGCGAGAGTACCGGGATCGCTTCGCTCGGCGCCGCGCCGCACGGAGGCGTCCACGCGGAACGCGATCTCCGGCTCCAGATGGATGTTCAGCGACGTCGGCGCGGACGCGCGAGCGCTGCCCGTCGTGAGGCCGAGGACGCAGTGCGCTCCGTGCTCGCCGGGCGAGGTGGGACCGGCGAGGAGGGCGGCCATGGATCCCGGGGCCACGGCCACGGAGGCCGCGGCTCCGGCCGGCACGCCCTCGGTGTGGAAGGCGAGCGCATCGAGCCCGGACCAGCCGAGCTCCCCGCCCAGGAACAGCAGGGCCAGGAGGAGCGCGGCGGTCCGACGCGGCAGATCCCGGAGCCTCATGGCGGCAGACGATAGCGCTCGGGCGGCGGCCCGGCAACGATCGGCCCGCCGGTCCCGCCACGGGCGAAAAACCGCCATGTTGGGGAGGTCGCCCGCCGTGGCCGGGCTGTTCCGACACCCGGCGCGAGACGATGCCGGCGGCGAGCCGATGCCGTCGTCTCCGGGAGTGTCGGTCCGGGGCCCGAGCGAGGGCCGCCTGTCGATGGATGGATGGAGAGGAGGAGACGTGGTTGTGAACCGAAGCGATGGCGGGGAGAGCGGAGCGCCGGGCGGGCGCGGGCAGCCGGAGCGAGGCGGCGCCAACCGGCTCGCGGCAGCGTCGAGCCCTTACCTGCTCCAGCACGCCGAGAATCCCGTTCACTGGCGGGAATGGGGCGAGGACACCCGTCGCGTGGCGGCCGAGCTCGACCGGCCGCTGTTTCTCTCGATCGGCTACTCGACCTGTCACTGGTGCCACGTCATGGCCCACGAATCCTTCGAGGACGAGGGAGTCGCCCGACTCCTGAACGATCACTTCGTCCCGGTCAAGGTGGACCGTGAGGAGCGGCCGGACGTGGACGACTTCTACATGACCGCCTGCCAAGCCATGACCGGCCAGGGCGGCTGGCCCCTGACGATCGTGGCCACCCCCTCCGGGGAGCCCTTCTTCGCCGCCACGTACCTGCCACGCGTCGGCCGGGGTGGGAGACCCGGCCTGGTCCAGGTGCTGGAGCGTCTCGCCGAGGTGTGGAGGTCACGGCGCGAGGAGGTGCGGGAGGGTGCGGCCCGGGCCACCGACGTCCTCCGGCGCGTCTCGGGCGGGGAGCCCGGCGGGGAGCTGGATCTGGCCGAGCTCGACGCCGGCTACCGCGGCTTCGAAGCTCGGTTCGACGAGAGGTACGGCGGTTTCGGATCCGCGCCCAAGTTCCCCAGCCCTCACGTCCTGCTCTTCCTCCTCCGCTATGGGCAGCGGACTGGACAGGAGCGAGCCACCGACATGGTGCTCCGCACGCTGGACGCGATGCGAGGCGGCGGCATCTTCGACCAGGCGGGCTTCGGACTCCACCGTTACTCGACCGATGCCCGCTGGCTCGTGCCGCACTTCGAGAAGATGCTCTACGACCAGGCCCTGTTCGCGCTGGCCTGTCTGGAGGCGGGCGTCGCTTCGGCGGAGCCCCGTTTCGGACGCGTGGCGGGCGAGGTCCTCACGTACGTGGTGCGCGACCTCCGGAGCCCGGCCGGCGGCTTCCACTCGGCCGAAGACGCCGACAGCGAGGGAGGGGAGGGCGCGTTCTACACGTGGACCCTGGACCAGGTGGAGGAAGCGCTGGGCCGGGAGGAGGCCGCGCTGGCGCGTCGCGCGTTCGGTCTCCAGAGGCGCGGCAACTTCGCCGAGGAGGCGGGCGGCGGCTTCACCGGCCGCAACATCCTGCATGTCGCCGCGACACCGGAGGAGCTGGCCCGCACCTCCGGTTCGACGGAGCCGGAGATCCGCGACCGCCTCGAGCGCATTCGCGGCCGGCTTCTCGAGGTCCGGTCGGAGAGGTCGCGTCCGTCGCTGGACGACAAGGTCCTGGCCGACTGGAACGGCCTCGCCGTCGCGGCCCTGGCGCGTGCCGGATCGGTCCTGGAGGACGTGCGCTGGATGCGGGCGGCGCGGGAGGCGGCGGACTTCGTGCTCGACGCGATGCGGGATCCCTCGGGACGGCTCCTGCACCGGTGGCGCCGGGGCGAGGCCGGCATCGCTGCCACGGCATCCGACTACGCGTACCTGGTGTGGGGGCTCCTGGAGCTCCACGCCGCCACGCTCGAGATCCGCTGGCTGGAGGAGGCGCTCCGCCTCGACGATGAGATGGTGGAGCGATGCTGGGACGGACAGGAGGGTGGCTACTTCCTGGCCCCGGAGGACGCGCGGGATCTTCCGGTGCGCCGCAAGGAGGCCTACGACGGCGCGCTTCCCTCGGCCAACGCGGTCGGCGCCTGGAACGCGGCTCGCCTGGCACGCCTGACCGGAGATGCGTCGCGGGAGGAACGGGCCCGAGCCGTCGAGCGTGCCTTCGGCGCGGGGGCGCGGAAGAGCCCCGGGGCGTACGCGGGTCTCCTGGTGTCCGCCGACTTCCGGCTCGGACCGGGAGCGGAGGTCGTCGTGGCGGGAGGCCGCGAGGAGCCCTCGACGGTCGCGCTGCTCGCCGAGGCCCGCCGCGGCTACCGGCCCCGGGACGTCGTGCTCCTCCGGCCGCCGGGCGAGGAGGGGGATGCGGTGGCCCGCCTGGCGCCCTTCACCCGGGAGATGAGGACGGAGGACGGCAGCGCCCGCGCCTACGTCTGCCGGGACTTCACCTGTCGGGCTCCCGTCGCGGATCCAGCGGAGCTGCGGCGCGCTCTGGAGAGCTGAGGCGAAGGGCGTCCGGGCCGTGATCGCCGTTTCGGACCGGACGGGCCCTCCGCTCCGCCGGCGCGCGAGCCCGCGAGCTCCGGCCCGCGGCGATCCTCATCCGACGGTCCCCTCCTCGAGCTGGATCCCGTTGCGCTCGAGGAGCGTGAGGAACTCGCCCTTGGCGACCGCCTTCCGATAGGCCTCTTCCGCCGCCACCGTCCCCTCCTTCACCAGGGTCAGGAGGGCGTCGTTGAGGGTCGTCATTCCGGCGCCCTTGCTCGTCTGCATGATGGAAGGGATCTGGAAGGTCTTCCCCTCCCGAACGAGGTTGGAGACCGCGCTGCTCACCAGGAGGATCTCCAGCGCGGCCACGCGTCCTCCCTCCTTGCGACGACACAGCGTCTGGGCGATCACGCCCTTCAGGCTCTCGGCGAGCATGGTCCGGATCTGGTTCTGCTGGTCGGCCGGGAACTGGTCTATGATCCGGTCCACGGTCGAAGAGGCCGTGTTGGTGTGGAGCGTGCCGAATACCAGGTGGCCGGTCTCCGCCGTCTCCAGCGCGATTTCGACCGTCTCCAGGTCCCGCATCTCGCCGACGAGTACGATGTCCGGGTCCTCGCGGAGGGCCGCCCGCAACGCCGCCTTGAACCCCTCCGTGTGCGTCCCGATCTCGCGCTGGTTGATCAGGCAGCGCTTGTTCTCGTGCACGAACTCGATCGGGTTCTCGATCGTGATCACGTGCTCCCGGCGCCGGCCGTTGATGTAGTCGATCATGGCCGCCAGGGTCGTGGACTTCCCGGATCCGGTCGGGCCGGTCACGACCACGAGTCCCTTGCCGAGCTCGCACAGCCCGAGGACCGAGGCGGGCAGGCCCAGCTGCTCCGCCGTGAGGATCTCCGAAGGGATCTGGCGAAAGACGCCGCCCACGCCGTGCCGGTCCAGAAAAAGGTTGCAGCGGAAGCGCGCAAGGCCCGGGATCTCGTAGGCGAAGTCGGTGTCGTGGCGCGCCTCGAACTCCGCCCGATTTCGTTCCGGCGCGATCTCCAGGAGGAGCTCCTCCGTGCGCGCGGGAGGCAGCGTGCCCTCGCCGCCCAGGTCGACCATCTCGCCGTCTTTGCGGAACAGGGGCGGCTGTCCCGCAGACACGTGCAGGTCCGAGCAGCCCTCGTCCACCATTCGGTGGAAGAATCGCTCCATGGCCGGTGCGCCCGGACGGAGCGAGGGCTCGGCCGACGCGCCCCCCGTGTCCTCAGCATCCCTCGACCGTGCGGGCGCGTCGTCGGTCGGGGCGAGACCGTCATCGTCGGGGGCCGCGCCCACCTGTCCGGCATCGGGGGCCGCGGCCGCCTCTCGGCCATCGAGGGCCGCGACCGCCTCTCCGCCATCGAGGGCCGCGCCCACCTCTCCGCCGTCGGGCGCCGTGCCCGCCTCTTCGCCGCCCGGCACCACCAGCATCCGGATCCCGGAGTCGGTGCGATAGGCACGGACCTCCACCGGCCCCGCCGCCGAGCGATACAGGAACTCGTAGCGACCCGGCTCCCCGGCTTCCCCCACATCCTCGGGCAGGATCTCCCGGAGCATGGCCTCCAGCTGATCGGTCGTGGGGGCCGTCTGGGTGATGGCCGATTCCTCGCCGCCCGACAGTAGGGTCACGGCGCGGCCGGAGGTCAGGGTGAGGCGCTCGGCTCCCGCCTGGAACAGGGCCTCTACGAAGCGGTCCATTCGTGGCATGGTCGGAAGTCTCCGGAGGAGGTCGGGCCGGTCGGCGAGGCTCAGCCGAGCTCGATGACGGAAACGCACTCCCGGTTCACCAGGCGAATGCGGCTTCCGGTGCCGAGGGGGAAGAACCGGTCGGCGGCGTCGAGGAAGTCGCGGAGGCGCCGCCGCCCCTCGGGCAGCGTCCAGCGGATCTTCCCGGCGGCGCGGCTCCCGTCCTCGAACAGGACGAGGACGCTCGCTTCGGCCGCATCCGGATCGGCGGGCCCGACCAGGGGCCCACCCCCCTCCGCGCCCTCCTCGTCGGCGGCCTCCACCTCGGCCCACACCACCGAGCCCCGATGAACGAAGCGCACCTCCCCGCCCCCGGGAAGCGTGACCGGAAAGAACGTCCCGTCCGCGTTCAGGAGGTCGCTGGGAAGCTCCGGGCCCGAGTGCCGGGCCGCCCGGTCGGCCAGGTGGAGGAGGACCGCCTGCGGCTCCTGGTGTACGAGCTTGAGATCCGCCTCCACCGAGCGCTTGGGGACGGCGTACGCTTCGCTCACGGGCTGGACCCGGGTCCGGACCCGTGGTACAGGATCCTCCAGATCGTGCCCGCCTTGTCGTCGGTCACGTACAGCGAACCGTCCGGACCCTGGGCCAGCCCCACCGGGCGGTGGGCCGCCGTTCCCGGTCCCACCTGGCTCCCGGCGAAGCCGTTGGCGAAGGTCGATGTATCGGACGCCACCGGGGAGCCGTCCCGGAAGGGCACGAACATCACGCGGTAACCGGCCTGGGGCTCGGGAGCCCGGTTCCAGGAGCCGTGGAAGGCGATGAAGGCCCCGCCGTGATAGCGCGCGGGAAACTGGGAGCCCGTGTAGAACAGGAGACCATCCGGCGCCAGGTGGCCCGGGAATCCCAGGAGGGGCTCCTTCTTCAGGTTCGCGCACCGGCCCTGCTTCTTCGCGTTCCCGCCGTACTCCGGGTTCAGGACCCAGCGGCCCTCCAGCTCGTTCCAGAAGCAGTACGGCCAGCCGTAGTCGTCGCCGCGCTCCAGCCGCACGAACTTCTCGGCCGGAAGCACGGCGCTCTGCTCGGCCGTGTAGTACTGCCCCCAGTTCTGGTAGAGCTGGTCGCGGCCGTGGACGACGCCGTACAGGTGCCCATCCGAGGCGTTCATGGCCAGAGCGACGGTGTTCCGGAGGCCGGTGGCGAAGTGGAGTCCGTCCGACTCGGTCTGGCCCGGCCGGTTCGCGTCGAAGCGCCAGATCCCCGCGCGGGTCTGGAGCGCGGGGCACGGGTCGATACCGGGGGAGCCCTTCACCCGGTCCTGCTTCTGGCAGCTGTTCGAGGGCGAGCCGATGTTCACGAACATGTGACCGGAGTCGTCGAAGGCCAGTGACTTGGCCGCGTGGTAGTGGGCCGGAAGACCGGTGACCAGCTTCTGAGCCTGGCCCGAGGGCGTGAGGCTGCCCTCGTTCATCGGCCAGCGGAGGACCTCTCCGTCCGCTCCGAAGTAGAGCCAGCCGTCGCGGAGCGCGATCCCGGTGCCGCCCTCGTCGCCGAAGCGCTCGCGCACGTCGGCACGCCCATCACCCGTCGTGTCCCGGAGCGCCATCACGCCCCCGCTGTCCCCGTTCAGGGCGACGAACAGGTCACCGTTCGCCGCCACGGCGAGGTGACGTGCCTTGCCCACGTCGTCGGCCACGACCAGGGCGCAGAACCCGTCCGGTAGGGTGAGGCCGCCGTTGTCCGCGTCGCACGTCGGGACCCCGGCGCTCGTGCCTCCGGACATGCCCTCGGAGCCGTTCGTGTCGGCGGCATCCCGCGCGGACGCGGTTCTGCCCCCGCAGCCCGCCAACACGAGGGCGGCGAGGAGCGAGGCGAGGACGAGGTGAGGCAGGTGGGGTCGTGAACGGCTGGGCGGCTCGGCGGGTGCGCGCATGTCGAGGCTCCTTCCCGTGTCTCCGGTCGCGTGGATCGGCCCGGACCCACCCGGACCGCCGGAACCCCCTAATGTACCGGCCCGCCCGGCGGCTCGCAGCCGATCGCGGGCGAGGGGGACTCGATCTCCCGGATGCCGGCTCCTCCAGCAGCCCCCCGGAGTCGGCCATCGTGTGGCTGAAGACCGCTCCGTTCCTGATGTCGACGCTGGCACGGTTTCGGCAGCAGGCTTACGTTGAACAATTCGCGTTCCTTTCGGAGAGGAGGCTACGCATGAAGAGCACGCGCATTCTCGCCTGCTGCGTCGCCGGGCTCCTGGCGGTCGCATGCCAGGGCCAGACGAAGCAGCAGGAGGCGCAGGGCGCCATGTCGGAGCAGGGTTCCGCCGCCGGCGGCATGAGCGGCCAGCAGGGCGGGATGCAGTCCGTGTCGATGTCGCCCAAGAACGACAGTGGCATCACGGGGATGGCCGAGTTCTCCCCGGCCGGGAGCGATTCGGTCACGATCACGGTGACGCTCCACGGCGTGGAGCAGGGCAAGACCTATCCCACGCACGTTCATCACGGCAGCTGCGACAGTCCCGGTGCCGTGGCGCAGCCGCTGAACAGCGTGACCGTGGAGTCCGACTCGACCGGCTCGAGCGCCACGACGGTGGCTCATTCCATCTTCATGGCCGACTCCTCCTACTTCGTGCAGTCGCACCTGCCCGACGGGACCCCCGCCGCGTGCGGCGACCTCCCGTCGATGCCCCACGGCGGGGCCATGGGCGGCGGCATGTCGGACTCGTCCTCGATGGGCGGCTCGTCCGACACGTCCTCCATGGGCGGTGGCGGCTCCGTCTGAGTCACGCGGTTCGGTCGTCCGGACGGAGACCGCTCCGCCGGGCGGCATCGTAGAACCCTCGGGGCCCGGGACCGCGACGAGCGGCTCCGGGCCTTCGTGCGTCTCGGACCTTCGGGAGGGAGGATCGGTGTCGTGCTCGGACGGAAGTCGACCGCCGAGGTCTGGACTACGGCGAAATCGCCGGAGAGGTAGGGTTCCTTGATCCACGGCGTGGACCTCACCCGCTGGATTCTCCCGGCAGCATTCGTGGCCGCCGGCCTCGCCCTCGGGATCCTGTGGGAGGCCCTGTTCCTGCGCGGCCTCCGGAAGCGCGCCCGCCAGTCACGGTGGCGGTGGGACGACGTCGTCCTCGACTCCGTCGGGGGCGTAGGGCTGGTGTGGCTGACCGTGGCGGGCCTCTACGCCGCCCTCGCGGTCGTCCCGCTCTCTCCCGAGGTCAAGACGGTCGTCCGCAAGATCCTCATGGCCGCCGTCCTCCTGTCGTTCACGCTGGTGGCGGCGCGCGCCGCCAGCCGCGGGGTCGAGGTGTGGGCCCGGCACGCCCGTGGGGGCATGCCCTCCACCAGCCTCCTGCAGAACCTGGCCCGAATCCTGGTCCTGGCGTTCGGCCTCTTCCTGATCCTCCAGAACCTGGGCGTTCAGGTCACGGCCATCGTGACCGGCCTCGGCATCGGCGGCCTGGCCGTGGCCCTGGCGCTCCAGGACACCCTCTCCAACCTGTTCTCCGGCTTCCAGATCCTCCTGGCCGGCCAGGTGCAGAGCGGGGACTTCGTGCAGCTCGATTCGGGCGAGGAGGGCTACATCTCCGACATTCAGTGGCGCAACACCACCATGCGCTCGCGGATCGACGATCACATCATCATCGTGCCCAACTCGAAGCTGGCCAATACGATCGTCACCAACTACGCGCGGCCGGTGCACGACTTCTGGGTCAAGGTGGACGTGGGGGTGGCCTACGACAGCGACCTGGAGGAGGTCGAGGAGGTGACGCTCGGCGTGGCGCGCGAGGTGCTGGACGAGGCGGGCGTGGCGGCCGGCACCGACCCCGTCCTTCGCTACAACGCCTTCGGGGACTCCAGCATCGATTTCACGGTCCGCATGCGGATCGAGGACTGGGGCCGGCAGTTCGAGATCCGCCACGCGTTCATCAAGCGCCTCCACGCCCGCTACGGCGAGGTGGGCATCCAGATCCCGTTCCCGATTCGGACGGTCTACGCGCCGGACGGGGTGAGCATTCGCCGCGGCGATCGAGCCGAGGAGGAGGGGCCCGCGGGTCGTTGAGTCGCTAGGCCGGGGCCCGCTCGCCGGTCACCACGGAGGACGGACTCTCGCGCTCCGATGAACGGCCGCCCGGCGCGGTGGGCCGTCCGTGCGTGCGGTGTCCATCGAGGCGCAGGATCTCCCGAACCCGGTCCGAGCGCAGCTCCTCCTTCTCCCGGAGTTCCTCGGCCAGCCGATCCAGGCCGTCCCTGTGCTCGCCCAGAACGGCGACGGCCCGATCGTAGGCGGCGTTAAGAATCTTCTGGATCTCCTCGTCGACGTCCCTGGCGGTCGCGTCGCTGTACTCGCGGTGGCGGGCGATCTGCTCGCCCAGGAACACCTGGTCGCTCTGGCTTCCCAGCGAGATGTCCTTGAAGCGATCGCTCATTCCCCAGTCCAGCACCATCTTGCGCGCCAGGCGCGTGGCCTGCTTGAGGTCCTGCTCGGCTCCGGACGTGGCCGTGCCCATCACCAGGTCCTCGGCGGCTCGTCCCCCCATCATCACGGCCAGTCGGTCCAGGATGTACTCCTTCCGGTAGAGGTACTTGTCCCGCTCGGGGAGCTGCTGGGTGACCCCCATGGCGCGCCCCCGGGGCACGATCGTGACCTTGTGGATCGGATCGGCGTTGGGGAGGGAGGCGGCGACCAGCGTGTGCCCTCCCTCGTGGTAGGCGAGCAGGAGCTTCTCCTCGTCGGTGAGGGCCAGGTTCTCCCGCTCCAGGCCCATCATGACCTTGTCGCGCGCCTCGTCGGTGGCCCGCTCGTCGATCTCCTCCTTGTCCTCGCGGGCGGCGAGGAGGGCCGCCTCGTTGAGCAGGTTCTTGAGGTCGGCGCCGCTGAATCCCGGGGTGCCCCGGGCCAGGTCCTCCAGGTCGACGTCGCTGGCCAGGGGCTTGTCACGCGCGTGCAGCCGGAGGATCCGCCGGCGCGCGTCGAGGGTGGGCAGGTCCACGGTGATCCGCCGGTCGAAACGGCCCGGCCTCAGCAGGGCGGGGTCCAGGATGTCGGGCCGGTTGGTGGCCGCCATCACGATGACCTCGTGGGTGGGGTCGAAGCCGTCCATCTCGGAGAGGAGCTGATTCAAGGTCTGCTCGCGCTCATCGTGACCCCCACCCAGCCCGGCCCCCCGCCGCCGCCCGATCGAGTCGAGCTCATCGATGAAGATGATGGAGGGCGACGACTGCTTGGCGTTCTGGAACAGATCCCGGATGCGTGAGGCTCCCACCCCGACGAGCATCTCCATGAAGTCCGACCCGGTCATGTGGAAGAAGGGGGCCTCGGCCTCTCCGGCCACGGCCCGCGCGAGCAGCGTCTTGCCGGTTCCGGGCGGTCCCACGAGCAGGACGCCATGCGGGATCTCTCCTCCCAGGCGTTGGAATCGCTCCGGGTCCTTGAGGAACTCGATGATCTCCTCGAGCTCTCGCTTGGCTCCCTCCAGCCCCGCCACGTCGTCGAAGGTGGTGCTCTCGTCGGTACGCTCGTACGGCTTCGCCCTGGACCGTCCCATCGAGAAGAGACCCTGACCCTGCGAGCGCATGCGCGAGATGAACAGCCAGCCGAGCCACAGCAGGAGGAGGAAGGGGGCGACCTGAACGATGACGGCCCACCAGGAGAAGGTGGACTGGGGCCGGGTCTGCACGGTGACGTCCTTGGCCCTCAGGTCTCCCAGGAGCGTGGGGTCGCCGAACGAGGGTACGTAGGTGACAAACGCCCTGTAGGTATGCGAGTTGCCGTTGGGTCCCGTGGTCTTCGCGGACTGGGAGAGGCTGCCCTCGATCTTCTGCCCCGTGACGGTCACGCGCCGGACGTGGCCCGCCTCGACCTGTTGGTGGAAGGCCGTGTACGATATGTGCGTGCGCTCGTGTCCTCCCGGCCCGAGCGGGCTCCACAACCACACGAGGAGGAGACCGGCCAGGATGAGCCACACCAGCCCGCCCATGCCGCCGCTCGACCATCCGTTGCCGGCCGGACCGCGCGGAGTCGGGTCCCTGCCGCCTCGTCCGTCGACTCGTCGCAACTCCGTCTCCCGCTTCTATGTCCCGTCGCCGCGCATGGCGTCGATCTCCACTTCCGGCACCTGGCCGGACGCTGCGACCCCACGGACTTGCAAGAGTGGGGCGAGGACCGCGCGCACGGCTTCTGTCGGGGCCCTGTCGACGTGAAGGTTCTGCGCGCGACGTTCGACCCGGACGCGTTCTTCGGCCGGCTCGCCCGGGCGACGTCGCGTGTCCTGTTCCTCGACTACGACGGGACCCTGGCCCCCTTCCGGGTCGATCCATCGCAGGCCCGGCCCTACGATGGGGTCCGGGAGCGCCTGTCCCGGATCCGCGAGGCCGGCACACGCCTGGTCGTCGTGAGCGGCAGGCCGGCCGCGGAGGTCCGGGACCTCGTCGGCCTGTGGCCGGCGCCCGAGGTGTGGGGCACGCACGGCTGGGAGCGTGCCGCGCCCGGCGCGCCGCCGGAGCCGGTCCGCCTGACCGAGGACGCGCGGCGGGGTCTCGAGGAGGGCATCGATCGTCCCGGTGTGGCGGGCGGACCGGGGAGAATCGAGCGCAAGCCCGCCGCGGTGGCGCTCCACGTCCGCGGCCTGGACGAGGACACCGCGCGGGAGGCACTGGAGCGAGCTCGGCGTGCCTGGGCGCCGCTGGCCCGGGAGCGCGGACTCTCGGTACGCTCCTTCGACGGGGGGCTCGAGCTCCTGGCGTCCGGACGCGACAAGGGCGAGGCCGTGCGCACGGTCCTGCGCGAGGCGGCGGAGTCGGCCGCCGGGCCGATGTCGGTCGGGCCTGGCGGTTCCGAGGGTCCGGACGCGGGTCCGATCCCCGGGACGGAGCGCGTGGAGGCCGCGTACCTGGGAGACGACCTCACGGACGAGGACGCGTTCCGTGCGCTGCGCGGGCGCGGGGCGGCGGTCCTCGTGCGCCCGGAGCCGCGCGAGACCGAGGCCGACGCGTGGCTGAAGCCGCCGGGGGAGCTGCTGACTTTTCTGGACCGTTGGATCGCGGCGACGAGCGGGTGACGGAGACGGGATGAGCTTCTGGGATACGCCCCTGTACGGAAACACGCCGGTGCGCTGGCTCACGGCGGCGGGAGTCCTGGTGGGGGCGCTCGTCGTGTTTCGGGTGGCGGCGGCGCTGCTGGTGAAGCGGCTGCGGGCCCTGGCCCGGCGCACCCGGACGGGCCTCGACGACCTGGCGGCGCTCCTCCTGGAGCGCACCGGCGCGCTCTTCCTGATCGTCGTGGCCCTGTGGGTCTCCACCTGGATCCTGGCGCTCCCGGGACGTGTCGATCGCGCCATGCGGGTGGGCGCCATTCTCGCCGTCCTGGCCCAGGTCGGCGTGTGGGGCGCGGTCGTCATCAGCTTCGCCATCGGGCGCTACCGGGATCGGCAGCTGGCGACCGACGCCGACGCGGTCACCACCATGAGCGCGTTCGGCTTTCTCGGGAAGCTCGCGCTGTGGAGCCTCCTCGTCCTCGTGGCGCTCGACAACCTGGGGTTCCACGTCAAGACGCTCCTGGCCGGGCTGGGGGTCGGCGGAATCGCCGTGGCGCTGGCCCTGCAGAACATCCTCGGCGACCTGTTCGCCTCCCTGTCCATCGTGCTCGACAAACCCTTCGTGATCGGCGACTTCCTCGTCATGGGGGAGCACATGGGCACGGTGGAGCGGGTGGGCATCAAGACCACCCGGCTCCGGAGCCTGTCGGGCGAGCAGCTCGTGTTCTCCAACACCGACCTGCTCAAGGCTCGAATCCGGAACTACGGGCGCATGCGGGAACGGCGCGCCGTGTTCCAGTTCGGCATCACGTACGACACGCCCCCCGACGTGGCGGCCCGGGTTCCTGAGATGGTCCGGGACATGCTCGAGAAGCACGAGCAGGTCCGGGTGGACCGCGCGCACTTCAAGAGCTTCGGCGACTCGGCACTCCAGTACGAGGCGGTCTATTTCGTCTCGGACCCGGATTTCAACCTCTACATGGACATACAGCAAGACGTGAACATAGAGATGATGCGCCGCTTCGCGGACGAGGGCGTGGAGTTCGCCTTCCCGACGAGGACCGTCCTCCTGGAACGGTCCGGCGAGGAGGTGGCGGGGTCCAGCCGCGAGTCCCCCGATGCCTGATGCGAAAGGAAGCCCCGTCGCCGGCGCCTCGTTCCCGGGACGCCGCATCGTCGTGGCCTCCAACCGGCTACCCCTCCGGCTCCAGCGGACCGGGGACGGCTGGGAGGCGGAATCGGGGTCCGGTGGCCTGGTCACGGCGTTGGCCCCGGTGCTGCGCAATCGCGGGGGGGTGTGGGTGGGCTGGCCCGGGACGGTGGAGCGGGACTCGGAGGGCCTGCGCGAAGTGCTGGAGCGCGCCACCGCCGACACGGGCTACCGGCTCGAGCCCGTGTCGCTCACGCGCGACGAGCGGGACAACTACTACTACGGTTTTTCCAACGAAGTGCTCTGGCCGCTCCTCCACGACCTCCAGACTCTGTTCCGTTTCGACCCCGACTACTGGTCGGCGTACGACCGGGTGAACCGATCCTTCGCCAGGACGCTCGCGCGGGTGGCGGGCCCGGACGACTACCTGTGGGTGCACGACTACCACCTCATGCTGGTGGCGGCCTCCCTTCGAGACCTGGGCGTGACCAACCGCGTCGGCTTCTTCCTGCACACGCCTTTCCCGGGTCCGGACATCCTGGTCAAGCTGCCGTGGCGCATGGATATCCTGAGTTCGCTGCTGTGCTACGACCTGCTCGGCTTCCAGACCATTCGGGACCGT
This sequence comes from uncultured Gemmatimonadota bacterium, assembly GCA_964465015.1. Taxonomy (GTDB): domain Bacteria; phylum Gemmatimonadota; class Gemmatimonadetes; order Palauibacterales; family Palauibacteraceae; genus Humimonas. The sequence goes on from CAYXHP010000013.1 coordinate 37,757, forward strand.
AACAACTTCCTGGCCTGCGCCGCGCAGTTCCTGCGGGACGTGCGGGTGGAGGGGGAGGGGACGGTCGTGCGGTGCGACTTCGGAGACCGGCACGTTCGGGTCGGGGCCTTCCCCATCAGCATCGACTTCGAGGCCTTCGACCGCACCGCCCGTAGCGGGGAGACCGCCGCGGCCATGCGGGAGCTGTCCGGGATCGCGCCGGGCGGGCACATGATCCTGGGCGTGGACCGGCTGGACTACACCAAGGGCATTCCCAACCGGCTGGACGCGTTCGAGACGATGCTCGAGCGTCGGCCCTCTCTGCGGGGCAAAGTGACGCTGGTGCAGATCGTGGTGCCGAGTCGCGAGCACATTCCGGAGTATTCCGAGCTCAAGGAGGAGATCGAACGCCAGGTGGGGCGCATCAACGGCCGCTTCACCTACGAGTCCTGGGTCCCCGTCCACTACCTGTATCGGAGCCTGGAGCGCCCGGTCCTCGTGGCCCACTATCGCAAAGCCAACGTGGCGCTGGTCACGCCGCTCGGGGACGGGATGAACCTGGTGGCCAAGGAGTTCTGCGCGGCGAGCGTGGACCTCGAGGGGGTCCTCATCCTGAGCGAGTTCGCCGGCGCGGCGGCGCAGCTGCAGGACGGAGCCCTGCTGGTGAACCCCTTCGACATCCTCGAGGTGGCCGATGCCCTCGCCGCCGCGGTGCGCATGCCGGCCGAAGAGCGCCATCGTCGCATGGAGCGACTGCGCGCGGCCGTGCGGGACCAGGACGTGTTCTGGTGGGTGGAGAGCTTCGCGCGGGCGGCCTCCAGCGACGAGCTGCCCCGTCTGCCGACCCTGCCGGAGTTCGTGCCGGGGTCGGGCTGGAGGCCGGATCCGTGTTGAGGCCGCGGGGCCGCCGATCGCGTTGACGAACGGCCTCTCCGGATGTAGCCTGATAGGCTCTTGAGGATTCGCGCACCCGCAGACACCGAGGAGAGCATGCCGGAGCTATCGGCCACGGCGAGCCCGATGATGTTGCTCGCCGGGACCGCGAACCCCGCCCTCGCCGAGCGCATCTCGGCCGAGCTCGGACGCCCGCTGTGCGACGTGACGATCAAGCGCTTCGCCGACGGTGAGATCTTCGTCCGCATCGACGAGAACGTGCGCGGCCGGGACGTGTTCATCATTCAGCCCACCAACCCGCCCGGCGACAACGTGCTCGAGCTCCTCATACTCATCGATGCGGCCAAGCGCGCGTCGGCCGCGCGGGTGACGGCCGTGGTGCCCTATTACGGCTACGCGCGCCAGGACCGGAAGGACCAGCCGCGCGTGTCGATCGCGGCCAAGCTGATGGCCAACCTGATCACGGCCGCGGGGGCCGACCGACTTCTCTCCATCGACTTCCATCAGCACCAGCTGCAGGGCTTCTTCGACATCCCGGTGGATCACCTGTACGCCGCCCCGGTGCTCACCGGGCGCTACCAGGAGCTGGAGCTCGAGAAGCCGGTGATCGTGGCGACGGACGTGGGGGCGGCCAAGATGGCGCGCGGCTACGCGCAGCGCCTCGGCGGAGCCAGCCTGGCCATCATCGACAAGCGCCGGCCGGGACCCAACGTGGCGGAGGTCTCCAACGTGGTGGGCGAAGTGGAGGGCCGACCCTGTCTGATCGTCGACGACATGATCGACACGGCCGGGACGATGTCGGGCGCCGTCACGGCGCTTCTGGAACGCGGAGCGACGCGGGTGTACTGCGTGGCGACCCACGCGCTGCTCTCGGGGCCCGCCATCGAGCGGCTCGGGAGCGTGGATGTCGAGGAGGTCGTGGTGACGGACACGATCGCCGTCCCGCCGGAGAAGCGGGAGGCACTGCCGTCCCTGCGGATCCTCTCCGTGGCGGGGCTGCTCGCCCGGGCGATCGAGAACACCCATTTCAACCGCTCCGTGAGCTCATTGTTCAACGGCGCGTCCTCCACCGAGGACGGAGCCGCGATCGGCTCGCGGGCGGTGGCGACGGATAGAGAGGGCTGACATGGCGGTCGAAGCGATGCTGAAGGCTGAGGAACGCACGGAGACCGGAACGGGGGCGTCGCGCCGCATGCGCCGCGACGGCTTCGTGCCGGCGGTGGTCTACGGCCACGGCGAGTCGTCCCGGAACCTCAAGGTTCGCGAGCGCGAGCTCAGGGCGCTCCTCGACCGGATCAGCGTGGAGAACACCCTGGTCGACCTGGAAGTCGAGGGGGCCCCCACCCAGAAGGTGCTCATCCGCGAGGTACAGCGTCACCCGTGGAGAGCGCGGGTGCTTCACGTGGACTTCTTCCAGATCCGGGCGGATGAGAAGATCCGCGTGGCCGTGCCGCTCGAGCTCGTGGGCGTCCCCAGGGGCGTCCAGGACGAGGACGGCATCCTGCAGCAGAGCAAGCACGAGATCGAGGTCGAGTGCCTGCCAGGCGAGATCCCGGAGAAGTTCGAGCTGGACGTGTCGAACCTGGAGATCGGGGACTCCCTCCACGTCGCCGATCTGAACACCGGAGGGGTGCGTCCGCTGGAGGATCTCGACCTCACCCTGTGCGTGGTCGTTCCGCCCACCGTCATCCAGGTCGAGGAGGAGGAAGCCGAGGAGGGCGTCCTGCTCGAGGGCCTCGAGCCGGAGCTGGTGGGGCGCGAGGGCGAGGAGGAGGGCGAGGAATCCGAGGACGGCCGCGAAAGCGGGGAGGAAGAGGAGAACTAGCGTCTCCTCCGGTCTTCGCCGCCCGGCCCGGGACCCGTGAAGGTCATCCTCGCCCTGGGGAATCCCGGCGACCGCTACCGGGACACCCGGCACAACGTCGGCTGGTGGCTGGCCGACCGGCTCCGGACGGAGTGGTCGTTCCCGGCCTTCCGTGAGCGGGGTCCGGCGCGAAGCGCCGCGGGTCGCCGCGCAGGCGCAGACGTGAGGATCGTCGAGCCCCTCACCTACGTGAACCGGAGCGGCGCGGTGGTGCGCGCGCTGGTGGCGGAGACGGGACTCGACCCGTCGGAGGACCTGCTGGTCCTGGTGGACGACGTGGCGCTTCCACCGGGCACGGTGCGCCTGCGGGCGAGCGGATCGTCCGGGGGGCACAACGGGCTGGTCTCCGTCGAGGAGGCGGTGGGCGGCCGGGAGTACGCGCGGCTGCGCATCGGCGTGGGCCGCCCGGAGGACGAGCGGATCGACCTGGCCGAGTGGGTGCTGGCGCCGCTCCCGGGCCCCGAGGAGGAGGCCGTGCTGGGCGCGTTCCCCAGGGCCGTCCAGGCGGTGGAGTGCTGGCTCGACGAGGGCGTCGAGACGGCCATGAGTCGAACCAACGGCTGAGCCCGACACGACCCGGGCCATCGAACCCCGAAGAGGAGAGAGAAGGCCGTGGAGGTATACTCGAGATACGCGCTGTACCTGGGCTTGATGGGCCTGGCGTTCGCGTGGGCCCTGTACGCCTACGTGCGCAGGCAGCCCGAGGGCAGCGAGCTCATGAGCGACCTGGCGGAGCAGATCCACGCTGGCGCCATGACCTTCCTGCGGCGCGAGTACACGGTGCTCGTCCCGTTCATCATCGTGGTCGCGGCCCTCCTGTGGGTGCTGATCGGCGGCGCGACAGCGGCGGCCTACGCGTTCGGGGCGTGTTCCTCGATCCTGGCCGGCTTGTTCGGCATGCAGGCGGCCACGCGCGCCAACGTCCGCACGGCGGAGGCTGCCCGCTCGCACGGACAGGCGCGGGCGCTCCGCGTCGCCTTCAGTGGCGGCTCGGTCATGGGGCTGGCGGTGGCCAGCCTCGGGCTGGTCGGGATCGGCGCCGTGGTGCTGATCTTCCTCCACCCGGGCGCGGTGGACTTCTCCTTCAAGACGTTCGGGGAGATCATCTCGGGCTACGCCATGGGCGCCTCCTCCATCGCGCTGTTCGCGCGCGTCGGTGGCGGTATCTACACCAAGGCGGCCGACGTCGGCGCCGACCTGGTGGGGAAGGTCGAGGCGGGGATCCCCGAGGACGATCCGCGCAACCCGGCCACGATCGCCGACAACGTGGGTGACAACGTCGGGGACGTCGCGGGGATGGGTGCCGACATTTTCGAGTCCTACGTGGGCTCGGTAGTGGCCACGATCGTGATCGGCGTCTCGAGCCCGGTGATCATGAGCGCCCAGCGGTTGCCGGCCGTGGCGCTCCCGGTCCTGTATGTCATGCTGGGGCTCCTGGCCAGCGTGGTGGGCGTGCTGGCCATGCGGGTGCTGGAGCGCATGAATCCGGCCTCGGCCCTCCGCAACACGACCTTCGTGGCGGGCGTGCTGTTCTGGATCGCCGCCTACTTCGTCACAGTGCGGCTCAACGTGTTCTCGGGCTCCGACGCGGGGCACTGGCATCTCCTGAGCCACGCGGCGGGACCGTTCTGGGCCATGCTGTTCGGCTCCCTGTGCGGGATGGCCATCGGGATCAGCACGGAGTTCTACACGGCCGCCGGACCGATGCGGAGGATCGCGGACGCTTCGGAGACGGGCGCGGCCACGAACATCATCACCGGCCTCGCCGTGGGGATGGAATCGGTGGCGATACCGCTCCTCCTCATCTGCGCCTCGATCTTCCTGGCCTACAAGTTCTCGGGCCTGTATGGGATCGGGATCTCGGCGGTCGGAATGCTGGCCACCGTGGGTGTGACCATGTCGGTGGACGCCTATGGCCCCATCGCCGACAACGCCGGCGGGATCAGCGAGATGAGCGGCCTGGGGCCCAGCGTCCGGGCCATCACCGACACGCTGGACGCCCTCGGCAATACGACCGCGGCCATCGGTAAGGGCTTCGCGATCGGCTCGGCGGCGCTCACCGCGCTGGCCCTGTTCTCGGCCTATTCCAACGCCGTGGGACTCACGAAGAGCGGGATCGACCTGGTGGACCCGCTGGTGGTCATCGGGCTGTTCATCGGCGGTATCGCGCCCTTCTTCATCTCCGCGCTCACCATGACGGCGGTGGGCCGGGCGGCGGCCGGGATGGTGGAGGAAGTCCGACGCCAGTTCCGGGAGATTCCCGGCATCATGGAGGGGACCGGCAAGCCGGATCCCTCCCGCTGCGTGGACATATCGAGCCGCGCGGCGCTCCGGGAGATGATCGTCCCGGGCCTCACGGCGATCGCCGTGCCCGTTCTGGTGGGCTACTTTCTGGGCGTCGAGGCGCTCGGCGGCCTCCTGGCCGGCGCGACGATCAGCGGTGTTCTCCTCGCCCTGTTCATGGCCAATGCGGGCGGGGCGTGGGACAACGCCAAGAAATTCATCGAGACCGGTCAGCACGGGGGCAAGGGATCGGACTCGCACAAGGCGGCCGTGGTCGGCGACACGGTGGGAGACCCGTTCAAGGACACCTCCGGGCCGTCCATGAACATCGTGATCAAGCTCATCAGCGTGGTGTCGCTGGTGCTGGCTCCCTGGTTCGCGCGCGTCCACGGCATCCACCTGACCGGAGAGGAAGGCGTGAGCGCCGTCGTCCGCCAGCTCGCGCACCTGCTCGGCCATCTGGTGTAGGGATCGACCGAGCCTCCCGAGCGGAGGCACCAGGCCGGCGGGCCACGCGTCCGCCCACTCCTGCTCCGGACCACGGTCCGGGGCCGAACGAGACCGGAGGAGAGAGACATGCGAGAGTACGAGACCGTGTACATCTTCCAGCCGACCCTCGAGTCCGAGGAGATCGAGGCCAAGCTGGAATCGTACCACCAGCGCCTCCTCGGCGACGACGCCGAGATCACCGCGGTCGAGCACTGGGGCCGGCGGCAGCTGGCCTACGAGATCGCCGGGCAGGCCAACGGCTACTACGTCGTCGCCCAGTTCCGCACCGAACCCTCCCGCCTGCAGCCGTTCGAGAGCGCGCTCAAGATGGACGAGGCGGTCCTGCGCCACCTCGTGGTCCTCTCGGAGGGCGAGTCGCCGGTCCTGCCGTCCCTGCGCGGCGAGGACGAGGAGGACGAGGACGACGACCGCGACGACCGCGATGAAGACGAGGAGGATTGAGCCATGACCGCGTTCCGAAAGAGCTGCAAGCTGTGCGACCGGGACGTCGAGCGGGTGGACTACAAGAACGCCGACCTGCTCCGCCGCTACATTACCGACAGGGGCAAGATCCTGCCGCGCCGGGCCACCGGGGCGTGCTCGCGCCATCAGCACCAGCTGTCGACGGCTATCAAGCGAGCCCGCTTCCTGGCGCTGATCCCATACATCGAGGGCTACCGCGGCTGAGCCCAGCGGTCACTCGAGCGTGGAGACTCGGGCCGGTCCACCGGTCCGGGGACGGCATGTGACGTCGAGGGGATGGGCCCTCGTGCGGGCTCTGGCGCTCGCCGTGCTGGTCATGGCCCTGTCGCCGATCGACCCGCTGGTGCTGGTGTTCGTGCCGCTGGCCCTGGTGCTGCTCGCCTTCCGGTGGGACAGCCTGGCCAGCGTGGCGCTCGCGGCCGCGGCGCTGGCGGTCGCCTTCGCGGGCGTCACCCACGGCCCTGCCGACCCGCTCTGGTACGTCGAACGCGCCTGGGCCGTGCTGCTCGGCGGCGCCTTCGTGGCCGTGACCCTGGCGTGGCCCCACAGAGGCGTGGTCGTGCGGGGGCTGGTGGCCACAGGGACGGCGTTCGCCCTCGTCGCGCTGGCGTCGCTGGTCCATCACGCCCTCCTTTCGGAGATCGATTGGAGGATCGGGCGGGACCTGGCGGACAAGGCGGGCGTGATCTCGACGTGGCTCGGGAGTCAGCCGAGCGCCAGGACGCACGAGTTCCAATCGGCCATGTATCGGGCTCTGGGGTGGGAAGTGAGGCTCTATCCGGGCTCCCTCGCGCTGGCTTCGCTCGCGGCTCTGGGCCTGGGGGCCTACGTGACCTCTCGCCTCGGAGGAGAGGGGGAGGCTCTGGCGCCGGTGCGTGACTTCCGCTTCAACGACCACCTGGTATGGGTCCTGGTGGTCGGCATGGTGCTCTTCCTGCTGCCGCTCGGAGACGTGGCGGCCCGGCTGGGGGAGAACGCGCTCCTGGTCATGGGCGGGCTGTACCTGCTCCGGGGCGCGGGGATACTATTATGGCTGGGCGCCGCGCTGGTCAGCTCCGTGTGGAGCGGGCTGCTGTGGGGACTGCTGTTCGTGATCCTGTATCCCGTGGGGATCACGATCGCGCTGCTCGTGGGGTTGGGCGATACGTGGCTGGACCTGCGCCGCCGCCTGGCGCTCCCGCCGGGCACGCGCGGCGAATGACGCGAGCGCCGGCCGGCCCGACGGCCGGCGGCCGACCTGCCGAGACGACGAGGAAAGAGGATGACCGAGATCATACTTCAGCAGGATATCGAGAACCTGGGCACGGCGGGCGAGATCGTGGACGTGGCCGCCGGCTACGCCCGGAACTACCTGCTGCCGCGTGGGCTGGCGATCCCGGCTACCGAAGGCAACGTAAAGGGAATCGAGCAGGAACGGCGCCGCCTGGAGCGCGCCCGGTCGCGCGAGCGCGACCAGGCCGAGGAGCTGGCCGAGCAGCTGGCGGACCGGTCTCTCAGCTTCTCCGTCAGGGCCGGTGAGGAGGGGCGCCTGTTCGGGTCCGTCACCAGCTCGGATATTGCCGAGCGGCTCGCCGAGCAGGGGATCGAGGTGGACCGCCATCTGATCGACCTCGAGGAGCCGATCAAGGAGCTGGGCGTCTACCGGGTCGCGGTCGCTCTTCACGCCGAGGTGCGGCCCGAGCTCAAGGTCTGGGTCGTCGCGGAGGAGTAAGACTTCTCCGAGCGCGGGCGGCGCACCGGCGCCGCCGGGATGAACAGGTCGCGGGGGTTCTCGTGAGCCCGAGGAGGCCTACGGTCGGCTCGCTGATGCGCCCCGTGCCCGCGGCGCGTATCGCGTACTGTGACGGCGCACGGCTCCGGCGGGCGCTCCTGGCCGCGGCCGCCCAGGTGGCCCACGACCGCGGCGAGCTCGACCGGATCAACGTCTTCCCCGTCGCCGACGGCGACACCGGGACCAACCTGGCCCTCACCCTTCGCTCGGTGGCCGACGCCGTCCGGCCGCTCGAGCACGCCTCTCTCCAGCAGGTGGCAGACGCCGCGGCGCGTGCCAGCCTTCTGGCCGCCCGCGGCAACTCGGGCCTCATAGTGTCGCACTTCCTGCTCGGCTTCGCGCGACATCTGGGTGGAGCCCGGCGCGCCGATGCGAGCCGGGTGGCCGATGCGGTGGCGGCGTCGTCGCGCAGCCTGGGCGAGGCGCTCGAGGCGCCGCGCGAGGGCACGATCCTGACGGTGGCTCGCGAGGCCGCCGCCTCGGCCCTGGACCGCGTGCGGCAGCACGGCGACCTGTACGAATGGCTCCACGAGGTGCGTCGCGAGGCGGCGAAGGTGCTCGAGCGCACCCGTGACATGCTCCCATCGCTGCGGGAGGCGGGGGTGGTGGACGCCGGTGCTCGTGGGTTCGTCGAGATGCTGGAGGGGGTGACGCGCCTGGTGGACCGCGGTACGGTCGAGACGGTGCGAGTCGAGGAGGTCCCGGTCGGGCCGTCGGGGGCGGTGTCTCCGGGGGTGGCGGAGGAGGGAGAGGGGCGCTTCTGCGTCCAGGTGGCCCTCGAGTCGCTCGATCTGCCGTCCTCGGAGGAGCTTCGGCGCCGCCTCTCGCCGCTCGGCACCTCGCTCATCGTCGTCCGTTCCGGAGACCTGGCGCGGATCCACATCCACGCCGATGAGCCGGCGGCGGTCGACACTCTCCTGGAGCCGCTCGGGACGGTCGCGTCGCGCCGGGTCGAGGACACGCGGACGGGGTGGGTCGGGGCGGCGGCGCGCACGGTCGCCGTGGTGACCGACTCGTCGGCCGACCTGCCCTCCTCCTGGGTGCGGGAGCAGGGCGTCGAGGTCATCCCGCTCCGGGTGCTGGTAGGCGACCGGACCTACCTGGATGGCCGCGACCTGGACTCCTCCGACGTGCTGCGCTTCCTCCGCGACCCGACCGGGCCCCGCCCCACGACCTCGCAGCCGCCGCCGGGCGACTTCGAGGACGCCTACCGCCGCGCCCTGGAGGCTGGAGCCGAGCGGATCCTGGGCATCTTCCTGGGTTCGGCGGTTTCGGGCACGTTCGGCGCCGCGCGCGCGGCCCTGCGGTCGGTGGGCGAAGGGCGCGGGGTGCTGGTCGATTCGCGCAGCGGCTCGCTCGGCGTGGGACTCCTGGTCGTTCGCGCCGTCGAGCTCCTCGACCAGGGACTCCCGGTCGAAAGGGTGGCGGAGGAGCTGGAGCGGATCCGAAGCCGATCCGATCTGGTATTCACGGTCGAGAGCGTGGAATGGCTCCGGCGTTCGGGCCGGCTGGGGGCGGGCAGGGCGTGGATGGCGCGGATGATGGGCATCGTGCCGGTGCTGCACCTGGATGTGGCCGGGAACGTGGTTCCCCGCGCGAGGGTACGGGGCCACGAAGCGGCGCGCCGGACGATCTTCGATGCGCTCGACGAGGGACTCGCCGGCGCCCGGCGCTATCGGATCGGCGTGGTCCATGCGGGCGTTCCCGATCTGGCCGAATCGCTGGAACGCGAGGTCCGCGAGCGCTACGATCCGGTGGAGACCTACTGCCGACCCATCACCGCCGTGCTGGCGGCCCACGCCGGCCCCGGCGCTTGGGGCATCGCCTATCAGGTGGAGGATTGATCTGCTGCATCCGATGCACGTGACCCTGGCTCGCGACCGGGAGCGGCTTCCCGGGCTCGGAGGGGCATGACCGAGGGAGCCGAGTCCACCACCCGAGTCCGGAGCGCGCCGGGCTTCCGACTCGATGACCGGGACACGCCATCCGAGCTGGCCATCCTCGCCGAGGCGGCCCTGGAGCGGCACGCGAGGGAGCCGGTCTTCCTGGACCTGCGCGGAATCTCCGACGCCACCGACTTCTTCTTCATCCTCTCGGGCGATTCCGACGTCCACACGCGTTCCATCGCCGAGAATGTCGTGTCGCGCATGGAGGAGGCGGGTCGGAAGCCGGCCGGGATCGAGGGACGTGCGAGCGGACGCTGGATCCTGATCGACTACATTGACGTCGTGGTGCACGTCTTCCTGCCACGAGTCCGGGAGTTCTATCGGCTCGAGCAGCTGTGGGGTGATGCTCCCAGGCTGGCGCTGGAGGAGGGATGAGGCGAGGGACGCGGGGAGGCGCCGAGGCCGGGGGGACGAGCCACGCGACGTCGGGGAGCGCGCGGGGACGGTGGCTGCTCACCGCCCTGGCGCTGGCGGCGGCCGCGGGCTGCTCGCGCGGGGGCGGCGGACCCACGGCGCGCACCATGGGGGACACGGGTGCGTTGCACGGCGTGGCTCTGGTCGTGGGGGCGGAGCTCGGGGACTGGTCCCTGTTGGCTATCCCGAGGGACGGCGGCAAGGCGACGTCGAGGGATGTCTCCGACCCGACGCACGTCCTGTGGACGGGGACCACCGACCTCCCGGCCTCCCGGGAGGTCCACGTGCTCGAGGGCCCCACCGTGGTCCTGCGGACCGACCAGGGCGGCGTGTACCGGTACGACCCCAGCATCGACAGCCTCGAGGCCGTGGGACACGTGGGCACCGGCGCTCGCTGGGGCGCCTGGAGCTCGTACGGTAGCTACGTGGACTCCGCCAGCGGCCGCGTATTGGAGATCGGCCCGGAGGACTCGTGGGAGTTCCGCCTGTCGGGTCGGCCGAGCTGGGCCAGCCCGGTCGAGGACGGCGGACTCGCCGTCCTCGGGGCCGGGAGCTCGCGCGGCACCGTGTGGCTGGTGAGCCGGGGCGACTCGGCCCCCTCGAGCCGTACGGCCCCGGGATTCGGAGCCCCGGGGCTCACGACCGCCTGGGGCAAGCGCGTCGTCCTGAGCGCCCTCGACCGGCGGTCACTCAAGGTCCTCGCGGTGCCATCGCTGACGGATGCCGAGGACATCGGGCTGGGAGGCGCGATGTCGGCCGTGGCCGCCTCACCCTCGTCGCACGACATCTACGCGGCCCTGTCGGATCCCCCCCGCGTGGTGGCCGTGAACCGGTTCACGCGCGACGCGAAGGTGCTGGCCGGGCTGGACGCCGCCGTCACGGACCTGAGGCCCGCGGTCCTGGGAGGGTTCCTGCTCGGCCGCGCCACCTCCGGGATCGACTGGATCCCGCTGGCCGGAGGCTCGTCCCGCCGGGCGAGGGGGGACTGGCGTGGAGACCTCCCCCTCGGCACCCCGGCCGGCTTGGTGCTCCTCTCCCGCGGGGACACGTTGCTGGAGTGGCGCCCGCAGGCGGACGCGGACCCGAGGCCCGTGGACGCGCCGGCCGGCGACTGGTGGGCCGCCGTGCGCTGGAATCCGGCACCGCCGCCCGTCCGTATGACGAGTGTGAGCGGAGACACGACGGGTGCGGCGGACTCGGCGCTGATGGAGCCCCCCGTGGTGGGAGGGGCACCGGCGCCGACGGACACGGGCACCACCCGGATGGCGGGCCGGCCCGAGGGCGCGGCCACGGACTCCGCTGCGTCGTCGGGCGTGGCCCCGGTCGCTTCGGCCGGCGGAGCTCGGCCGGACTCGACCCGGCGTGGCCAGGGATCCGAGCTGCATCCCGAGCCCGGCATCTACGCCATCGTGACCTCGGCGCAGGCCGAGTCGGGGGTCCGGAAGCTGCTGTCCGGACTCTCCGAAGCCGGATATCCGACCGCGCTTCAGCGCTACCTGGACGACGCGGGACAGGCCTGGTACCGGGGCATGGTGGGACCCTTCCCGTCCCGCGAGGAGGCCGAGGCCGCCGCCCGACAGCTGCGTCGAGAGCGCTCTCTGAAGGTATGGGTGACCGAGATCCGCCCCGGGACCCTGTCGCCGGAGACCTCTCCCTGAGGGAGCCGTGACGGGCCCGGCGGACGAGGCACGCCCCGGCCTCCTGGAACGCCTCCCCGAGGGCGGGGCCTTCCTCCTCCTGACCGTGGCGCCCGGGGACGACCCCGACGAAGCCGCCGCGGAGGCCCTCCGGGCGGCGATGAGGGTCGGTTCGGCGCGTCCTCACACGATGCTGGCCGGCGTCGGACCGCCGGGCGCGGCGCTCGACCGCTGCCTCGAGGCCACGGGTCCGGGCCTCGAGGCGGTCTACCGGGGTGAGGCCACGCTGGCCGAGGTGGCGACCCCCGTGCCCGGCGGCCGCCTGGTCTATCTTCCCTCCGGCGTGCAGCGAGAGGAGGAGGACGGGGAGGCCGGGGCGTCCGGCGACGTCGCCCCGCGGGCCAGGCGTCTGGCGGAGGTCCTGCGCCGGGGACGCGCGACACTGGTCCTTCTCCTGGAGGAGGCGGCGGCGGGGCGCCTGGAGGCGGAGGGCGACCTGACCCTCTCGGCCGCCGAGGCGGTTCGGCGGCTCGAGGCGGAGGCCGGCCAGCCCGAGGCGCCGCCGACGGACGGCTCGGCGCCGGCCGCGGGGGCGGAGGGCCGATCGGACAGCGAGACGGCCGGGCCGGGATCCGCCGCGGCCGACCCTGCTGACGGGGGTGCCGACCGCGCCCCGGGGAGCGGCTGGAGCCGGCGTCGCCGCGGCTCGCCCGCGGGCAGGATCGTCGGGGTCGCTCTCGTGGCGGCGGGCGTGGTGGCCGGGGCCTGGCTGGTCACGCGAGCCTTCGGGCGCGCCGAGCCGGAGAGCGGCGTTCCCGCCCGCACGACCGCCGGGAGCGGTGGGGGTAGGCCGGCTTCCTCCGACCCGGGCAGAGAGACACATGGGCCGCATCCGGCGGAGACGCCCGCGGCGGCCGACCGGACGCCAACGGGCGTGGGATCCGGGAACGCCTCGACCGCTCCCGCCAGGGTCGGGCCGACCCTCGAAGCGCGGGCCGAGCAGGCGCCGGCTCTGCCCTATTCCGTGCTGATCGCGAGCTATTCGACCAAGGACGATGCCGCCCACCGGGCGCAGCGCTGGTCCGCGGACGACGGCATCCTGTACGTGGTCGCGCCGACGCCCGTCCAGGGCCGGATCTACTACCGCGTCCTCGCGGGTGCGCTCCCCGATCGGGGGAGCGCGTCCCGGCTCATGGACCGTCTGGTGGCCCTGGGCCGGAAGGAGCAGGCGAGCGCGTGGGACGTGCGGCCCGCCTCGCTCGCCTTCCGATTGGGGGTGCGCGCCACCAGGCGGGAAGCGGCCGCGCGCGCGGACTCGGCCGCGGCCGAGGGGATTCCGGCCTACGTGCTGCCGGCGGCGGCGGCGGGTGATACCGCGTGGCAGGTGTACGCCGGGGCGTTCGAGTCCGGGGATGCGGGAGCGGCGCTGGCCCGGATGCTGGCCCGGGCCGGCGAAGACACCACACTGGTGACGAGGCGGGGGACGACGGGACGATGAAGATCCAGAAGCTCACCCTCCAGGGATTCAAGTCGTTCGCGGACCGCACCGAGGTGAAGCTGCACGACGGGATCACCGCCGTGGTGGGACCGAACGGGTGCGGCAAGTCCAACATCTCCGATGCGCTGCGCTGGGTGCTCGGAGAGCAGCGCCCCTCGGCCATCCGGGGCGCCCGCATGGAGGAAGCGATCTTCGGCGGAACGGCGCAGCGGAGCCCGATCTCCCGCGCCGAGGTTTCGCTCACGATCCTCAACGACGATGGCGCGCTGGCCGTGCCGTACCGGGAGGTCGTGATCGGCCGGACGGTCTATCGCGGAGGGGAGAGCGAATACCGGCTGAACGGCGAGGTCGTGCGTCTGCGCGACATCCAGGACCTGTGCCGCGATACCGGCCTCGGGGCCACCGAGTACTCGGTGATCGAGAACCGCATGGTGGACGCGATCCTGAGCGACCGGGCCGAGGAGAGGCGGGCGTTGTTCGAAGAGGCCGCCGAGATCGGCCGCTACAAGGACCGGCGCCGCACCGCGCTCCGCCGGCTCGAGCAGGCGCAGGGGGACCTGGACAGGCTCGAGGACGTGATCGCCGAGGTCGGCACCAAGGTCCGGTCCCTGGCCCAGCAGCGCGGTCGAGCCGAGCGCCACCGCGAGTACCGTGAGCGGCTCCTGCGGTTGGAGGTGGCCGTGGCCGGGGCACGGCTCGAGGACCTGGGCCGCTCCATCGAGCGGCGCGAGACCGAGCTCCAGGAGCTCCGCCGTCGCCAGCCGGGCGAGGAGGGACAACTCCGCACGAGGGAGACCGAGGCCGAGGCTCTCCGCGTTCGCATCGCGGAGGCGGAGCGCGAACGGGCCGTACGGGCTCGAGAGCTGGCCGGCGTGCGCGAGCGCATCGAGGAGCTCGAGCGGCAGAGGCTGGTGTCCGGCGAGCGCGGCTCGGCCGCCGAGCGACGCATCGAGGCCACGGGCCAGGAGCTCGAGGACCTGGCCGGGCGCCGGCGGGAGCTCGAGCAGGAGGCCGGTCGCCTGGAGGAGACGACGGCCGGCGAGGAGGCCGAGCTCGCTGGCCTCAGGGAGCGGGAGGCGGAGCTGGAGCGCCGCGCCTCCGAGCTGACGTCGGGCCGGGACGAGGCCCGGCGCGCCGAGGAGGAGGCGGAAGAGCGGGCCGGCTCGCTGGGCCGGGAGGTCCGCCTGCGAGAGGCCGAAGAGGAGGCGCGCGAGGAGCGGATCGCCGAGCGCGCGGCGGAGCTCGAGCGGCGCCGGGCGGAGCTGGGGGAATTGGGGGAGCGGGCCGGCCTCCGCGCCTCGGAGCTCGAGGAGGCCCGCCGGCGGGCCGGGGAAGCCGCGGCGCGCGCCGCCGAGCTCTCGGAGCAGCACGACGGCGCCGGCCGCGAGGCGACGGTGCGGCGCGAGGAGCTGCGCGGTCTGCGTGAGCGGCTCGCCGCGGCCGAGGGCGAGCTCGCGTCGGAGCGGGCCCGGTCCGCCGGTCTCGAGAGTCTCCTGGCCTCGGGCGGCGACGTCCCGGCGCCCGTGGCGGACCTGCTGGAGCACGGCGGGGAGATCCCCGGCCTGAGGGGCCTCCTGGCCGACTCCATCTCCGTGTCGGCCGAGCTGGCGCCGGCCGTCGAGGCCGCGCTCGGCGGCTACCTGCACGGAATCCTGGTGGACGACTGGGACACCGTGCGGGCCGTGCGGGAACGGCTCGAGGGGAGCGGCGAGGAGGGTGTCCTGCTGTTGCCGCTGGACCCGGGGCCGCGCGGGCCGGGACCCGATGCGGCGCAGGGCCGGGGTCGCCCCCTCGCCGAGCTGGTCGAGGCTCGCAGCCCCGGAGCCACTTGGGTGGACGCCCTCCTGGCCGGCGTGCGGCTCGATGCGAGCGGCGAGCTGTACCCGGCGGGCCGGAGCTGGGTGGGATCCGATGGCAGCGGCGAAGACCGGTGGGGGGCCGTCCGTCTGGGTCAGCCCGCGACGGCGCGGGGTACGGTCCGTCGCCGCGCCGAGCTCGAGGAGGCGCGGGCGGCGGCGGCGGCCGCCGCCGAGCGGGCCGCGTCGTTGCGCGCAGAGGTCGCCGGAGCCGAAGCGCGCGTCGAGACCGCGGCGAGGCGCGAGGCCGAGGTCGCCGAGGCGGCCGCGGGGGGCGCCCGGCGGGCGCGCGAGGCCGGCGACACCGCCGAGGGAGCGGCCGCCCGACACGAGCGCGTCGCGCGCGAGCGAGAAGAGGCGGCCGCCCGGATCGAGGAGCTCGAGGCCGCCCTTCGGGAGGCCCACGCGCGGCGCATGGAGGGTGAGGAGAAGCTGGCCGAGCTCCGCGCCGCCCGCGACGAGGCCTCCGACGGGCTGGCCGGAGTGCGCGAGCGCTCCCGCCAGGCCCGCGTCTCGGCGGAGGAGGCACGTGGGCGGTTGCACGAGCTCCAGCTCGAGCTGGCACGCCGGGAGTCGGAGCTGGCCGGGGCCCGGGAGCGCCTCGAGCGCGTGCGGGCCACTCTCCGGGAGCAGGAGGAGCGCCGCCGGAGACTGGAGGAGGAGCGAAGCGCGGAGCGGGAGGCGCTCGAGTCCTCCACGCGGCGCGGAGAGCAGGCGGCGGAAGGACTGGCGGAGCTCGTCGAGGAGCGCGGCCGGATGGAGGAGCGCGTGACCGAGGCGGAGGCGCTCCTCGGCGCGCGGCGCCAGGAGCTCGAGGAGCTCGAGCAGGGACTGCGCGAGGTGCGCCGCTCCGAGCGTGAGCACGCAGAGCACCGCCACCGGCTGGAGCTGGAGCTGGCGGAAATGCGCGGCAAGCGGACCTCGATCCGCGAGCGCGTGGAGGCCGAGTGGGAGGAGACGCTCGAGGAGCTCGTGGAGCGAGCCGAACCGATGGACGAGGGAGGGCCGGACGAGTGGTCGAGCGAGCTCGAGGACGTGCGGCGCAAGCTGGCCCGGCTCGGCCCGGTCAATCTCCTGGCCGCCGAGGAATACGACGAAGAGAAGGAGCGGCTGGACTTCCTCACCGCGCAGCGTGACGACCTCGAGGGGGCGCGGGACGACCTGCACTCGTCGATCCGGCGGATCAACTCCGAGGCCTCCCGGGCCTTTCAGTCCACCTTCGAGCAGGTCCGCGACAACTTCCAGCGCACCTTCACGAGCCTGTTCGAGGGCGGGCAGTGCGACCTGTGGCTCGAGGATCCCGAGGACCCACTGGACTCGCCGATCGAGATCTCCGCGAGCCCACGGGGGAAGCGCACGCAGCGCATCCACCTCCTGTCGGGAGGGGAGCGGGCGCTCACGGCGCTCTCGCTGCTCTTCGCCATCTACCTGGCCAAACCGAGCCCCTTCTGCATCATGGACGAGGTGGATGCGCCGCTGGATGAGACCAACATTGGTCGCTTCGCCCAGATGCTCGAGCGATTCAAGGAGGACACGCAGTTCATCGTCATCACCCACAACCCCCGCACCATCGAGGCGGCCGACTGGATCTACGGGGTGACAATGCAGGAGCCGGGTGTCTCCTCCGTGGTCGGTGTGGAGTTCAGGGGGCTCCCGGCGGGGCAGGTGGCGTGAGCCGCCTGGTCGTGGTCGGCTGCGGCACCGTGGTCCCCGAGCCGGACCGGGCCTGCTCGAGCTACTGGCTCGAGGTCGGCGGGGGACGCCTGCTGCTCGACTGCGGTCCGGGCGCGGTGCAGGCCATGGCCCGCCTCGGCCTGCCCTGGGCGCAGATCACGGACCTGGTGATCACGCACTTCCACGCCGACCACGTGGGCGCCCTCCCGGGTCTGTTCTTCTCGCTCCGGCACGGCGTGTTTCCGGCGCGGCGGGAGCGGCTCGCGGTCTGGGGCCCGCCGGGCACGCGCATCCTGTTCGAGGGTCTCGCGGCGGCCCTCGGGGACTTCCTCCTCGACCCGGGTTTCCCGGTCGATCTGCGGGAGCTGCGGCCGGGCGACCGGGGGGAGCTGGCGTGCGGCGCCGTGCTCGCGGCGCACAAGACCGAGCACACGGATGAGAGCCAGGCCGTACGTGTGGACGGTCCCGATGCCGCGGTGGGCTACACCGGCGACACCGGGCCGATGCCCGGGCTGGCGGACTTCATGGCCGGCGTGGATCTGCTGGTGAGCGAGTGCTCGCTCACGGACGAGCAGGTGGGCGACAATCATCTCTCCCCCTCGCGCGTGGCCGAGCTGGCGCATGGAGCCCGCCCGGGCGTGCTGCTTCTCACGCACGTGTATCCGCAAGTGCGTGAGCGCTTCGACGTGCCGTCGCTGGTGGCCGCCGCTGGTTGGGAGGGAGACACGCGGCTGGCGTCGGAGGGCCTGTCGATCGAGCTTCCCGGGAGTCCCGGCCGGCGCGAGTGAGCCGCGTGCGTCCGGGAGGGGAGCGGGGGACGGGAATCGTCTGAGACGAGGTGAGGTCCGCGGCGTCCCGACCGAGGCCGCGGCGCCACAGCTTCCAGGAGTCATACGAGCATGCTGGTCGTGATGAAGCACGGAGCGAGCCGGGCGGAGATCGACCGGGTCGCCGATATGATCCGGAAGATGGGCTACGAGGCCCAGCCCATCCCCGGCAAGCAGCGCACGGTCGTCGCCCTCCTGGGCAACGAGGGGCGCGTGGACGACGCGCGCCTGCTGACGCTTCCGGGCGTCCTCCGGGTCCTCCACGTCTCGCAGCCCTACAAGCAGGTGAGCCGGGAGTGGAAGCCCGAGGACACGGTGTTCGAGCTTTCCAACGGCGTCGAGGTGGGCGGCGAGGACGTGGTGCTCATCGCCGGGCCGTGCTCGGTCGAGTCGGAGGAGCAGATCCTGGAGACCGCCCGCCGCGTGAGGGCGGCCGGAGCCACGGTCCTGCGCGGAGGGGCGTTCAAGCCGCGGACCTCGCCCTACTCCTTCCAGGGGCTGGGGAAGGAGGGACTCGAGCTCCTGGCGCTGGCCCGGCGCGAGACCGGCCTCGCCGTGGTGACCGAGGCGCTGGACGCGGAAGGCGTGCAGCTGGTGGCCGAGTACGGCGACATCATCCAGATCGGCGCCCGCAACATGCAGAACTACGCGCTACTCCGGGAGGCGGGCCGCGCCGGCAAGCCGATCCTCCTGAAGCGCGGCATGTCGGCCACGATCAAGGAGCTCCTGCTCGCGGCCGAGTACATCCTCCTCGAGGGCGAGACCCGCGTCATCCTGTGCGAGCGGGGGGTGCGAAGCTTCGACCACCACGCCCGAAACATGCTGGACCTGACGGCCATCCCGAGCGTGAAGGAGCTTTCGCACCTGCCCATCATCGCGGACCCCGCTCACGGCACAGGCCACCGGACCAAGGTCCCGGCCATGGCCCGCGCCGCGGTGGCGGCCGGGGCGGACGGGATCATGGTCGAGGTCCATCCGGACCCGGCGTCGGCCCTGTCGGATGGAGCGCAGTCGCTCACCCCCGACGAGTACGACCAGCTGGTCGTCGAGGTCACCGCCATCGCCCGCTCGATCGGCCGCGGGATCGCGCGCCCCGCCGAATCGGCTGTCATCGCGCGCTGACGGCGGCGTGACACTGGCCGCCGGGAAGGCGCGGGAGCGCGCGGTCCGGGGCGAGAGGCTGGCGGCCGAGCACCTCCTTCGCTCGGGTCTCGTGATCCTGGACCGCAACTGGCGCTCCGGGCATCTGGAGATCGATCTCGTGGCCCGAGAGGACCAGGTCGTCGCCTTCGTCGAGGTGAAGACGCGCGGGCCCGGACCCCAGGCCCCACTGGAGGCGGTCGGGCGCCGCAAGCGGACCCGGGTTCGCCGGGCGGCCGAAGCGTGGATCCGGGCCCACCCCGGGGTTGGTCGGGAGTTCCGGTTCGACGCCGTGGCCGTCCGCATCGACCCGACGGGCGAGCCGCGGATCGAGCACGTCCGGGATGCTTTCCGGGGCGAGGACGCGTGACGAATTCGCTTGCGACGCACCGTGCCGACCGGTACGATGCATGGCGCCCCAGGCCCGTGGGACTCGGAACGCGTGAACCCCGTCAGGACCGTGAAGGTAGCAGCGGTAAGCGTGCGAAGGTCGCTACGGTGAGCCTGGGGCGTTCTCACGTGCCGAAGCCACGTCCCGTTCCGCCCATTCTCGACTGAAAGACCATGGCGCGCGCCGCTCTTGCCAGGACCCACAGGCCCCGCCGCTTCGACGAGCTCGTCGGCCAGGATGCCGTGGCGCGCACCCAGCGCGCCGCCGTCGAGGGAGACCGGGTGGCCCACGCCTACCTGTTCTGTGGGCCGCGCGGCGTCGGCAAGACCACCGCCGCCCGGATCCTGGCGATGGCGCTCAACTGCCCCCACCGCGAGGCGGGGGAGCCGTGCGGTGTCTGCGAGTCGTGCGAGCGCATCTGGTCGGGGCGTACGTCCCTGGACGTGGTCGAGATCGATGCCGCCAGCCATCGCGGCGTGGACGACGCCCGTGATCTGCGCGAGCGCGCCATGTACGCCCCGTCCGAGGAAGACCGCTACAAAGTCTACATCGTGGACGAGGCGCACATGCTCACCCGCGAGGCCTGGAACGCGCTCCTCAAGATCTTGGAGGAGCCGCCGCCCCGGGTGATCTTCGCCTTCGCGACCACCGAGCCGCAGCGCATCCAGCAGACCGCGGCCCCGGTGCTCTCCCGGTGCCAGAGGTTCGACTTTCGCCGCGTCGCGGTCTCGGACATCGTGGGCCGGCTGCGCACCGTGCTGGACCGCGAGGGAGTCGAAGCCGAGGAGGGCGCACTGGTGCCCATCGCGCGCCGCGCCGAGGGCGGTGTGCGCGACGCCCTCTCGCTCCTCGACCAGGTCCTCTCGTTCTCGGGGGACCGGATCGACGCGGCCGATGTCCGCAGCATGCTCGGGCTGGTCGACGAGGACCGCTACCTGGCCTTCTTCGAACTCGCCGCCCGGGGCGACCGCGCGGGGGTGCTCCCGTTCGTGCAGGAGCTCCTGGATGCCGGTTACGACCCGGTCGAGTTCGTGCGGGGACTGGCCGACGCGCTCCGGATGCTCCTCGCGCTGCGACTGGATGCGGAGGCCGACGTGGAGTTGGCCGGCGATGCGAGGGCGCGCTTCAGGGAGGCGGCCGTCCGCCTGGAGGAGGTCGACCTCCTGCGGCTCCTGATGGCGGTGGCCGACTTCGAGACGTCGGGACGCTTCCGGCGAAGTGCGCAGCAGAGGATCCAGCTCGAGGTGCTCCTCCTGCGCCTGGTGTCCATGGACTCGGCCGTGGAGCTGGAGGATCTCCTGCGCGCGGCGGGTGGCGAAGTGCCGCCGTCCGGCCGTCGGTCCGAAGCGCCGGCGGGAAGCTCGCGGCCCACCGGAGCGTCGGCGTCGGCGGACCCGGGTCGGAAGGTGGGTGGGCGGTCTCCGGCTGGAGCGAAATCTCGTGCCGCCGGCTCGGTCGGCGCCGAGCGCGACCCTTCGTCGTCCGACCGACCCGGAGCGCCGGTCGCGCGCGAGGAGCGTGGCGATGTGACGGCGGCGGCCGGCGGCGGCCGCGGCGAGCCGACGGGCGCGAACGGCCTCCAGGAAGCGTGGCGGTCGGCCCTGGCGTCGGTCACCGGGCTCACCGGGATCGGCCTCACGCTCAAGGGGACCCGCCTCCTTCGGACCGGAGAAGGGGGCTTCCAGGTAGAGGTGCCGACGGGCCTCGCCGACGACCTGTCCGAATACCTCTCGGACCGACATCGCTCGGGGCCCGTCCGGGAGGCCCTCGCGGGAGCCCTGGGGCTCCAGGTCGACGACGTGACGCTCAGCGTTCGCGGCGCCGGACCCGCCCGGCGGATGACGGCCGAGTCGGCCCGCCAGCAGCGACTGGAGGAGATGGCGTCGATGGACCCAAGCCTCCGGGAAGCGGTAACAGAACTCGACCTGTCGATCAAGGAGTGACACCGCCGTGGATTCGATGAAGAACCTCCAACAGCTGTTCCAGATGGGGCAGCAGATGCAGTCGCGCATGAGCGAGCTGCAGAGGCGTCTCGCCAGCGAGACCGTGACCACCCGGAGCGGAGGTGGCATGGTGGAGGTGACGGCGGACGGGACGGGCGAGGTCAAGGCCATCAAGCTGGACCCCTCGGTGGTCGACCCCGGGGACGTGGAGATGCTCGAGGATCTCGTCCTGGCCGCGGTCTCCGAGGTGCAGCGCCGCGCCAAGGAGAAGATGGAGGAGGAGATGCGCCAGGCCACGGGAGGACTGGGCATGCCGGGCCTCTCGCAGCTCCTCGGCGGCTGAGCCCGGGTCGGGGCCTCCGCCCACGTAGACGCCCATGTCCGCGATCGAAGAGTTGATCACCGAGCTGGGACGCCTGCCGGGTGTGGGCCGCAAGACGGCCCGGCGGCTGGCGTACCACCTGCTCAAGACGCCGCCCGTCGAGGCGAGGTCGCTGGCACGGGCCATCGATCGGGTGGTCGACCAGGTGCACGCCTGCTCCACGTGCGGCAACCTGAGCGATTCGGACCCGTGCGAGCTCTGCTCCGATCCTCGCAGGGATGCCTCGCTGGTGTGCGTCGTGGAGGAGGCCTCCGACATCCAGGCGATCGAGAAGTCGGGCCACTTCTCCGGCCTCTACCACGTGTTGGGCGGGCGACTCTCGCCGCTGGACGGGGTCGGGCCCGACGATCTCAACATCGCGTCGCTGCTGGCGCGCCTTCGCAGTGGCGTCGGCGAGGTCATCCTGGCCACCAACCCGAGTGTGGAGGGCGAGGCCACGGCCACGTACCTCCACCGTCTGCTCCACGAGCTCGACGATGTGCGGATCACCCGCCTGGCTCGGGGGCTACCCGTCGGCGGCGATCTCGAGTACGCGGATGGCGTCACGATCGCGGAGGCGTTCACCGGCCGGCGGGACATGTGACGAGGAGAACCGGATGCCGACCTTGATCTCGTTCGAAGACAGAGAAGACCGGGCGTGGCGGATCGTCAGGATCGCCGGACTGGCGCTCCTCGGTGCTGGAGCGGCGGCCGCGCTGGCAGCCTGGCTGGCCCGCGACCAGATGGTCCGACACCGCAACGACCTGTTCAGCCCCCATCCGCTCCGCCGGCTGGCGGCGCTGGGATACCTCAAGGCGCATCCGGATGTCGACAACGTTCTACTGCTGAGGGACTTTCTCGCCTGGGAAGAGCGGCCGTTGCTGCGGCGCAGGGCGTCCGGCATCCTGGAGTCCATGGAGGAGGACCTGGTGACCGCCGCCGAGTCGGCGCGGGGCGCCTGAGTAGCGCCGGACCGGATGCGTCCCGGCCGCGTCCCGGGCGCCGCCGGCCCCGGCGCGCAGCCTCGATTCGGTCCTGCGGACGCGGGTGAGTCGTGATCTGGAACCTGCCAAACGCCATCACCACCCTGCGGCTGGCGCTCGCGCCCGTGCTGGCCTGGCTCCTGCTGGAGCCGAGCGCCACGGCGCGCGCCTGCGGGTGCGGCGTGTTCCTTCTCGCCGCCCTCTCGGACCTGTGGGACGGCTATCTGGCGCGGCGCCGCCAGGAGATCACCGATTATGGCCGGCTGGTGGACCCGGTGGCTGACAAGCTCCTCCTCGCGGCCGCGCTGGTGCCGCTCTACTTGCTGGGGCGCGGACGCTCCGCCCTGGCCGGCATCCCGGTTTACGACGCCGTGCCCCTCTGGGCGGTGCTTGTGATCCTGGGCCGCGAGGCGTTGATCACGGTCTTGAGATCGGTGGCGGCTCGACGCGGCCGGGTGGTTTCCGCCATGCGATCGGGGAAGTACAAGGCTTTCGTCCAGAACCTGTTCCTGGGCGGAGGCCTGCTGTGGGTGACCCTGCGCACGGCGGAGATCGGGCCCAACCGGCCCGGCATGGTCTTCGTCGGCTGGTTCACGGCCGTGACGCTCTCGGGCGCCGTGCTGCTCACGCTGGGCTCACTGGTGGAATACCTGGCCGCCTTCGCCCGGGTTCTCGAGAGGCGCAGGGCCTCGTGAGCAGACCGGCCACCGGACGCGGGCCGACCGGCCGCGTCCTGGTGCTGGTCGTCGGCGACGAGGTGCTGGACGGTTCGGTTCGGGACCGGAACGGATCGCGGATCGCCGCCGAGGTGAAGGCCCGGGGCGGAAACGTGACTCGCCTCCTCGCGGTCGGAGACGATCCCGCCTCCATCGCCGCGGCCGTCACCGAAGGACTTCGCGAGGGCGGAGTGATCGTGAGCGGTGGCATCGGCCCGACCGGGGACGATGTGACCCGCGAGGCGGTGGCCGCGGCGCTGGAGCGGGAGCTGGAGACCGAGGCCGGCTGGGCCGGCCGCCTCACATCCCGCTTTCCCGCCGCCGCTCGACTGCCTGGTATGGAGCGCCAGTCGCGTATCCCGCGCGGCGCACGACCGGTGGACAACCCGTCGGGCACGGCCCTCGGGTTCGCCGCCGAGACTCCCGACGGGGGCTGGGTGCTCGTCCTCCCGGGCGTGCCCGGTGAGGTCGAGGCCATGCTGTCGGAAGCGGCCGGGGCCTTCCTGGACGAGCGGCTGTCGAGCGTGGCCGGACCGGTCGTTCGGGTGGCCACGGCGGGCGTGCCGGAGTCGGTGGTGGCCGCCCGGATCGAGGGGCTCCCGGAGCTCCGGGGTCTGCGGGTCGCGAGCTATCCCCACCGTGGGACCGTGGACCTGCTGCTGCGGCCCCCGGCCGATGAAGGCCATTCGGAGGCGGGGCTGCGGAGGCTCGAGGCGGCCGCCGCCGCGCTACGCGGCCTCTTCGGCGCCGACGTGTTCGAGGTCGGCCGGCGCGGCCTGGCCGAGGTGGTGCTGGAGGAGCTCCGTCGCCGCGGCGCCACTCTCTCGGTGGCCGAGAGCTGCACGGGCGGCGGCCTGGGCCGGGAGATCACCAGCGTGCCCGGCTCCTCGGACGTGTTCTGGGGCGGCGTGATCGCCTACGCGAACGAGGCCAAGCGGGGCCTGCTCGGCGTGCCCGACCCGGTGCTCGAGGGCGAGGGGGCGGTCTCGGAAGCGGCCGCGCGTGCCATGGCGCGGGGGATGCGGGATCGTTCCGGGACGGACTGGGCCATCGCCATCACCGGCATCGCCGGACCCGGCGGGGGTACTCTCGAGAAACCGGTGGGCACGGTATGGATCGCGGTGAACGGCGAGCGCGAAGCCGTGCGTGGCTACCGGCTGCCGGGCTCGCGCGACGATGTTCGACGTCGGAGCATCGCGGCGGCGCTCGACCTGCTGCGCCGACTTGTGCTGTTCCCAGAGTGAGGCCGACATTCAACCGGAACTCGACACGGACGTGGAGATGATGGACAGCGACGACCAGCGGTCCGATGCAGAAGCGGTCGCCGAGGCCGAGCAGGAGGGCGGAGAGCGCGCCGAGGACGCCCGGGAGGCTCCGGACGCGAGCCAGAAGCTCTCCGACGAGATCCGTGAGGAGCTGGACGAGCTCGAGCGGCTCAGGGAGCGCCACCTCCGCCTCGCGGCCGAGTACGACAACTACCGCAAGCGCACCCGCCGGGAGCTCACGGAGGCCGCCCGGCGCGCGCAGGGGGATCTCATGGCCCGCCTGCTGGACGCGCTCGACGACCTCGAGCGAGTCATGAGCACCCCGGCCGAGGCGACCACCGTGGAGGCGCTCCACGAGGGTGTGGAGCTCGTGCAGCGCAAGCTCCACAAGGAGCTGGCGGACGCCGGGCTCGAGCGCATCGAAGCGGAGGGCGAGCGGTTCGACCCACGCCTGCACGATGCGCTCATGACGTTGCCCGTCGAGGATCCCGAGCTGGACGAGACCGTCGGGCGGGTGCTCTCCACGGGCTACCGGCTCGGGGATCGAGTCCTGCGTCCGGCGCGCGTCCAGGTCCTGCAGTACCGCCCGGGTGGCACCGGCGAGCGGCCGGAGGACGGCGACGGAGCGCCTTGATGGCGACCCGGACCAAGGACTACTACGCCGCCCTCGGGGTGGCCGAGGACGCTTCGCCGGACGACATCAAGAAGGCCTACCGGAAGCTCGCGAAGAAGCACCACCCGGACGCCAATCCCGACGACCCGGGGGCCGCGGACCGCTTCAAGGAGATCAGCGAGGCGTATCGGGTCCTCTCGGACGCGGAGCAGCGGAAGCGCTACGACCAGCTCCGCCGGTACGGCGGGACCGGTCCGTTCACGGGACACCGGCCCGGCCCGCGCCCCGGCCCGGGAGGCGGAGGGGTCCGGTTCGAAGATCTGGGAGATTCCGGCCTGGGCGGCATCGGGGACTTCTTCAGCTCCATCTTCGACTTCGGGCGCCGCGCCACCGGCGGCCGCGAGCGACAGTCGCGACGGGGCCGGAACGTCGAGCTGGACGTCGAGGTCCCCTTGCGGGTCGCCGCCCGCGGCGGTCGGGTGCGCATCACCGTGCCGATCCGCGAAGAGTGCGCCGCGTGCGATGGCACCGGCGTCGCACCCGGCGCCAAGCTGGAGACCTGCACGCGATGCGAGGGTCGGGGCACGATCGCGTTCGAGCAGGGAGGCTTCTCGGTCAACCGGCCCTGTCCGCAATGCATGGGGAGGGGCGAGATCCCGACCCAGGCATGCAGCGTGTGCGGCGGTCAGGGCGAAGTGCGCACCACCCGGAAGCTCAGCGTCAAGATTCCGCCCGGGGTGGAGGACGGGGCGCGCATTCGCGTCCCGGGGCAGGGCGAGCGGGGCCCCGGCGGCGGTCCCCAGGGCGACCTCATCATCCGGGTCGCGGTCCAGAGGGACTCCTTCTTCACCCGGGAGGGCCGCGACCTGGTGTGCGAGGTGCCGATCAACCTGGCCCAGGCGCTGCTCGGTTCTCGCGTCCGCGTCCGAACCGTCGACCACAAGAAGGTCGTGCTCCGGATACCGGCCGGCACCCAGAGCGGGACCGTGTTCCGTATCCGGGGCCAGGGCGTGGGCCCCGACGGAGACCGGGGTGACCAGCTGGTGCGGGTCGAGATCCGAGTGCCCGAGGAGCTCGGCGAACGGGGCCAGGACCTGGCCCGGAAGCTGGCCGCGGAGGAAGGCCTCCGCTACTGAGCCAGACCCGCCGCGCCGGACCGGTGCGTGGCCCCCGCGGCGTGAGCGGTCGGCAGCCGGATGGCCCCGCCGTCGGGTCCACCCGCCGCCACGATGACGCCCCCTCCCACCACCACGTCCCGACGGTAGAGGACGGCGCTCTGCCCGGGAGTGACGGCGCGACGGGGCGCCAGGAGCTCCAGCTCGAAGCGGTCGCCGGTCCGACTCCGCACGAGGGCGTCCACGACCGGGGCGCCGTGCCGGATGCGGACGCCGAGGGTCTCACCGGGCCGCGGGGGCTCGGCGAGCCAGCTGGCGCGCTCGGCGAGCAGGGTGGAGGTGGCGAGCGCCTCGCGTGGCCCGATGACCACCCGCCTTGAGCCGGGACGGATCTCCAGCACGTACATGGGCTCCGCGAAGCCCCCCGGGAGGCCACGCCGCTGGCCGACCGTGAAATCTGCGTATCCGCCGTGCCGGCCGACCACGGTACCGTCCCGCAGCACGAGGTCCCCCTCGGACAGGGCCGGGTGGTCGGCGGCGAGGTATCGGCGCAGCACCCCGCGGTAGTCGTCATCCGGGACGAAGCAGATCTCGAACGACTCGGGCTTCTCCGCCGTCGACAACCCCAGCTCCCGCGCGACCTCCCGGACCCGGGGCTTCTCCAGGTCTCCGACCGGAAGCAGGAGTCGGTCGAGCGCCTCCCGCGCGATGCCCCACAGGAAGTAGGTCTGGTCCTTTCGGTCGTCCGCCGCGCGGCAGAGGAGCGGCGGGCCTCCGTCCGTTCTGCGCACCCGGGCGTAGTGGCCGGTCGCCATGTAGTCGCAGTCGAGGGTGTCGGCCCGCCCCAGGAGGTCCCGGAACTTGGTGAAGCTGTTACAGCGCACGCAGGGGATCGGCGTCCGTCCGGCCGCGTACTCGCTCACGAAGTCGTCGATCACGTCCTCGGCGAAGCGGGCCTCGGCATCGTAGACGAAGTGCGGTATCCCGAGACGCCCGGCCACGGCCCTGGCGTCGGCGATCCCCTCCAGTCCGCAGCAGCCGTGGGTCGGGCCCTCGACCTCCGCGTAGCAGAACGTCTTGATCGTGGC
Organism: uncultured Gemmatimonadota bacterium; assembly: GCA_964465015.1. GTDB lineage: Bacteria > Gemmatimonadota > Gemmatimonadetes > Palauibacterales > Palauibacteraceae > Humimonas. Next base: position 64,987 of record CAYXHP010000013.1, read on the forward strand.
CCCGATCACCCGGTGGCCGCGGCGGTGGAGGAGGGCGGTCGCCACGCTCGAGTCGACGCCTCCCGACATGGCTGCCAGCACGCGGCTCCCGGGCCGGACACCGTGCGGGGGCGGCGGGGTGGCGCCGGGCGCCGGCCCGGCCGCGCCCACCTCGCCGGACCCGCGTGTCGCGGCGCTCATCCGGCCGGGGCCCCGCGGCCTACGCCGGAACGGGCGGCGAGGCGGGCGGCGACGTCGGCGGCGCGCTCCACCTCCTCCAGGCTCGTGGAGGGACCCATGCTGAAGCGCAGGACGCCGTAGGGCTCGCCGGGGACGGGCCGGATCCCCATGGCCTCGAGAACGTGCGAGAGGCCGTGAGCACCGCTGCTGCAGGCCGAGCCGCTCGAGAGCGCGATCCCCTCCAGGTCGAGCGTCACGAGGAGCTCGGCCGTGTCCAGCCCCGGCAGTCCCACGTTGAGGAGGTGAGGGAGCCTGCCGGCGGCTCCGCCTCCGTGGATGCGCGCGGCCGGAGACGCGGCGGAGATACGCTGGGCGATGTGGTCGCGGAGCTTCCGCCAGCGCCGGGCCGATCCGGGCAGGGCCTCGACCGCCAGGCGGGCCGCCTCGGCGAATCCCGCCGCCGCGACAGGGTTCTGCGTGCCCGGCCACAGGCCGCGCTCCTGGGAGCCGCCGAACGTGAGCGGCTCGAGGTCGACTCCCTCGCGTACGAGGAGGAGCCCGATCCCGACGGGTCCGCCGAGCTTGTGGGCCGTCACCGTGAGCAGGTCGGCTCCCACCTCCTCCCACGACACCGGCACCTTCCCGAACGCCTGCACGGCGTCGGTGTGGAAGATGGCGCCGTGCTCGTGCGCCAGGCGGGCGGCCTCGGCCACGGGCTGCAGCGTTCCGACCTCGTTGTTGGCCCACATGACGGACACCAGGCAGGGCGCGCCGCCGGCGTCCGAGAGTGCGTCCGAGAGCGCGTCCAGGCGCAGGACTCCGTGCTCGTCCACCGGAACGACCTCGACCGCGGCCCCCTCTCGCCCGGCCCGCGCCGCCGACTCGAGCACGGCCTTGTGCTCGATGGCCGAGACGAGCACGACGGGACGCCGGTCGGCGTGCGCCCGCGCGAAGCCCAGGACCGCCAGGTTGTCGGCCTGGGTGCCGCCGCCGGTGAAGTGCGCCTCCACGGGCCGGGCCCCCAGCAGCGCCGCGAGCCGGGCGCGCGCCTCCTCGAGGTACGCGCGGGCGCGGTTTCCGAAGGTGTGCGGGCTCCCCGCGTTGAAGTCCGCCTCCCCGCGAAGCGCTCCCATGGCCTCCCACACCTCTCCGCGCAGGGGGGAGGTGGCGGCATGATCGAGGTAGATACGCCCGGAGAGGGGGTTGTCACTTGGCATGTCGTGCCCCGCGGGGTTCGGGATCCGGTCGGTCCGGGTGCCGGGGTCCGGTCGCGCTCCGACCTTCATATCCGGCCTCGTGAGCGGAGTTCCTTCGGATGCGACCTTCCGGCCCTCCCCGAGATCGGCTAGCTTGATCGACCCGCGCACCGAGCCCGGTGCGGAGCCGTCGAGCTCGCGCCGTTCCGACCAACCGGGAGGACGATGGATTCCGACCGACCGCTGCCCCAGGAGTTTCCCGCCCGCGGCGCGCCTCTGTTCCGCGCCACCGTCCACGGCCTGGCCTTCGCCGGACGGGCCAGGCACCTCGAGCGGCTCGGTGGCGGAGACCGTCTCCTGCTCATCCCGGACCCGCCGGGCGCCGTTCCCGAGCAGGTGTGGGTCCACCTCGACGGGGGCGATCCGGTCGGGCACCTTCCCGAGGAGATCGGATCCTGGCTCGCTCCGTGGATGCGGGGCGGCGGGCGGGCGCGAGCCCGGGCGGTGCGGGTGGGGGACGAGAGCGTACCGAGCTGGAAGAGGCTCGTGGTCGAGATCGAGTGCCTGACCGGTCGGGAGAGGGACGCCGCGTCCGCGGGATGATCGCCGGGGCGCGCGCCGGCCGCCCCGCCCGGCTTCACATCGACCGCACGCCCAACTCCACGACGTCGTCCACCGCGACGGTCTCTTCGGTCCAGAAAGGCTCGCCGTAGGGCCGGCGAATCAGGGAGCCGTAGTGACGGCTCTGGGTCTCGATGAGGTCGTAGAGGTCCTGGCCGGTGGGAAAGATCTCGCCGGCGGCGTCCTTTCCGTCGAACTGTGACGCGTAGCAGCGCACCGCCTCCATCTTGCGCTCGAACTGGTCGGAGATGTCCACCACGAAGGTCGGCTTCACCGGGTCCTCGCGGTAGGTGAGCGCGTACAGCACCTTGGCGGGCCGGTGCGGAGCCGCCGTGTCGCCCGCGGTCGGTCCCCCTGCCGTATACCGCGTGAGGCCTGCCAGGTAGCACGCGTCACGCCCGAGCTCGGAGGCGATTCGGTGGTCCGGGTGACGGCCGCGAGGATAGGGGAGGATCACCGTCCGGGGACGGAGCTCGCGCAGCAGGGCCACCAGCCGCCGGCGGTACGCGTCGGTGTTGAACAGTCCGGCATCGGGAAGCCCGGCGTCGAGCCTTCCGGCCACGCCCAGGATCCCGGCGGCGCGCTCGGCCTCCTGGCCGCGCAGATCGGCCGAGCCATGCGTGCCCATCTCGCCCCGGGTCAGGTCGATGATGGCGGTGCGCCGTCCCTGGTCGGCGGCCCGCACGACGGTGCCGCCGCAGGTCAGCTCGACGTCGTCCCGGTGGGCGGCGATGGCCAGGAGGTCGACGGGCCCGATCCGGCGCGCCTCCGCGGCCAGCGCCGCCCGGACCCGGATTTCCCCGGCCGGATCCTCCCCCACGTCCCTCCGGTGTGCCTCGCTCACGTGATGCCTCCGGCCATCGCCCAGGCCGGCCGAAGGGTGCGGGGAGCGGGGCCGGCCGGCCTCACTCGTAGCGCAGCGCCTCGACCGGATCGAGGCGGGCGCCCCGCGAGGCAGGGTAGAGGCCGAAGCCAATGCCCGTCAACGCGGACACGGCGAGGGCCGCGACGACGGACCACAGCGGCACGGTGGCCGGAACGGGGGTGAAGCGCTCCAGCGCCCAGGCGATGCCGCCCCCGATCGCCAGGCCGGTGCCTCCCCCGACCAGCGTGATGGTGGACGCCTCGACCAGGAACTGCCACAGAATGTCGCGCCGGCGGGCGCCGAGCGCTTTGCGGACCCCGATCTCCCGTGTCCGCTCGGTCACGGAGATCATCATGATGCCGATCACCCCGACGCCTCCCACCATCAACCCCACGCTGGACAGGGCGAACATGACCGAGAACAGCGCCGTGGTCAGCTTACCCCACAGGTTCAGGATCTCGTCCTGCGTGATGATGGCGAAATTGTCCTTCTGACCCGGGTGGAGCCGGCGGATCTGGCGCATCTTCCCCTCGACCTGGTCCATGGCGACGTCGAGCGGGACGCCGTCTCGCGGCGTCACCACGAAGGTCACCAGGCGGTGCCAGAACGGCACGTAGTTCCAGGCGGCGTCGAAGGGGATGAGCATGTAGTGCGAGACGAAGCCCGCGAACAGATTGTCCGCGCGCTGGTAGGTGCCCACCACTTCGAACGGCGTCGAGCTGCTCTGGCCCGACGACGAGGAGATCGTGAAGGTGCGCTGCAGCGGGTCGCGGCCCTCGTACAGGTCCATGCTCACGGCCGAGTCCACCACCGCCACGGGCCGGCCGCGCCGGTCCTCCGAGCGGGTGAAGAAGCGGCCGTCCTCGAGGTGGCCGTTGTCCTGCTCCAGGAAGTTCGACGCCACCGCCACCAGCGCGACCCCGATGTCCCGATCTCGATAGCGCGCCCGATAGCCGCTCTGGCTCAGGTCGGCGATCGCGTTGGCCGTCCTTATCGAGGGGAGGTCCTCCAGCTGCTGTGCCCACTCCGGCTGGAGGGGCGGGTTCTTCATGAAGGCGGATTCCTCCTCCTCGGTGCCCGTCTGTACTCCGCCCCCCTGGGGCGCGTGGGCCACGTAGAACGTCGTGGGACCTCTCGACGAGATCAGCTGCGTGAAGCTGTCGTTGATGCCGGTGATCACGGCCGCCATGACCATGACGACGACCACGCCGATCGTCACGCCCAGGATGGTGAGGCCGCTGCGTACCTTGTTGGCGCGCAGCGAGTCCAGCGCGATCACGATTCCCTCGCCCAGGGCGACCAGCCAGTTCATCGCGTACCGTCCGTCACTCGGTCCGCAGGGCCACGATGGGATCCAGTCGAGCCGCCCTACGAGCCGGGTAGACCCCCGAGGTGAGGCCGACCGCCACTCCGAGACCGATGGCCAGCGCCAGCGACCACCATGGCGTCGAGGCGGGCAGCGGCGTCAGGGCCTGAACGACCTGCGCGAGCCCCACTCCGACCCCGACGCCCAGGCCGGCTCCCAGGAGGCTGAGCACGGAGGACTCGGCCAGGAACTGGAGGAGCACATCGCTCTGTCGCGCTCCCAACGCCTTGCGGAGCCCGATCTCGCGCGTCCGCTGCGAGACCGAGACGAGCATGATGTTCATGATTACGATCCCGCCCACCACGAGCGCGATCGACACGAGGCCGGGCAGGGCGGTGAGGAGGATGCCGTTGATCTTGTCCCACGCGCTCAGGAGACCGCTCGACGTCTGGAGGTAGAAGTTGTCGTCGCGGGCGGGGCGCAGTCGCCGGTCCGCGCGCATGGCCCCCTCCACGTCGGCCATGGCCGCGTCCATCGCCTTCGGTGATGGCGCCTTGACCGAGATCTCCTCCAGCTTGCCCGGGTTGCGGGACAGCGTCTCGTCGTAGGCCGAGAACGGGACGAGGATCGCCGCGTCCCAGATGCCGCCCAGGAGGCCGCCCCGCCGCTGGAACACCCCCACGACCTGGAAGCGGAAGGGACCCACCCGGATCTCCTTCCCGAGCGGCGAGCCGGCGGGGAAGAGCTTGTCCGCGATGTCGGGGCCGATGACCGCGACCTTGAGGCCGCGTCGCTCGTCCAGGGGTGAGAGGCCTCGCCCCTCCTGGACGGTCCAGCCCTGGACCGAGCTGTAGCCTTCCGATCCGCCGATCACGCGGATGTTCTTCCGCTCTCGCTCCCCGTATCGGACCTGGTCGAAGCCCCGGTCCGAGTCCCAGGTCACGATCGTGCCCGCCGGCACGGCGCCGCGCACCACGCCGACATCGTGCATCGTGAGCTGAGGATTTCGCGCGTAACGGCGGCGCTCCTCGTCGGTCATGCGCCCCATCTGCACTGTGGGGCGCCGCACGACCGTGAACGTGTTGATCCCGAAGATGGACCCCGCGAAGTCCTCCCGGACATAACGGTTCATTCCCTCCACGATCGTGATCACCGCGATCAGGAAGGTGATGCCGATGATCACGCCGACGAGGGAGAAGAACGACTTGAGCTTGTGCGACCAGATCTGGCTCAGCGCCAGCCGCAGCCCCTCGAGTAGCGACACGTCCGCGCCCGGCCTGTGCGGCGCCTACGGCGCGGCCGCGTGGGGCACCGCCGAGATGTCCGCGTCGTGCGACTCGATCTGCCCGTCGCGGAGCATGATCACGCGCTCGGCGCGGGCCGCGATGTCGTACTCGTGCGTGACCATGATGATGGTCTGCCCGGTGTCGTGGAGGTGCGTGAAGACGGCCATGATCTCGGCCGAAGTGGCCGAGTCCAGGTTCCCGGTGGGCTCGTCGGCGAGCAGGATGGAGGGACGATTCACCAGCGCCCGGGCGATCGCCACTCGCTGGCGCTGACCCCCCGAGAGCTCGTTGGGCCTGTGCTCCATGCGGTCGGCCAGATCCACCATGCGCAGGGCCTCCTCGGCCCGCTCCCGTCGCTCCGACGCGCTCACGCCCGCGTAGATGAGGGGCAGCTCCACGTTGTGGAGCGATGTCGCTCGCGGCAGGAGGTTGAAGGTCTGGAAGACGAAGCCGATCTCCCGGTTGCGAATCCGAGCCAGCTCGTCGTCGTCCAGGTCCTGCACGGCCTGCCCGTTCAGGACATACTCCCCCGACGTGGGCGTATCCAGGCAGCCGATCAGGTTCATGAAGGTGGACTTGCCGGAGCCGGAGGGGCCCATGACGGCGATGTATTCGTTGCGCCCGATGTCGACGTCCACTCCCCGGAGGGCGTGCACCGTCTCGGACCCCATCTGGTAGTCCTTCGTGAGGTCCCGAGTGATGATGATGAGGTCCTTGCTGGCTTCCATGCCCGCTCCCTGGGTGGACCGTGCGCCGGGCCGCCGGCTCACGACATCCCGTTCTGGTTCGCGCCGCCGGAACCGGAACGGCGGCCGGACGAGTCGACACCGGCCGCGCCCGCGGCTGCGGTGTCCGTTCCGGCAGCGGCGGCCGTGTCCTTCCCCGCCGCGCCCGTCGGTCCGCGGTCGACCTTCTCGACCTTCACCGACTCGCCGTCCTTGAGCTCCCGAACCGTCCGGTAGGGGCCCGACACCACCGTGTCCCCCGGCGCGATTCCCTTCAGGACCTCGAAGTAGGCGTCGCCCGCGATCCCGACCTGCACGGGCCGGAAATGCACCTTGGCGCCCGAGATCTGGAATACCCCCTCCACCTCCGAGCGCTCCCCGGTCTGCGTGCTGTCGGGCGCGGGGCCGGTCTGTGTCGTGTCCCGCAGCGTGAGCGCGATGATCGGGATGGAGAGCGCGCTCTTACGGGTCGCGGTGATCACGTCCGCCGTGGCGGACAGGTCGGGTCGGATCCCCTCGGGCGGGTCGTCGAGCTGGATGCGGACCTCGAAGTCCACCGCCTGGTCCGAGGTGCTCTGGCTCGCGGTCGCGTTCCGGCTGCTGCGGTCGGTGAGGGCGCTGTTCGCGACCTTGACGACCCGGCCGGAGAAGGCCGAATCGGGCCACGCGTCGATCTCGACCGAGGCGGAGTCCCCGACCTGGATCATGGGGACGTCCGTCTCGTCCACCTGGATCACCGCCTCCATGACCGACAGGTCGGCCACCGTGAGCAGGACGGTCCCCGGGTTGTTCATGGTGCCGACGATGGCTGTCTCGCCCTTCTCCACGTTGAGCCGGGTGACGCGTCCGTTGATCGGCGAGCGAATCACGGTCTTGTCGAGCTGGTCATTGGCCTGCTCGACCGAGGCCGCCCACTGCGAGACGGCGTGCTGGGAAGACTGCCACAGGGCTTTCTGCACGTCCGCCTTGGTGCGGGTCTGCTCGACCTCCTGGTCGGTCACCAGGTCCGGCGTGCGCTTCTTCAGCTCGCGCAGGCGGTCCCAGTCTCGCTGGGACTGTTCGAAGTTGGCCCTCGCCTCGGCCTCGCCCGCCCGCGCCTGGGCCAGCTGCGCCTGCGCCTGCCGCACGGACGCCTCGTACTGGGTCGGGTCGATGCGGAGGAGGAGGTCCCCCTCCTTCACCCTCTGCCCCTCCTGGACCGGCAGCTCGACGATCCGGCCCGAGATGTCGGCGCTGATGTCGACGGACTGCTTGGCCTCGATGTGGCCGCTGGCGTTGACGTGGGAGACCAGGTCGTGTCGCGCCACAATCTCGGCGCGCACTTGAGGCCCGGTGCCGTGCTTCGCTCCCAGGGCCCGGAATACGAGCACACCGAGGACCACGATCACCGCCGTACCGATGGCGAACTTGCCCTTTCGACTCATCTACCCGGCAGTCCTTGCCTTATGTGCTCGAAACGAAGCGACCGGAACGGTGCTTCCTACGGGTCCCGTCGAGGAAAGGTTTCGGCTGGAGGCCCGGCCAGCGCGCCCGGGTCGCCATCCTCCCACTGGCAGAACGAACACGCCGCGTCCGGCCCGCGCTTAGTCCATCCCGCGCGGCAGACGGGGCGCCCATCGGCCGCGCCCGGGGACGTCTCGCCCTCTCCCGGGCTACCGCCCGAAAGCGGCTGTGACCGCCTTGTAAACGATGTACAGGCCGAGCACGAGCGCGATGCTGGCGCCGGCCGACCGCTTGGGGTAGATGCGGCTCATGGCCAGCCCGAGGATGGCCGCCCCCCACAGGCCGAAGATGTCCAATCCGTGCATGAAGTGGTACGCGTAGCTCGACGGATCGAGTCCCGGCACCACGAGGTCGAGCGCGAGGTTGGCCTGGAGGTCCCGCGCCTTGGTGATGATCGGGAGCGTCAGGAGGCCGCCGATCACCGGGATGAGGAAGGCGTGGCTGGTGGCCGACAGAACCGGCTTGAACCCGGCCTCGCCGCCCATTCCCATCTCGTAGATCAGGAACAGGACGCCCGAGATCACGACGGTGGCGACCGGCAGGAAGATCATCACGCCGAAGATGGGCAGAATGCGGCTCATGGCCATCGCCTTCTGCATCTGCTCGGGCTTCACGTTCGGGTTCTTGGCCAGCTGCTGGCGCACCGCTTCGTGCATGAGGTCCTGAGGAACCAGGAAGGTGGTGAGCAGCGCGATGGCCACGACGAGGACGAGGGCGCCCAGCCACGCGGGACGCTCCCGGAGGGCGTCGAACAGGCGGCCGGGGGACACGAACACCTGGACCACCCTCTGGGCCAGATTCGGGAGAGCGGGAGCATCCGCCCGGGTCGGCTCGGCCGGCACCTCCGGTGCGGGGGTGCTCGTACCGGTGCCCGCGGGCTGCACGTCGTCGTCGCTCATCTCGTCACCTCTTCATGCTGGAGCGCTTCGCGGTCCACTGCCGATCGGGGCGCCGGACCTCGAGGACTCGGCCCTGGTCGTCGAGCCACACCTGGATACGCTCACCGTCGAGTGTCAGGTCGTATCGGGCGGCGTTCCGGGTTTGTCCGGCCGCCTCGATGCTCTCGGTTCCCGCGGCCCGAACCCGCACGGAAGCCTGCTCCCCGAGCGAGGGTACGATCACCGGCATGGACCAGCTGGTCCCGGTGCCACGAGCGGCATGCTCGGCAAACAGCAAATAATACTGGTGGGCGACGCCCGGTTCCAGGATCGCCAGGTCGGGAGATGCGACGAACTGCTGGGACCGGTTCCCCTCCTCCGTGGAGGTCTGGAGGCGGAGCCGACCGCCATCGCGCCGGGCCACGACGTTGTGCACGTCGCCGCTCCGGGGCTTGAGCTGGAACAGGGTAGGCCGGAACGTGGAGTCCGTCTGCAGCCACACCTGCTCGGACACGAAGGGTGGGCGGGTCGAGTCCATCGCGACCACACCCACAGCCTTCACCACGGCGCCCTCCCGGCGGATCACGAAGGTCTCGTGCCCGACCGGGTGGCCGGCCAGCGTGATGTCGAAGGAGCCCTCGTCGAGCGTTCGCACGCGCTGCTGGGCTCCGGCCCCGCCCGGCGCCAGCGCCGCCCAGCCCAGCAGAGCCCCCAGCGCCGCGAGACCGGCCGCCGGGATGCGGCGCCGCCGGTCCGACCCCGATGGGGCCGCCCTCCGGCCCACGCGCGCCCTCCCTCGATCAGTCGCCATCTTCCCCTCCTCCGTTCTCGAACACGCGGCGCCCCAGGAACCCGACCAGGTACTGGAAGATCCGCTCGCCCTTCTCGGCCGTGGCCCGGGACGGTCGGCCCACGACGCCGGAGGACCCCGGCACCGGCACCGGCTCCTCGCCGACCAGCAATTTGCGGCGCTCCGCCTCGGCCACGGGTGCATCCTCGACCGCGTCGGTGCGCACGAGCTGCGGAGCGAGGTACAGGAGGAGCGAGGTCTCCATCTCTCCGGCGTGCTCCTCTGCGTGCGGCGTCTCGATGAACGAGCCCAGGTCCACCGCGTGCAGGTCGACGGCGCGAATCACCGCCCGCTCGCTCAGCACCGTGCCGATCGCCAGCAGATGGGGCCCGAAGCCGTGGGTCGTGAGCAGGTAGATGTCTTCTACCCCCTGGCTCTCCCAGTTCGCCACCAGCTCGTTCAGCACGCGGTGGAGCGTCTTGCCACGCACGCAACCCGATCCGGCGTACCTCTGCTCGGAGTCCGATCCGGCCCCATAGGGAAGGGTCGGAGCCAGCGTGACGCCGTGGCGGAGGGATATCTCCTCGGCGAGCCGCGTCACGATGAGCGTGTCGGTGCCCAGGGGCAGGTGACGGCCGTGCTGCAGGAGCGTCCCCACCGGTACCAGCAGACGCGGATCTTCCCGGAAGCGCTCGTTGGCCTCGCTCCACGAGAGCTCGGCCAGGCGCACGGGGCCGGCTCGGGGCGTCGGAATGGGAGGGACCGCGTCCGTCATGGCCGGCTCCGGGCTGCCGAGTGTGCCGGGGTAGGCGCTGGCGGACAGCCTAAGCGCCGCGCCGTGGCGGGTGCAAGCCGTCCGGCCCTTGCGGCGGGCACGGCCCGGCGTTCTGCTGCAATCGCGACCGCCGGCACGCGTCGGGCCCTCACCGGAGGCCGGACCGGCGGCGAGCGCGTCGGCGCGGTGGAGAGACGGCCGCGCACCCGGACGAGCCACGCCGAGGAGATAGCCCATGGTAGGCGAAGGAGAGCTGGCACCGGAGTTCGAGCTCGAGTCGGACCGGGGGGAGACGGTTCGACTCTCCGATCTGCGCGGCCGCCGGGTCGTGCTGTACTTCTACCCGAAGGACGATACGAGCGGGTGCACCAAGGAGGCTTGCGGCTTTCGGGATTCGCTCCCGGAGTTCGAGCACGAGGACGTCGTGGTGCTCGGCGTGAGTCCGGACGGGGTGGCTTCGCACGCGAAGTTCCGCGACAAGTACGGTCTGAACTTTCCGCTCCTGGCCGATCCGGACCACGAAGCCGCCCGGGCCTACGGCGTGTGGGGGAAGAAGAAGATGTACGGGCGGGAGTACGAGGGCATCCTGCGGACCACCTTCCTGATCGGCCCCGACGGCCGGGTCGAGAGGGTTTTCGAGAAGGTGAAGCCGGCTGGCCACTCCGAGGAGGTCCTGGCGACGCTCTCGTCCTGACGGCGTCCGGAGGGCTTGCGACAGCGCGGGTCCGATGACGAGACTGTAAGTCCTGAATTTCCGGGTGCCCGCGACGACTCGGCTTTCTCGGGCCGCTCCGGAGTGTGGAGAGGGGCAGGTCCGCCGGCCCCGGGGGAGCGCCGATTGTCGATCCTGTCCGGCCTGTCCGCCCGATTCGGGACCCGCTCCAGGAAGGAGTGGCTCCAGCTCGGAGCCATGGCGGCGCTCTTCTTCACCGTCCTGTGCGCGGTCGGCATCCTCAAGCCGATCAAGAACGCCTTCGCGTTGGACGGCCTGGGCGCGAGCAAGTTCTACCAGGTCTATTTCATCGGCGCGGTCGTGGTCCTCTTCGTCCCGCTCTTCAACCGGCTCTCGAAGCGCCTTCAGTGGAAGGTGCTCATCCCGGGGTTGGCCCTCTTCTTCGCGCTCGATCTGGTCGTGTTCAGGTTCTTCTACCGCGAGGGAAGCGCGACCTTCGGGATGGTCTTCTACGCCTGGTACGATCTGTTCACCGCGGCCCTGGTGACACAGTTCTTCGCCGCAGCCCAGCTCGTCTTCGACGCCTCCCAGGCGAAGAGCGCATACCCACTGGTCATCGCGGGCGGCTCGATAGGCGCCACGGTGGGAGGAGCCCTCACCGGCTTCCTGGCACAGCGCGCCGGCACTCCACAGCTCCTGCTCGTCGCCGCGGCCATCATCGTCGTGTTCGGACTGTGCCTGCCCCTGGTCCTGCGGGAGGCCGACGGCGGGGTCCGCAAACGAGCTCCCCGCGCGGATGCGGAGATCAGCGTCAGCGAGTTCCGTCGCGTGTTCACGAACCGGCATGTCCAGCTCCTGGCCCTGATGGTCCTCCTCACCATCGTGGTCAAGACGATGGTGGACTTCGAGTTCAACGCGGTGACGAAGATGGTGTTCGACACCCGGGACGCGATGAGCGCGTTCCAGGGGAAGTTCTACGCGGTGACCCAGTGGCTGCCTCTTCTGGTGCTGCTGGCGCTGCGACCGCTCCTGCCCCGGGTCGGCATGGGGCTCGCCGTGTTCCTGCTGCCGCTGACCATGCTGGCCGCCGGTCTCGGCTTGATCCTGTTCTGGGGCGTGTGGGCCGCGTCGGTGGCCAAGGGCGCCGACGCCGCCTTCCGTTACTCGGCCGAGCGCACGGGCCGCGAGATCCTCTACGTGCCGATCCCCGACGAGATCAAGATCAAGGCGAAGCTCTACATCGACATGGCGATCGAGAAGGGGCTCGGGAAGGTCCTCGCGGGGGTCGTCATCATGGGCGCGCTGGCGGTAGTCGGCTTCCGGCGAGTGCCCTACGTGGTCGTCGGCATCGCCTTGGTCTGGATGGTGGTGGCGGTGCGGGTGCGGAAGGAGTACGTGAAAAGCCTCATCGAGGCCGTTCGTGGTCGCTTTGCCAGCCTGGACGGCCTGTTCGCTTCCCTGGGCGACGCCAACACGCTTCCCGTGGTGCGGCAGGTCCTCGAGGAGGGAGATCCGCTGCAGGTCGCCTTCGCGCTCGACCTGATCGATCGGACGGCGCCGGGTGATGTGGAGCGGTTCGCCGGCCCGCTCAATCGCCTGCTCCAGCACCCCTCCGAGGGCATCCGCGAGCGCGCGCTGGGCCTTCTGGCCCGGGCGCCGGACGCCGCGGATCCGGTCGCGGCCGGCGAGCTGTTGCGTGATCCATCGCCCGAGGTGAGGCGGCTGGCCGCCGGCGTCCTGGTCCGGCATGCGGGTCCGGCCGCCGAGGGCGTGCTGGAGGACCTGCTCTCCTCGCCGGAGACGCGGACCCGACTCGCGGTCCTCTCCTGGCTGGGGGACGTCCAGGGCACGGCGAACGGAGGCGGCCCAACGGGAGCGGCTCCGGAGGGACCGGTGGATGGACGGATCGGTCACGAGGTGATCGCACGCGTGGTACGCGGTCACCTGGAGCGACTGGGCCAGGGACTGACACCGGGGGCCGAGGATCCCGAGGGACGGTTGGAGGCCGCGCTCGTGGCGGGCGCGCTCGCCGGCGAGCCCGAGGCGGCCCGGATCCTGAAGCCGCTGCTCGGCGACCCGGCTCCGGCGGTTCGCGAGGCGGCCCTGCGGGGAGCGGGACGCCTGGGCCTCGCCGAGGCGGTGCCCGCGCTGGTCGATGCCCTGGGGGACGCCCGCGTCCGCTCCGCCGCCCGGGAGGCGCTGGTCGCCCTGGGCGACCCGGCGGTGTCCGCGCTGGTGGCCCGCATCGCCGACGAAAGTGTTCCGGTGCTCGTCCGGCGGCACGTGCCCTCGGCGTTGGCCCGGATCCCGACCCAGGCATCGTTCGACGCGCTCCTGGATTCCTACGCGGCTCCTGAGACCGACCAGCTCCTCGACTACCGGTCGCTCAAGGCGCTGAACAAGCTCCACGCTCGCGATGCGTCCCTCGTGGTGGACCCGGGACCGGTCGACCGGTGTCTCGACCGGGAGCTGGAGGCGGTCCAGCGCTACGATCGGGCGGCGGCGTGGCTGGAGCCCAGGCTCGATGGATCATGCGGGCGTCTGCTGATTCGGTCGTTACGCGAGGCGCGCCAGCAGCGTCGTGAATGCGCCTTCCGCTGCCTGGCCCTCCTGTATCCCGCCGACGTAGTCCACCGCTGCTACCAGGCCCTCTCGATGGGTGACCGCCGCGCCCGCGGCAACGCGCGCGAGCTCCTGGAGCAGACGGTGGGTCACGAGATGATCCGGAGGCTGGGAACGGCGGTGGAGAGCGAGAAGGAGGTGGCCCGAGCCGTCGCGCCGACCGGCGGACCCGGGGCGCGTCGTGCGCGATCCGGAGGCGCGGCCGCCTCCCGGCGAGGCGGGGCCGGCGAGCGGGACCTGGAGAGCGAGGTCGCGGAGCTGTCCCTGGACAAGGACCGATGGGTGGCGCTCTGTGCGCGGGTCGCCGGGCGCGAAGCGGCGTTGGCGGACGCCGACGGCGCGGCGCCTGGGGAGCGCGCGTCCGGTACGCCGGGGGAGGGCCGCGGGCCGCGGGAAACGGCGCGAGGAGCCGGTGATCCCGACATCGACGAGGAGGACATGGACGCGATCGAGAAGGTATTCCTGCTGCAGCACGTGGACATCCTTCGTGAGACGCGCAGCTCCCAGCTGGCCCTCCTGGCCCAGCTGGCCGATGAGATCGATGTGGAGGAGGGCGGGGAGCTCCTGCGACGAGGCGAGCCGCCCGATGCGCTCTACGTCATCGTCCGGGGGGGCGTGAGGCTCGATGGTGCGGGCGAGGAGATGGTCCTCAAGGACGGGAGCGCGTTCGGGACGTGGGCGCTCATCGACGACAGCCCGAGTCTCGTGGACGCGCGGGCCTCGGAGCCCACGCGGCTCCTGAGAGTGTCCCGCACGGATTTCCAGGACCTCGTGGCCGACCACCCGGAGTTCGGCCTGGACCTGCTCCAGGGGCTCGCCCGTCGCGTACGGAGCCTGGTGGGAGCGTGAAGCGTGGTCACCGGCCCGGGGACCCGCGAGGGGCGGCTTGGCAGCCCCGGGGCGGGTACGTCGGGGCGCCACGGCGGCGCCCCGAGTGGATCCTTCATCGAGGAGTGAGCGGTGGTTGATGCCATGCGTCCGGAGGGAGACGCCGGGACGGTGATCCTGGTCGACGACGAAGAGATGGTCGTGTCGGCCCTGGAGGGCCTGCTGCAGCTGGAGACCAGCTACCGGGTCCTCTCGTTCACCTCGCCCGTGGAGGCACTCGAGGCCGTCGAGCGCGAGCGCCCCGAGGCGATCGTGTCCGACTTCATGATGCCGGGCATGGACGGGATCGAGTTCCTGGAGCGCGCCCGCGCGCTCGACCCCACCTCGACCCGAATCCTCCTCACGGGCTACGCGGACCGCGACAACGCGATCCAGGCCATCAACCGGGTGGGCCTGTACCACTACCTCGAGAAGCCGTGGGACAACGCCCGCTTCATGCTCGTGGTTCAGAACGGTGTCGAGCGCGCCTGGCTCTTCCGTCAGCTGGACGAGCGCATCACCGAGCTCGACTCCGCCAACGAGGAGCTGCACGCCATGCGGCGCCGCCTCCTGCGGACCTTCCTGTAGCCATGGCCCTCGACGATCGATCGTCGAGCCAGGAGCTCGAGAAGGCGCTCGCGGAGAACCGGGAGCTCCGGAGCGAGAACGAGGCGCTGCGGGAGGCCCGGCGCGAGCTCGAGGTCGGCCTCGAGGAGCTCCGGGCCGCCGAGGCCGAGGTGGTCAACAACGCCAAGCTGGCCAGCCTCGGGAGCCTGGTCGCGGGCGTGGCGCACGAGATGAACACGCCGCTCGGCTCCCTGCACGCCGGCCACGACACGTTTCGGCGTGCCCTGACCCGGCTGCAGGAGATCCTGGCCGACGAGAGAGTGGATCCCGAGGAGCTCGACGAGGTCCGGAGAATCGTGAAGGCGGTGGAGAACGTGGCCCGGACGCAGGATCTGGCCTTCGAGCGCCTCACCCGCATCGTGGCCGAGCTGCGGACCTTCGGCCGCCCCGATGGGGCCGAGGTGGCGATGGTGGACCTGCACGAGGGGCTCGAGAGCACCCTGGCGATCCTGGCCCACGAGCTCCGCCGCGGGATCGCGGTGGAGCGCCGGTTCGGGGAGATTCCACCGGTCGAGTGCCACCCGCATCGGCTCAACCAGGTGTTCATGAACCTGATGGTCAACGCCATTCACGCCATGGAGGGCGGCGGCACGCTCACCCTCCGAACGAGCGCCTCGGGGAACGAGGTGAGCGTCGCGGTCCGGGACACCGGCTCCGGGATCGCCGAAGCGGACCTGAAGCGCATCTTCGACGCCGGATTCACCACCAAACAGGAGCGTAGGGGCATGGGGCTCGGACTGCTGATCAGTCGACAGATCGTCCATCAGCACGGGGGCCGACTCGAGGTCCAGAGCCGCCCGGGCGAGGGATCGGTGTTCACGGTGACCGTGCCGGTCCGTCTCCCCGCGGGAGCGGCGACCGCGGGTGGGGGCTACGACGGACGTGAGGAGGCCCGTCCATGAGGCCCGCGGGTGTGCTCCTCGCGCTCGCCTGCCTCGGCTCCTCCGCGGCTTCGGCGGCGGCGCAGGCGCCGAACATGATCGGCCGGCCGGCCGACATCGAGCACAAGCTCCTCACCGAGCCGCTCCAGGTGGTGAGCGAGACCGGCTCGCGGTTCAAGAACGACCGGACGGACCGGGCCACGATCCGGCTCGAAGACAGCACGCTCATGATGGTGAAGCTGGCCCCGGCGCTGCCCGGCGCCGACACGTTCAACAACCGGCCGCGCTACGAGCTGGCGGCCTACGTGCTCCAGAAGCTCTTCCTGGATCCGGACGACTACGTGGTGCCACCGACCGTCGTCCGCTGCTTCCCACTGGACCAGTACCGCAAGCGAGATCCGAAGGCGCAGCAGACCTTCAACCAGGCCGACTGCGTGCTGGTGGAGATGCAGTACTGGCTGTGGAACGTCCACATCGCCGAGCCCTACGACAAGAAGCTCTTCAAGGCCGACTCGGTCTACGCCCGGCACATGTCCGACTTCAACGTGTTCACGTACCTGGTCCACCACCTCGACTCCAACCTGGGGAACTACCTCGTGTCCGACGACTCGACCGGGCGGCGCGTGTTCTCGGTCGACAACGGCCTGGCCTTCCGCAGCGAGCCCGGGAACCGGGGCGAGAAGTGGAAGGACTATCGCCTGGATGCGATCGACGCGCGCACGGTCCACGCGCTCGAGGCCCTGACTCCGGAGAAGCTCGAGCAGGCGCTCTCGGTGCTGGTGCAGTTCGAGCGCCGCGACGGGACCCTGCAGCCGATGCCGCCGGGTCCGTGCCTCGACCACGACCTCGGGGTACGAGACAAGGATGGCGTCGTCCAGCTCGGGCTCACGGACCGGGAGATCGACGGCGTCGCCGACCGGGTGCAGCACCTGGTCGACGACATCCAGAAGGGGAAGCTGCGTGTGTTCTGACGCCGGGGATGTGAGATGAGGGCACGGGTCGCTCGAAGGCGGAGAGCCTCCCGGGTCGCTGCCGGGTCGGTGGTGCTCGTCGCCGCTCTGGGGGTGGCGGGATCGGCCGCCGCGGGCCAGGGGACCGGTGCGACCGGATCCGCCCACATGTACGGCGAGTACGGCCTCTACGTCGGGATCACGAAGGACAGTCTGGACGTGCGCTGGGTGACGACGGCCGCGGGGCCGGGCTTCGCGGCGCTCTCCCGGGGCGGCGCCGCGTTCGACTCGGCGGTCTCGCCCACGGGTCGCGGCCACGTCCTCCTCTTCCGCCGCCCAAAGGACGACAGCGTGCTCCTGCGGTACGGGGCGGTGGGGGACAGCACGGACCGGCACGAGACGACGCTCCTCCTGGACGAGCCTCAGGCCGACCGGAATCCGGTCTATCCGGCGCCCGACTCCCTCTACGTCATCGGCGACATACACGGCGAGTTCGATAACCTGATCGGGACCCTGCGCAACGCGGGCCTGATCGACGCGGACCGGCGCTGGAGCGGCGGCCACGCGCAGCTCGCGGCCGTGGGAGACCTGGTGGACCGCGGGCAGGACGCCACGAAGGTGCTCTGGTACCTGTACCGCCTGGAGCGGGAGGCGGCGGCGGCCGGCGGGGTGGTCCGGGTCGTGCTGGGCGATCACGAGCTCATGGTGATGACCAACGACCTTCGGTACACGCGGGGGAAGGAGCTCCTGACCGCCACCCTGGAGGGGATGGAGTACTGGCAGAAATTCGATCCCAACCGCTCGATTCTGGGGCGCTGGCTGGCCTCCAAGCCCGCCCTGCTGCGCGTCGGCGACGTACTCCTGGTCCACGGCGGCCTGACGGACGCGTACGGAAAGTGGCCGCTGCGCCAGTTCCAGGACTCGCTCACGTCCTACATCCACGGGGAGGTCCTGCACCTGTGGGCCGACTCCACCTACAGGCCCGACCCCCACAAGGTGCGGGGCATCGACCGCGCGGCCGTCCACCGGCGCTACGACTTCTTCTTCAGCGACTCGAGCGTGTTCTGGTACCGCGGCTACGTCAACGAGTCGTCCCACGGGGCCGAGCTGGCCCGCGTGCTGAAGGAGCGCCATGCCGATCTCCAGGTGGTGGGTCACACCATCGTGCCGTCCATCCAGGAGATGTACGGCGATTCGCTGATCGCCGTCGACATGCGGAATCCCGCCACGGAGATCCTCCTCCTGGAGCGCCGGGGCGACGGCTGGGCGCGCTTCCGGATCCGCGAGCAGGGCTCGCCCGAGCCGCTCCCGGGCGGCGGAGCGGCCGCCTCCACGGCGGCGGATTCGAGGCCGAACTTCTAGGTCCTCCCGGCGAGCGGTCGTGACCGCGAGGCCGACGTGAGAGAGCCGTCGGGCCTCGAGCGGACGCTGCCGGCGCGTTGAGGCCCGGTTCAGACCGGGGCGCTTCATCCGGTCATGCTCGCCACGATCCCCTCGGCCGCGCTGGTCGGCCTCGACGTGGTCCGCGTCCGCGTGGAGGTCGCGATCACGCGCGGCACGCCCATGATCCAGGTGGTGGGGCTCCCGGAGAGTGCGGTGCGCGAGGGGCGAGAGAGGATCCGCGCGGCGGCCGGCCAGCTGGGCCTGCACGTGCCCGGACTGCGGATCACCGTGAACCTGGCGCCGGCCGCGCTGCGCAAGCATGGCGCGGCCTTCGACCTCCCGATCCTGGTCGGGATCCTGGCGGCGTGGGGCGAGCTGGATCCGGGACGCTGCGGGCGCTGGCTCCTGGCCGGTGAGCTGGGGCTGGACGGGAGTCTGCGACCGGTGCGCGGCGCCCTTCCCATCGCGCTCCACGCCGGCCGCTCCGGGGACCTGGACGGCCTCATCCTCCCGCTCGACAACCTGGCCGAGACCAGGGCCGTGGACGGTGTCTCCGGCGGGATCCCCGGTGGCGGCCGGCCGTGCGCCCCGGGTGCGAGCCGGGGCACACTCCAGGTGCTCGGCGCGGCCGGGCTCGGTGAGGTGCTCGCGTTCCTGCGCTCGGGCACGGCCCTCCCACGCGCCAGGGACGCCGCGAGTCGCCGGCCGGAGTCCGGTCGCTACGCGGCCCGTCCGTCCGCTCCCGGGGCCGACCTGGCCGACGTGCGCGGACAGGCGCACGCCCGCCGGGCGCTGGAGGTGGCGGCGGCGGGCGGCCACAGCCTCCTCCTCCGTGGCGAGCCCGGCGCCGGCAAGACGCTCCTGGCGCGGTGTCTGCCCTCGCTCCTTCCGCCACTCACTCTGGAGGAGGCGGTCGAGGTCACGGCCATCCACAGCGTGGCCGGCCGGCTGCCCCGGGGTGCCGGGCTGCTGGAGGACAGGCCCTTCCGCGCTCCCCACCACACGGTGAGCCCGGCCGGCCTCCTGGGAGGCGGGTCCGTTCCGCGGCCCGGCGAGCTGTCCCTGGCTCACCGGGGCGTCCTGTTCCTGGACGAGCTGCCCGAGTTCTCGCGCCCCGCTCTCGAGGGGCTCAGGCAGCCGCTCGAAGAAGGCGAGGTCACCCTGGTGCGAGCCCGGGCCGCGGTCTCCTTTCCCTCCCGCGTGCAGCTCGTGGCCGCCATGAACCCCTGCCCCTGCGGCCTGCTCACCAGTCCCGACGGCACCTGCACCTGCGACCCGGCCACGGCCCGCCGCTACGCCCGGCGCGTGAGCGGCCCCCTCCTCGACCGCATCGACCTGCAGGTGGACGTGTGCCGGGTCCCGTGGCGCGAGCTCTCGGGCGGCATCCCTCCGGAGAGCTCCGCCGCGGTCCGGCCGCGCGTCGCCGCGGCCCGGGATCGGGCGGCGCGCCGGGCCCGGGCCGCAGGCACCGGCTCCCACGCGCTCAACGCGGACCTCCCGGACGTCGCGCTCCGCTCCGTGTGCCGTTTGGGCTCCCGCGAGGAGGAGGTCCTGGGCCTGCAGGCGGAGCGGCTGCGGCTCAGCGCGCGGGCGTGCCGCCGCGTCCTCCGGGTGGCCCGGACGATCGCGGACCTGGAGGGGGCCGACCGGATCGACACCGGGCACCTGAACGAGGCGCTCCGCTACCGGGCCATGGACCGCACCGGCGTGGTGTGAGGTGGGTCGGCGCGGACGGCCGGCGGCCGGGCGGTCCCGGTTGGGGCCGCGACCCGCGAGCCGGCTTCGAGGGCGGGCCCGCTACGAGCCGGGCTCGAGCCGGTAGACCGTGCCGCTCGCCGACAGGACGTACAGCTCGCCTGCCGCATCCTGTCCGAAGGACAGCACCTGTCCGAGGTCGCCCACGTCCCAGCTCCGCTCGTCGGTGACGGTGCTTCCGTTCAGGCGGAAGCTGCGCAGGAAGCCCGAGCAGTAGTCCGAGTAGAAGTACGCGCCCTGGAGGTCCGGCATCGCCTGGCCGCGGTACGGGAAGCCGCCGGTGATCGAGCAGCCCTGGTCATGGCCGTACTCGAGGACCGGCTGGACCAGGCCCTGCATGTCGCAGCTGGGGGCGCCGTAGCAGTGCGCGCCCTCCATCACGTTCCAGCCGTAGTTCAGGCCGCCCTCGTTCGACGGCTTCACGTCCACCTCCTCCCAGTCGCTCTGGCCCACGTCCGCGATGAACAGGAGACCCGAGGTCGGATCGAAGGCGTAGCGCCACGGATTGCGGAGGCCCCAGGCCCAGATCTCGCCGCGCGCGCCCGAGATGCCGGCGAAAGGGTTGTCGGGCGGGATCCGGTACGGCGAGCCGCCGTCCACGTCCAGCCGGAGGATGGAGCCCAGCAGGGTCCCGCGGTTCTGCCCGTTCCCGTCGGGGTCGCCACCCGAGCCGCCGTCCCCGAGCCCCACGTACAGCATGCCATCCGGGCCGAACGCGACGAGGCCGCCGTTGTGGTTGGCGTAGGGTTGGGGGACGGCCAGGATCGTGTCCCCGCTGGCCGGGTCGGCCCGGTCGGGGTCCGAGGCGCTCACCCGGTAGGCCACCACGCGCGTGTCCCCGGCCGGGTCGGTGAAATCCACGTAGAAGCGCCCGTTGGACGCGTAGTCCGGGTGGAAGGCGAGGCTGAGGAGGCCGCGCTCCCCGCCGCTCGAGAGGGATCCCCGGAGGTCGAGGAAAGGGTCGGGAAGGAGCTTGCCGTTCTTCACGACGCGCACCGTTCCTGCCTGCTCCACGACGAACAGCCGGGAGTCGCCGGGCGGACTCGTGAGCCACAGGGGGTTCGAGAGCCCGCTCGCCACGGGTGTGGCCACCACGCCCGGCGTGACGACGCCGTCGATCGGAGCGGAGGAGCCGCAAGCCGCTCCGCCCGCGAAGGCGGTCAGCGCGAGCAGCGCCGGCGTCGGGCCGCGCGCCGGTCGGGCTCGGGACGTGCGGGGGATCGGCCCGCGCGTCGGCCGGACTGAGGACGCGCAGTCGGCCGCTCGGGCGCGTGCGTCGGCGCATGACATGGGACCTCCCCGTTGAACGTTCGAGTCACGCTCCGTGGTGGTGGTACGCTCGGCCCGGCCCCGCGCGTTCCGCCGGCCATGGGAGCGTCGCACCGCCGCGCGTTCACGTGGACCGCGTGGCGCCGTCCCCGGCCGCGCTCCCCCGGCTCGCGCCGCCAAGTCAGAGCACCGGCTCGAACAGCCGGCAGATGTTCTCGAGGAGCCTCCGGGGCAGCGAACGGGCGGCATGGGCCTCGCGCGTGATCTCGCGGCTCGCCTGGATCTCGACCTCGACCTGACGCCTCACGTCCGAGACGAATCCGGGGTCTACGACCTCCAGGTTCGTCTCGAAATTCAGGTGCAGGCTCCGGTAGTCGAGGTTGGCCGAGCCGAGCATGGCGTACACGCCGTCCACCACCAGCGCCTTGGCGTGCATGAACGGGGGGCGGCGCTCGTAGATGCGGGCCCCGGCCTGGAGGAGGGGATCGTACAGGGCGCGGGCGGCGAAGCCCATGTACCAGTGGTTGTTGTGTGCCGGGACGACGATCCGGACCGCGACGCGCCGGTGCGCCGCGTAGCGCAGGGCGCCTATGATCGGCGCGTCCGGCACGAAGTAGGGCGTCGTGATCTCGATCGACTCCTCGGCCGCGACGATGGCCGCGAGCACCGCTTCCGCGAGTCCCTTGCCCGACGATTCCGGTCCGCCGGGGACCACCTGCACCAGGGCCTCGCCCTCGCGCTCCAGGTCGGGCATGCAGTCCGGCCCCAGGAGGTCGTCCGGCGGCTCCCGGGAGGCGAAGTGCCAGTCCTCGAGGAAGCCGAGCTGGATGTCGGCCACCGCTGGCCCATCCACGCGAACGTGGTAGTCGCGGATCGGACGGCCGTCCGTGCAGGCCGAGACGTTGGCGTCGGCGATGTTGATCCCGCCCACGAAGGCGGTGCGGCCGTCTACGACCACCACCTTTCGGTGGTTGCGCAGGTTGATCTGGAAGCGGCCCTTGAGGGGGTTGGCCTGCGAGATCGAGCGCACCTGGACCCCGGCCCGGCGTGCCGGGTCGAAGAAGCGGGCCATGTGGGCGCGCGCGGAGCCGAACCGGTCGTAGAGCAGGCGGACCCGGAGCCCGTCCGCGGCCCGCTCCGAGAGGAGGTCCCGGAGCTCGCGGCCCGTGTGGTCGGGCGCGAAGATGAAGGTCTGCAGGTGGATCGTCTTCCGCGCCTCCCGGATGGCCCGGTGGAGAGCGGGATAGAACTCGTCTCCGTCCACCAGCAGCCGGGCGCGGTTCCCGACGAGCACCCGGTGGCCGGGGACGGCCGGATCGGTGCCCCTCAGCACGTGTCGGCCCAGCCGGTCCGGAGCTCTGTTCGCCGCCTTGGCCGGCGCCTCGAGGACGTGCCGCTCCAACCGGGGCCCCAGGCGCGCGCTCCGGATCATGAGTGCGCGGGCCGCGCGCCGCTCCCTCCCTCCCCGGCGGATACGGTCCACTCCGAACGCCAGGTACGCCGCCGCCCCCGCGTAGGGCACGGCCCACAGGATCGCCAGCCACAGCACGGCGGACACCGGACGGTCCTTGTGAAGGAGCACGTCCAGGGAAAGTCCGAGGGCCAGGAGGACATAGCCGACGCCGAACAGCGGGATGCGACCCATGGCAAAGCGAACGTAGGTGTGTTCGGGTCGGGCCGCGAGGGACCAGGCTGCGGCGGGCTGACCGCCCCGCCAGCTCGACGCTTGGGCCGCTAGCCGGAGGTTCGGGCGCTGGCGTCTACGCGCGCCCGGCGCCAGCTTGCGGTGAGGCCACGCGGGTCCGTGTCGCGGGGAGACCATACGGCGCCACGGGTGCGTCCGTGCTCGCGTGCAGCGGGGTCCACCGACACCGGGAGGCTCTCGTGACACGCGTCGAACACGTCTCCGACACGGCGCTGTGGGTGGCGGTCTACCGTGCCATGGAGAGCGAGCGGCCCGACGCCCTCTTCCGCGACCCGTACGCCCGGCGTCTGGCCGGCCAGCGGGGCGAGGAGCTGCTCGATTCCATCCCCTGGGCCCGAGGATCGGCCTGGGCGATGATCGTCCGCACGGCGGTGATGGACGAGATCATCCTCCGCTGCATCGAGCGCGACGGCGTCACCCAGGTCGTGAACCTGGCGGCGGGCCTCGATGCCCGGCCCTATCGGCTGGCGCTGCCGCCGGGCCTGCGCTGGATCGAGGTCGACCTTCCCGATCTCCTCGAGTACAAGGCGGGCATCCTCGGGGACGTGGCGCCGGGGTGCGAGCTGGAGTCGGTGGCCCTCGACCTCTCCGACCGCGAGGGCCGCCGGGCCCTGTTCGCCCGCCTGGACGAGGCGCGCCGGGAGACGCTGGTCGTGTCGGAGGGCCTCCTCGTCTACCTCGAGCGCGCCGATGTCGGCCGCCTGGCCGAGGACCTGCACGCCGCTTCCACCTTCCGCCGGTGGCTCATCGACCTCGCCTCCCCCATGCTGCTCGAATGGATGAAGAAGCGGTACAGCAAGGGCATGGATGCCGGGAAGGCGCCCTTCCGCTTCGCCCCGGCCGAGGGCTCGGGCTTCTTCCTGCAGCACGGGTGGCGCGAGGCGGAGATCCGGTACAACCTCGACGAGGCGCACCGGCTGGGACGCGAGATGCGGGGCGCGTGGATCCCGCGGCTCGTCGGCCGGCTCTTCCCGAAGAAGGGCGCCGAGTACCGGAGGATGGGCATGACGGTGCTCCTCGAGCGGGCCTGATCGAGCTCGGCCGGAGCCCGGCGCCTCACCGGGCGTTTCCAGGTGCGCCTTGCCCCGGGGAGGCCAGGAAGCGGACCACCTCGCCGAGCGTCTCCTCGGGCCGGTCCCGGTGGGGGGCGTGGCCGCACCTCGCCAGCAGGACCGCGCGCGCCGGGCCGGTCACCCCGTCCACGACCGCCTCGACCTGCGCCCAGGTTCCGTACTCGTCCTCCTCGCCCTGGAGGACGAGCACCGGGGCCGTCACGCCGCGAAGCTCGCCGCGCAGGTCCCAGCCGCGGAAGTCCGGATCCAGCCAGATGTCGCGCCAGCCGTGGAAGGTCGCGTCCGGATCCCGGTGCCACCTGGCCAGCGTGCGGCGTAGCTCTCCCGTCCGGTAGGCTTCCCCCAGGCCGTCGATGCTCCGCACGGTCACGTCCTCGACCATCACGTGAGGGGCCTCGAGGACCAGAGCCTCGACGTGGTCGGGGTGCCAGGCGGCGAACAGAAGGGCGATCGACGCGCCATCGGAATGACCGTACAGGACCACCCGCCGCAGGCCGGCGGCCTCCAGGAGGGCCGGAAGACACCGGGCGGCCTCCTCGTGCATGAAGCCCACGGGCCGCGGCCGCTCGGCCGGATCGGAGGCGCCGTAGCCCCGCCGGCTGTAGGCGAGGCCGCTGCGGCCGAGTGCCCCGCACACTCGGGCAGGATAGTCCCTCCACAGGCCCGCCGAGCCGAGCCCCTCGTGCAGGAAGACGATCGGTGGTCCGGCGCCCCCGGCCGGGTCGGCCCCGAAGCGCCGGAGTTCGAGCCGGACGCCGCCCACCTCCAGGTGGCCGGGCTCCCCGGCCGGCCCCGGCGCGCGGCTCACCCGGCCGGTCCCAGCTCCTGGCGCAGCAGGAAGCGCCGGATCTTTCCCGTCGCCGTCTTGGGGAGGGAGTCCCGGAACACCACGCGGCGCGGGTACTTGTAGGGAGCCAGCCGCTCCTTCACGAAGGCCTGCAGCTCCCGGGCGACCGCGTCCCGATCCGCTCCCGGGATGCGGGGAGCGGCGCTGTCCGAAGCGCCGCGCGCGTCGCCGGCGCGTCTTTCCGAGACCGCCTCCTTCAGCACGACGAACGCGGTCGGCTTGACCAGTCCCTCCGCGTCTTCCTCTCCCACCACCGCGCACTCCAGGACCGCCTCGTGGGCCAGGAGCGTGGCCTCGACCTCGACCGGCGAGACCCAGATCCCCCCGACCTTGAGCATGTCGTCGCTACGGCCCGCGTGTCGCCAGTTCCCGTCCCCGTCCACCAGGTACTTGTCGCCCGTGCGGATCCAGTCGCCCTCCAGGGTCGCCTTCGTGTCCTCGTGACGGTTCCAGTAGAAGGCCATGGTGGAGTCGCCCCGGACCAGCAGGTCTCCCGGGTTCCCGTCCGGCACGGGGGCCCCCTCCTCGTCCACCAGGCGGAGGTCGTAGCCCGGCACCGGCCTTCCGGTCGTGCCGGGCGCGCACGCACCCGGCCGGTTGGATAGGAAGATGTGGCAGATCT
Source organism: uncultured Gemmatimonadota bacterium (assembly GCA_964465015.1). Classification (GTDB taxonomy): domain Bacteria; phylum Gemmatimonadota; class Gemmatimonadetes; order Palauibacterales; family Palauibacteraceae; genus Humimonas. The sequence continues at coordinate 90,365 of CAYXHP010000013.1, forward strand.
CGGTCGAGCCGATCCCGTCCAGGATCTCGGTGCCCGTCCGTTCCAGCCAGCGCTCGAACAACGGCGCCGGCAGGGACTCGCCGGCGCTCACGCACAACCGCACGCTGGAGAAGTCGGCCTCCGCGCCGCGCTCCATGGCGTCGAGCATCTGCGCGTACGCGGTCGGGACGGCGAAGAACAGCGTCGGGCGGTGCCGGGCCACCTGCTGGAACATGGCCTCCGGGGTCGGACGGCCGGCGAACAGGGCCGAGCAGGCGCCGACGTGAGCCGGAAAGTAGGCCGAGTTCCCGAGGCCGTAGGCGAAGAACAGCTTGGCCAGGCTGAGGCAGCGATCGTCGGGCCGGATGCCGAGGACGCGCTCCCCGTAAGTGACGCAGCACACCCACGTGTCGTGGTGGAGGTGCACCACGCCCTTGGGCTCGCCCGTCGTGCCGCTCGTGTAGTGGAAGAAGGCGAATCCGTCGCGGTGCGTGGGCGCATAGCCCTCGGCGGAGGCGGTCCCGGCGGCCCGGCCGGCGGCCTCCGACGAGTGCCAGAGCGTCGTCCCCGGGCGCCCCAGTCGCTCCAGGTCCGTCAGGGACGGGTCCACGACCGCGAGGCGGGGGTCGCAGTCGTCCAGGATGGCGCCGAGCTCATCCTCGCGGAGGAGCGTGTTGAGCGGCACCGCCACCAGGCCGGCCGCCAGGACGCCCCAGAACAGTGACAGGAGCTCGGGTCCGTCCGGGAGGAGCAGCGCCACCCGGTCCCCGGGATGGAGGTCGGCCGCGCGGAGGACCGCCGCGCGCCGGCGGACCGCCTCGTCGAGGCCGGCGTAGTCCAGCGACCCACCGTCCCAGGTCACGGCGGTCCGGCTCCCGCGCCCCTCCCGGACGTGGCGGCCGACGAACCACTCCGCCGCGTTGAAGCGGTCGGGGAGTCGGTCCCGGGCGCGAAGCGACATCGTGCCTCCCCTCAGCCCAGCCAGAGCTGCTTGACGCCCGAGACCACCATCTGCACGCCCACGGCCATCACCAGGAGCCCCAGGATCCGGGTCGCCAGCCGGAGTCCGAAGTCGCCCAGGATCCGGTACCAGGCCCGCGCGAAGAACAGGGTCAGGAAGACCAGCGCGCTCACGGCCAGCACCGCCACCAGGGTCGCGCCGAGCCCGGCCTCGGGGCCGGCCGCCAGCGTGATGGTCGTGGTGATGGCGCCGGGTCCGGCGATGAGCGGGATCGAGAGGGGCACGTAGATCCCGAACTCGGCCTGCTCCCGGGCGTCCGCCACCTGCTGGTCTCCCTGCGAGAACTGGGCGCCGGGTCGTTCGCCCTGGACCATGGAGAACGCCATGGCGGTCACGATGAGGCCCCCGGCGGCGCGCAGGCCCGCCACGCTCACGCCGAACGCGTCCAGGACCCGCGTTCCGACCACCGCGCAGAGGCCGAGTGTGATACCGACCGCCATCGCCGAGCGCCACGCGTCGCCGCGGTGCGCCCGCGCGTCCTTGGGGGAGCGCAGCGACAGGTAGAGGGGGAGGGCGCCGAGCGGGTTGGCGATGGCCACCAGCGTGGCCACCGCGCCGAGCACACCGCCGATCACGGCCGCGCGGTCCCGGCGAACGGATCCTTCCCCGAGTGACGAGAACGGGGACCCGCGGGACCGGTCCCTCGATGAGGATGGGCGAGGGGTCTCCCGGCGAGCTCGCGGGCGAAGGAGTCGAGGTCGTCGACCAGGGGGATCACGCCGACAGGATAGCCGGCACGGACCGCGTCCGCGACCTGCTCGATTCGTCCACCCGGCAGGGTCCGGGTGGCCGTCGACGGGGGCCTCCTACGCACGTGACGCAGCCGACGATGCCAGGAGGGCAAGAACCCGCGACTTTATCGGTGCTTGACCGCCATCGGCCAGCCTTCCCGTGCGGGCCCGAGCGCCCGCCGTCCACAGTCACGGGAGGCGACGATGCACGGTCATCACGTCCTCGCCCTTGAGGCCCGCCGGGACCGGTCGGGCCCGCGACCCATCCCTCTCGCTCGGTCCGGAAGCGCTCCACGGACACTCGGGCGCCGCGAGCTCCTGCGCCGCCTGGGTCTGGCCACCGCCGGACTGGCCGTGGGTGCCTGCACCCCGCTGCGGATCGGGCTCCATGCCTGGCCGGAGCGCTTCGACGCCGAGCCGGGGCTCACCGATCGCGTTCTCCGCGCTTTCGTGGCCACCATCGTGCCGGGCGTCGATCCCGGGGCTGGAGATCCGGCCCGGGCGCTCCGGGATCCGTACTACCATTTCTCCCGCTATCGGGCGTTCCTGGCCTCGGACCTGTGCCGCCGGGCCGCGAGACGGTTCGGAGAGGGCGCCTTCGAACGTCTGCCCCTCCGGCGGCGTGAGGAGGTGGTGAGCGACGGTCTCCACGCGGACGGGACGACCCGGCGGCTGTACGTGGGGGCGGTCTTCCTGGTCCAGGTCGCTACCTACGCGGGGATCTACGACGACGCCCACGGCTGTCCGCTCATCGACTTCGAGGGCCGCTTCCGTCCCCGCCCCCTGTCCGAGTTCACCTATCCGTCTCCGGGCCGATTCCTGGCGTCCGGGCTGACGGACGACGGCAACATCGCCTGAGGAGGAGCCATGGTCTCGCGAGCGTCGGGATCCGCGATGGAGACGGACGTCCTGGTGGTCGGGAGCGGCTTCGGCGCGGCGGCGCCCGCGCTGCGGCTGGCCCGGGCCGGGCATCGGGTGGTGATGGTCGAAAAGGGGCCGTCGATCGACGCGCCCGGCGATTTTCGGCAGACCCAGGATCCGAAGTACCTGCTCCGCTACCTGCACGGGCTGGAGGGCGAGAACTTCCATCTCACCTACGCCGAGGCGCTGGGCGGCGGGTCGGGCTTCTACGAGATGATCTCGATCCGGGCGCCGTCGGCCGCCTTCGAGGCCCGTGACGCCTCCGGCGTCCGCTTGTGGCCCACGGGCCTCGACCGGGAGGCCCTGGACCCCTGGTTCGAGGTGGCCGAGCGGATGCTCCACGTCCGGCAGATCACCGTCGACGAGGTGCCCAAGACCGGCCTCGTGTTCTCTCTGCTGATGAAACGTCTGGGCTACAGCTGCGACCGGGTCGGCCACGCTGTCCGCGGTTGCCTGCAGAGCGGCTTCTGCGTGACCGGCTGCATCTACGGAGCCAAGCAGTCGCTGCACCTGAACTACCTGCCGCAGGCGACCGAGGCCGGGGCCCGCGTCCTCACGGGACTCGAGGCCGTCCGGATCCGCCCCCTGGGAGATCCGTTCCCGGCCCCGACGTCGTCGGTGCTGCGAGATGTGCCGCCCCGCTGGGAGGTCGTGTGCAGGGAGAGCCCGGACGGGGAGGGCGTCCGCCGATTCCGGGCGCGCGTCGTGGTGTTGGCCGGCGGTGCGCTCGGGACGGCCAGGCTCCTCCTGGCCTCGCGTCGTCACCTTCCGGAAAGCTGCGCGCGGGTCGGCCGAAGGGTCGCGTTCGACGGCGCCGTCCAGGCCATCGGCCTCCTCCCGGATGAGTTTCCGGACTGCGACATGTTCACGGGCCGGTCGCACCCCGGGATGGTGAGCTACGAGTTCCTGGCTTCCCACGGGATCACGGTCACGCCGGCCAAGCCGTTTCCGCTCGAGGCCGTCAGCGCGGCCAGGTTCCGTCTGCGTGGAGCCCCGGCGGACGACTGGTGGGGGCGGCCGCAGGTGGAGCTCATGAAGCTCTACAGGCGCCGCATGCTGATCCTGTGCGCGTTCGGGATGCCGCCGGCCGCCGGCCGGCTCGAGCTCTCGGACGGTCGGCCGCGCGTGCGCCTGGAGCTCACTCCGGCATTGAGACGCTACCACGCCCGCGTCCGGGGGCTCCTGGAGTCCCTGCTCGTCCGGAGTGGATGTCGGCTGGTGGATCCGGAGTTCGTGGACCGGGAGGGCAGGCCGTTCCCCGACCTGCGGTTCTCGACGGCCCATCAGCTCGGGACCTGTCCGATGGCGGAGACCCCGGACCGGGGGCCGGCCGACGTCCACGGGGAGCTGTTCGGCTGTCCGGGCCTCTACGTGAGCGACGGGTCGGCCCTCCCCGGGCCGCTCCCCGTGAGCCCCAGCCTCACGATCCTGGCCAACGCCGAGCGGATCGCGGACGGTATGGTGGAGCGCTACTCGGGGGCGGCCCCCAGGAAGGACCGGCGCCGGCCCGGGGTCACCATGTCGCGCGCGACCACCTCCCGGACCAGGGCGGCTACGAAGGCGTAGCCCCGCGGCTCGGAGGTGAGCCAGCGGCTCCACTCGAGCTCGTCGAGCGCCCGGCGCAGTCGGTCGGGGGAGAGCGCGGTCGCGCGCGCGAGCCTGGCTTCCTCGACGCGGGATCCCAGCACGGCGGCGGCGCGCAGCACCTCGCGCGCATCCTCGGGCAGCCCGCCGAAGCCCACCCGAATGGCCGAGATGACCGCATCGGGCATCTGGGCGGGGAGCGTCTGCTCCAGCGTCCGGTGCGGCTCCGGCCAGCTGGCCCCCGTGTCCTCCGGCTCGAAGCCCAGCCGGACCGCGCCCAGGATCTCCACCGCCAGGAGGGGAAGCCCCGCGGTGTCCGCCTCCAGCCGCCGGGTCAGTCGATCCACGGCCTCGTCGCCGTACGCGGGGAAGCTGGCCCGTACCAGCGCCTGGAGCGCCGCCGGCTCCAGCGGGTCGAGGGTGACGGAGGTGCCGCCCAGCTCGCGCCCCACGCGCGACCGCAGACGATCGAAGCCCTCGCGCCGCGGGTAGGCCGTCGCCGCCACCAGCACGGTCACCGGCCGCTCGGCCTGGTCCCTGAGCAGGACATCGAGGGCGCCGACCGAATCGTCGTCCAGCCAGCGCGCATCGTCGATGACCAGGAAGATGGGCTGTTCCTCGGCCGCCGTTCCCACCACCTCTCCGAAGGCTCGCGCGGGCGCGAGGGGCTCGCTGTCGGCGATCTCCTCGCCGAAGCGCTCGGACCACGCCGGGGCCAGGATCGCGAGGCCCGCCAGCGCGCCCGGCGGGGCGACCACGAGCCCGGGGGCGTCGGCGAGGCCGCCCGCGGCGAGCGCGGCCAGGCCGCTCCACGGCGCCTCGCGGTCGGACGGCACGGCGCGGATGGCCGCCACGACCGCACCCTCCAGGCGGGCTCGCGCCGCGACCTCCTCGAGGAGGCGGCTCTTGCCCACGCCCGCCGGACCCTCCACGTACAGCAGACAGGAGCGGCTCCCGACGACCGAGGTCCGCCACGCCTCCATCAGGCGCTGCAGCGCCCCCTCGCGGCCGACGAGCGGGGTCCGGCGGGGCTGTTCGGCCGCTGCCAGCTCCTCCGGCAGGTGCCAGCTGCGCTCGCGGCGGATGCGGTCCGCCAGGCGGCGGAGCTCCGGCCCGGGCTCCAGGCCGAGCTCCCGCCGGATGCGGTTGCCGAACGCCTCGAAAAGGCTCAGCGCCCCTGTCCGGTCCCCGGCCAGGGCCGCGACACGCATGGCGCCGCCCGTGGCCGCCTCCGCCAGCGGGTCCAGCGCCAGAGCCCGCTCGGAGGCCTGGCGTGCCGCCGCGACCTCGCCGCGCTCGAGCGCGCGGTCGGCCCGGGTCACGAGCGCTTCGACGGACCGGCGGCGCCAGTGCGTGCGCTCGGTGGCCAGCCAGTCCTCGAACGTCGAAGCGTCGGGGAGGCCGAACCCCTCCAGGAACTCGCCGGCCACGAGCTCGGCGGCCGTCTCCGGCGCCGTGGACGCGAGGCGCTCCTCGAGCGCGTCGACGTCGAGCCACACCGCGTCCTCCGAGAGCTCCACCTGACGCGCGTCGCTCTCCAGCAGTCCCTCGCCCCCGTGCCGTCGCAGGACGCGCAGGGCTTCGTTGAGGGAGTGGCGGGCCGCGGACTCCTCGCTGCCGCCCCACAGGAGTCCGACCAGGTGGCTACGGTCGCGGCGTCGCCGCGGCGACCGAGCCAGGTAGATGAGCAGCGCGAGGTTCTTCCGCCACAGGAGCTCGCGGGGCGGGGACTCCCCGTCGACGGTCATCTGCACGGGCCCCAGCGTCCGCAACCGGATCAGCGGGCGCACGAGCGCGCCTCCAGCGCCCGGGCCTCGGCCACGTCCCGCTCGTAGGCCGGGTCGGGTCGGCTCCACATCCTCAGGACCTCGCGGGCGTAGCGGCATGCGCGACGCGGACGGTCCGCCTCGAGCGCGGCCTCCGCGCCGAGCAGGCGGCCCACGGTCCCCAGCGCCCAGTCCACCTCCCCCGCCTGGACGAGCGGGCTCGCGTACGCCACGGCTCCGGGGGCCCCTTCGAAGTCCGAGTTCTCCTGCCAGGTGAGGGACGCGAGGGCCGCGGCGGGGCGGTTCGTGCGTGCCTGCCAGTCGGCCCGGAGCAGGTGGAGCGCCGCCCGGGCGAACGGCGCCTCGAGGTCCGCGGCCGAGTCGTAGGCCAGGACGGGCTCGCTGATCCTGAGTGCGCTGTCCAGGTCCCCCTGCGCGGCCCGGCGGGCCGCGGCAAGCACGAGAGCCAGGCGGCCTCCCACCGAGTCCGTGCCCGGCGAGCCCACGACCGCCGCCCAGCGGTCGCCCACCCGGAGGTCCAGCCGTCCGTAGGCGTCCAGGGCCAGCGCCCAGGCCGCCTGGCGGCGCGGGCTGGACTCGGTCGAGGGCGAGCCGGCGAGCTCTCGGAGCCTGGCGCGGGCCGCCCGGACGTGCTCCTCGGGCACGCCGGGGAACCCGAGGCTGGCGGGCACGACCCGCCACGCGGAGGCCTCGACGCGGCCCCGGTCATCGCCCGAGAGCGCGGCGGCCGAGTCCAGGTGGGCCAGGGCCTCCGACGGTCGGCCGGCGGCCATGAGGGCCAGCCCTTGCGCCACGTGGCCGCTGAGGCGAGCCCGTGACCGGGCTCCGGCCGACGCGACCAGCGCGGCGCCCAGCTCGAGCTCGGTGCGGTCCAGGTCCAGCGTGGGCCCGGGGAGTCGCGACCAACGCATCAGGAAGACCACGTCCGGACGTCTTCCCAGAAGGTGGCGTCGCCCGGCCGCGACGCTGTCGGGGGCGAAGCGCTCCCGCCACGCCTGGGCCTGGACCCGAGTCATGACGGACGACCCTCCGGGCGAGGCGGCGTCCAGCGACCGCAGGCGCCGCACGGCTTCGGCGGCCTCGCGTCGCTTGCCGAGTCGGATTCGCACTTCGGCGAGATGCTCCCAGGCGGGCTGGAGGAAGGAGTCGCGGGCCACGGCCAGCTCGAGGACGGTCTCGGCGCTGTCCACGGGGATCCCCCACAGCGGTCCACGGTGGAAGAGCTCGTCCGCGAACAGGAGCGTGGCGTACGCGTCGTGGGGGTAGTCCCGCAGGATGTCGCGGTACCGGGCGAACTGGGCCGGCCCCGGGGGTGCGAGGCGCGCCGCGAGCAGGCGCCGGTCCAGCGGACCGAGGCCGGAGGCTCCATCGCCCTGGAGCCGCTCCAGGTCGACGTCCGTGGGTGCCAGCTGCCACCGGTGCACGTCGGCGAGTCGCCACCGCGCCAGCGGGAAGTCGGGCTGGATGGCCAGTGCGGCGTCGTAGGACGAGTCGGCCCGCTCCCAGTCTCCCGCCTCGAAGGCGTCCTCCCCGCGAAGGAACGCCGCCACCGCCTGGACGTGGAGTCCCCCGAACACCGAGATGCCTCCCGAGGAAAGCGTCCGACCCAGCCTCCCCAGCAGCGCCACGGCCACCGAGTCCCCCAGCGCCTGCGGCGGGTCGAGGGCCGGTCCGCGGATCGGTCCCGGGACGGGGAGCGATCCCCCGCCGGCGCTCACCAGCTCCAGTCGCGCCTCGAGCGTGTCGCGGGCGGGTCGGGCCAGGACGCACGAGACGACCCGCCGGACGTGCAGGGCCGCCGGGGCCAGGCCGGTCGCCGACGGGTCGCGCGCCCGGTGCTCGCCGGGCCGGGTCCACCAGCGGAACGAGGTGAAGGAGGAGCGCGTCCGAAGGTGCGGGATGCCCTGCAGGTCCAGGGTGGCGATCCGGGCCACCGAGCGCGCCAGGGCCGAGTCGCCGACGGAGGCGGGCACGCAGGGGAGCACGGCCAGGTCCGCCAGGGTGCGGTCGGCGGCGTCTGTGCCGCGGGTTTCATGGCGCAGGAGCACGAGCCCGGCGATCCCGGCCAGGACGAGGAGCGCGATCCCGGCGATGGCGCCTCGTCGACGGCGCCCGGGGCCCTTCCCGCCGGCGGCGGCCGCCAGCGCCACGCGGAAGGCCGCGGCGTCGGGCCACCGGTCGCCCGGAGACGGAGCCAGGGCTCGCCGCAGGACCGAGGCGACCGGGACGGCGATGCCCGACCAATCCGCCTCGTCGACCGGGACGGCGAGGCGCCACTTCCGGCCCGTCAGGCACTCGTACAGGACCATGGCCACGGCGTAGAGGTCGGCCGATGCCGTCGGCTCGCCGCCCTCCGCCTGCTCCGGCGCCATGTAGCCCGGTGTGCCGAGGGCACCGGAGTCCGTGGGGCTTTCGGGACCGTCTCCGGAGGGCCGCGCGATGCCGAAGTCGGCCAGGAGGGCGTGCCCTCCCGGGAGGAGGATGTTCTCGGGCTTCACGTCCCGGTGCACGATGCCGGCGGCGTGGACCGCCTCCAGAGCCCCCAGCACGCTCCGGCCGATGGCGATGCAGCGCTCGGCCGGGGGCCGCCCACGCTCCAGGCACGTCCGGAGGCTCTGGCCTCCCACGTGATCCATGACGTAGAAGGACAGGCCCCCGGCCTCTCCCGCGCGGTGGACCGGCACGATGTTGGGGTGGGCGACCTGAGCGAGGAGACGCGCCTCGCGCAGGAAGCGGCGGGCTCCCCGCGCGGTCGCGAGCTCCGGGCGGAGCACCTTGATGGCCACCGTGCGGTCCAGAGCGACGTCGGTGGCCAGGTACACGATGGCCGAGGCCCCGTGCGCCAGCTCCCGCTCCACCCGGTACTCGGGCGCGAGCGCGTCCCGGAGGCGGTCCTCGAGGGACGACATGGCGTGCCTCCCCGGGGCGGCCGGGTGTTCCCTCGCGGAAGGAGGAGTGCGCGGAGCGAGGGTGGCCGCGTCCCGAAACCAGCCTAGGCGGGCTCTCCGCCGCGGTCAAGCGCCCCGCCCAGCGCCAGTCGGCAGCGCCCGGTCAGGCCAGGGGACTCCTCCACCTCGACCACGACGAGCGACGGGCGGCGGGGAGCCGCGTCCGCCACCCTCTCGGCGACCCCGCGAGCGAGGTATTCGGCCATCAGCTCGGCGCTCGTGTTCGCGATCGGGAGGACGACCACGTCGCGCACCGGGAGGACGATGTCCCGGGCCTCGGTCCGCACGACCAGATCGTCGCCCTTCTCTTCCATCTCCAGGTGTGGACTCCGGCCGGCGATGAGCGTGCGGTGGTCCAGCGGCCCGATGAGCCTCTCGATGGCCTCCCTGAGCACCAGGAAGTCGAGCACGAGGCCGTGCTCGTCCAGCCCGCCCCGCACCGTGACCTCCACGCGGTAGTTGTGGCCGTGTACGGCCTCGCACTGGCCCCCACCGTACGTGAGGAAGTGGGCGGCCGCGAAGGCGAGTCGGTCGCCACGGACCGTGATCTCGAAGGTCTCGTCCGGCTCCATGCGCTTTCGCCTCGCGGTCGTGGTGGGGGTGGGCTCCGGTGGCACGATACCGGGGACGAAGGTGATGGTCCAGCGAGCGCGGAGGCCGCGCCTCTCTTGCCCCCCGGCCGACCGCGGTAGAAGCTGAGGTCGCCGGGTGAAACGCCGGCGGGCCCGGAGCGTACTGTGTAGACGTCGGACACGAGTCCACCGGAGGGAGGAGACCGATCGACGGCAGCGGGTCGGGGGCGGACCACGACCGTCTGGAGCGGAAGCGCCGGGCGCTCGACCAGCGGCTGCGCTCCATGGGGAGCGTCCTTGTCGCATACAGCGGCGGAGTGGATTCGGTCTTCCTGGCCGCCGAGGCGGTCCGCGTGCTGGGACCCGCGCGCACCCTGGCGGTGACCGGGATGAGCCCGTCGGTGGCCTCGGTCCAGCGCTCCACCGCCGCACGGGTAGCGCGCCGGTTCGGCATCCCGTGGCGAAGGCTCGACACCTCCGAGATGGAAGACCCGCGATACGTGGCCAACGACGGCCGGCGCTGCTATCACTGCAAGACCGAGCTCTACGGCCGCCTCGCCCGCAAGGCGGCCGAGTGGGGCTACTCCACCGTGCTCGATGGAGCCAACGCCGATGACGCGAACGAGTATCGTCCTGGCGCCCGAGCGGCTGCCGAAGCGGGCGTGCGCTCGCCGCTCCAGGAGGCGGGGATCTCCAAGTCGGAGCTGCGCGCCCTGTCGCGGGAGCTGGGGCTTCCCACCTGGGATGCGCCGGCATCGCCGTGCCTGGCCAGCCGCCTGGCCTACGGGGTGCCGGTGACCGAGGAACGGCTGGAGCAGGTCGAGGAGGCCGAGCGGGCGCTCAGGGCCTGGGGCGAGCGGGGGAACCTGCGAGTGCGTCACCACGGCGGGGCGGCGCGGATAGAGGTCGAGCCCGAGCGGCTGGCCGGATGGAGCGACACCGCCCGTTGCCGGGATGTGGTCCGCGAGCTCCGCAGGGTGGGCTTCGATCGGGTCCTCCTGGATCTGGAGGGATACCGGCGCGGATCCCTGAACCGCGCGCTCGTGTCGATCGCCTCGTGAGGGGAGGGGAGAGGATGGTGGTGGAGCTCGAACAGTTGCTCGCCCGACGTCTCGGCCTGCCACGCGGGTGTGCGGCGGTCGAGCCCGGAGGGCGCGAGGGGGAGATCGCCGTGGTGCGGGTGCCCGCCGACGCGGTGGGACGGCTGCTCCGTTCGGGGCTCCGCGAGGAGCTGGTGGGCCGGGCCCGCGCCGCGGGCTTCCGGCACGCCGCGCTCGACCTCGAGCTGTCCGGCGGAGCCGACGTCCCGCCGGGCGACGCCTGAGCGGAGGCCACGGTGCGCCTGTTCGTCGCCATCAACCCGCCGCGACCCCTTCGCCGCCTCATCCACGACGGGACCGCTTCCCTCCGGGATATGGGGCTCCCGGCCCGCTGGGTCGACACCGATCAGCTCCATCTCACGCTCAAGTTCATCGGTGAGGTGCGGGAGCAGGAGCTGGACGACATGAAGCGGGCCCTGCGCGAGGCCGTGGCCGGCTACCCTCCCTTCGAGCTCCAGCTCGAAGGGGTGGGCGCCTTCCCGTCTCTCCGGCGGCCCCGGGTCATCTGGCTCGGCATCGGCGCCACGCTGCCGCTCCGCGCCCTCAAGCACGACGTGGAGCACGCCTATGCTCAGCTCGGCGTCGAGCGGGAGTCGCGGGCCTTCCACCCGCACCTCACCCTGGGGCGCGCCCACGACCGGGCCCAGGCGGGGGAGTTCCGGGAGCTGGAGCGACTGGCGAGCCGCATCGAGGTCCGCGGCGGCTTCGAGGTGGACAGACTGCAGCTGATGCGGAGCCGGCTGGGCCCGGACGGGGCGCGCTACGCGGTCGAGGCCTCGGCCGAGCTGGAAGGCCCGGAGTGATCCGCAGCTGCCTGGCCCGCATCGGCTGCCTCACCCTCGTGGTGCTCTTGGCGGCCGGGGCCTGGCTCGAGCGCGACACGCTGCTCGGGTGGTGGCGCGCGCACGTGGCGGACGCATCGGTGGTGAACGGCGCGCCGACCGCCGAGCTCGGGCGTCGTAGCTCGCGCAAGCTGGACGACTTCCTCCGGGGCCGGGGCGCGGACCACGTGAGCTTCGACGCCACCGAGCTCCAGAGTCTGGTGGACTACCGCTACCGGGACTCGCTCCCGTCCGGCGTGTCGAATGCGCGGATCGCGCTCGACGACTCCACCCTGGAGGCGAGCGCGGCCCTGAGGGTCGAGGATCTCATGCATGGCAAGGCCCCGGATGCGCTGCGCGGCCTCCTGGGAGATTCGGCCCGGGCCACCGCCGAGCTCCAGCCCGAGGTCCAGGCGCCGGGCGTGCTCCTTCTGAAGGTGCGGAGCGTGTCGGCGGGCGGGCTCCCGATCCCGAACCTGATGATCCCGTGGTTGCTCCAGCAGACGGGGCTGTCGAACGGGAACGGACCGGCCCGCGCGGTGGCGCTCGCCGTCCCCCGGGACGTCACCGGCGTGCGGGTGACCGACGGGAAGCTCCTGCTCGAGAGGGGGCGGCCGCGCTGAGACGCATCGGAGCGGCGCGCTCGGCCGCCCCGGGGCGACGAACGAAGATCCGAGCGCATGGGGCACGACAGGCGACTTCGAGGAAGAGAGAGAGGATGGCCCAGACCTACCAGAACTTCATAGACGGGGAGTGGACCGCGGGCTCGAGCGGCGAGACGTTCGAGAACCGGAACCCCGCGCGCATGTCGGACCTCATCGGGCTATTCCCGGCGTCCACGGCGGAGGACGTCGACCGGGCCGTCGCGTCGGCCCGGCGGGGCTTCGAGCTCTGGCGAGGCGTGCCGGCCCCCGAGCGGGGGCTCGTCCTGCAGCGGGCGGGCGAGCTGATGGTCGATCGCAAGGAAGAGCTCGCGCGCGCGCAGACCCGCGAGATGGGGAAGGTGCTCGAGGAGACGCGGGGCGACGTGCAGGAGGCGATCGACACCGCCTTCTACGCGGCCGGCGAGGGTCGGCGGCTGTTCGGGCGGACCGTGCCCTCGGAGCTGCGCGACAAGTGGGCGATGAGCTACCGCCGGCCGATCGGGGTGTTCGGCATCATCACGCCGTTCAACTTCCCGACCGCGATCCCAAGCTGGAAGATCTTCCCGGCGCTCCTGTGTGGGAACGCGGTCGTGTTCAAGCCGGCCGAGGACGTGCCTCACTCCGCCAACCTGTTCGTGGAGGTCCTGCTCGAGGCCGGTGTGCCGCCCGAGGTCCTGCAGCTGGTCCACGGCGCGGGGGAAACGGTCGGCGAGGCCATCGTCGAGCATCCCGACGTGGACGGCATCTCGTTCACGGGCTCCACCGCCACGGGCTCGATCATCGCCTCGGCCGCCGGCCGCATGCACAAGCGGGTTTCGCTCGAGATGGGAGGCAAGAACGCCCAGATCGTGCTGCCCGATGCCGACCTGGGCCTGGCCCTGGACGGGGTGCTGTGGGGAGCGTTCGGTACCACCGGCCAGCGGTGTACGGCCACCAGCCGGCTGCTCCTGCACCGCGACATCCACGACGAGCTCGTGGAGCGGCTCGTCGAGGAGGCGGGCAATCTGGTGCTCGGGGACGGTCTCGAGGAGGGCACGGACGTGGGTCCGCTCATCCACGCGGCGGCCGCCGAGAAGGTGGAGTCCTACGTGCGGATCGGAACGGAAGAAGGCGCGCGCGTCGCCTGCGGCGGGGAGAGGGCCACCGAGGGAGAGCTGGCCGAGGGGTGGTTCTTCCAGCCCACCATCCTCACCGGCGTCGAGGCTGGAATGCGGGTCGAGCAGGAGGAGATCTTCGGACCGGTGCTCTCGGTGATCGCCTTCGACGAGCTGGACGAGGCCATCGAGATCAACAACGATGTGCCCTACGGGCTCTCCTCGGCGCTCTACACGCGGGACGTGCTCGCCGCCTTCCGGGCCATCGAGCGGCTCGACAACGGCATCACCTACATCAACGCCCCGACCATCGGCGCGGAGGCGCATCTCCCCTTCGGAGGCGTGAAGGGGACCGGCAACGGCCACAGGGAGGGGGGCTGGGAGGTCTACGAATTCTACAGCGAAACCAAGGTCGCCTACGTAGACTATAGTGGGCGCCTGCAGCGGGCCCAGATCGACGTGTCGTGGTAGGCGCGACCCCCGGTGCTTGATGAGAGCGACGTGAGGCGCAGAGTGGAGCTTGGGGAGGGAAGGACGGCAGGGAGTCCGGACACGGAGGCTGGGCCAACGATGACGGGCGACGGACCGGGCGAGTCGGCGACGCGGTCCGGGGAGCTCCCCGGGAGTGCGGACACGACCAGCCGGGAGGGGCGGCCCGAGCCGCCTTCGCTCCTGCGCTGGGTCTGGGACTGGACCAAGACCATCGCCACGGCGGTCCTGATCTTCCTGCTCATCCGGACCTTCGTGGTCGAGGCGTTCCAGATTCCGACCGGGTCCATGGAGAACACCCTGCTGATCGGCGACTTCCTGCTGGTCAACAAGGCGGCGTACGGGGCCGAAGTCCCGGGCACCGACTGGTCGCTGCCGGCTTTCGAGCAGCCGCACCGGGGCGACGTGGTCGTCTTCCAACCTCCGCCGTCGGCCGGCCAGACGCCCTCCACGCGCTACGTGAAGCGGATCGTCGGCGTGCCCGGGGACACGCTCTCCATGCGGAACGGGGTCCTGTACCGACAGGGCCACCGGGTGAGCGAGCCCTACGTCAAGCACATCCGCCCCCACCGGGACCTGACCAACCCGAGCTTCGGGTGGCAGCGCCACTACCTTGTCCGGGCGGCCAAAGCCGCGGGCAGCTACCGGCCCACCCGCGACAACTGGGGTCCGATCTCCGTGCCGACCGGACATTACTTCGTGATGGGGGACAACCGGGACAACTCCGAGGACTCGCGCTACTGGGGATTCGTTCCCCGGGACGCCATTCGGGGCAAGCCCTTGATCGTGTACTACTCCTATCGGGAGCGCAGCACGGCCTCGCTCCCGTGGCTCACCCAGATCCGTTGGGGGCGGTTCCTCACGCCCATTCGTTGATTCGGCCGGTGATCCCACCTGCCGTGCGCCGCGCCTCGGGAAACCTCATGTCCGAACGTCGGGAGACCTCCACGTGCGGGAGCCTGGAGCTCTATCTGCGGGACATCTCCCGCTCCTCCCCGCTGGAGCGGGAGCGCGAGGCGGAGCTGGCGCGCCGCTGGCGCGAAGGCGGGGACCGCCTCGCTCTCGAGACGCTCGTGCGGGCCAACCTCCGCTTCGTCGTGTCGGTGGCCAAGCGATACCGGAACCGGGGCCTTCCGCTCGAAGACCTGGTCAACGAGGGGAACCTGGGTCTGCTGCGAGCGGCGGAGCGGTTCGAGCCCGAGCGCGGCGTCCGCTTCATCAGCTATGCCGTGTGGTGGATCCGGCAGGCGATTCTCCGCGCCCTGGCGCGGGCGGAGGCCCCGACGTTGGCCCGGGGCGGTCGGCCGTCCCGTCGCTCCGGACGGGAGGGCGCAGGCGGGCGCGACGCCCCGCGCCGGCTCCGGGTCGTTTCCCTGGACGAGCCCGTCCACGGTCGTTCGGGCGGGCGTCTGGCGGACCTCGTAGCCGACGAGCGCTTTCCCTCTCCCGTCGCGGGGCTCGAGCGGCGACGCCTCCGGGACCGGATAGACGCGCGCCTGGTCACGCTCCCCGAGCGAGAGGAGCGAGTGCTGCGCATGTACTTCGGCCTGGACGGGACCCGGCCCCTGGACCTGGCGGAGATCGGTCGCTCGCTGGGCGTGAGCCGGGACCGCGTCCGCCAGATCAAGGCGAGGGCGCTGGCGCGCCTCGCGTCGGAGCCCCGTCTACGGCTTGACAGTCACTCTGACCATTCCTAGCTTTCAGGGCTGTCAGTGGAGTTGGTCGACCGCCCTGATCCGCGGGGCGGTTCGTTTTTTGTCCGCGGCGGACCATCCCGGGAGCCGGCCCGCGGACGATCGCCTGGACCCCGTTGCGACGACCGCGATACGATGAAGACGTACAGCGTGAAGGAAGCCGAGATCGAGCGCACCTGGTACGTGGTGGATGCGCGTGACCAGGTGCTCGGGCGCCTGGCGACGCGCATCGCGCGCGTGCTTCGTGGGAAGCACAAGCCCACGTACTCGCCACATCTCGATGTCGGAGACTACGTCGTCGTGGTCAACGCGAGCGAGGTTCGTCTCACGGGCAGGAAGGCGGAGACCAAGCGGTATTTTCGGCACAGCGGCTACATGGGCGGAGAGAAGCTGATCTCCTTCAAGCGCATGATGAGCCGCAAGCCCGAATGGGTCATCGAGCGGGCGGTCAAGGGCATGCTGCCCAAGAACACGCTC
The DNA here is from genome assembly GCA_964465015.1 of uncultured Gemmatimonadota bacterium. GTDB lineage: Bacteria > Gemmatimonadota > Gemmatimonadetes > Palauibacterales > Palauibacteraceae > Humimonas. The sequence goes on from CAYXHP010000013.1 coordinate 106,227, forward strand.
GGTCGGCATATGGCCAAGAAGCTGCGGGTTTACGCCGGACCGGACCATCCCCACGAGTCGCAGTCGCCCCGGCCCCTCGAGATCTGAAGGGTGGTGACTCGCACCGTGAGCCGGACCAGACACGAGGTACGGAGGAGAGTTGGCGGAAAAGAAGAGTAGCGGTCCTTCGAGGACCGCTCCCGTTCAGACCGTGGGACGTCGGAAGGAAGCCGTGGCGCGCGTGACGCTGCGGCCGGGCTCCGGCGCCTGGAGCATCAACGGCCGGGAGGCGTCGGCCTACTTCCCGATCCTGCGTCACCGGCAGACCATCGAGGCTCCCCTCAAGGCCACGGACTCGGAGGGGATCTACGAGATCCTGGTCCGGGTACGCGGAGGCGGACTGACGGGCCAGGCCGATGCGGTGCAGCTGGCCCTCGCGCGGGCCCTGGTCGAGGTGGACGAGGAACATCGGCCGGCGCTCCGGGCCCGCGGACTCCTCACGCGCGATGCGCGGGTGGTGGAGCGGAAGAAGCCGGGACGTCCCAAGGCGCGCAAGCGCTTCCAGTTCTCCAAGCGCTGATTCAAGCATCGGACGAGGATCGATGGCCGACGTAGCACTCAAGGACCTCCTTCAGGCGGGGGTGCATTTCGGGCACCAGACCAGCCGCTGGAACCCGAAGATGCGCAAGTTCATCTTCGCCGAGCGGGGAGGCATCTACCTCCTCGACCTCAAGAAGACCCAGGACAAGCTGCACGAGGCCCGCGAGCTCGTGCGCCAGGCGGTCACCGACGGCGGCTCGGTCCTGTTCGTGTGCACCAAGCCCCAGCTCGCGCCCCTCGTCCGCGAGGAGGCCGAGCGCTGCGGAGCCTTCTACGTCACCGAGCGCTGGCTGGGTGGCATGCTCACCAACTTCCAGACGATCAAGAAGAACATCCGGCGTCTGAAGGAGCTCGAGCGGGGAGCCGAGGAGGGAGCGTTCGAGTTCTACACCAAGAAGGAGCAGCTCCTCCTGGATCGCGAGCGCCAGAAGCTGGACCGGTACCTGTCGGGCATCAAGGAGATGTCCCGGCTTCCCGGAGTCGTGTTCGTGGTCGACGCCAAGAAGGAGGAGATCGCGGTCAAGGAGGCCCACCGCCTGGAGATCCCGGTGGTGGCGATCGCCGACACCAACGCCGATCCGGACATGCTGACCGTCCCGATCCCGGGCAACGACGACGCCATCCGCTCCGTGGCCCTGATCACGCGGGCCATAGCGGACGCGGTGGACGCTGCGAGGCGCGAGGCGCCGGAGGCCAGCGGAGAGCAGGCCGAGGAGGTCTTCACCTACTCTTCCGACGTCGGGGAGACCTCGGAGGCCGATTCGTCGCGCCGGCGCAAGCGGCCGCGGCGCCGGAAGCCCAGGCCCGAGGTGATCGCGCAGCGTCGCCAGCCCAAGGGCGGTGCCAAGGAGGGCGAGGCGGCCGGGGAAGCGGATGCGGGGGAGGAAGTGGCGGCCGAGCCGGACGGGGCGGAGCCGAGCGACGCATCGGACGAAGTGCCGGTGTCGGCCGGAGCGGGCGGAACCGAGGAGGAGGATGATGAAGGAGGATCCTCCTGACGACCGCCCGGGAAAGGCCACTTCGGTGGCCTTTTTTTTTGCGACCCGGCTTCGGGGCGGACCTCGGGGTCGCGGCAGCGGGCCTTACGTCGAGCAGTGAACGAGTGAGGGGAGATAGAGCATGACGGAGATCAGCGCGGCAGCGGTGAAGTCGCTCCGGGACAGGACCGGGGCCGGCATGATGGACTGCAAGCGGGCGCTCGAGGAAGCGGGCGGCGACGAGGAGCGGGCCATTGATCTGCTCCGACAGAAGGGCGCCGCGAAGGCGGCCAAGCGGGCTGGTCGCGCCGCGGCCGAGGGTGCCGTGACGATCCAGGGGGAGGAGGAGGGCCCGCTGGCGATGCTCGAGGCCACGTGCGAAACCGACTTCGTCGCCCGCAACGACGAGTTCCTGGGTTTCGCGGCCCGGGCCGCCCGAACGGCGGCGGGGGCCGACCTGCCCGAGGGTGAGGTGCGCGCCGGGGAGGAGCTTCTCGACCTCCCGGCCGGAGAGCCGCTCCGGGCGGAGCTGGACGAGCTCCGGGCGCGGATCGGAGAGAACCTCGACGTGGGTCGTTACGTCCGCTGGCAGCCGGGTGACGGGTCCGTCGTGGGCCGCTACATTCACTTCGGCAACAAGATCGGGGTGCTCGTGGAGCTCACCGGGGCCGCCGACCGGGCGGCCGCGGGGGAGCTGGCCCGGGACGTGGCCATGCACATCGCGGCGACCAGGCCGGTGGGCATCTCTTCGGAGGACATCCCGGAGGAGGCCCGCGAGCGCGAGCGCGCGGTGCTGTCGGAGCAGGCACGCCAGGAGGGCAAGCCGCCCCAGATCGTGGACAAGATCGTGGAAGGCCGGATGCGAAAGTTCTACGAGCAGAACGCGCTGCTCTACCAGGCGTTCGTCAAGGATCCCGACATGACGATCGGGGAGCTGCTTTCGGTATCGCCCGGCTCGATCGAGGTCCGTCGCTTCGTGCGCTTCGAGGTGGGCGAGTAGTCGGGTGACGCCGGCGGAGGAAGATGCGGCGGGGACGGAGGCGCCCTCGGACCTCAAGTACCCGAGGGCGCTCGTCAAGCTCTCCGGCGAATCTCTGGCGGGGGAGCGCGGCTTCGGGATCGACCTCGCGATCATCGAGGAGCTGACCGGGGAGATCCAGGCCGTTCACGAGGCCGGCGTCCGGTTGGGGCTCGTGGTCGGGGGGGGTAACATCGTGCGCGGCACCGCGGCCAGCCAGCAGGGCATGGATCGCGTGTCCGCCGATTACATGGGCATGCTGGCCACGGTGATCAACGCCCTGGCCCTCCAGGACATGCTCGAGCGTCATGGCATCGAGACGCGGGTGATGACCGCGTTCCGGATGGAGGAGCTCGCCGAGCCGTACATTCGCCGCCGCGCCCTGCGGCACCTGGAGAAGGGACGGGTGGTCATCTTCGCCGGCGGCACCGGCAACCCGTACTTTTCCACCGACACGGCGGCCGTCCTCCGGGCCATCGAGATGGAGGCCGACGTGATCCTCAAGGCGACACGAGTGGACGGCGTCTACACGGCCGATCCCGAGCGCGACCCGGACGCGGAGTTCATCCCGGAGATCTCGTACCTCGAGGTCATGACCCGTGAGCTCAAGGTCATGGACGCGCCGGCCATCTCGCTTTGCAAGGAGAACGATCTCCCGGTCATCGTGCTCAACATCCGGCGCCCGGGCTCGATCCTTTCGGCCCTGCGCGGCAGCCGGGTGGGGACGATGGTAGCCTAGAGAAGGCCGCGACCTTCCAGGCCGGCCGGGCGCAGGCGACACCAGGAGGGGCGAATGCCGAAGAAGAGGCTCGAAGAGGCCCGCCAGGCCATGGACAGGTCGCTCGAGGCCGTGCGCCGAGAGTTCAGCACGGTCCGCACGGGAAAGGCGACGCCGACCCTACTCGACACGGTTCGGGTCGAGGCGTACGGCTCGACCATGGCGCTCAACCAGGTGGCCAACGTGAGCGCCCCCGAGCCGGGGCTCCTGCTCATCCAGCCCTACGACCGCAACATCTCCCAGGAGATCGCGCAGGGCATCCAGAAGGCCGATCTGGGCTTCAATCCATCGGTCGATGCCGCGGTCATTCGCGTCCCGGTCCCGCCACTCAGCGAAGAGCGGCGCAAGGAGATGGTCAAGGTGCTCCACCGGCTGGCCGAGGAGGGCCGTATCTCGGTCCGCCACGTGCGCCAGGAGGCCAAGAACGAGCTCCAGCGGATGCAGAAGGACGGAGAGGCCGGCGAGGACGAGATCCACCGGCGGCTGGACGAGCTGCAGTCGATCACCGACGAGCACATCGCCACGATCGACGAGCTCCTGAAGAAGAAGGAAGCCGAGGTCATGGAGGTCTGAGGGGTGGACGGGCGAGAGGTGCGGGACGGGATGGGTGACGAGGCCCGGCGCCGGACCATGGGCCGTCCGGGTGTCCTCCCCGGAGGCGC
>CAYXHP010000014.1:0-21040 GCA_964465015.1 uncultured Gemmatimonadota bacterium
GTCGGGGTGAGCCTCCTGCACGTTGTCGGACATGGAGCACTCGGTGATCATGATCACGCGGTCCGAGCGGGCATCGTCGAGGTAGCCGATCATGCCCGTCGTGGACCCGACGAAGTCCGCCTCCTCGCACACCTCCGGGGAGCACTCCGGGTGCGCGATGACCTCGATCCCCGGATACTGCTCGCGGTAGGCCCGGATCTGGTCGACCGTGAACTGCTCGTGCACGATACAGCGCCCATGCCACGCGATCACCCGCACGTCGGTCTGCGCGGCCACGTTGCGAGCCAGGTACTCGTCCGGCAGGAAGATCACCCGGTCCGAGCCGGCGCGCTTCGCAGCCGCCTCCACAACCTGCGCAGCGTTGGCCGAAGTGCAGCAGATGTCCGATTCGGCCTTGATCGAGGCCGGGGTGTTCACGTAGGTGACGACCGGCACACCGGGATGACGTTCCTTGAGGAGCCGGACGTCCTCCACCGTGATGCTCTCCGATAGGGAGCAGCCCGCGTCGAGGTCCGGAATGAGGACCGTCCGGGAGGGATTGAGGATCTTGGCCGTCTCGGCCATGAAGTGCACTCCGCAGAACACGATCACGTCGGCGTCCGTGTCCCGCGCCTCTCGCGCCAGGGCCAGGGAGTCGCCCTTGAAGTCCGCGACGCCGTGGAAGATCTCCGGCACCTGGTAGTTGTGCCCCAGGATGACGGCGTTCCGAACCCGCTTCAGCCGGTTGATCTCGGCGATGAGCGGGGCCTTCAGCTCCCACTCGAAGCGTGGGAGGCTGCCCTCCACCTTGGGCCAGATGTGCTCGGTCGCCTCGGCGACCTCGGGCGTAAAGGCTAGCGTGCCGGGCACGGGCTGCTCCCGTCTGCGGTACACCTTCGTGCCGCCGCTCTCCCGCGGACGGCACCACCGTCCGGCCCGCCACGCGCTCCCACCGGGGTGGGATGCCCGCGCCATGGCCGACGGGGATGGTAAAGATAGCGGGCTCGGGCGCAAAGGTTCCGCGCGCATCCGCCCGTCCGATGGCCGCCACGTGGCCGTGGGTGCGAGCCCGTGCGGAGGCCGGACCACCCGACGGCCGGGTTAGTGGAAGTGTCGGTGCGTGTGGGTGACGCCGTCCCGGTGCGTGTGCTCGTGCGTGTGGGCTTCGGGCGAGTCACCGTAGCGCTCTTCGATGCGGCCCAGCTTCCAGACCGCCACGGACAGGCCCCACGCCGCCAGGAAGAGGCCCACCACCAGGTAGCCCATGTCGCCGAAGTCCAGGCCGGACAGGAAGGCGGCCACGGGCCCGCGGGCACCCGTGGTGCTCACGAGGACCCGGGCCAGCTCCACGCTCCCGATGACGAGGGCGATGAGGATGGAGAGACCGGTGGTGGTCAGGTTGTAGTAGATCTTCCGCAGCGGGTTCACGAAAGCCCAGTCGTAGGCCTTGCACATGAGGACGCCGTCCGTCGTGTCCATGAGGGACATGCCGGCCGCGAACAGGACGGGCAGGGAGAGCACCGCCGGCCACGGAAGGTCGCTGGTCGAGGCCCCGGCCGTCATGGCCAGCAGCCCCACCTCCGAGGCCGTGTCGAATCCGAGGCCGAACAGGAGCCCGACCGGATACATGTGCCAGCTGTGGCGGATCACGCGCCGCAGCCGCCCGCCGAACAGCCGGTGGAGCAGCCCCCGCCGGGCCAGCAGCTCCTCGACGTGGTCGTGTGTGTGATGCCCGGCGCGGGCCTTCCTCCACACCTTGAGCATGTCCAGCAGGACGAAGAGGTTGAGGATGCCGATGAACCACAGGAAGGCGCCGGAGACGGCCGCGCCGATGACGCCTCCGGCGTTCTGCATCGCGGGCAGATCGCGCTTGACCACCGCGGCGGCCAGGGTGATGGCCACGGCCAGCCCCACCACGACGGTGGAGTGGCCGAGCGAGAAGAAGAAGCCCACCCCGAGTGGCCTGCGGTCCTCCTGGAGGAGGAAGCGGACGGTGTCGTCGACGGCCGCGATGTGGTCCGCGTCGAAGGCGTGCCGGAGGCCGAACAGATAGGCCACGGCCCCGAGGCCGACCAGGGCGGCATAGTGCGCGGAGTAGTAAAGGAATACGCCCCAGCCCACGACGTGGAGCACGGCCACCACGCCATACAGGCCGGCGAGGCGCAGCCGCTCCCGGGCGTCCAGCGCCAGAGCGCGGCGCGAAACCGCCGGCGTCCGGGTGTGGCTCGAATCCGCCGAAACGGCGCCCTGGAGCTCTATGTGGGACCTCGCAAACCCCGATGCCGTGGTCACGTCCGATCGACTTTCAATCTAGGCCTCCATCGACGCGGCCGGAATCGACGCCCGGAGGCCCCGAGCCACGTGGCGACGCGCCGGTGCCGCGGGTAAGATGCACGACATGAGCGCGAAAGGCTCTCACCGGAGGTCCAGGACGGCTCCCGCCGAGCGCGTGGCGGAGCTTCGGCGCGAGATCCGCCGACACGACTACCTCTACTACGTCGAGAACCGTCCCGAGATCTCGGACGAGGAGTACGACGCGCTCTACCACGAGCTCCTCGGTCTCGAGAAGGAGCACCCGGAGCTCCGCTCCCCGGATTCTCCCACCCAGAGGGTGGGCGCCGAGCCGCTCGAGTCCTTCCCGGCGGTCGAGCACGCCGCGCCCATGCTCAGCCTGGACTCGAGTCGCGACGAGGACGAGGTGCGACGCTTCGACCAGCGCGTGCGCGACGCCCTGGGCGAGGGCGCAAGCGTCCGGTGGGTGATGGAGCCCAAGCTGGATGGGGCCTCCGTGGAGCTGGTGTACGAGGACGGCGTGCTCACCCGCGCCGCCACGCGCGGGGACGGGACCCGGGGCGAGGGGATCACCGAGAACGTGCGCACCATACCCGCCGTCCCCCTGCGCCTGCGCGAGGAAGAGCGCGGGGCGCCCCCGTTCGTGTCCATGCGGGGGGAAGTGCTCATGCGTCTCGGGCCTTTCGAGGCCCTGAACGACCAGCTCATGCAGGAGGGGAAGGACCCGTTCGCCAACCCCAGGAACGCCGCGGCCGGCTCGCTCCGCCAGCTCGATCCGCGCATCACCGCGTCCCGCCCGCTCGACATCTTCGTGTACGACATCCTGGCGGCGGAGGGTCTCGAGGACGTCACCACGCAGGAGGAGGTGCGGAAGGCGCTGGCCGCCTGGGGCCTGCGTACGCCCGACTTCGAGAAGACCGCCGACTCGGCGGACGGAATCCTGACCTACCACGCGGATCTCATGGAGCGGCGCGACGACCTCGAGTACGAGATCGACGGCGTGGTCGCCAAGCTGGACGACCTCGCGGCCCGGGCGGAGATGGGCACCACCTCCCGACACCCGCGCTGGGCCTATGCCTACAAGTTCCCGCCGCGCCGCGAGGTGACCCGGGTCCTGCGGATCGCCGCCAGCGTGGGCCGCACCGGCGTGGTGACCCCGATCGCCATGATGCGGCCGGTCGAGATCGGCGGCGTCACCGTGAGCCGCGCCAGCCTGCACAACATCGAGCAGGTGAGGAAGCTGGACGTGCGGGTGGGCGACCGGGTGCGGGTGCAGCGGGCGGGCGACGTCATCCCGCAGGTGACCGAGGTGGTCGAGGAGGGGGCGGCCGGGGAGCGCGAGGAGCCGTACGAGCTACCGAGCACCTGTCCCTCCTGCGGCACCGAGCTCATCCGCCGCGGTCCCTATACGCTGTGCCCCAACAGCTTCGAATGTCCGGCGCAGCTGGCCGGCCGCCTCCAGCACTTCGGCTCGCGCGACGCGCTCGACATCGAGGGACTCGGCGAGGAGACGGCCAGGCTCCTGGTCTCCGAGGAGCTGGTCCGCGAGCTGCCGGACCTGTTCGAGCTGCGACCCGAGGAGCTCGAGAAGCTGGAGGGGTTCGCCGAGATCTCGGCCCGCAAGCTGGTCGACGCCATCCACCACGCCTCGAAGACCGAGCTCCGGCGCTTCCTGTACGGGCTCGGCATCCCGGAGGTGGGAACGGCGGTGGCCCGGGACCTGGCCCGGCACTTCGGGTCGTTCCATGACATCCGGACGGCCTCCGAGGAGGAGCTCGAGGAGGTCGACGGGATCGGACCCAAGATGAGCGAGGTGATCCGCGCCTTTTTCGAGGAGCCCCACAACCGGGAGGTGCTGGACCGGCTCCTGGACGGGCGCGTGCAGCTCATCGAGCCGGGGCCGCCGGAGCGGGACGGGGCAAAGCCGCTGGAGGGCCTCACGTTCGTGTTCACCGGGGGACTCGAGCGCTTCAGTCGCTCGAAAGCGAAGGAGCTGGTGGAGTCGAACGGTGGGCGGGCCACCTCCTCGGTGAGCGGCGAGACCGACTACGTGGTGGTCGGGGAGGACCCGGGGTCCAAGCTGGACGAGGCGCGCGAACGCGGCGTGAAGACGCTGGACGAGGACGCGTTCGTGGCCCTGCTCCAGGAGAAGGGCGTGAAGCCGTGAGCCGGCTCGGCACGCCCCATGGAGTTCCCTATAAGGCTCTAGTACGCTATACTACCTGGCGAGTACCTTCAAAGGGTCTTCATGGTGATACCGCAGATTAGATCCTTATAGGGAATCACCAGACCCGGGAGCTCTGCCGTGGCGGATCCTCGTGGCACCACCGAAGCGGTCCGCGCGTCCGGCTGGCCCGCACGGATCGAATCCCCGGCGGACCTGGGGGCCCGGCTACGGGCGCGGCGCGAGGAGCTCGGCTACACCCTGACCGAAGCGGCCGAGCGCCTGGGGGTGGGCCGCCGGCTCCTCCTCGAGCTGGAGCACGGGGAACGGAACGCCGGCCTCGACACGGTCCTCCGGATCGTCCAGCTCCTCGGACTCGACCTCTACCTCGAAGACCGGCGGCGCCAGCCCGCTCCGCGCGCGGAGCCGGGAGGCCCGGGGAGCGGGGCCGGGTGATCGCCGTTCGGCTGCACGGCCTGGAGGTCGGACGGCTGGGGGAGCGGGACGGCGCGGTCAGCTTCACGTACGGGGAGCGGGCGCTGGACCAACCGGACCGCCTTGGTCTTTCCCTCGCCCTTCCCGTCCGGCCGGACGCCTACGGGGTGGAGGCCGCGGCGTGGTTCGCCGGCCTCCTTCCGGCGGAGATGTCGCGGGCGGCCCTGTGCGAGGCGACGGGGCGAGATCCGTCCGACGTCGTGGGCCTGCTCGGCCAGGTCGCCGGTGAGTGTGCGGGCGCCGTGTCGCTCTGGTCCGGGGAGGCCGGGGCGGCGGCCGCCCGGCCTGTGACGCCGACCGAGATCGCGACCGAGCTGGGCGGCCCGGCGGGGCCCGCTCGCTTCGAGGCGCGCCTGGCCGCCCGGCAGTGCCTCGGTGGCTCGCGCGAGAAGATGATCCTGGTGCGGGGCGGCCGGGACCTCCTCGTTCCGGCCCCCGGCCGGGCCGGTAGCGTGGTGGTGAAGTCGGGCTCGCCTCGCCGCGACGGACTGGTCGCCAACGAGGCGGCCTGCCTGGAGCTCCTGCGGGCGGCCGGCGCGACGGTGGCTCGCGCCTCGATCCGGGGCGCCGGCGAGGACCTCCTGCTCGAGTGCCGCCGGTACGACCGGCTCCATCTCTCCGACGGCACGCTGCGCGCGCTCCACCAGGAGAGTGTCCTCCGGGCCACGGGCCGCCCGTACCGCGCCCGCTACGAGGCCAGGGGAGGGCCCGGCTTCGGGGAGCTCCGACGGGTGCTCCAGCGCCACGGATTGCGGCCCCTCGACGACCTCGCCAGCCTGGCCCGCTGGATCTTCGTCGCGGTCCTGGTCGGAGACGATGACGCGCATGCCGGAAAGCTGTCGCTTCTCTACCTGGACGCTGGGATCCGGCTGGCTCCGTTCTGCGGGGTCACCTCCACGGGGGTGTACGCGGGAGTGGACCGCAGCTTCGCGATCCGGCCGGGCGGGGCGGAGCGCCTGGAGGAGCTCGACGGCGCGTGCCTGGAGCGGCTGGCCGGCGACCTGGCCATGCACCCGCGGCGCCTCGCCGAGGTGGCCGGGGACACGGCCGACGCCGTGGAGGCCGCGCTGCCCGACGTGGCGCACGACGTCGCCTGCGCGGCCGGCGACCCGCCGGTCCTGGAGCGCCTGGAGGCGCTCGTCGTCGCCCGCGTGGCGGCGCTGCGCGGGATCCTGGCTTCGGTGTGAGTCGGCGTGGCGCCGCCGACGGAAGGTCGCGGGGTCAGGTTCCCGCGAACCACTCGTAGCCGCGGTCCGTCCAGTACCCGCCGTTCTGGTGGGGGAGGAAGACGATGCGCGTGAGGTACTTCACGCTCTTGTATCCGAGCTTGATCGGCGAGTGCAGTCGCGCCGGGGCCCCGTGCACCGGGGTGAGGGGCGCTCCGTGGTAGCCGTAGGCCACCAGAGTTTGCGGGTGCAGGGCGCTGGCCAGGTCCCAGCTCTCGTGGTAGTCGGAGTCGAACGACTGGAAGTCGACGAACTTCGCGTCCGAAGCGGGATCGGCCAGCTTGGCCAGCAGGCTCATGCGGACTCCTGTCCACTCCACCACGGCGGTCCAGCCCTCCACGCAGTAGTGATTCACGCGGTGGGTCACCGACGGGAGCCCTCGCAGATCGTCCAGGTCCAGGCGGAGCGGGTTCCGAACGGCTCCCGCCACCTCGAGCTTCCACGCTCCCCGCGCCGCCGCGTCCCAGACGGGGACCGAAGGCGACACGTAGTAGCCGGGTAGCGCGCTCCCGGCCAGCGGCTGGCCCGGGTCGATCCGGTCCATCGACGTGTGCCGGAAGAGGGCTCCCTCCACGTCCTGGGTCTTCCGGCTGGCGAAGGCGATGAGGCCCCGGGTGGCCTTCGGTCCCTCCGAGTCGCAGGCGCCCGACAGGATGCCGGCCAGCGCGGCGCCGCCCGCGGCCAGGAACGATCGTCGGTCGAGGCTCATTGGGTCGCCTCCCCTCGGTCCGGCGGCTCGTGCACGCCGGCTGATGGCTCGTGCACATCGGCTGAAGGCTCGTGCGCGGCGGGCGCCGGTTCGCGCGTCGTCCGTTCCGCGCGGGCCGGCTCGGGGAGCATCGGCTCCCGGTGGCCGGTCGGTCGGCTCTCTCCCGCCGAGGTTTCCGCCTGGCGCTCCGCCGCGGTCCGCTCGGACCCGGGCAGCAGATGATAGAAGGGCCGGCCGTTCCGCCGCTCGGGCGAGCGGTCGGCCCGGTAGCGGCCCGTGATCATGGCGGGGATCGAGTAGGGATCCACGCTGAAGACCATGAAGATGTGACCGAGCGTGAGCGCGACCAGGCCGAGCATGGCCAGGAAATGCCAGTATCGGGCCCACACGTAGCCGCCCAGGAGCCGCGTGAGCCAGCCCAGTTGCACGGGCTTCCAGATGGCGATGCCCGTGATCACGGCCGCTACGGCCAGGATGGGCAGGGCCATGTAGGCGTACTTCTGCAGGGCGTTGTGCTTGCCCTGCCGCGGATGGTCTTTCCGGACGAACAGGTAGAACCTGACCATCTCCCATACGTCGCGAGGGTCGCCGCGCCGGGGCGCCAGCTCGCGCCACTCTCCGTGCAGGAACACGAAGCCCAGATAGAGGAGGCCGTTGGCCACCAGCACCCACATCATGGCGAAGTGCCAGTGACGGGCCCCGGCCAGCCAGCCGCCGAAGGTGAGCCACGCCGGGATGGCGTGCCCGACGAAGGGGTAGCAACAGAAGGTACCGCCGCGGGGGGCGAAAGCCGGGTAGGCATTGAAGATTCGGAGTCCGCTGGCCACCATGAGGGTGAGGGCGACGACGTTGACCCAGTGCGTGAGGCGCACGACCCAGTGATGGCGTGGCCCGGTGACGGGCTCCGCCCGTGGCGGCGGGGCCGGAGCCACCCGGCTCTCCATCTCCTCGGGTTGTGCCGTCATCGGCCGATCCTCCTCGGCGCGGGGCGGAAACGCCGCCGGGTCTTCCGGCGCGTCACCTATTATATGCGGCGCGTGGGCCGGGTGGTTCCGACCGGGCCCGCCGTCCGAGGAGTTGTCGGCGCCGGGGGCATCGGGCGCGCAGGTTCTCCCCGTGGTTCGGCGTCCCGCGCACGTGCTGCCAGCCCCTTCACCGTAGACGCGACGAGGCCATGGAAAACATAGAGATCGCCCGCACGCTGCAAGACGTGGCCGACCTGCTCGAGATCCAGGGGGCGAACCCGTTCCGGGTCCGCGCCTACCGGAACGCGGCCCACACGATCGAGGAGCATCCCGTCCCGATGCGGAAGATGATCGAGCGGGGCGAGGACCTCACCGAGCTCGGCGGCATCGGCGAGGACATGTCCAGGTACATCCACGAGATGTGCGACACCGGTTCTCTCACGCTCCTCGACGAGGTGGCCGCCGAGACTCCCTACTCGCTCATCGCCATCGGCCGGCTGCCGGGGGTGGGCCCCAAGAAGACGAGGAAGCTCTGGGAGGAGCTCGGGATCGAGACGGTCGACGCGCTCGAGGAGGCGGCCCGCGCCGGACGGGTTCGCGAGTTGGAAGGCTTCGGGCAGAAGAGCGAGGAGAAGATCCTCACGGGGATCGAGGCGTTCCGGCGCCACCAGGGCCGGGTCAAGATCTCCGAGGCGGACCAGCACGTGGTGCCGCTCCTGGAGTGGCTCCGGCAGGTTCCGGACGTCGAGCGCATCGAGGTCGCCGGGAGCTACCGCCGCCGTAAGGAGACCGTGGGCGACATCGATCTCCTCGCCATCGCCGAGGAGGGCGGCTCCCTCATGGAGCGCTTTCTCGCCTATGATCGGGTGGAGGAGGTGCTGGCCTCCGGCGGCACGAAGGGGAGTGTGCGCCTGGCCTCGGGACTCCAGGTGGACCTGCGGATCCTCCCGGCCGGGAGCTACGGCGCCGCGCTCGTCTACTTCACCGGCTCCAAGGAGCACAACGTCCGGCTTCGCCAGCGGGGCGTCTCTCAGGGGCTCCGGATCTCGGAGTACGGGGTGTTCCGCTCGGAGGAGGACGGCGAAGGCGAGTCGGCGGCGCGCCGCGACCCATGGGAGGGCGAGAGGGTCGCCGGCGCGACCGAGGACGAGGTCTACGCCTCCGTCGGCCTCGCGTGGATCCCTCCCGAGCTCCGCGAGGACCGCGGCGAGATCGAGGCGGCCGCCGAGGGCCGGCTCCCCGAACTCATCACGCTCGAGGACCTCAGGGGCGACCTGCAGATGCATTCCACCTGGTCGGACGGGAAGGACTCGATCGAGGCGATGCTGGAGGCCTGCGCCGCCCGGGGCTACGAGTACATGGCCCTCACCGACCACAGCCAGTCGCTGGCCATGACGGGCGGAATGGACGAGAGGAAGCTTCGCCGGCAGTGGAAGGAGATCGACCAGGTCCTCTCCCGGCACGATGAGATCCGCTTCTTCCGAAGCATGGAGATCGACATCCTGGCCGACGGCTCCCTGGACCTCTCGGACGAGATGCTGGCCGAGCTCGACATCGTGCTCGTCTCCATCCACTCTCGCTTCAACCTGCCGCCCGACCAGCAGACCGAGCGGCTCCTGGCGGCCGTCCGCCACCCGGAGGTCGACATCCTGGCGCACCCCACCGGCCGCATGATCAACCAGCGCGACCCGTACGAGTTCGACCTCGACGCGGTGCTCGAGGCGGCGGCGGAGGAGGGGATCGCGGTGGAGCTCAACGCCCACCCCGACCGCCTCGACCTCAGGGATGTCCACCTCATGAAGGCGAAGTCGCTCGGGATCCCGATCGTCATCGACACCGACGCGCATCGCACCCAGGACCTGGATCTCGTCCGATACGGGATCGACCAGGCCCGTCGGGCGTGGCTGACCAGGGAGGACGTCCTGAACGCGCGCCCGCTGGAGGAATTCGAGGACTGGCTCGACCGGCGGAAGGGGAGGCCCAAGACGAGGAAGTCGGGGAAGCCGAGGACGAAGAGGGCGCGCAAGCCTGCGAAGAAGGAGACGGCGGGCCCGGGGAAGCCCGTGGCCCCATCGAAGCGGCGGAAGTAGCCGCCGATGGCCGCAGCGATTCGGGGGTGCCTGGCGCGGATCGCGCTTTCGCCCGCGGACTACGTCGCATGGCTCGAATCGTGTCCGGGGGCGGCGGTCCGGTCCCGGTCAGCTTCTCGCCCGGTACCTCCCGAACGCCCGCGCCGCCAGGCTCCAGCACACGGCCGTGAAGGCGGCGAGGAGGAGGAAGTCGAGGCCGACCTCCCCGGCCGGCCCTCCCTGGAAGCTGTCCCTCGCCGCCGTCACCGCCCAGTCCACCGGGTTGAAGCGCGTGATCGCCTGCATCCAGGTCGGCATGAGGGGCCGCGCCATGATCATGGTGGACAGGAAGGTGAGCGGCAGGATCGTGAAGTTCATCAGCGCCATCAGGATCTCGTAGCGGCCCGCGAGCAGGGCGAGCCCGTTCGAGGCCGCCCCGAACGCCCCGCCCAGGAGGCCCGCCGATGCGAGGACCAGGAGCGGGCCGACGATCCAGTGCTCCGGGCGCACCCCGAGCAGGAAGGACATGAGGAGGATCACCACGGCCTGGAACATCACGGTGACGGCCGCGTGGAGGACGCGAGCGCCGATCAGGGCCCCGCGGCTGGCCGGCGTGGCCAGCAGCCGGTCCACGAATCCGCGCTCGATGTCCCGCAGCAGCCCCATCCCCCCGTACGCGGAGCTGAACAGGGACGACATGATGGCCAGTCCGGGCGCCAGGAACTGCAGATAGGAGCCTCCCTTGAACGCCCCCAGCGAGCCCACCACCCGGAAGAGCTGGCTGAACAGGAGCAGCCAGATGAGCGGCTGGATGATCGAGATGATGATCCAGATCGGCATCCGGATCGAGATCCGGAGCTCGCGCAGGAAGAGCTGCAGCGTGTCGCGCACCGCTTTCATCGTCCCGCCTCCTGGCTCATGCCGCTCCCCGATCCTCCGCCCGCGGTGGCGGCCGCCAGCGCTCCCTCGGCGTCCGCCGCCTCGAAGCTGTGCCCCGTGGCGTGGAGGTACACGTCGTCCAGCGAGGGACGGTTGAAGGCGATCTGCGCGATCCCGATCCCCGCCTCCTCCAGGGCCGCCACGATGCCCGGCACCGCGCGGGCCCCGCTCGACACCTGGACGTGGAGGGTGCTTCCCTCGGCCAGCACGTCACCGCCGGCGGAGCGGGCCGCCAGGACCTCACGGGCCCGCTCGAGATCGGCTTCCTCGGCCAGCTCCACGGTGACCCGGTCGCCCCGGAGCGCGGACTTGAGCTCGTCCGGACTGCCCCGCGCCACGATGAGGCCGTGGTCGACGATGGCCAGCCGCCGCGAGAGGCGGTCGGCTTCCTCCAGGTAGTGGGTGGTGAGCAGCACGCTCACCCCGCCCTCGTCCGCCAGCTCCTCGACCTCGCGCCACATGACGGCCCGGCTCTCCGGGTCGAGGCCCGTTGTCGGCTCGTCCAGGAAGAGGAGACGGGGCCGGTGGACGAGGCCCATGGCGACGTCGAGGCGCCGGCGCATTCCTCCGGAGTAGCCCTCCACCATGCGGCCGGCCGCATCGGCCAGGTCGAACCGCTCGAGGAGCTCGTCCACGCGCCGGTGGAGCTCGGGTCCCGAGAGGTCCTGCAGGTGTCCCTGGAGGAGCAGGTTCTCCCGGCCCGTCGCCTGGATGTCGACCGAGGAAGCCTGGGCCACGTAGCCGATGCGCCGCCGGACCGCCTCCGGGTCGGCGACCACGTCCACCCCGGCCACCCACGCCCGGCCCGAGGTCGGTGCCGACAGGGTGGCCAGGATGCGCACGGCGGTGGACTTGCCGGCGCCGTTCGGGCCCAGGAGCCCGAAGATCTCGCCTTCCTCGACGTTGAACGAGATGCCGCGCAGCGCCTCCACGCCGTTTCGGTAGGTCTTCCCGAGGTCCTCGACTTCGATCGCGTTCACGCTTCCTCGCTGGCATGGAGTTCGTTCGGGACCGGGCCGATCTCCGGGAGGGAGCCAACCTGTACCGGGGCGTGGCGCTGCGGCAACCGAGCCGGGGCCGCCGGATCCGGGCGACCGGCCGCAGCCGGGTCCGCCCTGGCCGGTGGTGCGTCGCGATCTCGGTTGCGCCGTGCGGCGAGCGACCGGATCTTCCCGCGTTCACGGCGCTCCGGCTCCCCACACGGAGGTAGGAAGGCGATGCTTCCACCCGTTCGCGTCCGGCTCCTCTCGCTCGTCACGGCCGTCTCGGTCGTGGCGATCGCGCTTCCCCCGTCCGTCGCTCCGGCCCTGGCGACGCCGCCCGCGGCTCCGGCGCTCCCCGCGCGCGGCGCGGCCGCGCTCGCGGCTCCCGCGGCCCGACCCGACACGACGGCCGCGGCCAGCGACTCCGCTCCCCCGGTACCGCAGACGTTCGACTGGTGGAAGGCGAAGGGGGTCCCGGTGACCACGCCGTGGGGGCAGCCGGTCGACACGACGGCCACCCGGAAGATCCTGTCGTGGACGACCCGGGCCGAGTACATGACGCCGCTCGTGGACGAGATCCCGGAGAGCCCGGCGGTCTCACCCTCCGAGCACTTCGGCGACCCGATCGGGAAGCCCGGGAAGCTTCACTCGGTGGACGAGATCTACGGCTATTTCAGGGCGCTCGCCGCCAGCACACCCCGCGTCCGCTTCGAGCTCATCGGCCCCACCGAGGAGGGCCGTCACCAGGCGCTGGTCCAGGTCGGGAGCGAGGCCAATCTGGCCCGGCTGGACGCGATCAAGAAGGGACTCGGGGATCTCTCCGATCCCCGCTCGACCTCGGAGGCCGAGGCTCAGCGGCTCATCGACAGCCTCCCCGTCGTCTACACGTTCTACGCGGGCCTCCACTCCACCGAGACGGGACCGCCCGAGATGGTCATGGAGCTGGCCTACCGGCTGGCGGCCTCGGAGGACTCGGTCACGAAGGCCATCCGGAAGAACGTGGTGGTGTTCATCGTGCCGGTGGTGGAGGCGGATGGCCGCGACCGGGTGGTGCAGTGGCACCGGCTCCACAACTCGGACGTGTTCCAGTACGACAGCATCATCCATGGGCCACCCTACTGGGGCCACTACATCCTGCACGACAACAACCGGGACGGATTCGGCATGATCACCGACCTCACCCGGAACCTGATCCACCTGGCCCTGGACTGGCACTACACAGTCGGCCACGACCTGCACGAGTCGGTGCCCTACCTGTACACGGCCACCGGGACGGGGCCCTACAACCCCGAGATCGACCCGATCACGATCAGCGAGTGGGCCTGGATGGCCAACTACGAGGTCACGAGCCTCACCTCGTACGGCCTGCCGGGCGTGTGGACGCACGGCTTCTACACGGGCTGGTATCCGGGCTACCTGATGTGGGTCACGAACATGGACCTCAACAGCCTGGGCCGGTTCTACGAGACGTTCGGGAACAGCGTCCCGAACACCATGGAGCGTACGCTCCGGGGACAGGTGACGCACACCGAGTGGTTCCGTCCCAGCCCGCCCCACGACTCGACGATGTGGTCGCTGCGGAACAACACCAACTACATGGAGTCGGGCGCCCTGACGGCCCTGTCGGCGGCCGCCTCCCACCGCCAGCGCCTCCTGCGGGACTTCTGGCAGAAGGGGGTGAACGGCCTCACGAAGGGACGGACCGAGAAGCCCTACGCCTGGGTCGTGCCGCAGGACCAGCCGCGCGCCGCGGACGCGGCCGCCATGCTGGCGAACCTCAGGACGCACGGGATCGAGGTCTCGCGGGCGGCGGCGGACGGCACGTTCGCGGGGGCGGGGAAGGCGTTCCACCAGACCGATTCCGTGCACGTCCGCAAGGGTGACTGGGTGCTGCGCATGGACCAGCCCTACCGGGACTTCCTCCTCACGCTCATGAAGCGGCAGGAGTTCCCGAAGGATGCGCCGGCTCCCTACGACGACGTGGCGTGGACCTATCCCCTCATGTTCGACGTCCAGGCCCTACCGGTAGGCGACAGCGCGGTGCTGGCGCTCTCCACGCAGGAGGTCGGGACCGGTCCGATCGTGGCCTCCCGGAAGGTGGAGCGCGCGGGAGGCGCCGACTGGTGGGCGGTCCAGACGGCGGCCTCCGGCCAGGAGGTGAGGGCCTGGCTGGCGCTCCGGCGCGCCGACGGCTCCATCCCGGCCTACGCCGCCGAGGACTCCTTCCGGGCGGGTGGCCGGAGCTTCGCGGCCGGGACCTGGCTCGTCCCGGCCGACTCGGTCCCGCGGGCGGTCGTGGACAGCCTGGCCGATCGACTGGGGATCCGCGTGACCGGCGTCCGGGAGCGGGACGTGCGCGGCGTGGCGCGCCATCTCATGGATCCGCCCCGCATCGCCCTTCTCCACACCTGGATCGACACCCAGGACGACGGGGCGGTGCGCTACGCGCTCGAGCGGATGGGGGTGCCGTACAGCTACATCGCGACCACGGCGCTCGCACCGGGCGGGCGGCCGGTGGACCTCCGCTCCCGCTTCGACGTCATCCTCATGGCGAGCCAGCGGGCGAACGCTTCGGGCGAGAGCATCTTCCAGGGAGGTGATCCCGCCCACGCGCCGCTCGCCTACGAGCCCTCGCCCCAGTACCCGGCGCTCGGGATCCCCGACAGCTCCTCGAACATCCTGGGGGGCATGGGCTACGAGGGGCTGGCGGCTCTGCGCGACTTCGTGCGCCAGGGCGGGACCCTGATCACCTTCGGATCGGCGAGCTCCCTTCCGACCGACATGGGTCTCGTGCGCCACGTGCGGCGGGTGGAGCCGTCGGGGCTGTTCGTGCCGGGCTCCCTGGTGCAGGGCGAGGTGGCGCAGTCGGCGAACCCGGTCACGTACGGGTACCCGGACCGGATGCCGCTCTACCACCGCTTCGGGCCCTACTTCCACCTGGATGATGAGGCGAAGGGCGATGCGGTCGTGAAGTACGCGGGCGTCGACTCCCTCTTCCTGTCGGGGCTGGTCAAGGAGGGTGGGAAGATGGCGGACGGCCCGGCGGTCGTGGTGGTGCCCGAGGGCGAGGGGACGGTGGTGCTGTTCGGATTCGACCCGATGCACCGGTTCCAGCCCCAGGGTGACTTCGCGCTGGTGTGGAACGCGATCATGAACTGGAACGACCTGCATGCCGGGCTGGATGCCACGAAGCCCTGACGAGGACAAGGTACGGGAGAAATAGAACGAGGAAGACGAAGAGAGAGGCCGGGGGGCGTAAAGCGCTAGCGTAAAGCGCTTGTCGAATGGGCGCCTCTGTGGAGCTCTGAGGTCGCTCGCCCCTCGCGCGCGCCGGGCCTCCCGCGTTCCCTCTGGTCGTACGATCAGCGGCAGCCGGGATGCCGCCGCCCCCGGGAGCCCTGCGTGGCCGGCCGGCGGCCGCCGACCGGCGTTCGTCTCAGCCGTCCGTCTCGCGCAGCTCGATGCGGATCCCCCGTTCCTCGAGCTCCTGGAGGTAGATGTCCGTGGGAATCGCCTCGTCCGGAGCGAACACGCCCGTCTCCTCGATCACGTCCCGTCCCATCAGCAGCCCGACGATGGCCAGCGTGAAGCCCGTGGTTCGCTCCATGGCCGTGATGCCGGTGGCGGTGTCCTCGTGGTCCAGGAGCTCCCAGACCAGCGTCGCGGGCCGGCCGCCCCGGGTGCCCCGCCCGACGACCCGCAGCGCCACGAGGTCGGGCTCACCGGGAAAGGTGAGATGCGGCTTGGCGCAGGTGAGGAAGACGTCCCTCGGGACGACCTCGACCGAATCCACGGGCACGGGCTCGTCGGCGAGGAGGCCCAGCTCCCTGATGGCGTGCATGATGTGCGCGTGCCCGGGGTAGCGGAGCGTCTTGTACTCGAGCCGGTCCACGCGGCCCTCGAACCGGAACGGCATGGTGGAGGCGCCGCCCCCCGTGTGGAAGGCCTCGAGCTCGCCCAGCTCGCCGAAGTTCAGGGTCTCGATCTCCGAGAGAGCTTCGATCCGCTGCGCGCGGCCCCCGCGGATGATCCAGGAGGGGGTCGTGTAGTAGTCGAGCGCCCCCTCCAGCGAGTATACCACCTGGTAGTTGAGTGGCGGGTGCGGGTGCTGGGGCAGGCCTCCGACGTACATGATCACCGACTCGGGCTCGTCCATGCGACGAATGGCTTCGGCCGCCAGGACGTTGATCATGCCCGGGGCGAGTCCCACGTCGGGGACGGCCGTGCAGCCGTTCGCCCCCGCTTCGCCCGCCATGTCGAGCTGGGCGAACACGATGTCGGTGTTGCCCCCCAGGTCGCTGTAGTCGAGGCCGGCCTCGATGGCCAGCCGCGCCAGGTTCGTGTTGAAATAGTACGGGGCGGCGGAGAGGACCACGTCGTGGCCCTGCATGATCTCCCGGAGCGCCGTCTCGTCGGAGAAGTCGACCTGCAGGCGGTGGAGCTTCGGCGTGTCCGGAAGGAACGCAGCCCCCTCCGGCGCCAGGTCGGCCAGCGTGACCCACTCGACATCGTCTTGCCTCAGGAGATCGTACGCGCAGGACGAGCCCTGCAGCCCCGCGCCGAGCACCAGGATTCGCATGTGCGGCTACCTCTCTTCGCAGCTGATCAGATCGCTGTCCAGCCCCCGCACGGCCCGCGCCCGGGGCGGTGCGTCTTCGTCCCTCTCCGGATGAGCGGAGGTTGAGGACGGCCCCATAGATAAGGGGCCGACCCGATCACCGACAGGTAGACCAGACGAGGGAGGGGGAGATGGGTTCCGTGGGACCGGTCCCGTGGCTGTCCATCCGGCTCAGGCCCGGCGAGGCCGTGCCGCTCCATCGCCAGCTCGCCGCCCAGCTCGGGGCCGAGCTGAGGGAGGGTCGGTGCGCCCCCGGACAGCGGCTTCCGAGCGGCCGGGCCCTGGCGGCCCGGCTGGGCATCGACCGGGGCACCGTGCTGGCGGCGTATCGGCGGCTGGAGCGCGAGGGCCTGGTGGAGGTGCGGGCCGGGAGCGGGGCGTACGCACGGGCGATCGGCGCTCCGGAGGCCGGGCCGTCCGGGGGGCCGAGCGATGGTCGTCCGGCGGATCGGTTCCGCGCCTTCGTGGCGCGGGAGCGGGCGCGGGGGGCCCGCACCCGGGAGCTGGATGGTCTCTTCCGGCGCTGGCGGGCGGCGCTCTCGTCCGGCCGGGTGCTGGTGGCCGAGGAGGAGGTCGAGCTCCGCGAGCTGCGCCGCCGGGAGATCGAAGCCGCCCTCCCGCGGGCCCGGGTGGAGGGGATGGATCCCGCGCTTCTTCGGCGAGAGCCCGGCCGGGCGGAGGGATCCGTGGTGCTCGCTTCGCCACGGGAGGTGCCGCCGCTTCGGGCCGTGCTGCCGCCATGGGTGGAGGTCGTGCCGGCCCGGGCACCGGGAGGGGCCAGGGAGCGTCGCCTCCTCCTTCAGCTCGCGGCCGGCGCCGTGGTCGTGCTCGTCTCGGTGAGCCCCGGGCTGCGGCGGAGATTCCGCGAGCTCGCCGCCGGTCTCCGGGGACGGGAGGTGGCGGCCCTCGCCCTGCCACCCGGCGCCGGGCCTTCCCTGGACCGGGGCCTCCGGCTGGCGCGCTTCGTGCTCGCCGACACCGCCTGCGGACCGGCCCTCGAACGTCGGGTGGAGCGCACGCGCCTGCTGGCGCTGCGGGTGGTGGATCCGGCACTGTGCGAGGAGCTGGCCGAGCGCCTGGCGGCCGAACCCGTCCCGCCGCCGGCGGCCGGCGGGCGCCGGCCACGGCCGGGACGCGAGGCGGGGCCGGCGGCGAGATCCGAGACGGCGAGGCGAAGGAGGAAGAGACGGGCGTGAGCTGGCAGATCGTACGGACGAAGGTCCCCGACGAGCGGCGCGAGCGCTACCTGGCCGCGTGGACCGAGTACAGCGGGACGCTGTTCGCGATGGGGATCGAGACCGATCTCCTGGAGGACGAGGGCGCGCGCGGACGCTTCATCGAGGTCACCCGCTTCGGAGAGGGCGACGAGGCGGCCCTCGGCGACGACCGACTCGCGGCCATCGGGGCCGACCTGGAGGCGGCGTGCGAGGACCGCGAGGGAGACCTCGAGCTGTTCGGAGAAGTGTCGCCATGAGGCCGCGCCGGAACTTGCTCGGACCGTGAGGATAGACTAATGTCGGCGCCCCCGTTTCGAAGGGGGAGCGGGGCTCCTTCCGGAGCCCGCCGAGGTCCGGACCGCGGCGTCCGGACGGCTCGTTGGCCCGTGGTGTAACTGGCAACACGCTTGGCTCTGGACCAAGAGATTCCTGGTTCGAACCCAGGCGGGCCAACTTGGACGGAGCGCGCCAGGATGGGGTGAAGGGATTGCGGCGACGCGGCCCTTCACTCCTTTTCGTTTCGGGCGCGGACGGAGAATGTGGCGGGCGGTAGATGGCGTGCCGTCGAGGGCCGGCAGGCGGCGGCACGAGACGCGTTCGGAGGGGTGGCCGAGTGGCTTAAGGCGGCGCCCTGCTAAGGCGTTGGGCCGAAAGGCCCGCGAGGGTTCGAATCCCTCCCCCTCCGCTTCGGCCCGCGGGCGGGCATCCGGCGCTCACGCCGTGGCGCCGGGCGGCCGACATGGCGGACATCCTGGACGGGTGGCCGAGTGGCTTAAGGCGCACGCCTGGAGAGCGTGTGGGCGCGTTAGCGCCTCGTGGGTTCAAATCCCACCCCGTCCGTTGGACATGGAGACCGACCCTCCCGGGTGCGGTCCCGGAGGGGTGGCAGAACGGCAATGCACCGGTCTCGAAAACCGGCGCCCTCACGGGCTTGAGGGTTCGAATCCCTCCCCCTCCGCTTCCCGATCTCCCAGCGATTGGCGTGGATTCACGTCTGGCTCCTCGGGCGCCGTCCTCGATCTCGACCTTTCCACGCCCCGCGAGCCCGGTCGTCTCCCACCTCGGGACCCCCGCACGAGCGGAGCTGTGCCATCTTGTCAGGGTGGCGTTCCGACCGGCCGCCACCGCATCGTGGTGCGATTCTCGTCGGGAGGTACCAACCTGGGCGAATTCCCGGGCCGTCCGCGACGGAAAAACGCGTGGCGATCTCCGAGGTGGCCATGTTCAGAGTGCGTGACGGCAGGATCGCGGAGCAGCGGGTCCATCCGGATGTTCTGAGCATGCAGCGACAGCTGGGGCTGGTGCCCGGGGCGGCCGGCCAGTAGAGCGGGGGTTCTGGAGCATGGCTTCGGTCGACCTTCCTTCGCGAAGTCCTGTGACCATCAGGGTTCGCACTCTCGGAGGCTTCGCCGTCACGAAGGATGGAGCTGGAGAGGCGCACCTCGTCCTCTCGGACCTTTCCGCCGCCCTGCTCGTCTTCCTGGCCGTCGAGCGCACCGCGACGAGGGACCAGCTCATCGGTCTCCTCTGGCCCGAGCGCGACGGGCGCCGGGCGCGACACTCCCTGAGCCAGGTGCTCTACGAGCTGAAGGGGACGTTGGGGCCGGGGTGGGTGGAGCGCGCAGGCGAGCGCCTCTCGGCATCCGATCGGATCGACGCCGACGCGGTGGCGTTCGAACAGGCCGTGGAGCGCGGCGCACTCGAAGACGCGTTCCGCCTCTACCGCGGCCCCTTCCTCGCGGGGACCTATCTGAGGGACACGGTGCCCTTCGAGCGCTGGGTCGATGGGTGGCGCGACCATCTGGCGGATCTCCATCGCGGGGCGTGCCGCGAGGCCGCGGAGCGTCACCGGGACCGCGGCGACCGGGCCGGGGCGATCGCCGCGGCCCGACGGTGGGCGGAGAGCGAGCCCTTCGCCCCCCACGTGCACCGGTTCCTGATCGAGCTCCTGCTCGAGGAGGGTGACCGGCGGGGAGCCCTCCGCCAGTACGAGCGGTACGAGCGACGGCTGCAGTCCGAGGGGATGATGCCGGCGCCGGAGGTGACGGGCCTGATGGCGCGGATCGAGATGCCGCCGCAAGATGTCGAAGGCGTGAGCTCCGAAGCCGTCTTCCCGCCACCGGTAGCGATCGACAGGTCGGCGCCCCGGCTCGTGGTCCTCCCGTTCGAGCACCTGGGCGACCCGGAGGATGAGCGCTTCACCGAGGGGATCACCGAGGAGGTCACCAGCCGGCTGGCGCAGCTATCGGGTCTCGCCGTGATCGCCCGCACCAGCGCGAACCGGTACCGCGGAGCGACGCTGAGCATCGCACAGGTCCGGCGGGAGCTGGGCGTGGACTACGTTCTGGAGGGAGCGGTCCGCTGGGATGATTCTGCGAAGGAGCGGAGAGTCCGGGTCAGCTCGCAGCTCATTCGGGCGTCGGACGCCACGCACCTGTGGGCGGACAGCTACGAGGCGACGCTCGGCGAGGTCTTCCAATTGCAGACCCGCCTGGCCGAACGGGTGGTCGACATCCTCGATCTCCGTCTTCGCCCTCCCGAACGGAGAGCCCTGACGAGGCCGGATCCCCGGGATCCCGACGCCAGCGAGCTCTACGTGCGCGGAATGAGGCGGTGGGAGGACAGCGTCGAGGGCGCTCTCGAGGAAGCCGTCGGACTCTTCCAGCAGGCCATCGAGCTCGAGCCGGGCTACGCCCGGGCCTATGCGGGCCTGGCCGCGACGTACGCGCTGATCCCCAGCTACACGGCCGCCCCCGCGGCCGTGTGGCTAGCGAAGGCGGAGTCCGCCGCCGAGCGAGCCATCTCGCTCGATCCCGCATGCGCCGAAGCGCACTCCGCGGCTGGGATGATCGCCTTCCTTCTCGGACGGGACATGGAGGGGGCCGAGGATCACCTGCGGCGTGCCCTCGATCTCACAGTGAGTGACACCCGCGCGTGTGTGTTTCTCGCCTACGTGCAGTGTGTTACGGGGCGGACCGAGGAGGCCTTCGAGACGATGCGGCGTGCCCACGCTCTCGACCCGCTCTCCGTCTCCACGAACTTCCACGTCGGCTTCCAGGCATGGCAGGGTGGCGACCGGGACCTCGCCGCTCGCCAGCTCCGCCTCGTGAGCCAGCTCGCGGTCGAGTTCGACCCCGCCTCGTATATACTCGGCGGAATCCATTACCTGGAGGGGGATCTCGCCGCCGCGCGAAGGGAGTGGGCTCCCATCCAGATGTTCGGCCCCCCCTGGCGGACTCTGCTCGACGAGCTCGAGGAGCCCGCCGCCGCCTCCGCCGTGCTGGACCGGAT
Organism: uncultured Gemmatimonadota bacterium; assembly: GCA_964465015.1. Taxonomy (GTDB): domain Bacteria; phylum Gemmatimonadota; class Gemmatimonadetes; order Palauibacterales; family Palauibacteraceae; genus Humimonas. The sequence continues at coordinate 20,948 of CAYXHP010000014.1, forward strand.
CGTGGCGCTCGCGCCCGGTGCCGTCCACTGGTACGGGGTCGGCTCGCTGTACGCGCTGCTGGGGATGCCCGACCGGGCGCTGACCGTCCTCGA
>CAYXHP010000015.1:0-22181 GCA_964465015.1 uncultured Gemmatimonadota bacterium
CCCGCGCCCTCGCCGCGCTGGGCCGGGTCACCGTCGGCACCCACCACCGGCACGCCCACCTGCTCCGCCAGCACCAGGAGCTGGTCGCGCGCCGCCGGCCGGTACGGGTCGGCGGCCACGAGCCACGGCTTCCCCCCCTGGCGCTGGAGTCGGAGGGCCAACTTGCCAGCCGAGGTCGTCTTTCCCGAGCCCTGGAGCCCGACCAGCATCACGGTGGTGGGCGGAACCGGGGCCCGGGCGAGAGCGGGCGTCTCCGAGCCCAGGAGATCGGCCAGCTCGTCATGGACGATCTTGACGATCTGCTCGCCGGGGCTGACCGAGGAGAGGACCTCCTGTCCCCGCGCCCGGTCCTCGACCCGAGAGAGGAAGTCGCGCGCCACCTGGTAGTTGACGTCCGCTTCGAGCAGTGCGCGGCGGACCTCCCGGAGCCCCTCCTCGAGCATCTCCGGGGTGAGCACCCCGCGCTGCCGGAAGCGTCCCAGGACGCCATCCAGCCTCTCTCCCAACCTCTCGAACATCGATCTCCCGAGCCGGTTCTCGCGCGGCGACCCCGCCGCAGCCCCCCGGTCGCTCCGGCGCGATGGTACGCGCCGATCGCCGCCGCGATCCGTGCGGCCCCCGCGGGACCGGCCCGGATTCCGAACGTAGCCCGTCAGTATAGGCGAGATCGGGTCGCTGAGCAACGATCGAAACGTTGCGCGGACGGAGCTTCGGAGCGGCCATTGACATTCCGAACTATGTGCATATACATGTACTCTCCGCCCGGTCGCGCGAGGGGACGGGAACCGTTCCGGCGCGAGCCACCACAACCTCCAGGGAGAGCATCATGAGCGGAGTCCGGGTGCTGGTCGGGACCAAGAAGGGCGCTTTCCTCCTCACCGCCGACGGGAAGAGGAAGAAGTGGACCGTCGAAGGCCCCCACTTCGGGGGCTGGGAGGTCTACCACGTGAAGGGCTCCCCGGCCGACCCGGACCGCCTGTACGCCTCCCAGACTTCGGCCTGGTTCGGGCAGATCATCCAGCGCTCGAGCGACGGCGGCCAGACCTGGGAGACTCCGGGCGGCGAGAAGATTCCGGACTTCTCCGAGGGCATGCCCACGGGTGTGAGCAACAAGTTCGTCTACGACACCTCGGAGGAGACCGGCAAGCCGCTCACCACCCACAAGTTCTACGATGGCACCGACCATCCGTGGGAGTTCAAGCGCATCTGGCACCTCGAGCCCTCTCTCGATGATCCGGACACGGTCTACGCGGGCGCCGAGGACGCCGCGCTCTTCCGCTCCACCGATGGCGCGACGTCGTGGCAGGAGATGGCCGGGCTTCGAGGCCACGAATCCGGGAGCCAGTGGACACCCGGGGCGGGCGGCCTGTGCCTCCACACCATTCTCCTCGATCCCACCGATCGGGACAGGATGTACATCGCGATCTCGGCCGCCGGGGCGTTCCGGTCGGTGGACGGGGGTGCGACCTGGAAGCCCATCAACCGCGGCCTCAAGTCCAACTACATTCCCGACCCCGAGGCCGAGATCGGCCACTGCGTGCATCGGATCGCGATGAACGGCTCGCGGCCCGAGGTGCTGTTCATGCAGAAGCACTGGGACGTGATGCGGAGCGACGACGCCGGCGACACCTGGTACGAGGTGAGCGGGAACCTGCCCACCGACTTCGGCTTCCCGATCGACGTCCACGCCCACGAGCCGGACACGGTCTACGTGGTGCCGATCAAGAACGACTCGGAGCACTTCCCGCCCGAGGGGAAGCTACGCGTCTATCGGAGCCGGACGGGCGGAAACGAGTGGGAGCCACTGACCCGCGGGCTGCCCCAGCAGAACTGCTACGTGAACGTCCTCCGGGACGCGATGGCGGTGGACCATCTGGACCCGTGCGGCGTCTACTTCGGGACGACCGGCGGCCAGGTGTACGGATCCTCGGACTCGGGGGACCACTGGGAGGCGATCGTCGAGAACCTGCCGCCGGTGCTGTCGGTCGAGGTCCAGAGCCTGCCGTGACCGACGGCTCCGAGGCCCGGGGAGCCCCGGACCGCACCACGGTCGGCGGATCCGGGAGCGACGCGATGGACGTTCGCGGACGCGCGGCCCCCCGGGTCCGGGTGGAGCTTCCCTACCACCTTCGGAACCTGGCCCGGTTGCAGGGCGAGGTGGTGCTCGAGCTGCGGGGCGAACCCACGCGGCGGGCGCTCCTGGACGCACTCGAGGCCGAGCACCCGGTGCTGAGGGGGACGATCCGGGATCACGCCACGGGAGAGCGCCGGCCGTTCCTGCGCTACTTCGCGTGCGCGCGCGACGTCTCCTTCGAGCCGCCGGACGCACTCCTCCCGGAAGCGGTCGTGTCCGGCGCCGAGCCGTTCCTCGTCGTGGGGTCGCTCTCGGGAGGCTAGCCGCGCGCGAGCCGTCGCGCGGACGCCGGTCCCGAGCCGCTCAAGCGGCCGGGACTACGCCCTCGCCGGCGTCGACGTGGATGATCTGGCGGCGGGCCTGCCCCACGGACACGGAGCGGATCGGAGCGCCGGCCAGCTGCTGCAGTCGGGTCAGATAGGCGCGGGCCAGCTGCGGGAGCTCGCTCCACTCGCGCGCGCCCGTCGTGTCCTGCTCCCAGCCCGGCAAGCTCTCGTAGATGGGCCTCACACGCTCCAGCTCCGCCGCCGAGTCGGGGAAGCGCGCCAGCGGCTCCTCCTCGAGCTCATAGCCCACGGCCACCTGCAGCTCCCGGAACGTATCGAGGACGTCGAGCTTGGTGACCGCGAGACCGGTGAGCCCGTTCACCCCGGCGGCGAAGTTCACCGCCACGCCATCGAACCAGCCCGGACGCCGGGGCCGACCGGTGGTGGCGCCGAACTCATCGCCCAGCGAGCGCAGCCGCTCCGCCGCCTCCCCGGGGAGCTCGGTCGGAAAGGGCCCGTTGCCGACCCGCGTCGTGTACGCTTTCACGACGCCGATCACCTCGTCGATCATGGTGGGCCCGATCCCCACGCCGGCGGCGGCCCCGCCGGCCGTCGTGGTCGAGGACGTCACGAACGGGTACGTGCCGTGATCTACGTCCAGGAGGGAGCCCTGCGCCCCCTCGAGGAGAGCGCGCCCACCCTCCGACAGGCCGTCCCGGATCTCCTGCCCGACGTCGGTGGCGAGCTCGAGAATACCGGGCCCGACCCGGTCGAGGGCGTCGAGGACCTCATCGGCCATCGTCCGGTCGTCCAGCCCCAGGCGCTCCATGGCATCGTTGGCCGCCGCGCAGGCGGCCCGGACCACCTCCCCGGCCCGCCCGGGATCCCGCAGGTCCCCGACCCGGAGGCCCGTCCGGTTCACCTTGTCCCGGTAGGCGGGCCCGATCCCGCGCCCGGTGGTCCCGATCCGGTCCACCCCCCGGCTCGTCTCCAGCGCACGGTCCAGCATGCGGTGGTAGGGGAGGACCAGGTGAGCCCGGCTGCTCAGACCGAGTCGGCCCTCCAGGTCGAGGCCTCGGGAACGAAGCCCCGCCATCTCGTCCAGGAGCGTCCACGGGTCGACCACCGTCCCGTTCCCGAGCAGGCAGCGCACGCCAGGATACAGGATGCCGGAGGGGATGAGGTGGAGGACGAACTCCTCACCATCCACCCGTACCGTGTGGCCGGCGTTGGCGCCCCCCTGGTAGCGGGCCACCATCGTGGCGCGCTCGGCGAGCACGTCCACGATCTTCCCCTTCCCCTCGTCGCCCCACTGCACGCCTACGACGGCGACGCACCGCGCCCCGTTCTCGAACATCTCTAGGCGCGGACGGGCTCGAGCCCTGCGGCCGTGAGCGCACCGCGCACCTCCCGCCGCAGGCTCTCGTCGGCGGGAAGGAGCGGCGGACGCGGCCGTCCGCCCCGCAGACCCAGGAGATCCAACCCCGCCTTCACGCCGGGCACCCCCCGACGGGCCACGACGGAGCGGTGGAGAGGCCCGACCCGCTCCTGCAGCGCCCCGGCACGAGCCGTGTCCCCCGCCCGCCAGGCGGAGAGGATCTCGGAGCAGGCGGCGGTGGCCAGAAGGGCGACGCCCAGAACGCCACCCGCCGCCCCGAGCTCGAGCGCCCCGTACAGCAGGGTGCCGGCCCCCACCAGCACCTCCGCCCGGTCGGCGCACACCTCGATCAGAGTGCCCAGGTTCCGGACGTCGCCGGAGGAGTCCTTGATCCCGACGATGTTCTCGTGCTCGACCAGACGGTTCACCTCGTCGGGCGCCAGCGGCACCGGCACGAATTTCGGAATGTGGTACAGGATGACCGGCACCGGCGAGGCGTCGGCCACCGCCCGGTAGTGCGCGGTCAGGGCCTCGTCGCTCATGGCGCCCGCGTAGTAGGCGGGCGGGCGTACGAGGACGGCCTCCGCCCCCGCCTCGGCCGCGAGGCGGCTGAGGCGCACCGTGCCGCGCGTGGACTCCCCGCCCGTACCGGTCACCACCTGGATGCCGTCCGGGACCGCGCCCCGGGCCCATTCCGTCAGCCGCAGCGTCTCGATCTCGTCCAGGAGCGGCGCCTCCCCGGTGGAGCCGGCCACGACGATCCCATCGACGGCCTCGGCGGTCCACGTCCGCAGGTTCTCGAGGAACGCCTCCCGGTCCAGCTCGCCCGAGTCTCGGTCGAACGGGGTGGTGACCGGGAGGTACAGGCCGGCCGGCTTCAAAGCAGCGGCCCCTCCCCCGGACCCGCCCCCCCCCCGTCCTCCTCGGAGGACAGGGTCTGCATGACCAGCTCGAAATCGCTCGGGCTGGTCGCCGCCGCTTTCGCGACCTCGTAGTCCATCGCCTGGGCCCGCACCAGCTTCATGAGGTGCTGGTCGAACGTCTGCATGCCGTACTGCTCGCCCTGCTGCATGAGTCTCTTGATCTCGCCCTGGCTCTCCTTTCGCAGGATCGCTTCCTGCACGGCTCCCGTCAGTCGCAGCACCTCCACCACGGGCACGCGCCCCTCGCCGTCCTTGCGCAGGAGGAGGCGCTGGGAGACCACGGCCCGCAGGGACTCGGCCACGCGTTGGCGAACGAGCTCCTCGTTGTCCCCCGGGAACATGGCCATGAAGTGTCCCAGGGTCGCGATGGCGGTCGGGGCGTGGAAGGTCGAGATGACGAGCTGTCCCGTCTCGGCCGCCTCGATGGCGATCTCGATGGTGTCCGAGTCCCGCATCTCTCCGATCAGGATCACGTCGGGGTCCTGGCGCAGGGCGTGACGGAGCCCGACCCGGAAGGAAGCCGTGTCCGCCCCGATCTCGCGCTGAGTCACCGTCGAGAGCTCGTTCCGATGGCGGTACTCGATCGGGTCCTCGAGCGTGACGATGTGTTTGCGCCGGTTGCGGTTGATCCACCCCAGCATCGCCGCCTGCGTGGTGGACTTCCCCGAGCCCGTGGCCCCGGTCACGAGGACGAGGCCGTTGTCGAGGTCGGCGATCTCCTTGAGCACCTCGGGCAGGCCGAGGTCGTCGATGGTGGGGACCTCCCAGGGGATCACGCGCATGACCACCATGACCGAGCCCTGCTGGCGCAGGATGTTCACGCGGAAGCGCGCGCTGGGAGAGAGCTCCCACGCGAAGTCGTAGTCGGTGATCTGGTCGATCCTCTCGCGGTGCTCCTCGGGAAGGATCTGGCTCGCGATCCGGCGCGTGTCTTCGGGCGTGAACGGCGTCTCGGACAGGCGGACCATCCGACCGTGCACCCGGGCACGGAAGACATCGCCCGCCTTGATCAGGAGAGACTGGGCGCCGCTCTCGACGGCCGCCCTCAGCAGGGGCTCCGCCCCCATCGCTTCCTTGGCCATGGTCAGTACCCGCGCTCCTTGTCCACCACGTTCACGAGCGCCTCCCCCGACAGGTAGCGCCGCAGGTTGTCCAGCAGGAGCCCGGTCTCCCGGTCCCAGAATCCGGGGGAGACCGCTCCGGAGTGCGGCGTGATGACGACGTTCTCGAGGTCCCAGAGCGGACTGTTGGAGGGGAGGGGCTCGGTTTCGAACACATCGAGGCCCGCGCCGCGGAACCAGCCGGACGCGAGAGCCTTCGCGAGCGCCGTCTCGTCCACGATGGCCCCTCGTGACACGTTGATCAAGACCGCATCGGGCCGCATGCGTCCCAAGCGATCCTCACTAAACAGGTTACGGGTTTCGTGCGTCTCGGGCACCGTAAGCACCACGTAGTGTGACAGCGCCAGGAGCTCACCGAGCCCGCGCAGATCCCACAGGTGCTCCACCTCGGGCGGGGTACCCGCGAGACTCCGCCGTATCGCCACCACCCGCAGGCCCAGCGCCGCCGCGCGCAGGCCGACCGCGCGGCCGATCCCCCCGTACCCCACGATGCCCACGGTTCGGCCCGAGAGCTCGACCAGCGGGCTGTCCTGCCCGGCCAGCTCCGCATGGCGCCACTCACGACGCCGCTGGCCGACCGCCGCCACGTCCAGGCCGCGCGCGAAGTGCAGCATCAGCGCCAGGGCGTGGTCGCCGAGCGGCTCGGCGTGGAGCCCGGCGGAGTTCGTGAGCGCCACGTCGCTCTCGATCATCTCGGGGAACAGGCTGGCCCCCACCCCGGCGGCGCCGGAGTGCACCCAGCGCAGCCCCGGAGCCTCCAGGAAGGCCCGTCTCGGGATCCCGAAGCCCGCATACACCTCGGCGTCGCGGATCTCCTCCAGGAGGCGGTCGGGGAGGTGTCGGGCGCCGTCGCCGGCGAAGTAGCCGGGCTCCTGGAGGAACACCGCGGTCCAGTCCTCCGGCAGCGCTGCCCGAACCCTCTCGCGGTCCTCGTCCGGCATGGACCAGAGCGGGTACTCGGGGGCGTGCATCCACACCAGGAGCTTGTGGGCCATCGTCTCCCCCTATTCGTGGCGGGCGCGGGTCACTCCGGGGGGCCTCGGCCAGGCGCCGAAGGCGAGCATCACGGTGCTTCACCGAGTCGTGGAGGAGACCGTCGAAGGCCGAGTTCTCTCTTCGTCGTGCTCGTCGCCGAGCACCTCGTGGCGCATGCGCGGGGGTCGAGCGCGTGGACCAGGGCGGTCACCGGCTCATGGCCTTCCAGCGGGCTCCCGCGGCGCCGCCCGGTGGCCCTCGATCCCCATGCGCTCGTACACCTCGCCCAGGACCTCGCGCGCGATCCCCCGGCAGCGGCGGGCCCCGGCATCCAGGATCTCGCGGACGCGCTCGGGGTGCTCGCGCAGCTCGCGGGCCCGCTCGCGGATCGGGCCCAGGGCGTCGGCCATGTGCTTGGCCAGCTTCCGCTTGCAGTCCACGCATCCGATGGTGGCCGTCTGGCATCGCGCCTCGACCTCCTCCCGGACCGCCGGGGGACTGAAATGCCCGTGCAAAGCGAAGATGTTGCAGACGTGGGGATTGCCGGGGTCGTCCCGGCGGACCCGGTCCGGGTCGGTCACGGCCGTCGCCAGGCGGCGGGCGATGTCGTCGGGTTCGGCCAGGAGCGGGATCGTGTTGTCCAGCGACTTGGACATCTTGGAGGCCCCATCCAGCCCCAGGATTCGCGGCGAGTGCCCCACCAGCGGTTGCGGCTCGGGGAAGAAGTCGCCGTAGCGCGCGTTCCAGCGCCGGGCGATCTCGCGCGACAACTCCAGGTGCTGAAACTGGTCCTCCCCCACCGGAACCAGACCCGCGCGGTATAGGAGGATGTCGGCCGCCTGGAGGACCGGATAGTAGAGGATCCCGGCGCTCACCGACTCCTTCCCCTCGCTCTTCTCCTTGTACTGCGTCATGCGCTGCAGGTCACCGACCGGCGTCACGCTGCTGAACACCCACGCGAGCTGTGTGTGCTCGGGGACATCGGACTGCACGAACAGCGTGCAGCGCTCCGGATCGAGGCCGGCCGCCAGAAGAGATACCGCCAGGTCGAACACGCGCTCGGGGAGCTCGGCCGGCTCGTAGGGGATCGTGATCGCATGCAGGTCGACGATGCAGTAGAAGCACTCGTACTCGTCGACCAGGTCCACCCAGTTCCGGATGGCGCCCAGGTAGTTGCCCAGGTGCGCCTCGCCCGTGGGCTGGATCCCGCTGAACACACGCTGCCTGTCGTCACTCATCCTGGAAGCCTGTCCGGTAGCCATCGGCCGCGACGGGAGGGCGGCCGCACCACAGAGGAAACGCGGTCCCGCGCGCCCGGGTCACCGGGGCGGAGCCCGCGCCTCGCCGCCGGGGGGCGCTGGAGCCCGTCCGGCCGCGCGCCTAAGTTACCCGCGGCGAACGGGCGGAGCAAGCGAAAAGAGGCCGTGGTGAAGGACTTTCCCGACATCGGAGACGAAGACCGCGACCTCCTCGAAGCGGCGGTCGAGGCCGCCAGGAGTGCCGCCGACGCGCACCGCGGTGGCCGGGACCGACCGGAACCCGGGCGCTGGACCGAGAAGGGACCGGCGGACTTCGTGACCGAGGTCGATCGCGAGGCGGAGCGGCGCATCGTGGCCACGCTGCGGGAGCGCTTCCCGGGACACGCCTTCCTGGCCGAGGAAGGAACGGACGCGCCGCGATCGGGCCGGCTCCGCTGGATCATCGACCCGCTCGATGGCACGACCAACTGGCTGCACGGCTATCCGGAGCACGCCGTGTCCATCGCCGGAGCGGACGCCGGCGGCCTGCGCGTGGCCGTCGTCCTCAATTCCGCCAGCGGCGAGACCTTCACGGCGGTGCGGGGAGCGGGCGCCCGCCGCGACGGCGAGCCGATCCGGGTCTCCCGCATCGAGCGACTCCACCTGGCGCTGGTCGGGACGGGCTTCCCCTTCAAGCGCCAGGAGCTCCTCCCCGACTACCTGGAGACGCTGGGCCGGGTCATCCGGGCCACGAGCGGCGTGCGTCGGGCCGGGGCCGCCGCGCTCGATCTGTGCGACCTGGCCTGCGGGCGCCTGGATGCGTTCTGGGAGACGTGGCTCATGCCGTGGGACGTCGCGGCGGGCGCGCTCGTGGTGCGTGAGGCGGGTGGAGTGTTCGGACCACTGCCGCCGCCGCGCGGGCCCGAATCGGTGGACCCTCGCGTCCCCGAGGTACCCGGACTCGGCGCAGGAGGATACCTGGCCTCGAACGCCGCACTGGCCGACTCGTGGTGGAGCTGCCTGTATGACGAAAGTTGACGGACCGGGACCGGGTGCGGAGGCGCGGCGCGAGCCGTCCGGCCCCCACGGAGCCGGCGGCGCCGGCCGCGAGCCCGATCCCGCGATCCCGCCCGGCGCCCGCCGGCTGATCGAGCTCCTGGGCCTCGCGCCCCACCCGCAGGAAGGGGGCTGGTTCCGGGAGACGTACCGCTCGGCCGACAACGTCCCGACCGCCGCGGGAGTCGAGGCACCCGGACCGTCGGGGACCGGCCCGACGCGCGGGCGGCCGCTGAGCACCGCCATCTACTACCTCCTCACGCCGGACTCTTGCTCCGGCCTGCACAGGCTCCCGGGCGACGAGGTGTTCCACTTCTACCTGGGCGATCCGGTGGAAATGCTCATGCTCCACGCGGACGGGCGCAGCGAGCGGGTCGTGCTCGGGCCCGACCCGGCGGTGATGCGCGTGCAGCACGTGGTCCCCGGGGGGACCTGGCAGGGCTCGCGCCTGGCGGAGGGCGGCCGGTGGGCGCTCCTCGGGACCACCATGGCCCCGGGCTTCGATCCGACCGACTACGAGGCCGGCACGGAGGCGCTCCTTGCGGCGTTCCCTGCCGAGGAGGCTACGATCCGGCGCCTCCTTCCGCGCGGCTCCCTTCCCTGACCCGGCGCAGCACTCCCTCCAGCACCTTCCACACGTCCTCCGCCACGATCCTCTCGCCGGCCGCGTTCGGGTGCATGCCGTCCGCCTGATTGAGCGCCGGGTCGGCCGCCACTCCCTCGAGGAGGAAGGGGATGAGCGCGGCACCGCTGTGGCGGGCCAGCTCGGGGTAGAGATCCCGGAAGCGCTCCGTATAGGCGGGGCCCAGGTTGGGCGGGGCCCTCATGCCGGCGATCACGATCTCCGCGGCGGGCCGCCGGGCCTGGATGGAATCCACGATGGCCTCCAGGTTCCGGCGAGTGGCGTCCAGGTCCTGGCCCCGCAGCATGTCGTTGGCCCCGAGCTCGAGGACCACGACGGCGACGGGCAGATTCAGGTAGGTGCCCACCATTCGAACGCCGTCCGCCGACGTGGCCCCGCTCACCCCGGCGTTCACGACCCGGAAGCCGAGCCCGGCCGAGTCGATCTTCGCCTGGATGAGGGACGGGTAGGCCTGCTCGGGCAGGAGTCCGAGCCCCGCCGTGAGGCTGTTGCCGAGAAAGAGGACGACGGGGGTAGTGTCGGGAATGGTCACCTTCGCCGGCCCCGAGGTGACCGATCTCGCGCGGTCCCGCCCCGCGGAATCGGCTGCGCTCCGCGTCGCCCGTCCACCTGGCCCGCACCCGCTGGTCACGGACAGGGTCAGCGCCAGCGCGATCGTCCCGGCCGTCGGTCCCCAGCGGTCGCGATTCACCGGCGGTCTCAGGGCGTGGGGCCCACGGGCAGCCGGAGCGCCACGATCCGCCAGCTCCGACCCTTCTCCGACCACACCAGCCAGTGATCGGAGACGTCCGCATACTGCTGGTCCACCGGGTCGAAGGTCACGCGCTTCTCGCTCCCCGTGCGCAGGTCGTACTCGTAGATGTCGGACTGGTCCCCGTACCTCCGGTCCCCCCACACGATCCGCGAGCCGGCCACGCGGGGCCAGTCCGCGTGGCCGTCACCGGGCGTGATGTCCACGAAGCGGCCCGTCGCCAGGCTCCGGTAGACGACGTCGGCGGTGCCCCCGGTCGCATCCACCCACGTCACGATGTCGCCGTCGATGTCCGCGTTGCCCTGGCGGCTCCCCACGTGGGGATTCAGACGGCGCAGCTCCCCCGTCCCGGAATCGTAGAGCAGGACGTCGGTGCGCCGCGATCCGCCGTCCGTGGTGGTCCGCTCAAACACCACGCGATTCCCCGACACGGCGGGAAAGCTGTCGGAGGCGTCGCCGCTCGCGGGAACGGTGACCGTGGTGCCGGCCCGTAGGTCGTGGACGCGTATGCGAGTCCCGTGAACGTCCGCCACGCTGCGCTCCCACACGACGAGGTCCCGGGAGATGGCCGGCCACGCGTCGTTCACTCCGATGCCCCCGCCTACGATGACGGGATGGCCGCCGCGCGCGTCCGCCACCAGGACGCGCGTGCTGCGAAAGGCACCCCTCGAATCGTATCTCAGCTCCGTCCACACGACGTGGTCTCCTCCGACCGCGGCCTGTGCCGGCGAGGCACTGTCGTTCGAGGCCGGGATCACCCACGTGGCGCCGGAGGCCAGGTTGTCGACCACCACGCCGTCGGTGTCCGGGGCCGACACGACCCGGACCGCGAGATCATCCGATACGCGGGCGGACGTTCCGCTCCCCAGGACCACGGTCCTCGACTCGGGGAGCGGGGCCGTGAGCCCTTCGAAGCAGGCGGCCGCGGCCGGCGCGCCGACGCCGATGATGAGCGCGAGCGCCGCCCGGAGTATCTTCCCCCTCATGATCATCCTCGCCGAGGGACTGGTGCGCGAGTACGTGGCCGGCGGCCGCACGCTCACGGTGTTGTCCGGCGTCGACCTCGCGGTGGACGCAGGGGAGATCGTGGCGGTGGTCGGACCGTCCGGAAGCGGCAAGACGACCCTGCTGGGCCTGCTGGCGGGCCTGGACCGCCCCACCCGCGGCTCGGTGCGACTGGACGGGTGCTGGCTCGGCGACATGGACCAGGAGAGCCTCGCCCGCCTCCGGGCGGAGAAGGTAGGGTTCGTTTTTCAGACTTTCCAGCTCCTCCCGACCCTGACCGCTCTCGAGAACGTGCTGGTACCGATCGAGATCGCCGACGATCGGACCGGGCGACGGGTGAACCGGGAGGCGGCCGAGCGCCGGGCTTCGGATCTCCTCCGGCGCGTCGGGCTGCTGGACCGGGCCGACCATTATCCGGCCCAGCTCTCCGGGGGCGAGCAGCAGCGCGTGGGGCTGGCCCGGGCCTTCGCGAACCAGCCGGCCATCCTCATGGCCGACGAACCCACCGGGAACCTGGATGCGGAGACCGGAGCCGAGGTCATCGACCTCCTGGTGGAGCTCAACCGCGAGGCCGGGACGGCCATGGTGCTGGTCACGCACGACCCGGAGCTCGCCGCCCGGGCCAGCCGTGTCGTCCGGCTTCGGGACGGGCGACTGTCGGAGGAACCGTGACTCCCCCGTGAGCCTCCGCTTCGCCGCCCGGATGGCCCGCCGTGACGTGCGGACCGGGCTCCGCACGCTGGCCGTCTCCGGCGGAGCCATCGCTCTCGGGGTCGCCGCGCTGGTGGCGGTCGCCTCCTTCCGCGCGTCGGTCGAGGACGCGGTGGGCCGCCAGGGCCGCGAGATGCTCGGCGCGGACGCCGTGCTCTCCAGCCGTCAACCGTTCCCGGACTCCGTGACCGCACTCCTGGATTCGCTCTCCACCGCCGGGACCCGGATCGACCGCACCACGGGCTTTCCCTCCATGGTGCTGGCTCCCCGGAGCGGGGGCGTCCAGCTGCTCGAGGTGCGGGGGATCGGCGGCGGCTGGCCCTTCTACGGAACGGTGGCCACGGACCCGCCGGGCGCCTGGGCGGGCCTGGCGCGCGGGGCGGCGGTGCTCGACCCGGAGGCCGCGGCCCAGCTGTCGGTCTCCCCCGGCGATACGATCCGGCTCGGACACGCGGCCTACCCGGTGTCCGGCATCGCGACCGCTTTGCCGGGCCGGTCCGCCACCGGCTTCCTGGACCGTCCGAAGGTGTATGTCGGGGCTTCGACCCTGGGCCGGACCGGCCTGGTCCAGCGGGGAAGCCTGGTCACCTATCGCGCCTATCTGGCCGGAGCGCCCCGGGCTGGAGCCGGCGCCGTCGAAACCTTCCTGGATGCCCACCGCGACGTTCTTCGGCGCACTGGCGTCCGCGCCACGACGCCCGCTCGCGAGCAGGAGCGACTCACCGGCGGGATCGGATACGGCACGCGCTTCCTGGGCCTGGTGGGCCTGGCGGCGCTGCTGCTGGGAGGCGTCGGGGTGGCGAGCGGGGCCCGGGTCCTGGCCTCCACCCGCCTCCGAAGCGCCGCGGTGCTGCGCTGCCTCGGCGCGAGCCAGGGCTCGATCCTGTCCGCCTACCTCCTGGAGACGCTGGCGCTGGCGGCGGTCGCCTCCGCTCTCGGGGCCGGAGCGGGGATCGGCACCCAGGCCTGGCTCGGCGGGGTGCTCGCCGGCCTCCTGCCGGTCCCGGTGCCGTTCCGGCTCCATGCGGGAGCCGTCGCGGCGGGGTTCGGCGTCGGCGCCGGGAGCGCCCTCGTCTTCGCCCTCGTGCCGCTGCTCGACGTGCGCGGCGTGCCGGCACTGGCTGCCCTGAGGCGAGCCGAGGGCGGAGGGGCCGAGGGCCCGCGCCGGCACGATCCGTGGCGCTGGGCGGCCGTGGGTCTGCTGGCCATGTCGGTGGCGGGACTGTGTGCCTGGCAAGCTCCCACGCCCCTCACCGGCCTGGCGTACGCGACCGGACTGGGGCTCCTGTGCGCCCTGCTCGCCGGCGTGGGCCGCGGGCTGGCCTCGGCCGCTCGCCGGCTCCTTCCCCGGCGAGCACCCTACGCCTTCCGGCAGGGCGTCTCCAACCTGTTCCGGCCGCGCAACCAGACCCTCGCCGTGGTGGTGGCGCTCGGCCTCGGGGCCTTCCTGATCGGCACGCTCACCTCCGTGGAGGGGAGTCTTCTCCGGCGCCTGCGTCTGGCCGGCGGTCCGAACCGGCCCGACCTGGTCCTGTTCGACGTCCAGCCCGACCAGAAGGCCGATCTCCTGCGGCTCATGGCGCGGGAGGGGCACCCGGAACTCGACGTCACACCCATCGTGGTGCTCCGCATCGCCGCCCTCGACGGCGTCGAGGCATCGCGGCTGCGGGCGGAGGCGTCGGCCGGGGACGGCGGGGATCGGCCGGGCTCCGCCGGCTCCGCGCGGGGCTCTTCCGAGACCGGCGCGCCGCAGGATACGGCCGAGAGCGAGGGCTCCGGGGCGGCCGGCTCGGGCCGGCGTCCGGCCGTAGCAGGCCGCGGCCGACGTGGCCGGCCCGAGCGCTGGGCCCTCGGGCGCGAGTACCGGAGCACGTGGCGGGACTCACTGACCGCGACCGAGCGCCTGGTGGCCGGGAGGTGGTGGACGTCGCCGTGGACCGCCGGCGCGGGTACGGCCCAGGTCTCACTGTCGACCGACATCGCCTCCGACCTCGGGGTGTCGACCGGCGATTCGATCACCTGGCAGGTGGGCGGCCGGCGGATTCCGACCGTGGTCACGAGCCTGCGCGACGTGGACTGGGCCCGTCCGGCCCTCAACTTCTTCGCGGTCTTTCAGCCGGGCGCGCTCCAGTCCGCGCCGGCCACCTGGGTCGTCCTCACCCGCATCTCGGACGCGGCGATCCGTACCGCCTTCCAGCGACGGGTGGTCGAGCGCTTCCCCACCATCTCGGCGGTCGATCTCTCGCAGATCGAGGCGGCCGTGCACGACGCGGTGGGCACGGTCGCCGCCGCGGTCCGCTTCATGACCCTGTTCAGCGTGGGCGCCGGCCTCCTCATCCTGGTGGCGGCCGTGGGCACTTCCAGGCGTCAGCGGCTCCGGGAAGCGGTCCTGCTCCGGACCCTGGGCGCACGGGCCTCGACGATCCGCGCCATCCACCTCACCGAGTACGCCTGGCTCGGGGGCCTGGGTGGTCTGGCCGGGACGGTCCTGGCGGGGCTGGCGGGCTGGGCCCTGGTGTCGCGTGTGTTCGGGCTCCCATACGCGGTCCCGTGGACTCCGCTCGCGCTGGTGTGGGGCGTTACGGTGGCGGCCGCGGTCCTGATCGGCACGGCCGCCGGGGGACGTACGATCCGTCGGCCGCCGCTGGAGGTGCTACGCGCGCTGGAGGAGTGAGGAAAGCGGCGGTCGGAGAAGCCCGGGGATTCTCCCCGGCTCAGGTGCCGGCCGAGGCTCCCGGCCGAGCGTCCAGCGCCGTGACGATGGCGTCCACGAGAGGTCCGGCCCCGAAGCGCACCGGGTCGCTGACGGGGAGCCCGGTGCGCTCGCGGGCCTCCTCTATCGCGCGTCGCGCCTCCTCGGCTCCCAGGTCATAAGTGGTGGCCGAGATCGCCACGACGCGGGAGCCTTCGGGAGGCCGGACCCACGACGCGGCCTCCTCGTAGAGCTCTACGACCTGCTCCAGCGGCGGAATCTCGACCCAGTCGTACCGCCCGCTGTAGATGGTCGCACGGGAGGGCATCCAGCACAGCACCATCGCCTGCGGCATGCTGCCGTGCAGGAGTCCCAGGGTGACCCCGGAGTAGCCGGGATGGAGGAGCGAGCCCTGGCCTTCCACGAGCACGACTCGGGGAGGACGCGGCCCGGGGGGTGGTTCGTCGCGCCAGCCCCCGGGAACAGGGGTGCGCGCGCCCGGACACCCGGCCGCCGCCAGGACGAGCGACTCGGCCGCCCCCGCCACGAAGTCGGCCACCACCGCGTCCACCGCCACGCCCCATCCCTCTATCAGGATCCCGGTCTGGCCGGTAGGGGCGAAGACCGTCTGGACGCCCCGGCGCTCGAGCTCCCGCCGCACCTCGAGTCCGGCCGTCATCTTTCCGACGTTGCAGTCCGTGCCGACCGTGAGCACGCGGAGCACGTCGGCGCCCGCCGCCAGACCTCCCGACACCGGGAGATCCGGCGGAGCGCGCCGGAGGTCCACGAGCCGTACGCCGCGCGACCGGGCCAGCGGACCCAGGTCGGGGTCGTCGGCCAGGAAGCGGTGCAGGCCGCTCCACACCTCGAGGCCGGCGTCCACCGCCGCGCGCAGCACCGGCCGCCACTCTTCCGGGAGACGTCCCCCCTGCGGCGCCACTCCGATGAGGAGCGCCTCGGGCCGAGGATGGCGCTCCAGAGCCTCGTCGAGGGTGGCGACCACCGGCACCGAGGCCCCGAAGCCGAGCACGTCGGCCGCCGCGCCGCCGGCGTGCTCGCTGTCCAGGACCGCGGCGACTCGGTCCGGAAAGTAGCGGATGGCCGACGAGGCGGTCTTCGAGCCGACGACCCCGAAGCGCCCCTCGGCGAGCACCGCGAACACGGGGGGCGTCACCCGGGGGCGCTCCGTGCGTCCCGCCGCCCGCCCTCGATCTCCTCCATCAGGTCGGGTACCGACCCTCGCCGCCCGGACGCCGCCAGGAGCAGGCCTTCCGAGCCGCGCAGGCTCAAGGACACCGGAGGTCCCCCCCGATGGGGAGTGTAGCGGGCGCCCTCCAGGATGCGGTCGATGTAGATCCGGTGGATGAGCACGCGGGTGCAGGCGAGGACCGGTACGGCCACCAGGAGTCCGATGACGCCCAGGAGCTTGGTCATGACGAGCAGGGCGAGCAGCGTCCAGGCCGGAGGGAGCTCGACCCGTTCCTCGAAGATGAGTGGAGATACGAGATTGGCCTCCAGCAGGTGGACCCCGGCGCCCACGCTGGCGATCACGAGCGCGAACACGATCCCGTTGTCCGGAAGCACGAACAGCGCCGGGAGGACGGTCGAGAACAACGTCCCGAAGAAGGGCACGATGGCCACCAGTCCGGCGAACACCCCGAACGCGAGCGCGAAGGGAACTCCGAAGATCTGGAGCCCGATCCAGGTCAGCGCGCCGAGGACGAACATCGCCAGCAGTTGCCCGCCCAGCCAGGAGCGGAGCGTGGTGTCCATCTCGTCCATGATGTCGGCGGCCGCCTCGCGGTGGAGCGGCGGCACCAGCTGGAGCACCTCGCTCCGGTACAGGCCCGGCCGGGCGGTCAGGTAGACGCTGATGGCGATGAGGCTCACCACGTGCACCAGGAACCAGAGCCCGTTGAACACGTACGGCACGGCCCCCGTCACGGATTGCCCGATCTGCTGGAACAACGAGCCGAAGTAGCTCCCGCCCTGGGCGTTGCTCCCGAACAGGTCGGCCAGGAACGGATACTTGTCCTGCAGGCCCGAGAGCGATCGGTCCCACTGGGCCACCTGACGGGGGAGCGCGGTCACGAGCTGCGTGGCCTGGGCGGTGAGCGGCGGGACGAGCAGGACCGCCACCCCGCCCACGAACACCAGCGTGGCCACGACACTCACGGCGATTCCGGCGGGCCGCGGCAGCCGCAGGCGGCGCTGGAACCAGTCGGTGACCGTCCCCAGGTAGACGGAGAACAGCTCCGCCAGGAAGAGGAGGATGAGGAGGTCGGCGACGCTGTAGACGAACAGCAGGAGCAGGATGAGGAGGAGCGCGGTGACGAGGAGCCGCACCCTCCCCCGACCGTCGCGGTCGTTCACGCCCGGCGTCGCTCCCGGCTCAGCCGCCGTGGCCCTGGGAGCCGGAGAGGTCGTCGCTGTCCTCCTCGATGATCTCGGCGTCCTTCACGTCCTCCGGGCCGGCGCCCAGGGCCCGCGGGGCCGGATCCTCGCCCGCCGGCAAGAGCCCCATCTCCTGCTTGAGCGCCGCCAGACGGGCCTCCACGTCCTGGTCGCCCCCCGCCTCGAGGCCCTTGAACTCCTGCTCGAGCGTGTCGCCCGAGAGCTCCTCGTCCACCTCCGCGGCCGCGATGGCGCGGCGCTCGGACGCCTCGATCTCCTCGCTCATGCGGTCGAAAGCCCGGAACGCGCTCTTGTCCTCCAGGCCCGCGATCGTGTCCTGGATGCGCTTCTGGGCCTGGGCCCGCTTCTGCTTGGCGACGAGGAGGTTCTTCTTGCGCTTGGCCTCCTCGATCTTGGCGTTCAGTTGCCGGAGCGAGTCCTTGAGCCGCTCGGTGTCCTGGCGGTGGCGCTGCCACTGCTGCTCCAGGTCGCGCGCGCGGTCGGCGTGCTCCTGCCCGCGCATGAGGGCCTGCCGGGCCAGGTCGTCCCGGCCCTCCTTGACCGCCAGACGTGCCCGGCGCTCCCACTCATCGGCCTGTCCATGCTCCTCTTCCCAGGACGCCCGGAGCTTGCGCTCGTCGGCGATGGCGACGGCTACTTCCTGCTTGGCCTGCGCCAGCTGTCGGCGCATGTCCTCGAGAATCTGCGTCAGCATCTTCTCGGGGTTCTCGGCGCGCGCGATCAGGTCGTTGATGTTCGATCGGAGCAGCCGCGAGAGTCTCTCGAAGATTCCCATATCAGTCCGTCGACAGTTCCTTCAGGTGGCTCGTCACCGCCAGCGCGAGACTCTCGAGCGAGGCCCGGAACTCGGTGAAGTCCAGGTTCTCGAGCTCGAGGGTGTCCGCCAGCACGATCTCACCGTCCTCGAGTCCGTACGCTCCATGCATGAGGTCGGTGGCGTTGAGCTCCAGCAGACGGCGGTAGATCCTGAGTTGTGCGGCCTCGTCCTCCGGAACCTCCCGGATGACGGTCCGGAGCAGCAGGACCGGCGGCAGGTAGCTCGCCACGATCGCCGGGCCGGCGGTCGCCTCCTCGCCCTCGGGACGCACGAGCCACATGCCCTCGCCGATCTCCTCGTAGTCGAGGTCGGTTCGGATCAGGTAGCTCTCGATGTCTTCACGGCTGATCATGAGCCCGCACTCCTTTCGCCCTCCGATGGCGGTGGTCGCAGCGCCGGACGCTCCTCCAGCAGCTTGACCAGGAAGTCCTGCTCCTCGGCCATGCGATCCACCCGATCCGTCAGCTCCGCCACGGCACGGCGCAGATCCTCGATCTCCCCACGCGGCGTCCCCGCCGCGACCGTGTCCCGCGGGCCGTCGGGCTCCACCCGGCGGCGCGGCCTGTCGTCGATCCGCCTCACCAGCGCCCGCCCGAGGGGCAGGAGCACGGCGAAGAACGTGATCAGTACGATGAGGTCCGCCACACCCATGTCTCGGTTCGCGCGCCCCCGGGATCGTCCCTACGTCCGGCCGCGGGTCGTGGTTTCACGGGAGGAGATCCCCGGTGCCCGCCGCCGGACACGTGCCCCCCGAACCCCCGGAGCGGGCTCGCCGGGGGCTCCGCCTGAGGGTAACCCGGCACCCCGGCGTGAGCAATCCGCGCGGCCTATATTGTGAGGCTCGCTCGCGCGGGGAAGCCGCCTCGCGCGCACGCCTCTGGGGGAGGAAGGTGACGGATGTGCGACGTTGAGGGCGCGGACCGGCCACGGCCACGGCCCGGGACGGGTCGGCGTCGGCTCGCGCGGGTCCTGGTCCTGGCCCTCGCGGCGCTGGAGGTGGCGTCCTGCGCTTCGGCGGGAGGCTACGGCGGAGAGGGGGGCGAGGCGGGGGAGGCCGGAGAGCGCGGGCCCGAGCGTGGCGAGCGCGCGCGGCGATTTCGCCGACCGATCGACCTCCGCTACTGGGTCTACGTCGCCGACGAGTCCTCCGACCTCGTGAACCGGGTCCGGTTCGACAAGGACAGCATCGCGATCGACGATCGCGTGCCGGTCGGGAGGATGCCGGCCGCTCTGGACGGTCCTCGCGGGCTCTCGGTCTCGGGGGACGGACGCTTCTGGTACGTGACCACCGCGCACGGGACGCCCTACGGCCGCCTGTGGAAGTTCCGCACCGGGTCGGACGAGCCGGTGGGCAGCGTGCCGCTCGGCCTCTTCCCTTCCACCATCGGTCTCACGCCGGACGGCACGCTGGCTTTCGTGGCCAACTTCGACCTGCACGGCAAGCCCGAGCCCTCCTCCATCTCCGTGGTCGCCACCGCGCCGGTCCTCACCGAGGCGGAGAGGATCACCACCTGTGTGAAGCCGCACGGCGTGCGCGTGGCGCCGGACGGTCAGCACGTCTACTCGGTCTGCGCCGGGAGCGACGAGCTGGTGGAGATGTCGGTGTCCCGGCCGCGGGTCACCCGCACCCTTCATGTCGCCGATTCGACCGGAGGCACCTGCGAGCCGACCTGGGCGCAGCCCTCGGTCGACGGTCACGATGTGTACGTGGCCTGCAACGGTGCCGCGGAGGTCCTGGACGTGGGCGTGGACAGCTGGTCGGTGAAGCGGCGGTTCGCGGTCGGCAAGGCACCCTACAACCTCGCCGTGACGCGAGACGGCCGGTACCTGCTGGCCACGGACAAGGGAGAGCAGGCGGTGAGCGTGGTCGACCTCGCGAGCGGGACCGAGGCGGCCCGGATCGCCACCACACGTCCCCTCCCTCACGGGGTGGTCGTCTCCCCGGACTCCCGCTACGCCTTCGTGACCAATGAGGCCGTGGGCGCCACCCGCAGCACCGTGGACGTGATCGACCTCGACGGGAAGAAGCGGGTGGCGAGCGTGGAGGTCGAGCACCAGGCGGGCGGCATCGCCTTCTGGCGGATGGCCCCTCTCCGCGGCCCGAATCCGCGCTTCGGTCGCGGATTCCGGCCCCGGGAGCGGGGAGAGGGCGGCGAGGGAAGCGAGGGCGGAGGCGGCGAGATCGGTGAAGGCGGAGGGGGGCGGTAGAGGGGGGCGAGTGGTACGGGCCGATCCCGAGCCGCGCAGTTCGCGGGGCGCGCGGCCGATCAGGGCGAAGCGCGCGGCCGATGAGGGAGGAGCCACGCCATGAACGAATTCCTGCGGGGGATCGTAGCACGTCTCGGCCAGAACTTCGCACCCGGTGTGCTGGGGACACAACTGGCCCGGCTTCTCAGCAACGCCATCGCCGCCGGACTCACCTTCCTGGCGTACTACGTGGCCTGGCGTCTTCTGGACGCCCTCCTCCGCCCCACCCTGCGCCGCACGCGGCTCGACACCACCAGCAGGGAATTCGCCCGGACCGTGACCCGCTTCCTGGTCCTGGTCGTGGGGGCCGTGGCCGCCCTGAGCGAGCTCGGCATCGGCACGACCTCGCTCCTGGCCAGCCTGGGCGTGGCAGGCATCACGATCGGTCTGGCCGCCCGCGAGACGCTCTCCAACGTGATCTCGGGCTTCTTCATCTACTGGGACCGGCCGTTCGTGATCGGCGACCTGGTGGAGGTGGAGGGCCACTACGGGACCGTCGACCGGATCACCATGCGCTCCACCCGGATCGTGACACCGGACGGCAAGCTCCTGGCCATCCCCAACAGCGACGTGATCAACTCGACCGTGGCCTCCTACACGAACTTCCCGCACCTGCGCCTCGACGTGGACGTGACCGTGGGGACGGGCGAGGACCTGGAGCGGGCGCGGGAGATCCTGCTCGGCCTCGTGCGGGAGGATCCCGCCTTCCTGAAGGAGCCCCCGCCCCGGGTCGTGGTCACGGCCCTGGGCGACTACAACGTCACCCTGCAGCTCCAGGCCTGGCTGGAGGACGAGCGCCGGCACATCCCGCGGCGGTTCGAGCTCCGGGAGCGGGTGTTCGAGGCGCTGCGGAGCGCGGGCGTCGACATGCCGACCGAGACGATCCGGATCACGGGCCCGCCGGCCCCCGGCCCCCCGGACGGCGGCGCGCCCGTCGGGTCCCCCGAGCCCTCGTAGGCGGGGCCCCCGAGCCCTCGTAGGCGCCGGCACGCGTCCGCCGCTCCCTCTCCCCCGACCCCTCCACGCGCACCGGCGGCCCCCGTTGCCGCACGCAGACCGGTGGGCCAGCTTGGCCTCGTCCCTGACAACATGGTCCCACGGTCGAGGTTGCTCCATGGCCCAGCCGCGTCGCGTCCGCGCCCCGCGCCCCGTCGCGGGCGCCCTCCTGTCCGCCGCCCTGCTGGCCGCCGGCCTGCTCGCCGCGCCGGCCCCCGCCCGGGCCAAGGTGGTCCGCGTCGTGGTCACCAGCCGCGACACGATCCTGGGCGGCAAGGCCTTCGGGAAGGCCGGCGCCTACGAGAGGATCGCGGGGCGGGTGTACTTCACCTTCGACCCCGCCAACCCGGCGGACGCCCGCATCGCCGACCTCGAGCTGGCCCCCCGGAACGCGGACGGGAAGGTGGAGGCGTGGGCCAACTTCATGGTGCTCCAGCCGCTCGACCCGGCGCGCCGGAGCGGCGTGTCGCTGGTCGAGGTCTCGAACCGGGGCGGCAAGGCGGCCCTCGCCTACTTCGACCGGGCCGCCTCCAGCCTGGACCCGTCGCGGGCCCGGGACTTCGGGGACGGATTCCTCCTCCGCCGCGGCACCACGATCGTGTGGGTGGGGTGGGAGTTCGACGTGCCGCCCGAGCCCGCCCTCCTCCTCCGCCTCCACGTCCCGCGGGCCACCAACCCGGACGGCTCGCCGCTGCGGGGCCGGGTGCGGAGCGACTGGGTGGTGGAGAACCCGACCCGCACCCTGTCGGTGGGCCACCGGAGCCAGGTGGGCTACCCGGTGACCGACACGGCCACGCGCGAGGCCTACCTCAC
>CAYXHP010000016.1:0-11636 GCA_964465015.1 uncultured Gemmatimonadota bacterium
CCGGCGGTGCTCGAAATGGGTAGGGACGAGGAGACGAAGAGCCGCCCGAGATGTCGTCTCCTGGCTGGCGGCACGAGAAGCGTCTATGTGCCGCCGCCTGTGGTGTTGCGCAACGTGGCGGGGGGCGGCCGACGCCCGGTGTACCGGGCGTCGGCCGCCCCACCTCAGTCCGCCATCGCGGCCCCGGCCAGGGCCTCGTCCGCGGCCTCTTCCGGCGCCTCCCGACCGCGGCCATCCAGGAAGACGAAATCCTGCACGATGACGTCCACCGTGGGGATCGTGACCCCGTCGCGCTCGTAGGAGCCGTACTCGATCCTCCCCTCGACGTAGAGCCGATTGCCCTTGCGCAGGTAGAGCTCGGCCGCGTCCGCGGCACGGCCCCAGAACGTCAGCCGGTGCCAGTCCGTTCGACGCTGCTCCTGCCCATCGACTTCGAAGGTGCGGTTGGTGGCCAGCGACACGTGGGCCACCTTCGTGCCCTTGCCCGTCGCCCGCACGTCCGGATCCGATCCGGCGTTTCCCACCAGCGTGACGCGATTCACCGAGCGGCTCATCGGCTCCTCCTCCCGTGGTTCATCCTCCGGGGCGCTCGCCGGCACCGATGCGGGCCGGACGAGCGGACTCGCCCCAGACGATGCCGCGGACCGGGGAGGGGTGGGGAGGGCGGACCGGCCGGTTCCGAAAGTGGCCGGTGAGGGAAGAGATCACCCGGCAGCGCGGGGTCGCGCTTTCCGCCGGAGCGGCCCCGGGCGTGCGCCGTCGGCGGTCGACGGCGCGGCCGGCGAGCCGCAGCTGCAGTCGCTCCCGGACCTCAGAAGATGGAGAACTTGAAGTACTTCCCGGGATTCCGCTTGAGCTCGTCCAGAAGGGCGCGCAGCTCCACCAGCGTCGAGGACAGGTTCTCGTACAGCTGCGGGTCGTTGGCCATCTGCCCCAGCGTCCCCTGACCGCCGTTCACCGCCGCCAGCAAGACCTGGAACTGGCCCAGCGTGCTGTCCGCGCGCATGGCCACGTGGTTCACTCGGCCCATCGTCGCCTGCATCTGCGTCGCCACGTCGTTCATGGAGCCCGAGGCCTGCTTCACGTTGGCGAAGATGTCCTGGAGCTGTCCGCCCTGCGTCGCCTCCTCCAACCTCGCCAGCGTCGAGTCCAGGTCCGCGCTCGCCTCGCGCACCGTCCGTCCCGCCGCGGCCATGTCGTCGGCGAAGCCGCCGAAGCTCTGGCGCTGCCGCCCCAGGAGCTCCACCAGGTCGGAGCTGGCATGCTCGAAGTTGTCGATGGACTGTGCCAGGTTGGCGGCCGTCTGCTTGTTGAAGGCCACCTGCACGCGCTCCGTGATGGTCTCGAGGTTGGAAGCGATCTCGGCCGTGTAGTCGCTGAGCTGGGCAAAGTCCGTGGCGGTCTGGCCGGGGAGCACGCTGTCGGGACGCGGGATCGAGTCCCATCCCGTCGCGGTGTGCAGGTCGATCGGTACGATCGCCGCGCCCCATTCGCCGAACAGGGACCGGGGGCGCAGCAGCACGCCGGCCCGTTCGGGCAGGGGCGCGTCGGCCCGGACTCGCAGGACGACATCCACGCCCGTCGGAGCGAACTGGACGTTCTGGACCCGACCGATCTCGACGCCCCTCAGCGTGACGATGTTGCCGGGCCGGAGCTGTCCCACGGTCCGGACCCTTGCCCGCAGCGTCCGGTAGTCGCCGCTCAGCCTCGAGCGCGACAGCCACAGCCCGCCCACCACGATGACGGCCAGACCGAGGAGCACGAAGGCCCCGGTGATGATCTCGTCGCGTCGCTTCACCGTCCCTCCCCCTCCCCGCCGGGTCCTGCGCGGCCCGACTTCACCGGCCCGCCTGCTCCGCCGGCCACAGGTCGCGCCGGCCTTCCACGAAGGCCCGGATAGCCGGATCCTCCGTTCGCGTGATCTCCTCCGGGGTACCGAGCCACGCCACGCGCCCCTCCCGGAGGAGCGCGATGCGGTCGCCCACCCGCCGGGCGCTGGCCATGTCGTGGGTCACGACGATGCTGGTCGCATGGAGGTCCTCCTTGAGCCGCAGGACCAGGTCGTCGATCATCGAAATAGTCACCGGGTCCAGGCCGCTGGTCGGCTCATCGTAGAGAAGGTACTGGGGTCGGGGCGCCACGGCGCGGGCCACGCCCGCCCGCTTGCGCATGCCGCCGGAAAGCTCGGCCGGGTAACGGTCCCCCCACCCCCCGAGACCGACCGTCTCCAGGCTCTCCGTCGTGCGCTCCTCGATCTCCCCGGCCGGCACGCCGTGACGGCGCAGGGCGAGGCGCACGTTCTCGGCCACGGTCATCGAGTCGAACAGCGCCGCCGACTGGAACACGAAGCCCATGCTGAGCCGCAGCCGGCGCACCTCCTCCCTGGGCGCGCCGGTGAGCTGCGTGCCACCCACCCACACCTCCCCGGAGTCGGGCGCGAGCAGGCCGGCGACGTGCTTGAGGAGGACCGACTTCCCCTCTCCGGACCGGCCGATGACGACGACCGTCTCGCCCGTCGACACGTCGAGATCGAATCCTCGCAGCACGTGGAGGTCGCCGAAGGAGCGGGTCAGGTCCCGCAGCCGGATCACAGGAGCACCATGGCCCAGAACGCGTCCAGCACCAGGATGACCATGCAGGCGACGACGACGGCGCGCGTGGTGGCCCGCCCGACGCCTTCGGCTCCCCCACGGGCCGTGTAGCCGAACAGGCAGCCCACGCCGGTCACCACCACCCCGAAGCTCGCCGACTTGACCAGCGCGTAGCGCAGGTCGAAGGGCCGGTAGAACGTCCGGAGCCCCCGGACGAACTCCTGGCTGGACAGGTCGAGGAGGCCGATCGAGGTCAACCAGCCCGCCGCGATCCCGACGCCGATCGCCAGCGCGACGACGATCGGGAAGGTGAGCAGCCCGGCGGTGACGCGCGGCACCGCCAGGTAGGCGAGCGGATCGTAGGCCAGCATCTCCAGCGCGTCGATCTGCTCGGTCACGCGCATGGTGCCGATCTCGGCGGCGATGTTGGCTCCCACCCGTCCGGCCAGCACCAGGCCGGTGAGCACGGGCCCGAGCTCCAGGATGATCGTCTTCCCGACCAGCGTCCCCACGAAGTACAGCGGCACGGCACCCGTGAAGGCGTACGAGCTCTGGAGGGCGAGCACGATACCCGTGAACAGGGCGATGAACACGGCGATCGGCACCGAGTCGACGCCGATGCGGCGGGCCTGCGTGGCCAGCTCCGGCCACCAGGTGCGCGCCTCGGACGTCGCGCGCAGCACGTCCGCCATGAAGCCGGTCGTCCGCCCGGCTCCGGCGGCCACGGCTGCGGCTCCACGGCCGATCCAACGGATGGGCTCGAGAAGTCGCATCGCGACACGTTACGCCGGACCGGCGGAGGAGGAAAGCCGTGCGGCCGTCGCCGTTCGCGGCTCCGCTCGGAACCTCCGCCCGCGCCTTGCATATTCAACGTCTTCAAATATTATTGAACGCCCTGATGGGCGGAGGGTACGGCGGAGCCGCAGGCCTCGCCGGTCGCGACCGTCCCGGGCAGAGAGCCGTGTCCCGAGCGGGAGGACGCCGGTGGATCCGGCCGTCGAGGAGTTCGTCGAGCGATTCGGTCTGGAGACCAAGACCGAGGGCCTGGCCCGCACGGCCGGGCGCGTGTTCGCCTATCTCCTGGTGCGGGGGGAGCCGTGCTCCTGCGACGAGCTGGCCCAGGAGCTCCAGATCAGCCGGGGCGGGGTCAGCATGAGCACGCGCTACCTGGAGTCCAGGGACCTGGCGGAGCGTACGGGTGTTCCGGGCGACCAGCGCATCTACTACCGGATTCCCGAGGATCCCTTCGCGAACCTCATTCTCAACTCCCTGGAACGGCGGAGGAGGATCCACGACCTGACGCGGGATGCCCGGCGAGCGCTCGGCGACCGGCCGCTGGATGAGCGGTACGAGGGCGCGACCGACCGGCTGGCGCGCATGGAGCGCTTCTACGAGATGGTGATCGGGCGCATGGAGACGGGCCTCGAAGCGTGGCGAGCGGCCGATGGCGTCCGCGAAGACGAACGCACGAGCGAAGGTGGAGCGTGAACGAGAGTGAAGATATGAGCCCTAGTCCATCCGGACCGCCGGAGCCGACGGTCGACCCGGGTCGGTGGCCGACGATCAGGAAATGGGCGCTGCGCGTGGTCCCGCTCGTCCTCATCGCGATCGCGGCGTCCTATCTGGGTCCCAAGCTCCTCTACTCGTTCTCGCACGAGAGCACGGACGATGCCTACGTGGGCGGTACGATCGTACCCATCAGCGCCCAGGTGGGTGGGAGGGTGGCGCACGTGTGGGTACAGGACCACGACCGCGTCCGCGCCGGTCAGCCCCTGCTCGAGATCGACTCGACCGACTTCCGCAACGCCCTGGAGAATCGCGAGGCGGCCCTGTCGAGCGCGCGGGCCCAGCGCGACGCCACCAGCGCCTCCATCGAGGAGCAGCGCCGCGTGCTGGCGAGCGCCCGGGCCGATCTGCAGGCCGCCCGTTCGGAGGCCGACCTCGCCGCATCCGACGAGAAGCGGTACCGGAACCTGCTCGAGGCCGGCTCGATCTCGCCGAGCGACTTCGAGCACAGGCAGTCGGCGGCACGGGTGGGCCGGGCGAAGGCCGAGGCCGCGCAGGCGACCGTCCAGAGGGCGCGGGCGACCCTGACGCGTCTTCGCTCCGAGCTCAAGCTCCAGGAGGACCGGATCCAGCAGGCGCAGACCGACCTCGCGCAGGCGCAGACGCAGCTCGGCCGCACGACCGTGGTAGCCCCGGCCGACGGCGTGCTGGCCCAGAAGGACGTCGACCCGGGACAGGTCATCCAGGCCGGTCAGCCGCTGATGCAGCTGGTCCGGGAGGACAGCATGTACGTGGACGCGAATTTCAAGGAGACGCAGGTCCACGACATCCGGATCGGCGACAGCGTCGAAGTGGACGTGGACGCCTACCCGGGAACGACCTTCCTGGGCCACGTGGGCAGCTTCCAGCCCGGCACGGGCGCCGTATTCAGCCTCCTGCCGCCCGAGAACGCCACCGGCAACTTCGTGAAGGTGGTGCGGCGCGTCCCGGTCCGCATCTGGATCGACTCCCCCCCGGACTCGCTGCATCCCCTGTGGCCCGGTCTCTCGGCCGAGCCGCACGTGATCACGGGTAGCGCGCCGGCGGGCGCGTCGCGGGCCGCTCCCGATGGCGGTCGGCGGGCGGGCTGAGCGTGGCGGCGACCCGGGAAGGCGGCGCGATGAGCCCCGCGCACGACGATTGGGCGCCCCGCCACGGCAAGTGGCTCGTCACCATGTCGGTGATGACCGGGACGATCATGAGCGTCCTGGACATCTCGATCGTGAACGTCGCCCTGCCCCACATGCAGGGGAACCTGGGCGCGTCCGTCGAGCAGATCACCTGGGTGTCGACGGGCTACATCCTGACCGAGGGGTTCATGATGCCCCTCGTGTCGCTGCTCAGCGCCCGCATCGGGCGCAAGCGCTACTACATGATGAGCGTGATACTCTTCGCGCTCTCGTCGGCCCTGTGCGGCCTGGCCCGCTCGCTCCCCGAGCTCGTGGCTTTCCGGGTGCTCCAGGGCGTGGGGGGAGGGGCGCTGATCCCCCTCTCGCAGGCCATCCTGCTCGAGAACTTCCCGCCCGAGGAGCGCGGAACGGCGATGGGCATCTTCGGCATCGGCGTGGTCCTGGCGCCGGCGCTCGGCCCCACGGTGGGAGGCTGGATCACGGACCACTACTCGTGGCCCTGGATCTTCTTCATCAACGTGCCGATCGGGCTACTGAACCTGTTCCTGGTCGACTACTTCGTCGAGGACCCGCCCTACGCCCGCCGGCGGAAGGTGTCGATCGACTGGACGGGCATGGGATTCCTGGCCGTGGGGCTCTCCTGCCTGCAGATCATGCTGGAGGAGGGCCGGAGGGAGCAGTGGTTCCAATCCGATCTCATCCGCTGGCTGGCGGCGTTCGCCATCGTGGGCCTGGCGGCGTTCATCTGGTGGGAGCTCCAATCCGACGAACCGGCCGTGAATCTGCGCCTGTTCAAGAACGTCCCCTTCGCCTCGGCCACGATCATCGGCGGAATCCTCGGGATCGGCCTGTACGCCAGCGTGTTCATCCTGCCGCTCTTCCTGCAGAACCTGTTGGGCTACCCCGCCTTCAACTCCGGGCTCACGCTCATGCCGCGCAGCCTGGCCATGGGCGTGGTCTTCCCGATCGCGGGCCGGTTCTACAACCGGTTCGGGCCCAAGCTGTACATCGGGAGCGGGCTCCTCATCAGCACGTACGCCTTCTGGGAGCTCGGGCAGCTCAACACCAGCGTGGGCTTCTGGGACCTGTGCTGGCCGCAGGTCCTCCAGGGGGTGGGCTTCGCCCTCATCTTCGTGGCCCTGAGCACGGCCGCGGTGGCCGAGCTGCGCCGGGACCAGATGAGCGACGCCACGGGGCTGTACAACGTCGTCCGACGGGTGTTCGGGAGCGCCGGCGTGGCCCTGGCCGCGACCGAGCTGGACAACGGGGGAATCCGCTACCACGCGGAGCTGGCCCGTCACATCACGCAGGGACGCGGAGTGGTCTCCGGCTTCCTCGGGCAGGCCGTGCAGAGGTTCCAGGCGCTCGGCTCCGGCACGCACGAGGCCTACCAGAAGGCATACCGGCTGCTGGACGGGCTGGTGATCCAGCAGGCTACGATGCTCTCCTTCAACCACATATTCTTCTTGATGGCCGTGGTGTTCGCGGCGGCCGTTCCGCTGATCTTCTTCCTGCACTCCGGGCCCAGGAGCGGCTCCGAGGCGATGATGGAATGACGAGAGGAGACGAGATGTACAGGGGATCCAACGGTCGGCCGTCCGCGCGCACTGCGGCCCGTCGCGGTCGCGGGCGAGCCGCGCCCGTCGCGGGAGTCCTACTGGCGGGCGCGCTGGCGCTCGCCGGGTCGCGCGCGACCAGGGCCCAGCAACCGGACACCACCGGGCGAGCGAACGCCGCCGCGGCCTCGGCCAGCCACCTGCCGGGCGTGGACACCGGCTACGCCGCAAGGGCGCCCGTCGGCTCCGGAGGGATGCCTGCCGGGGACACGGTGGCGCTCGGGATCGACGAGGCCGTGAAGCTGGCCATGAGCCGCAACGAGACCGTGCTCATGGCGCGCGCCACGGCCGCCGAGGCGGCCGGTTTGGTCAAGGAGGTGGGCGCGGACGCCTATCCGCACCTCTCCGCCGACTTCGCCTATACGCGCAACATCCAGAAGCCGGTGATCTTCTTCAACGGTCCGAGCGGCGTGCAGCAGATCACGATCGGCAACGACAACCAGTACAGCTTCGGGCTCAGCCTGTCGCAGACGCTGCTCGACTTCTCGCTCGGGCCGGCCCGGACGGCGGCCCGGCTCAGCAAGGACGCCAGTGCCGACCAGGTCCAGGCCGCGCGTACCAGTGTGGCGCTGGACGCCCGGACCGCTTACTACGACGTCCTGCTCGGCCGGGCGCTCGTGGACGTCCAGCAGAAGGCGCTCGACCAGGCCAGGAGGCGGCTGGCGCAGGTCCAGGACTTCTACAGGGCGGGCACCGGATCCGAGTTCGACCTGCTCACGGCGCAGGTGGAGGTGGACAACCTCCGGCCTCCGCTCATCCAGGCCCGCAACCAGTACGCGCTGGACCGGAATCGCCTCAAGCGGATCATCGGCCTTCCCCTGGAGCGCGCGATCGTGCTGACCGACGGCTTTCCGGCGCTCGCCGACACCGCGAGCCTCGAGCACTACGCTTCGCTGGCTCAGCAAGTGCGACCGGACCTGCGGTCCCAGAGGATCCGGGTCCAGCTGCAGAGGGAGAACCTCACGGCCAAGAAGCGCTCGGCTCTCCCCGTGCTCAAGCTCATCGCCGGGATCACGCGGCAGGCCTCGTCCGCCGACATCCTGCCCCCCGAGCAGGACTTCGCGCAGAGCACGACGGCGGGGCTCGACTTCAGCTTCCCGTTGTTCGACGGTCGGAAGCGATCCGGACAGGTGCAGCAGGCGGCCGCCCAGGAGGAGCGGGAGGAGTTCCACCTCCGGCAGCTCGAGGCGGACATCCGGCTGCAGGTGCAGCAGGCCTACCAGGAGACGCAGGCCGCCCTGGAACGGATCCAGGCCTCGCAGGCCAACGTCCAGCGCGCCGAACGGGCTCTGGAGATCGCCGACACGCGGTTCAAGAACGGCCTCTCCACCCAGGTCGAGCTGAACCAGGCCGAGCTGGCCGTCACGCAGGCCAGGACGAACCGTGTCCAGGCCCTGCACGACTACGGCGTGGCCCGAGCCAACCTGCTGGCCGCGGTGGGGCAGCGATGAGGGCGCGAGCCGTCGGACTCGTCCTCGCCGCCGCGGCGCTGGTGGGCTCGTCGTGGGCTCCGCTCCGCGCCCAGGCGGACACCACCGGGACCGCCCGGTCCGTGATCGCGGCCAGCGATTCGGCCCGCGCCGACTCCGTGGCCGCGTACGGGCCGGAGACTCCCCCCGCCCCGTACCAGTTTCGTCTCGGCCTGTCCGCCAGTCGCATCGCCTGGGGCGGCAGCACGACCCGCAGCCCCGAGAACGCCTGGACCTGGGGCCTGGACGTGGAGCGCATCCTCCTCCCCTACGTCTCCCTGCGCTTCGGGGCGTCCTACCTTCCGGAACGGGTGGTCCAGGGCGCCGACTCGACCGATGTGCACGGCTACCTGGTGGAGGTGGCCGCCGAGCCGCGGCTGGCCCTCCCGTCGCTGCGCAGGGTGGGGGTGATCCCGTTCGCGACGATCGGGATCGGAAGCATGATCTTCGATCCGGCCACCGACGCCCTCCCGACCCGTTCGCAGAACACCTTCCTGGTGGGAGGCGGCATCGAGGTGCGCCTGGGTCCGCGTTGGGGGGGGCGACTGGAATGGCGGCACGAGCACGTCGATCTGCAGAGCCTGTTCGACGCCACGGCGCTCGGGTCGGTCAGCGATCACGCCGACCGCGTGGGCGCCACTCTCTACTGGACCTTCTGAGGTGACGCCGGCCGTCCGCCGGGAGCAGCCCGCGAGTGGCGAGCGCGCCTCTGCGCGGGCCCGGCGCGTGGCGTGGAGGCAGGTGGGACCCGGGGCCGTGCTGCTCGCGCTCCTCCTCTTCTTCGCGGCGGCCGTCTTCTTCCTGGACGAGGTCCGGCGGGAGCTCTCGGAGGGAGCCCACCTGGTCGTCACCGCCCCGTCCGCGCGCGGCCTCGAGCTGGGCAGCGACGTGTGGGTCGCTGGAATTCCGGCCGGCCGAATCGAGGCGATCCACCTGCGGGGCACCGATCGAGCCGGTCTACCCGTGCTCATCGAGGCCGTCCTGAGCCGCGGGGCGTCCCGCGTCCTCCGGGCGGACGCGTCGGCTTCCCTGCGGGAATCCTCGCTGCTGGCGCCCGTGGTCCTCAGCGTCGATCCCGGCCGGGAGGCGAACCGCCCGTTCGACTTCTCGGACACGCTGAGGGCGCGGCAGGAGGCGGATCTCGACGCCACCATGGCCCGGGCGGACAGCCTCATGGCCAGGCTTAGGCGACTCGCACCGGAGGGCCGGGCGGTCGCGCGGCGGCTGGAGGACGGGCCCGGCACGCTCGCGGCCCTGCGCCGTCACCCGGCCGAGCTCGCTCGCCTGCGCCGCGACCTGCGCCGCACCCGGCGACTGGCGCTCTCGTCCCGGGGCGGCACCGCCCTGCGGCTGGCGCGCGACTCCGCGCTCCGAGCCGAAGGACGCCGCGTGCGCCGTCGCCTGTCCGCGATGCTGTCGCCGGACGGGTCCCTCGCGCGGGCGAGACGGGAGCGTGCCATACTGTCGCTCGCGGCCGACAGCGTGATGCGGCGCAGCCACCGCATCCACGCGCGGCTGGACTCCGCCCGCGGTACGGCCGGGCGCGCACTGCACGACCGCGCCATCCAGCGTCAGAGGGCCCTGTTCCGGGCCCGCATGGACAGCGTCAAGGCCGAGCTGCTGGCCCACCCCCTACGCTGGCTCCGCTTCGCTCCGTTCTGACGGCGCGGGGCCCGGTCGGGACCCGGCGGCGGGATCCAAAACCCGCGCCAAATCTCAGCTTCCCGGCCTGTCCGTACGCTTCAGGTCTCCGTGGAGGACGAAGTGAACCTCCTCCTCCCTGCGCCCCCTCTTGCGCCGCGTGACCACCACGATCCGGTCCACGATGTCGTCCTCGTCTTCGAGGGCCACTTCGAAGCCGGCCGAGCCATCCGCCGCGTCGATCCGCGTGCGGACGACCTTGCCCGGCTCGGCCTGCGCCGCGTCGGCCTCATTCTTGAACAGAGTGACCGTGGAGCGGCGGCGGCCGTCCGGCAGTTCGCGCGAGATCTTCACCCGATTCATCCAATCGGGTTGATAGCTGATGTGCCAGAGATCCCCGTGCTGATCGACACCCCTGGCTTCACGGTTGTGACGGGCCATCGCTGCCTCCTGCCTGACGTTGAAAGTCCGGGTGCTGCGCGCAGCAGGCATTGCTGGCGCAGGTGGCCGCCCGCCGGGAGGTGCTGCCCATCGCACCGAAACTTGCGGGCTCAGTGTCTCGTATACAAAATACACCGGGCACCATAGGTTCGGTCAACCCGTTCTAAACTCGAACCCGAAACACACCGATACGATGCGGCTGGGCGCCATTCGCGCGCCGGAAGTCCGCCGTCTCTTGACCGGAGGTGGTACGTCGGATTAGGGTGCACATGCCAACCGGGCCACAATACCGCCCGACGGTTCGGCCCCCTCTTTTCCGACGCCCCTGCAGGTCCCGCTCCCGCCGCTCGCGAGAGCGGGCGCCACACTCGAGCCGACAGCGCCCCCTCACGAGCGAGGCAGGGACGGATCCCACCGATCACAGCATCGGAGCGCACCTCGTGGATATCGCAGAGCTGAAGTCGAAGTCGATCGGACAGCTTCACGAGCTCGCCGACGACCTGAGCATCCACAACTACTCGGGGCTCCGGAAGCAGGACCTCATCTTCCGGATCGAGCAGAGCCTCCTGGACACGGACACCGTGCTGCGAGGCGAAGGGGTCCTGGAGATCCTGCCCGAGGGCTACGGCTTCCTCCGCAGCCAGGACTGGAACTACCTCTACGGTCCCGACGACATCTACGTCTCGCCGTCCCAGATCAAGCGCTTCGACCTGCGCACCGGGGACACGGTCCTCGGGCAGGTCCGGCCCCCCAAGGAGGGCGAGCGCTACCTGGCCCTGCTCAAGGTAGAGACCGTCAACGGGGAGGACCCGGAAAAGGCCAAGCACCGGATCGGGTTCGACAACCTGCGTCCACGCTATCCCGAGGAGCGCCTCACCCTGGAGCGAGGCGACGGGGATGTGTCGATGCGCATCCTCGACCTCATCGCCCCGATCGGGAAGGGACAGCGCTCTCTCATCGTCTCCCCGCCCAAGGCCGGGAAGACCATCCTCCTCCAGAAGATCGCGAATTCCGTCCTCGAAAACCACCCCGAGTGCAAGCTCATCGTGCTTCTCATCGACGAGCGTCCCGAGGAGGTGACGGACATGGAGGAGCACGTGGCGGCCGAGATCATCTCGTCCACGTTCGACGAGCCGGCGGACCGCCACACTCAGGTGGCCGAGATGGTGCTCGAGAAGGCCAAGCGCCTGGTGGAGTACCGGC
>CAYXHP010000017.1:0-8995 GCA_964465015.1 uncultured Gemmatimonadota bacterium
CCGCCGTTTCGCGCGCCGGCGCCCGGACGCCCACGCCGGGCTTGGCTCCCGTCAGCTTCCCCCCGTCCACCACCAGCACTCCGCCCACGATCACGTAGGGGATCCCGGCCGCCGGGAGCGTCGGCTCCTCGTAGGTGGAGCGGTCGATCACCGTCTCCGGATCGAAGATCGTGAGGTCGGCATCCATTCCCTCCCGCACGCGTCCCTTGCGGGCGAAGGCGGGCGTGCGCGACTGGAGGCGCCGAGCCGGCAGGATCGTCATCTTGGCGACCGCCTCCGGCAGGTCGAGCACGTGCTCCTCGCGCACGTAGCGTCCCAGGACCTTGGAGTAGGACCCCGACGTGCGGGGATGTCCCTTTCCGTCCTGGATGAAGCCGTCGCTGGCGATCATGGTGAGCGGGCTGGCCACCGCCGTGCGTGTCATCGCCTCGGTACGGTCGAAGATGATCACCGTCCCGCCCGCCTCCCGGGCCGGACCGAAAGTCTCTCGGGTGAGGCGCTCCCCGGTGGAGACGAGCTGGACCTGGTGGATGCGCTCGTCCGGCCAGGTCTTCCAGTCGTCGAACAGGGCCGAGGTGATCTCGGTCATGCCCGCGCCGTACGGGTAGGTCTCGGTCGTGACGTCCTGACCGGAGTCGCGTGCCGCCTGGATCCTGGCCAGAAACGCCTCGATGTCGGGGCCGGCGCTGGAGTTGGCGTGGACGATGTGGAGCGGCGCGCCGGCGCGCTTCGCAGCGGCGATCGTGGAGTCGAGTCCCGGGAGGCCGCCCCGCATGTGGATGTGCACCGAGGCGCCGTACTCGGCCGCCACCCCGAACATTCGCTCGATCTCGTCCATGGTGGCGCCCGGCGTGTAGGCGCTCCCGAAGCCGACGGCGAGCGCCCCGCGGTCCAGCCCGCGCCGGAGGAGCGCCTCGATCTGGTCCAGCTGGGCGGGTGTGGCGACGCCGGACCCGCCGATGCCGGCCGGGAGAAGGCCCGTGCCCGGGTCGTGGAACACCTCCATGCGGACCGGGATGTGACCGACGCTGGCGCCGTAGTTGACCCGCTGACCCCCCTCGCGCGCCGCGTACCAGCCGTCGATGTCCGCGGTGCCCACCTCGAGCTCGAGGGCCGTCGTGACCCCGTCCCGGACCATGAGGCCGTAGGCCTCGTCCGTCTGCCCGTGCTCGTGCATGTCGATGAAGCCGGGCGCCACCACGAGCCCGGTGGCGTCGATCGTCCGGGTCCCGTGGAAGTCGCGGCCGGAGATCTCGGCGATCGTTCCGCCGCGGATCCCTACGTTGGCCACCTGGAAGAATCCGCTCTCCGGGTCCAGGACGCGGCCGCCCGCGATCACGAGATCGTACTCCTCGCCCGAGGGCCCGCAGGCGGCGATGGAGAGGGTCAGGATCAGCATCGAGGCGGAGGCGCTCCCGAGATTCAGCATGCCACGCGCTCCAGTCAGGGGGGTCGGTGCCGCGCCGGATCGCCGCAGCATGGGATCCTCGGGTAAGGCCGGTCAAGACGGAGGGATGGAGGCGGGCTCCGCTGGCGCGACCCGTCCCGCTCGCCTACGGTGCGGGCTCGCGCGCGCGGCTCGCGCGCTCCCCGGACTTTCGAGCGAGGCACGACGCGTGGATGGAGCGCCCTCCCAGGCCGGCCGCCGGACCCCCCGCTCCCGGGGAGGTCTCCCCCGGTTCCGTTTCCCCCACCCGCTCGCCCTCCTCGTGGGTGGCGTCCTGGTGGCCGCCGCCCTGACGTGGGTCCTGCCGGCCGGGGCCTATCAGCGGCGGGACGACCCGGCCACGGGCCGCACGGTGGTCGTGCCCGGGACCTACCACTCGGTGACGCCCTCGCCCGTGGGCGCGTTCCGGGCGGTGGTGGACATTCCGCGCGGACTCACCGACGCGGCCGACGTCGTCTTCCTCATCTTCCTGATCGGGGGCGCCTTCACGGTCGTGGACGACACGGGAGCGCTCCGGAGCGGGGTCCGGTGGCTGGTGGAGCGGATGCGAGGCCACGACGTCCTCCTCATCCCGGTCGTCGCACTGCTGTTCGCGACCGGCGGGGCGCTCGACAACATGAAGGAGGAGATCATCGCCCTGGTGCCGGTCCTCCTGGTTCTCACCTCCCGGGTCGGCTTCGAGCCGCTGGTGGCCGTGGCGATGAGCGGGGGCGCCGCCATGGTGGGCTCGGCGTTCAGCCCGATCAATCCCTTCCAGGTGGGCATCGCCCAGAAGGTCGCGGGTCTCCCCCTCCTGTCAGGTTGGGGCTACCGCACCGTCCTCCTGCTCCTGGCCGTGAGCTTCTGGGTGGTGGGCACGATGCGCTACGCGGTGCGCACCCGGAGCCGTGCTCCGGACTCGCGGACCGGCTCCGGGGAGAGCGGCGGCGGTGCGACGGCTCCAGGAGCCTCGCCGG
Source organism: uncultured Gemmatimonadota bacterium (assembly GCA_964465015.1). Taxonomy (GTDB): domain Bacteria; phylum Gemmatimonadota; class Gemmatimonadetes; order Palauibacterales; family Palauibacteraceae; genus Humimonas. Next base: position 2,404 of record CAYXHP010000017.1, read on the forward strand.
CGGCGGAGGTCCCGGCGCCCGCGGCCGGCGCTGCTCCCGCTGCGCAGGTCGAACGCGAAGTCACGCGGCGGGACGCGGTCATCCTCGGCCTGGTCGTCGCCACCTTCGCCGTGCTGGCGGTGGGGCTTCTCCACTGGGGATGGGGCTTCGACCAGCTCTCGGCCATCTTCTTCATCATGGGCGTCGCGGCGGGATTCGTGGGCCGGCTCGGCGTCGAGGGCACCTCTCTCGCCTTCGTGAGGGGCTTCCGGGACATGGCCTACGCCGCGCTGCTGGTGGGCTTCGCGCGGGCCATCTTCGTGGTGCTGGAGGACGGCCGGATCGTCGACACGATCGTGCGCGGCCTCTTCCTTCCGGTCCAGGGTCTGCCCGCGGCGCTGTCGGCGGTGGCCATGGTCGGAGCTCACGTGCTGGTGCACGTGCCGGTGCCGTCGGTGAGCGGGCACGCCGTGCTCACGATGCCGATCCTGGCGCCGCTCTCGGATCTCCTCCGCCTGCCCCGACAGGTGGCGGTCCTGGCCTACCAGTGCGGAGCCGGCCTCACCGACCTCATCTCGCCCACGCACGGTGCGCTCCTGGCGCTGCTGGCGGCGGGAGGAGTCACCTACCGCGACTGGGTCCGCTTCGTCGCGCCCCGCTACCTGGCCCTTCTGCTCTTCGGGGCGGCGGCCGTGTTCGCGGCGGCCGCAGTGGGTTGGAGCGGCTGACCGGCGCCGGACTCGGGCGGCGGCCTCAGTAGCTCTTCTTCACCTTGACCGCCGTACCGTAGGCGCAGATCTCCGTCCACAGGCTGCCGAGCTCGGAGGTGTCGAAGCGCATCGCGATGACGGCGTTGGCGCCCTTCGCCTCCGCTTCCTCCGTCATGCGCCCGATCACCTGCTCGCGGCTGTCGGCGAGCGCCCTCGTCAGCCCCTTGATCTCGCCGCCCACGATGGACTTGAGGCCGGAGCCGATCGTGGAAACGAGGTTCCGCGAGCGGACCGTGAGCCCGAACACCTCACCGTAGACCTCCTGGATCTCGTATCCCGGGACTTCGTTGGTCGTGGTGATCAGCATCCCGCCTCCTCGTCCAATCGTTTGGGCTCTCCATGGTCGGGGTCGCCCGTAGCCTGCGTCGATCGCGGTGTCGTCACTCCGGTCTGCCGGTCCCGGCGGCTCCCGCCTCGCTCGGGCCGCTCTGGCCGACCTCCTCCCACAGCCTGGTCCACGCCTCCAGGCCTTCGTACAGCCGGCGCACGCGGAAGAACTCGTTCGGGGCGTGGAAGTCCTCGTCGGCGGTCGAGAAGGAGAAGAACAGGGTGCGGAGCCCCATGTGGCGCTCGAACAGCTCCGAGATCGGGACCGTGCTGCCGACCCGAACGAGCAGGGGCTCGACGCCGTATACCTCCGAGAGGGCGCGCCGGGCCGCCCGCACCACGAAGTGGTCGGGCTCGATCCTCGCCGCGCCGGCGCGACCCGCTCCGGGCGTGACGGTGAGCCGCGTGCCCGCCGGCACGTGCGACTCCAGGTGGCGAGTGATGAGGGCCACGATCTCCTCGGGATCCTGGTCGTGTACCAGGCGGCTGGTGATCTTGGCGTGCGCCTCGCTCGGGATCACGGTCTTCCCTCCCGGCCCCTGGTAACCACCCCACATGCCGTTCACCTCCAGGGTGGGACGGATCCACTGCCGTTCCAGGGTCGTGTAGCCCGCCTCTCCGACCGGCGCCGGCGCGCCCAACTCGGCGAGGTAGGCCGCCTCGTCGAAGGGCATGGCCCGGATCTCGGCGCGCTCTGCCTCCGGGACATCGCGGACGCGATCGTAGAAGCCTGCCACGGCCACCCGGCCTTCCTCGTCGTGCAGGCTGGCCACCAGCTGGGCCATGGCGTGGAGCGGGTTGGCTACACCGCCCCCGTGCCGCCCGGAGTGCAGGTCCTTGGAGGCACCGGTGAGCGTGAACTCGAGACCGGCCACGCCGCGGCTCCCCACGACGATCGAGGGCTCGTCCGGGCGCCACATGGCGCCGTCCGCCGACAGCACGGCGTCGGCCGCCAGCATCTCCTCGTGGCTACGGATGAACCCGTCCAGGCTGGGACTGCCGACCTCCTCCTCCCCCTCGAACATGAACTTCACGTTGACCGGGAGAGCGCCCTCTGTACGGAAGAAGGAGCGGGCCACCTCGATCGGGATGAGCATCGGTCCCTTGTCGTCGGACACGCCGCGCGCGTACAGGCGGCCGTCGCGGAGCGTGGGCTCGAACGGCGGGCTCTCCCACCGGTCGAGGGGGTCCTCCGGCTGCACGTCGTAGTGGCCGTATACCAGGAGGGTCGGCTCGCCGGGCGCGCCGAGCCACTCGCCGTAGACAATGGGCTGCCCCCCCGTCTCGACGATGCGAGCCGACAGGGGACCGGCCCGCCCGAGCCGATCGGCCACCCAGCGCGCCGCTTCCAGCATCCGGTCCGCTCGCGCCGGATCGGCTCCCACGCTCGGGATCGACGCGAACTCCACCAGCTCCCCCAGGATCTCCTCGTGGCGTGAGCTCAGGTCGGCGAGCACGTCCTCCAGCCCCATCACTTTCCTCCGTCGATCGACAGTACCTGTCCGGTGATCCATCCGGCCTCGTCCGATGCGAAGAAGAGCACGCCGTGGGCGATGTCCTCGGGTGAGCCCAGGCGCCTGAGCGCGATGCGCTCCACCAGGGCGCGCTGGCCTTCCGCCCCGTAGGATTCCCACTGGCGCTCCGTGGTCGGATTGGAGCGCACGAAGCCGGGCGCGATGTTGTTCACGGTGATGCCCCACGGGCCGAGCTCGTGGGCCAGCTGGCGAGTGAGCCCGATCTGGGCGGCCTTGGCCGAGGCGTAGGCCTGGATCCCGGTGAGGCTCACCCCGAGTCCGGCTCCGCTCGAGATGAAGATGATTCGGCCCCGGCCGGCGGCCTTCATGCCCGGCGCGGCAGCCTGCGCGAGCCAGAACGCCCCGTCGGTGTTCACCTCGAAGATCGCCTTCCACTCGGCCGGGGTCACCTGCTCGAGCGGTCGTCCCACCTGCCCCAGGACCCCGCCCGCGCTGTGGACCAGGATGTCCACCGCTCGGCTCGGCGCCCCGGCCTCGATCTCCCGGACGAAGGCCTCGACCGTCGACCGGTCGCTCACGTCCACCCGGCGGCCACGGCACGCGCCGCCCTCGTCCTCGCACAGACGCACGGTCTCGGTGAGCTCGTCCTCGAGGATGTCGCACGCCCACACCTCGGCCCCGCGCCGGGCCAGGGACCGGGCGATGGCGCGGCCGAAGCCGTGCGCGGCTCCCGTGACGATGGCGGCGCGGCCTTCGAACTCCCGGGTCATCGGGTCTGGCTCCCGGCCGCGCGCCCCAGCTCCTCCAGCGTCTCCAGGGACTGCGAGCGGACCCCGCTCTCGACGTCGTGGATGAGCTCCACCAGCCGCGAGAGGGCCGGCGTCTCCAAGCCCGATTCCGCGCCGAGGCGGGCGACGATGCCGAGCTGGGCGTCGACCTCGGTCGGCCGCTTCCGGACCGCCAGGTCGCGCCAGATGCCGCTGTGGGTCTTGGCCGAGCGGCGGTTGAACTCCACCAGCGCGACGAGGGAGGCGTCGGCCGCTCCGTCTGGAGCGGAGGGGAGATACGCGGCCGGGTCGAAGCCGTCGAACGACCGGGGCGTGACCCCCCGGGCCGCGGCGACCGCCAGTACCTCGCGGGCGAGGCCCACGTAGGTGTCCCGGAACTCGCGCATCGCGAGGGCGTCGGCGATGGAGGCGTTGGTGAGCGCCGTGGCGAACAGCATGGCGCCGTACGCCTCCTTGCCCCACAGGTAGCCCCAGATGTGGGGCGTCACGATCGCCCCGTCGTCGAAGTCGACCCACGCGTCGCGCAGCGCCTCGACCCGCGGCGTGATCCGACCGTCGATCTCGCCGAGGACCACCGCGCCGCGCCCCCCGAAGTGGATGACCCCCGGCTCCAGGTAGTCGGCCCCGAAGTTGACGAAGGCTCCCACCGTTCGATCGTCGCCGGCCAGCTCGGAGATCGCGAGCTCGTTGAGCCCGTTCTGCGCCGAGACCACGCACCCGGACGAGTCCAGGTGCGGGAGGAGCATCCGGGTCGCCTCCCGCGTGTGCTGCGCCTTGGTGGCCAGCACGATGGTCTTCCACTCTCCGCCGACCCGGTCCGGCGTGAAGGCCGGCACGGACACCGTGAAGTCGCCGATCGGTCCGGCGATGCGGAGACCGGCCGCCTCGATCGCCGCCACGTGCTCCTCGGCTGCGTCCACGACCGTCACGTCGTGGCCCGCGCGGGCCAGGTAGGCGCCCAGGGTGCCGCCGATGGCGCCCGCGCCCCAGATCAGGAACCGCACCGTCCGCCCCGATTCCCCGGCGGCCCGCTAGGGCGCGCCCCAGGCTCCCGCGAGGACGGCGCGGGTCTCCCGGACCGCCACGTCCCAGATGGCGAGCATGTCCTCGTCCGGTCGCTGGTAGAGCCCGCCGAAGTTGCCATCCCCCAGGTAGTCCCGGAGCGCCTCGGGCCCCAGGCTTCGCACGCGGGCCAGGTCCACCATGGGCCGGCCGGTCCCGGGCATCTCCACCCCCGGCAGGCGCGTCCACGGGAAGTTCTCCATCCACGAGCCGTGCGAGGCCACCGGGTCGATCTCCCGCACCTTCGCCAGCGTCTCCGGCGCCTTCCACCAGTCGTGCACCGCCAGGTGGCATCCGGGGTGATCGGCCGTCCACTCGGGCACGAGCTGGTGGATCGCGCCGTTTCCGCCGTGCCCGTTCACGATCAGGATGCGGCGGAAGCCCGACCCGGCCATGCCGTCCAGGATGTCGCGCACGACCGCCAGGTGGGTCGAGAGGCGCAGGGAGATGGAGCCGGGGAAGGCGGCGAAATAGGGCGTGACGCCGTAGGCGAGGACGGGGAACACCGGCACGCCGAGCGGCTCGGCCGCCTCGGCGGCCACACGCTCGGGGAGGATGCAGTCCACCGTGAGCCGGAGCCCGGCGTGCTGCTCGGTGCTGCCGAGCGGCAGCACCGCCCGGTCGTCCCCCTCCAGGTAGGCCTCCACCTGCATCCAGTTCATGTCGGCGATGCGCACCCCATCACCTCCTGCCCGGGTCGGCGGACAAGCTACGGGAGGCGTACGGCGGCGGCGAGCGGAGCAACAGGAGGGCCGATCTCACCGCGCGGAGCGAACCGCACGGGGACGGGAAGCCGACGCAGGGAATCGAGGGAACCGGCGGTCAGTCAGGCGGGGCCCTCCGGTCTACGGACCCGAGGTCGCCGCCCCGACTTCCGGCTGCGGAGTCGACGATTGCACGCAGGACCCCGAGGTCCACGGGCTTGACCAGGTGGTGGTCGAAGCCGGCCTCGTGGGCCCGGTCACGGTCCTCCGGCCGGCCGTAGCCCGTGACGGCCGCCAGGACGAGGTCACGGTGCTCGGGGTCGCCCCGGATGACCCGGGCCAGCTCGTAGCCGTTCATTCCGGGGAGTCCCACGTCGATGAGCATGATATCGGGTGAGTCGTGGCGCAGCGCCTCGAGCGCCGAGGGCCCGTCGTGGACGACGCGCGCCTGGTGCCCGAGGAGCTCGAGGATGAGCCCCAGGGACTCGGCGGCCTCCTCGTCATCCTCGACCGCCAGGACACGCGCGGGAGGGGAGCGGTAGCTCCGGATCGAGGCGTTCCTACCGGAGGACGGCTGGTCCGCCGGAGTCGCTGCACGCACCGCGCTTCTCCATCTCGGAAGGTCCGGCCCGGTACCGGCTGCTACGTCGGCAGGTGTACGGGCATCTGCCAGCGAACGTCGGGTCCCGGGCCGGGCGCCGCGCGGAAGCGTCGCCTGGAACCTCGCACCTGCCAACCAAACTGCGATGCGGTCGGTGCGTCGGCCAGTGCGATGACCTCGGCCCGCAGACCGCTCGGCCCGCCGCCGACCCCGCCGTGCTATCCTGAGTCGGGACGCGCGGGCCGGGAGAGGAGGACACGAGATTGACCGCCAGGGACCGGACCATCGTGCTGCGCGACGGGCTCCGCCTTCACCTGCGAGAGGGCGGCCCGGAGTCCCGGACCCCGCCCTTGCTGCTCCTGCACGGCTTCACGGGCTCGGCGGAGGCGTGGGGAGGGCCGCTCCTCCAGGCGCTCGAGACGGCGGGCTCCAGGGTCGCGGCGGTCGACCTCCTGGGCCACGGCGACAGCGACGCCCCGCACGACGCCGCGCGCTACGCCATGCAGGCCCAGCTCGACGATCTGGAGGAAGTGCTCGATGGCCTGGGCGTGACGCGAGCGGTCTGGGCGGGATACTCCATGGGGGCGCGGCTGGCGCTGGCCGCCGGTGTCTTGCGTCCCTCTCGCGTGAGCGGCCTCGTGCTGGAGAGCGGCTCTCCGGGCCTGGCGTCCGGGGCCGAGCGCGCGGCACGCCGGGCGGCCGACGAGGCGCTGGCCGCCCGGCTCGACGCGGCCGATGCAAATCCGAGGGCCCGGGAGCGGTTCGTGGACGACTGGATGGCGCTCCCCCTGTTCGCCACGCAGCGCCGGCTGCCCGAGGAGACACGCCGCCGCGAGCGCCAGAGGCGTCTGGCGGCCGATCCGCGGGGCCTGGCGGGGTCCCTCAG
>CAYXHP010000018.1:0-3538 GCA_964465015.1 uncultured Gemmatimonadota bacterium
GACGCCTTCCAGCGGGCCGCCCTGCTCGACCCGCGCGATCCCGGCCCCTACGGCCAGCTGGCGCTCACCTACCAGAACCTGCGGCGCTACGACGCGGCCGACTCGGCCTCGGAGCGGGCGCTGGCCATCGACGGCGACACGATCGCGGACGAGGACTTCCGGGCATGGAACGCCATGTTCCGGTCGGGCGACCTGGAGCCCGTCGCCACCCTCGTCGCCCGCATCAAGCCCGGGAGCCCCGAGTACGCCCTCACCTGGCAGGACCGCTACTGGCTGGCCTACCTCCGGCGCGACTTCAGCGCGGCGGTGGAGGCGGTGCGCTCGGACACCACCACGGACTGGGTCTCGAGCCACAATGTCGTGCTGCCCCGCCTCCTGTTCGTGGGCATGGCCCAGGAGCGGGCCGGTCAGAAGGGGCCCGCGCGAGAGAGCTACGCCGCCGCTCGCGCCCGGGTGGGGACGCTCCTCGCGAAGCGGCCGGACGACGCGGACCTCCACCTGGCCCTGGCCCTGGCCGCCGCCGGGCTGGGCCGGAAGGACGAGGCGCTGAGCGAGGGCCGGCGCGCGCTCGAGCTCATGCCGGTGAGCCGCGACGCCGTGACGGGCCCCGAGTTCCTGGTCTGGATGGCCTGGATCGACGTGCAGGTCGGAGACAAGGAGGCCGCGATCGGCCTCCTCCGGAAGCTCCTGGACCTCCCGGACGGGGGCCTCATGTCCCGCGCCAGGCTCCGGATCGACCCCTTCTGGGACGCGCTGCACGGGGAGCCGGCCTTCCAGGCACTGACCGGGAGTTAGGGGCCGGGGCTTCGGCCGCCCTGCGGCTTGCGGAAGGCCCCCGCCGGGCGCGGCCCGCTCGCTACGCGCAGGAGACGCCGTAGTCGAAGGCATCCGCGGCGGTGGTCAGCTGCACGAGGTCCCCGCCGCCCACGTCGACGACCCACAGGTGGGCGAGGATGGTGTCATCGCCCACGACGGTCGCAGTGGGCGCGTTGAAGACCACCTTCTCACCGTCCGGTAGCCAGCACAGGGAGCGCGGGTTGTCCACGTAGAAGGAGCCCCCGGAGCCGTCCAGCCGGGCCAGGATCCGGACGTCGCCGGTGCCCGGGTCCAGGACCTCGACGCTCGTGCGGACGACGGGGGGGTTGTCGGACCCGGCCGCGCCCAGCGGATCGACGCCGTACAGGACCTCCAGGAGGGCGACTTCGTCCCCGTTCGGCGACCAGGCCGCCACCTCGACCCGTGCGTGCGAGTCCGCCGGGGCGTACACACGCTCCAGAGGGTCGGCGGGCGACGGAGCGACCCATGCGCCCCCGGATGGAATCCGAACACGACGGCCGCCCCCGAAGGCGTCCAGGAGGGAGGGTCGACGTTGTTGGCGAAGGAAGAGAGCGGAGAGACGCGGCGCGTGCCACCGCCCGAGAGATCCGTCACCACGGCGACGTAGCCGCTGTCGGAGTTGTACCGGTTCCACGCCACCTCGCTTCCGGTCGGAGAGAGGCTGGGCCCGATCACGATGGGCGAACTCACGGTGTCCAGCGCCGGCGTGCTGCGCCGCAACCGCGCATCGATCAGATAGGCGGCGTCGTATGCCCCTTCCGGACCGCCGATTCGCTGGAACAGGACCCGCGCGGAGCCGAGCGCCTCGTATGGCACGGGCTCCAGAGGGGGAGCGGGCGGGGGACCGGCCGACGGTCCCGTGGGCCCGCCTCCGCAGCCGAGCGCTCCGAGGAGGAGCGAGCCGCCCCAGAGAGCCGCCTGGACCCGGCGGCTGCCAGGGATGATCCCGGGGACATCCGAGTGACCGAGCATGACAGCCTCCGTGCGAAGATTCCGGTGCATCTTCGGCCGCGGAAGTCAGGTGACGGTCAAGCGCCCCGATCTCGGTGGCTTCTGGCGGAGCAAGTCCGCCGAAGTACCGCACCTGGATGGCATGGATCGCCCCCCCGCCAAGCTCCGGATCGACTCGCCCACCGATGGGCTACTTCGCCCCGCTCCGTGCTCCGCCTGCTCGCGCGCGAGCCTGAGCGCAGCGTCCCCCCGGGCCTCCTACCGCACCAGCGCCCCCAGCCCCGCCTCCAGCTCCACGTCGTGACGCCGCACGGAGGGCGGCGGCCGGCTGTCGTAGCGCCAGCGGAAGGCGAGGGTGAGCTCCACACTCCCGGTGACGCTCGCTCCCAGGCGGAGCTCGCTCAGGACGCGCACGTCGGAGGGCCGGTCGGCCCGAGGCTCGACGTACATGACCTCGGAGAGGCGGCTCGACCCGGAGAGCCGCCGGGACGCGACGGCCAGGAGCTCCCCGCGCCAGTCCGTGCCGCGGGCGGCGGTGCCGGGCGGGAGCCCGGAGACATCGAGCCGCTCGTGCTCCCACATGAGTCCCGCGCCCAGGTCCAGCCGGGTGCTCTCCCCCGCCAGGAACGCGTGGCGCAGGCCGCTCCCCACCAGCACGCGCCGCCGCAGGAGCTGGGCGCGGCTCGCCTGCACCTGGACGAAGTGGAACGTGCGCGTCCGCTTCGTGAAGAAGCGGTTGTAGCGGAGCTGGGCGTAGCGGTCGTTCGTCGAGACCGAGTCGCTGGCCGACAGGTAGGAGAGCCCGCCCATGAGCACGACCCGGTTCCGCTCGCCCTGGGACCCGATCGCCCCGCTCCCGCTCAGGCTGGCCAGGTGAGAGTTCCCGCCCTGCAGGTCGGCCGCCGCGTTCAGGCTCAGGAAGAACCCCGAGACGTCGCTGGGCTGGAGGGTCTCCGTGTTCAGGATCGCCGCCTGCGCGGAGACCGAGGCCGGCAGGACCAGGCCGAGGAGGACCGCGGCGAGGAGGCCGGCGGCCGGCAGGCGTCGCGCCATGCCGCCGGTGAGAAGCGCTGCCGCGCCCCGGATGCGCGTTCTGCTTCGGATGCCTCCCCCCAGGCCCGAGTCTCGGTCCTGCGAGTATGACGCGGACCGAGGAGCCGGGCAACGAGCGCGTGGCGGGCGACCGCTGGCCCGCCGGGCCCTCCGTGCCGAGAGCGAGGCACGGCATCGGGGGTGTCGCCGGGGCGACCGGCAGCTCTAACTCTTCCCGGGGAAGCTCTTCCGCTGAGGCCGCGGCCGCACGCCGTTACGACCTTCTTGTCCGGGCTCCCCTGTGGTCGCGCCTATACGGCGCGCCGCCCCGCAATCAGATTCCAGATGATCAGGATGACGGCGACGACGAGCACCAGGTGGATGAGTCCGCCGCCCACGTGGAAGGCGAAGAACCCGAGCAACCACAGGATGAACAGGATGACGGCGATGGTCCAGAGCATGGTCGATTCTCCGAGCGGAAGACGTGGTAACGTCTATAGTTAACGTCTTACGCAAGTAACGGGCCCAGGTCGATGCGGGCGACCGCGCGGCGAGGCGCCGCGGGCGGCACCCCCTCCCCCGCGTCGTCCTTCAGCTCGATCATGGAGCAGACTGGCAGATAGGTCACAGTTTGATCCGGTCACATGGGTAACGCCATGCCTTCATTCACCGGATATTACCGCCTCCTCCTCTTGCGTCGCCGGATAACTCCTTCCCT
>CAYXHP010000019.1:0-20469 GCA_964465015.1 uncultured Gemmatimonadota bacterium
CCGGGCCCACGGGCGCCACGATGCCCGTCGCGCGCTCGATCCGGACCAGGAACAGGCCGGGCAGGTGGCGGAGTCCCGCGTCCTCGACCGTGCGCCCGATGAGGGGCGAGGGGGAGGTGAGCCGCATCTCCGCCAGGTAGCGCCGGGCGCGCTCGGCGTCGGCCTCGACCTGGCTGCGATCCGGGAGCAGGGCGGGGCTGACGAGGACCAGGTAGGCCACCCCCACGACCGCGATCGGCACGCCGATCCGGGCCAGCTCGAAGAAGCCCAGCTCGGGCAGGCCGTGGCCCGTCATGAGTCCGTCCACGACCAGGTTGGTGGAGGTCCCGATCAGGGTGCACACGCCGCCCAGGATGGAGGCGTAGGAGAGCGGGATGAGGAGGCGGGAGGGGGCGAGCCCTCGCCGCCGACCCCAGCGGGTGACCACCGGGATTCCCATGGCCACGATGGGCGTGTTGTTGAGGAAGGCCGAGGCCACCACGGTGGTCCCCGTGAGCCGCACCAGCGCCTGCCGGAGGGTGCGGGCCGTGCCGAGCACGAGGTCGGTGACCACCTCGAGCGCCCCGGTCCCCTTGAGCCCGGACGCCACCACCAGGAGCCCGGCGATGGTGAGGAGGACGGGGTTCGAGAAGCCGCGCAGGGCGGCTTCGAAGTCCAGGACCCCGGCCGCCACGAGGACGACGAGGGCGCCGAAGAGCAGCACATCGGGGCTGAGGATCTCGCGGGCGAGCGCGGCGATGGTGAGGGCCACCACCGCCAGCGTGATCGCCGCGTCGAGGCTCACGTCGGACGCGTCTCCGCCGGCCGCTTCACTCCCGGTAGGCCTCGACCAGCACGTCGGCCACCTCCGGCCGGCTGAACTCCGCCGGCGGACGCTCACCGCGCGAGAGCATCTCGCGCACCTTCGTCCCCGACAGGAAGATCCGCTGGTCGGGCCGCGAGGGGGAGGTCTTCGCCGTGGCCATCTGGCCGGTGACCGTGCACCAGAACGCGTGCTCGAACTTCATCGGCTCGATCCCGAGCGCGTCCCGGTCCAGGGTGTCGAAGATCTCCTGGGCGTCGTAGGTGCCGTAGTAGTCGCCCACGCCGGCGTGGTCCCGTCCGACGATGAAGTGGGTGCAGCCGTAGTTGCGGCGCATGATGGAGTGGTGGACCGCCTCCCTGGGCCCCGCATAGCGCATGGCGGCCGGGAGGACGGAGAGCATCACGCGGTCCCGCGGGAAGTAGTGCTCGAGCATGACCTCGTAGCACTCCATGCGGACGTCCGGCGGCACGTCGTCGGGCTTGGTCTCCCCGACCAGCGGGTGGACCAGGAGCCCGTCCACGAGCTCCAGGGCGCACTTCTGGATGTACTCGTGCGCGCGGTGGATGGGGTTCCGGGTCTGGAAGGCCACGACCGTGTCCCAGCCGCGCTCGGCGATGGCCGCCCGGACCCGTGCCGGGGTGAGGTTGCGCTCCGGGAAGCCCGAGATGTCCTCCTCGTAGAGCCAGCGCACCGCTCCGGCCACGTACTTCGGGCCCAGGGCCTGCACGGCCGCCACGCCCGGGTGGTCGGTGTCGGTGGTGCCGTAGACGGCCTTCGCCTCGCGCTCGAGGGCCCGGTCGTACACCTCCTCCACGTCCACCAGCCCGGCCATCGCGCCGTCGGGGGCTTCGAGCACGGCCGTGGTGCCCGGTCCCAGCTCGAGCGCCTCCTCCTCGCTGGCCGGGAGGACGATGGGGACCGACCATGGAAGGCCCCGGGCCAGCTGCATGCGGTCCAGGACCGACTCGTAGTCCTCCCGGCCCATGAAGCCGCCGAGCGGCGACAGGCCGCCCACGGCCAGGAGGTAGAGGTCGCTCAGGATGCGGTCGGTGAGGCGGATGCGCGGCATGTCACGGGCGCCCTCGCGGAGGGCCTTCGCCTCCCCGGGCGCCACGGTCCGGTCCACCAGCTGTCCCCCGTACGGCTCGATCGGCATCGCCGCCCCCCTCAGCTCTCGGCGCCGGCGGCCGACGGGCGCGACGCGTCCTCGCCGCCGGCCCGGTCGCGGAGCCGGATGTAGCCGCGCTCCTCGAGCCACTCGAGGATCAGGGCCACCGACTCCTCCGGGCTCATGCGGTGCGTCTCGACCACCAGCTCGGCGCGCTCGGGCTCCTCGTACGGGGCGTCGATCCCCGTGAAGCCCTTGATCTCGCCCGCCCTCGCCTTCTTGTAGAGCCCCTTGGGGTCGCGCTCCTCGCACACCTCCAGGGGGCAGGAGACGAAGATCTCCACGAAGTCCATGTCGCGCTCCAGGATGGCGCGCACTTGGTCGCGGTCCTCGCGGTACGGGGAGATGAAGGCGGTGGCGACCAGGACGCCGGCGTCGGCGAACAGCTTGGCCACCTCGCCCACCCGGCGGATGTTCTCCGTCCGGTCCTCGGGCGAGAAGCCCAGGTCGCGGTTCAGGCCGTGGCGGACGTTGTCGCCGTCCAGGATGTAGGTGCCGTAGCCCTCCCGGTAGAGCTGCTCCTCGAGCCGGGTGGCCAGGGTGGACTTGCCGCTCCCCGACAGGCCGGTGAACCAGAGGACCGCGCCGCGGTGGCCTCGGGAGGCTTCCCGGTCCTCCCGCGAGATGCGGGTCTCCTGCCAGAAGATGTTCTTGGACTTGGGACTCATGATGCCTGGTTCGTGTCGGGTTCCGTGTCGAGGCCCCGGTCGGGCCGTCGATCTCAGGGCGCCATATGTCTAACGATCGGGAGGGTTCGGGTCCAGACGTCCGGCGTTCCCGCCAGCAGCCCCTCTGGCTGCGTGGGAGGGCTCTTCCCGTACTCGAGCGGTCGCCCGAGGCAGTCGGTCACGCGCCCTCCGGCCCCGCGCAGCACGGCCTCCGGAGCGCACGTGTCCCACTCCTTGAGGTAGGGCACCGGGTGGGCGTAGAGATCCGCCTCGCCGCCGGCGATGAGGCCGCACTTGACGCCCACCGAGCCCGACGGCACCGATTCGACCGTCCCGAGGGCGGTCTCGAGCTCGTCCAGGATCGGGGGACGGTGGGACCGGGAGTGTACGAAGCGGACCGGGCCGGGCTTCCGCGGCGGCACGCGGAGCGGTCGCAGGGCAAGGGAGCGGAGGATGCGTGCGTCCCCCCCCGGTCCGCCGGCCGCCTCCAGCGCGGACGACGCGATCTCCGCCCGCCAGGCGCCGCCTGCGGCGAGGCCCAGGTCCAGGATTCCCGGATCGGGTCGGTAGACCGCGCCGAGCACGGCGCGACCCCCCTCGGCCAGGCCGACCATGACCGCGAACTCGCCCAGCCCATCGATGAACTCCCGCGTGCCGTCCAGCGGATCGACCACCCACAGACGCCGCCGCGACATGTCGCCTCCGGGGGGCGCGCTCTCCTCGCTGAGCACCGCCTCCCCGGGGCGCTCCCGATCGAGGAGGTCGAGGATGGCCCGGTTCGAGGCGTGGTCGGCCGCCGTCACGGGGTCATCGGGCGCCTTCTCCCGGACGCGCAGGTCGCGCCGGTCTCCGTCCGAGCTCCCGTAGTAGGGAAGCACGGCCGCCCCGCCCGCGAGGGTGCACGCCGCGGCCACGGCCAGGTCGTCCGCGAGGCCGGAATCGATGCCGGGCGGGAGCGCCGCGCCCAGGGCGGAGCGCAGCGCGGACATATCCGGAGCGGAGGTCACGGGGAGGCGGGATCCGGGTTCGGGACTCGTTCTCGTGGAGACCCGCGGAGCTTGTGCCGGGTCGGGAGCGAGCCTAGTCTACCGTCCGATCGTCCCGGACTCAACGAGCGCCGGGACTCCCCCCGGCCGACTCCGGCAATGGGCCGATGAGCGATTTGCCCCCACAGCCACCCGCGTCCGACGCGTCTCGCGAGGAGGCGGACGCCGCGCGTCCATCTCCGGCCGGCGGGGGCGCGTCGGGACGGATCGTCCAGGCCATGCCCCTCCTGGTCGAGAGCCAGTCGGAGGAGATCTCGCTGGCCGCGATCCTGGCCGTGCTGCTCCGGCACCGGAGACTCCTGGTCCTGCTGCCGCTGACCGTGGCCTTCCTGTGGGTGGTGATCTCGCTCATCCTCCCGCGGACCTACACTTCGGAGGCGATCTTCACGCCCACCTCGGGCACGGCGCAGCTCTCCCAGCTGGCCGGCCTGGCGGCGCAGTTCGGCGTGAACCTGCCGCAGGGGGAGACGAACCAGTCGCCCGACTTCTACGCCGCGCTCGTGCAGTCGCAGGACCTGCTCCGCTCGGCGGTCGAAACCCGGTACCGCTTTCCCGCCTCGGACGATCCCGACGCCGACACCCTCTCGGGGGACCTGGTCCAGCTGTTCGACGTGGATGGCGACGGCCGCGCGGTCCAGGTCGCCAAGACCATCGAGGAGCTCCAGGACCGGCTGCACATCTCGACCGATGCGACCACGGGGCTCGTGACGGTGGACGTGCGCACGCACTGGGCCGCGCTGTCGCGCGACGTCGACCAGCGCCTCCTGGACCTGGTGAACGTGTTCAATCTCCAGACCCGGCAGACGCAGGCCTCGGCCGAGCGCCGGTTCCTCGAGACCCGCGTCGCGGCCTCCGGTGACAGCCTCCGGAGCATGGAGGACAGCGTCCAGTCCTTTCTGGAGCACAACCGCAGCTATCAGAACTCCCCGGAGCTCCGGTTCCAGTATGATCGCATGAACCGTCGGCTCACGCTCTTCCAGCAGGTGTACACGACCCTCTCGGAATCCCTCGAGCAGGCGAAGATCGACCAGGTGCGCAACACGCCCGTGATCACCGTCGTGGGTCCCCCGCAGGCCCCGGCCCGCCCCGACCGGCTCCACCTCCTCGTGAAGGCGTTCGTCGGTATCCTCCTGGGCGGCGTGCTCGCGGTGGCCGGCGCGTTCGCCGCGGAGTGGGCTCGCCACGCGCGGCGGGCCGAGCCGGACGACTATCGGGAGCTCGACGACCTGTGGCGCGATACGCGGGAGGATGTGCGCGCCCTGTGGGGAAGGGTCCGCCGCGCGTGGCACGGGGTCCGCTCGCGGGCGGCGCGTTGACAGCCGTGTCGGTCGGCGGCAATCTAGGGCGTCCGAGACGACGCCTCGTTCCCGATTCCGAATCCGTGAGCTCACCTCCGACATCCGATCGTCGCGGCCCCTGCGCGGGCGGCTCCGCGCGGGCGCTCGCGTCGCGGCCGGCGACCCTGGCCTTCGTGGCGCTGGCGGCCGCGGCGCTGTGCGCCGGTGTGCCCTCCCGGCTGCGCGCGCAACAGACCGCCGATCAGCTCCGCCAGCGCGCCGAGCAGCTCCTCGGCCATCCCATCTCCGACCAGGACATCCTGAACTACATCCAGCAGTCCGGACTCACGGCGGACCAGATCCGCTCCCTGCTCTCCTCGCGGGGGATCAACCCGGACATGGCGAGCCCGTACCTGAACGTCCTCGAGGGGAAGTCGCAGTCCGTCTCGCCGGGCACATCGAGCCTCGTCGGGGCGCAGCTCCTCAGCGTGCTGCCGGGCACGGCCGGTCAGTTCAGCTCCGACACCGGCGCGGCGACCACCGGCCAGATGGGCGCGTATCCGGGCTACCCGTCCTACGGCTACCCGGGCTATCCGTCCTATGGCTATCCGTCCTACGGCACCCCGTATGGCCAGGTGCCCTCGTACTACGGCCAGTTCCCGTTCATACCACCCGTGGCGTCCGAGACCGGCCCGCCGGTGTTCGGACGCAAGCTGTTCATGCAGGCCACGTCGCAATTCCAGCCCGTGACCACGGGACCGGTGCCGCCCGACTACCAGGTCGGTCCCGGCGACGAGCTCGTGCTCGTGCTCACCGGAGCGGTCGAGCAGGCGTATCAGATCCCGGTGACGAGGGAGGGATGGATCGTCATCCCGGACGTGGGCCGCGTGTACGTGAACGGCAAGACCATGGACCAGCTGCGGGAGACGCTCTTCCACCGGCTCTCCCAGGTCTACTCGGGGATCAAGCGGGGCCCCGATGCCACGACGCACTTCGACATCTCGGTCGGCAACCTGCGCACCGAGCAGGTCTACGTCATCGGAAACGTGGAGCGGCCGGCCGCGTACACGGTGAGCAGCCTGGCTACCGCGCTCACGGCGCTCTACTTCGCCGGCGGTCCGACACGGGACGGCTCCTTCCGGAACGTGATCCTGAATCGCGGCGACAGCACGGTGGCCCACATCGACCTGTACGACTACCTGCTGAAGGGGAAGGCGGGGGGCGACCTCCGCCTCGAGCAGGGGGACATCGTGTACGTGCCGATGGCCAGGAAGCGGGTGCAGCTGGAGGGCGCGGTCAAGCGCCCCGGGATCTACGAGCTCGACGCCGGCGAGGGGCTGGCCGACGCCATCCGCTACGCCGGCGGCCTGCAGGCCAATGCCGAGCTCCGCCGGGTCCAGATCCAGCGCATCCTGCCCCCCTCCGAGCGGACGCCGGGACGCGACCGGGCGCTGATGGACGTCCCGGTGACGGGCCTCCTGGCCGGTTCGGACTCCCTGGTGGAGACGCCGTCGGGCGCCCGCGTGCCGCTCGTCGACGGGGACGAGATCACGGTCTTCGCCGTCCTGGGCGACACCCGAAACCAGGTCACGGTGAGCGGCGGCGTGTGGCGGCCGGGCACCTACGCCGCCTCGGACAGCACCAGGCTGTGGGACATCATCCAGGCGGCGGGAGGCCTGGTCCCCGACGCCTACCAGGGCCGCGTGCAGATCCAGCGCCTGCGGACGGACTACACCCGTCAGCTCATCCCGGTGACCCTGGCCACCGACTCGGCCGGCCGACCGGTCCAGAACCCGCTCATCCAGGGGATGGACCAGATCATCGTGTTCTCGGAGCGAAACCTGCGCGAGGACGAGGCCGTGTCCATCGGCGGATGGGTGCAGAACCCCGGCGTCTACCCGTTCGTGGACGGGATGACGGTGGCCGACCTGATCCTCAAGGCCGGGGGCCTGCGTACGGGCGCCTACGTCCAGCAGGCCGAGGTCGCGCGGGTGGTGATCTCGCAATCCCGGTCGGACACGTTGACCCGGCGCTTCCTGGTCCCGCTGGACAGCTCCTACGTGTTCGGCGGGTCCGGTGACCCGGCGCACGACGCGGCGGCGCACGCGTCGATGGACGGCGAGGCGGCGCGCTTCGATCTCCACAACCTGGACGCCGTGTACGTTCGCAAGGCGCCCGGCTTCGAGCCGCAGCAGAAGGTCGTGGTGACCGGGGAGATCCAGTTCCCGGGCCCCTACTCGATCCGGACCCGTGAAGAACGGCTCACCGACCTCATCCGGCGGGCGGGCGGCCTCACGTCACAGGCGTACCCGGAGGGCTTCCAGCTCTGGCGTGCCGAGCAGGGAACGGCGAGCGACACGCTGTCGGCGGCCCAGATCGCCGGGCAGGCGGTCGGGGACACGACGCTGGCCGGCCTCACCCTCTCGGACACGCTCGCCACCCTGATCGGGCAGGGCGGCGCCTCGCTGACCGCGGGCTCGCCGGGGGCGTTGAACGACACGGCGGCCCTGGTGGCCGCGCGCGACTCCCTGCGGGTGCTGCGCCGGCAGGCGGCGCTCCGGGCGCGGCCCAAGTCCACCCCGAGGACACGGGTGGGAGTGGACTTCCAGCAGGCGCTCCGCCACCCGGACGGGCAGGCCAACATCCTGGTCGAGCCGGGCGATTCGATCTACGTGCCCCACTACGTCCCCACCGTGGACGTGGAGGGCCAGGTGGGCGTGCCGACCAAGGTGCTGTGGAAGAAGGGCGAAGGGGCCGAATACTACATTCGCCGGGCCGGCGGCTATACCGACAAGGCCGACAAGGGTCGGGCGCGCGTCCGCTTCGCCAACGGCCAGGTGGCGGCGCGCGGGAGCAAGTTCCTGTTCTTCGGCGGCGGGCTCCCCGATCCGGATCCGGGCAGCACCATCACCGTGCCGGCCAAGCAGCCCAAGGTGGGCAGCGGCCTGTCGGCCACGGCCATCTTCGGCATCCTGAGCTCGGTTCTCACCGCCACGGCCACGGTGATCATCGCCGCCAAGAAGTAGTGCCCGTGCCAACCCGGGAGCCGCGAGCCGGCGCCCGGATCCCCCGCCGCGCAGGCCGGTAGTAGAGAGTCACCGCGGGGCCGCCGCGACCGGCCCACCGACATCCATTCGCGAGAGATCGCAGGACGAGGCCGCGAGCCGGCAGCCGGGCGGCGGCCTGCCAGTCGGCCGTTCCAGATCCCGGAGGTAGTCGTGAGAATCAGGCAGCGCATCCTTCCCTTCGTGGCCGTGGCCGCGGCGTCGGCCGCCGTCCTTCCCGCAACGCCGGTCCGGGCGCAGTCGGCCGGCAGCGTCCTCAAGAAGGCGCTGGACCGTTACGAGTCGCAGATGAAGGGGGTGAACAACTACACGGTCACCATGACCAACTCCATGATGAGCCAGCCGTACACCGCCTACTACGTGAAGAAGATGGTGGACGGCCATCCCGTGTTCGTCATGCCCGAGGACAGCGACAAGGACGCTCAGGCCGCCGGACAGTGGGGGAACCCCTACGAGCTGCTCCCCAAGATCGCCTCGCGGGCCAGGGTGCAGGGGCACCGGCAGGTGGACGGGTTCGACACCTACGTGGTCCAGGTGGACGACCTGTCGGGCATCGACTTCGGCCAGGAGTCGCTGGGGGCCTCCCAGGACATCGAGGTCGACCCCAAGTCCATGACGCTCTACCTGGACAGCAAGGACTACCTGGTCCGGCAGATGCACATGGAGGGCACGCTCACCCGGGACAGCACGCCCAACCCCTTCTCCATGACCGGCCACCTGTCCGACTACCGGAACGTGAAGGGCCTCATGCAGCCCTACAAGATGACCATCTCCATCCAGGGCATGACGGGAGCCATCTCGGACTCGGACCGGGTGCAGGCCCAGGCGGCCCTCCAGCAGTGGCAGCAGAGGCTGAAGAACATGCCGGCGGCGCAGCGCCAGGCCATGGAGCAGATGATGGGCCCGCAGATGAAGAAGATGCAGCAGATGCTGGACAGCGGGACCATGGACTTCACCATGCAGGTGACCGACGTCCGGGTGAACGAGGGTCCGCCGAAGGACGCCGGCGCCGGCGGCCACTGAGGCAGGTCGGGACCGGACGCGCACCACGGGGGCGCGTCCGGGCGGCTCAGGTCTGGACCCGGAGCATCAGCAGCGATCCGGCCACCAGGAAGAGGGCGTTGGGCAGCCACGCGGCCACGATGGGCGGCAGCGCGCCTCCCGCGCCCAGCGCCTGGGCGATCCGGATCAGCATGAGGAAGAAGATCGTCGTGGCCAGCGCGATCCCCATGGCCACCGGCGCCCCGCCGCGGCGGGTCGAGTGCGCCAGCGGGAGCCCGAACAGGACGATGATGATGCAGGTGAACGGGAAGGCGATCTTGAGGGCGCGCTGCACGATGAGCTCGCGGGCCGTGCCGCCCGAGCGCCGGATGGCCTCGATGAAGCGGCCGAGCTCCGCGTAGCCCATCTCGTCGGGGTCCTTGGGCTCGGCCAGGAGCTGCTGGGGGGTCTCCGTGAAGGAGCGCTGACGTAGCCGGTCGAACTTGAAGGTCAGCGTGGTGCCGTTCTCCGGAAACAGCCGCAGCCGCCCGGCGTCGATCGCCCAGTCCTTCCCCGCCGAGTCCCAGTCCGCCCCCCGGGCCAGCACGTCGTAGGTCGGGTAGGCCCAGCCCGTGCCCTCGCGCGTGATCTCCAGGCCCGTGATCGTGCCGTGCCGCGCGTCGAGCTGGCGGATCTGGTACACCCGGCCCTCGTTCCCCCGGAAGACGAACTGGTTGCGGACCGTCTCGGTCCGCGAGCGCTGCTTCCCGAGCACCTCGGCCGCCTTGCGGTTGGCGGCCGGCACCACCTCGGTGAGCCCCAGCGCCACCAGGCTGATCACCCCGCCGGCCAGGAGGAGCGGCGTGATGAGGCGGTAGAAGCTCACCCCGCCGGCCTTGGCCGCGGTGGTCTCGAAGTGGCGCGTCATGTTGGAGACCGTGAACACGGCCGCCAGGAGCGCGGCGATCGGGAAGGCGAGCAGGGATTGGTAGGGGAACTGGTACAGGTAGTGGAGAAGGACGTCCAGCCGACTCGCGCCTTCGTTGAGGAAGCTGGACAGGTGGTCGGTGAGGTCGATGACGATGAGGATGAACGGCACGCCGAGCACGCAGAGCGCGAAGATGCGGAAGAACTGCCGCAGCATGTAGCGGTCCAGGACCCGGAGGCCGAGGCGGACGCCGCGCCCGCTCATCCGACCTTCACGCCGCGCCACACGAACCACAGCCCCACGGCCCCGAACAGGACGTCCACCGACCACATGGCCGTGAAGGGGGACACGATGAGCCGGTCGGCGAGTCCCTCGCCGGCCACGAGGGAGACGTAGTAGGCGCAGAAGACCACCAGGCTCACCGCCACGACCATGGCCACGCCGCCCTCCTTGTAGCGCACCGCGATCGGGCCGCCGATGAGCACGAAGACCAGGCAGGCGGCCGGAATCGCGAACTTCTTCTGGATCTCGACCTCGTAGCGGCTGGCGCGCTGGCGGGCGCCCCGCAGGCGCACCCGGTAGGAGCCGGCCTGGCTCGCGGCCGACACCAGCGCGTTCAGGTTCGCCGCCGCGTCGTGGCCCTTCTTTCGGGCCGTGGCCAGCACCGAGTCCCGCCGGGAGCTCGTGTCGGCCGGGGCGAGCGCG
The DNA here is from genome assembly GCA_964465015.1 of uncultured Gemmatimonadota bacterium. Taxonomy (GTDB): domain Bacteria; phylum Gemmatimonadota; class Gemmatimonadetes; order Palauibacterales; family Palauibacteraceae; genus Humimonas. Next base: position 10,644 of record CAYXHP010000019.1, read on the forward strand.
GCGCCGCCGTGTGCCCCGGAGTCGCCGGCCGCCCCCGCGGTATCCGGGCTCGCGCCGGCCGCCCGGGTGGTATCCCGGCTCGCGCGGGCCGCCCCCGCGGTATCCGGGCTCGCGCCGGCCCCCGAATCCGGGCCGGCGGCGGCCGAACCGCGGACCGTGTCGACGAGGGCCGAACCGCGCGCCCGCGCCGGCTCTGCGTTCGCGGCCGAGTCCGGACCGCCGTCGGCGACCGCGGCGAGGGGACGGTGGCCGGCCGGCACCCTGTCCTGCGGGCGCGGCAGATCCAGGAGCCGCCGCGCGAGCTCCACCGAGAAGGCGCGCGACTCCTCGATCGTCTCGTCTCGCTCCAGGCGGGCGCGGCGGACCTCGTCCTCCATCTGCTCCACGTTCATCTCGCGGTCGCCCCGGTACCCGCTGTCCTGGTTCTTCTCGAGCTGGTTCGTGACGCCCGGGACCGTCATCACCAGCTTGCCGAAGTCCAGCCGCTCGAACTCGCGCGGCTGGTTCTCGTCGTGCTGGTACATGGTCCCCGAGTACAGCGTCAGGAACAGGTCCGTCTGGGCTTCGTTGTACGCCATCTGTCCGCTGTCCGCGTAGATGGTCCGGGCGCGGTCGCGCGTGCGGTGGTCGTAGATGGCCACGTCCATCAGGGCGCTTCGGGTCCGGTCGATCCGCGCGGCCTGCAGGTAGAGCTCGTTGGGCAACACCTCGTTGATCGTCCTGTCGTGCAGCACGAAGGTGGGCTTCTTCCGCCCGATGCTCGCCAGCAGGAGGGCCAGCTTGTGGTTGGAGGTCGGGAGGATCGTGTTGTTGAACACGATGAGGAGGCCACCCACCACGATCGCGGCCAGGGCGAGGGGCGCCAGGAGGCGGGGGAGATGGATCCCGGTCGCCTTGAGCGCCGTGATCTCGTTGTCCGCCGCCAGCTGGTTGAAGGTGTAGAGGACGGCGATGAGGATCGCCATCGGCACGGTGACGGCCAGGATGAACGGGATCGAGAGGACGAAGACGCGCGCGATGATCGTCCAGTCGAGTCCCTTGCCCAGCAGCTTGTTGAAACGCTGCCCGATCTCGTTGAGGAGGAGGAGCAGCGTGAGCGCCGAGAGCGCGAACACGAAGGGCGCGAAGTGGAGGCGGAGCAGGTACCGGGACAGGATGCCCGCCGGCCGCGCCGAGCGCGGCTCGCACTCGGAGAGGCGTCCTGCGGCTGGCGATTCGGAATGCGCCATGACCCGGGCTCGTGACGGGGCTTCCTCGGACCGGAGCGAATGGGGCGGAAGCTATCCGGTCCCGCGGTGGTCGGATACCCGCGGCGGCCCGGCCGGTTCGCGTGTCTCGCGATGCTCTGGTTGTACGATCAGAGGGTGGCGCAAGTCCTCGCGGGCGCATGGCCGGGCCCCCGGACGCGGCGGCGGACCTGGAGGCGCGTGGCTTGCCCGCGCCGTAGCGGCGCGGCCAATCTGAGGGCATGACGGTCCCCGACGGCGCTTCGACCACCACTTCCGCGCCCGGCGGCGCGCCCGGTGCTACGTCCGGCCGCGAGCCCGGTGCCACGTCCGGCCGCGCGACCGACGCCGCGACCGGCTCCACCCTCCTCGCGCGGCCGCCCGGGCGGGTGGCCGTGGTCCTCCTCTCCGCCATCGGGGACGTGGTCCATGGCATGCCCGTCGTGACCTCGCTGGCCGAGGCCTGGCCCGACGCCCGTATCGACTGGGTGATCCAGCCGGGTCCCCGTGCCCTGGTGGCGCGGCACCCGGACGTCACAGAGTTCGTGCCGTTCGAGCGGGTCCGGGGGCCGGCGGCCCTCCCGGCGGCCCTGGGCCAGCTGGCCCACTTCCGCCGCCGCGTCGCGGGGCGCCACTACGACCTGGTGGTGGCCCTGCAGGTGTACTTCAAGGCCGGCCTCCTCACCGGGCTCCTGGACGCGCCCGTCAAGCTCGGCTTCGACCGGGCGCGCTCGGCCGACCTCAACGGTCTGTTCGTCACGCACCGGATCCCGCCGCGGCCGGTCCAGCACGTGCAGGACCAGTACTTCGAGTTCCTCGCCCACCTGGGGGTCCCGGTGGTCGAGTCGTGGCGCTTCGGCTTCACCCCGGAGGAGCGCGCGGCGCAGCGAGCCTTCTTCGAGCGGCTGGACCGCCCGGCCCTGGCGGTGGTAGTACGCACGACGCGTAGGGTCAAGGACTGGATCCCCGAGCGGTACGCCCGGGTAGTCGAGGCGGCCGAATCGGAGCTCGGCCTGCGCCCGGTGCTGGTGGGGAGCGGCGCGGCCGAGGAGCGGGCGGCGGCGGCCCGGGTGGAGCGGCTCACCGGGGCCCGCGTCGTGAACGCGCTGGAGAACGACCTGCGCCGCCTGGCCTGGATCCTGGACGGTTGCGCCCTCGCGCTCAGTCCGGACACCGGGCCGCTGCACATCGCCTCGGCTCTCGGGACGCCGGTCGTGGGGCTGTACGGGGCCACCGATCCCCGGCGTGCCGGTCCCTACCGGCGGGAGTTCAGGGAGCTGGTGGTGGACCGCTACCCGCGGCGCCCGGACGAGCCGCCCTCGCCGGAGTTCCGCGCGGGCGGCATGGAGCGCATCACGGTGGACGACGTGGTGGCGAAGCTCGACCTGGCGGTCCGGAGTCACGTGCGGCCCGGAGGTCGACCCCCCGCCGGCCCATGAGCGGATCCGGAAGACCGGCCCGCCGGAGCGTCGCTCGGCACGGGAGGAGCATGACGGCACAGGACACGACCGCCCGCAAGGGACGCATCCTCTGGGTCGACGACGAGGCCGACCTCCTCCGCCCGCACGTCATGCGGCTCGAGGAGGAGGGCTACCGGGTCGACACGGTCATGAACGGGGACGATGCCCTGCAGCTGCTGGGCGCCGAGCCCTACGACCTGGTGCTGCTGGACGAGCAGATGCCCGGCCTGCGCGGGATCGAGGTGTTGGGTCGGCTGCGCCGTCGCATGGGCCGCATGCCCGTCGTCATGGTCACCAAGAGCGAAGAGGACGTCACGCTCCGCGAGGCCATCGGCCGCCGCGTGGACGACTACATCGTCAAGCCCACCAGCCCCCGCCAGGTGCTCTCGGTCGTGAAGCGGCTCCTGGAGGGGGAGAGCCTCCGCCACGAGCGCATCGCCCGCGACTTCACCCGCCGCTTCGGCGAGCTCCGGGAGGCGCTGGCCGGAGCCGCGGCGTGGGAGGACTACGCGCGCCTGTACGGCGAGATGGTGGACTGGGAGCTGCGGCTGGAGGAGTCGGGAGAGCACGGGCTTCGCGAGAGCCTCGAGATGTTCGAGACCGACGTCCGCCGCATCTACTGCGACTTCGTGTGCGAGCGCTATTCGGAGTGGGTGCACGAGGAGGGGGAGCGCGGCCCGGCCCTGTCGGTGGACGTCATCCCCCAGTTCTTCCTGCCCCTGCTCGCCTCCGGCGAGTCGGCGCTCCTCATCGTGGTGGATTGCCTCCGGCTGGATCAGTGGCGGGTGATCGCCCCGATGGTGTCCGAGCTGTTCGAGATCGAGGAGACGCTGTACGCCTCCCTCCTCCCCTCCGCCACGCCCTACGCCCGCAACGCGATCTTCGGGGGCATGTTCCCCGACGAGCTGGCCGAGCGCTATCCGCGCTGGTGGGCGCACGGCGATGAGGAGGGCTACAACAGCTTCGAGGACGAGCTGTTCGAGGGCTACATTTCCGAGCTCTCGGGCGGCACGGTGCGCACGCACTACGAGAAGGTGTTCTCGGCCGACGAGGGGGACGCGATGCTGCGCCGGCTTCCGGGCTTCCTGTCCGAGCCGTCGGCCACGGCGCTGGTGTTCGGCTTCGTGGACCTCCTCACGCACGGGCGGAGCGAGTCGCGCCTGGTGTGGGAGATGGCGCGGGATGCCGCCGCGCTGCGCTCGCTCACGCGCACGTGGTTCGAGCGCTCGGCCGCGTTCGCGGCCCTGCGCGAAGCGGCCCGGCGTGGGGTGCGGGTCCTGTTCACCACCGACCACGGCTCGGTCCACTGCAGGCGGGCCACGACCGTGTTCGCCAAGCGGGACGCCACGGCGAACCTGCGCTACAAGTTCGGCGAGGACCTCCGGACCGAGAACCCGGCTACCGTGCTGGCGGCCAGTCGCGGGGACGACCTCCGTCTCCCGCCCGGCGGCACCCGGATGCGCTATCTCCTGTGCCGTGAGGACTACTACTTCGTGTATCCGACCAAGCTGCGCGAGTACCAGCAGCGTTACCGGGACAGCTTCCTGCACGGGGGGGTGAGCCCCGAGGAGATGATCCTGCCCGCGGTGCTGCTCACGCCCCGGTGAGCGAGGGCCGCGACGCGGGCACGGCGGCGGCGGCCGCCGGAGACGGATCGGGGGTGGGCGGTTACCGGCGCCTGATCCGCTACCTGTCACCCTACCGCGGGACCTTCGCGGCGAGCCTCCTGTGCATGGTGCTCGCCGCCCTGTTCGACGCCTTCAGCCTCGTCCTCCTCATCCCCTTCCTGCGCTCCCTGTTCGGACAGGGCGCGCTCCTGCCGGGCGGGGGACGGAACGCCGCGGAGCGGGTGGTGGACTGGGTGGTGGGTGGCTTCCTGCGGGGGGCCTCGGGGCTGGACGCGCTGCTCGCCATCTGCGTCGTGGTGCTGGCGGCCCTCCTCCTCAAGAACCTGTTCCTGTACGGGGCTCGCTACCTGGGGATCGTCGTGCAGGAGAAGATCGAGCGGGACATGCGCGACCAGGTGTACTCGCACCTGGAGCGGCTGCCGCTGGCGTTCTTCTCGGAGACCCGGACCGGCCAGCTCATCGCGCGGGTGCTGACCGACACGCGCGAGACCAAGCGGATCGTGAGCTACGCGGTGGCCGACGCGCTCCGGCAGGTGGTGACCGCCGCCGCCTACCTGCTCACCATGATCGCGCTGTCGTGGCGACTCACCGTGATCGCCGTCGTGCTGGCGCCGGCCCTGGTCCTGGTGCTGCGGCCGCTCCTCAAACGTCTGCGGCGGGGCTTCCGCAAGGCGTATGACGAGCAGGGCGATCTCCTCAGCATCCTGGAGGAGACGGTGAGCGGGATCCGGCTGGTGAAGGCGTACGGCGCGGAGGAGTACGAGCGGGGCCGATTCCGGGACCGCTCGCGCGGCTTCACCCGCCGCGTCATCCGGACCGAGGCCGTCTCGCAGCTCGCCTCGCCCTTCTCGGAGGTGCTGAGCGCGCTGGTCGCGCTGGCCCTGTTGTGGATCGGGGCGCACATGGTGCTGGGCTCGGGCTCCATGGGCCCCGAGCAGTTCCTCACCTTCATCACCATCGCGCTCCGCCTCATCTCCCCCGTGAAGGCGCTGGCCCAGCTCCCGGCCAGGGCGCAGTCGTCCATGGCCGCCGCCGACCGCTTCTTCGAGGTCCTCGATGCCCGTCCCGAGCCCCCCGTGCGGACCGGGCCCGCCGTGCATCCCGACCGGTTCGAACGCGAGATCCAGTTCGAGGGGGTGTGGTTCGCCTACGAGCCCGACCGGCCCGTGCTCCGGGACATCTCTCTCCGCGTGCCGCGCGGACGGGTGGTGGCGCTGGTGGGACCGTCCGGGGCGGGGAAGAGCACGCTGGTCGACCTCCTGCCGCGCTTCATCGAGCCGGACCGGGGACGCATCACGCTGGATGGCACGGACCTCCGCCGCATCGAGCTGGCGGCGCTGCGGGGGCTCATGGGGATCGTGAGCCAGGAGACCGTGATCTTCCACGACACCGTCCGGGCCAACATCGCCTACGGGCGACCCGACCGGTGGAGCGACGCCGAGCTGGCGGAAGCGGCCCGGGCCGCCCGGGCGCTGGAGTTCATCGAGGAGCTGCCGGAGGGGTGGGACACGCTCCTGGGCGACCGCGGCGTGCGGCTCTCGGGAGGACAGCGGCAGCGGATCGGGATCGCCCGGGCGCTCCTGCGGGACCCGCCCATCCTCATCCTGGACGAGGCCACCTCGAACCTGGACGCCGAGTCCGAGCGCCTCATCCAGGAGGCGATGGAGCGGCTCCTGGCGGGACGCACCGTGCTCGTGATCGCCCACCGGCTCTCCACCGTCCGTGGGGCGGACACGATCGTGGTGCTGGACGAGGGGCGGCTGGTGGAGAGCGGCACGCACCAGGAGCTGTACGCGCGCGGGGGGGTGTACCGGAGGCTGTACGAGATGCAGCTCGAGCCCGGGCCGGACAGGACCGCGGTGGGCTGAGGTGACGCCCCCGGCGCGTGCGGGCCAGCCGGCGGGCGGCGGGCGCTGGGCCCGCCCCGCGGCGATCGCCCTCTACGTCCTCCTCGCCCTGGTGGCCGCCGTGGAGGTGGGGCGCGACCTGGCCTCGCCGGGCGACTACACCGGCTTCGTGGCGTTCGGGACGGCGGCCGCGGCCGGCCAGCTCCCCTACGATCCGGCCATCGAGGCGGCCTACCTCGACGCCCGCTGGGCCACGTGGCCGCCCTCCTTCGCTCCCATCGCCGTTCTCCTGGCCCGCGCCGACGCGGTCGCCCACGAGCCGGCGGTCTTCCTGTTCCAGCTCGCCAACCTCCTGGCGCTGGCCTTCGTGCTCGCGGTCCTGGCCCGGTGGCTGTACGGGAGGCGGCTGACGCTCGGCCTGCCGCGGGCCGGGGGCGATGGCGGAGACCCGTGGGGCGCCGGCGGAGGACCGTGGGCCGCGGCGCGCGCCGGAGGGGAGCTCCCGCTCGCGGCCCTCCCCGCGCTGGGCGCGCTCGTCGTCCCGCTCCGCGTGGTCCTGGCCAACTTCGAGCACGCCCAGTCGAACCTCCTGATCCTGGCCCTGTCGGTGGGGGGCATGTGGCTCCTGCGACGCGGCCGGAGGGCCGGTGGGGGCGTCGCGATCGGCCTCGCCACGGCGTTCAAGGCCACCCCGCTCCTCCTCCTGGCCTACCTGGCCTGGAGGGGCCGGTGGCGGGACCTGGGCGCGGCCGTGGCCGGCTGCGCCCTCACCTGGGCCCTGCTTCCGGCCATGCTCCTCGGCCCCGCGCGGCTCGGCACCTGGTATGGCGCGTGGATCCGGAAGAGCGCCGGGGCTGCGGCGCAGACCTCGCCGCTCAACCAGTCCCTCCTGGCCGCCCTCGAGCGGCTCCTCCCCGGCGCCCCCGGATGGCCGCTCTTCCTGGCCGCGGCCGCCGCCGTCACGGCGGCGGGGCTGTGGGCCCTGGGCCGGCCGGGGCCGATGCGCGAGCGGCGGGCCGGGGAGGGCGCCCGGCGGGAGGCGCTGGAGGTGGCCGTGGTCCTGGCGGGGATGAGCCTCCTCTCGCCGCTGGCGTGGAAGGCGCACTACGTGACGCTGGTGCCGCTCGTCGCCGCGCTCCTGGCCTTCACGCCCGCGGGCGAGCGCTGGCGGAGCGGCGCCGGTCAGGAGAGCCGGGACCGCGGCAGGGGCCTCTACCTGGTGCTCGCCGCCGGGCTCGTGCTCCTGGACCTCACCTCGGACGGCGTGGTGGGACGCGCCGCCGCCCGGGCCCTGGAGGCCGGGAGCGTGGTCACGTGGGCCGCGCTCCTCCTCGGGGCGGCGGGACTGGTCACGCTGGCCCGGCGGCCCCGAGGCCACGTCGCGCTGGCCGCGGAGCCGTGACGTTGCCGGGAGCCCGCCGGATGGCGGACGAGGGCGCCGACGAGGGCGCGGCCGGGGACCGGATGGCGGTCCGTCGCGTGCCCGTCGCGGCCGGGATCCTGGCCGCGGTCCTCGTGCTCGGGCTGGTGTGGGTGGCCGTGCGCGAGGTGCGCTCGCCCGGCGACTACCTGGGCTTCGTGGGCTTCGGGCGGGCCGCGCTCGAGGGCCGACTTCCCTACGCCGCCGGCCTGGAAGCCGCCCTGCGTCCCGATCTCCAGGGGCCGTGGGCCACGTGGCCGCCGGCGTTCGCGCCGCTCGCCGCCGGGCTCGCTCTGGTGGACCGGTTCTCGCGGCCGCTCGGCATCCTGCTCGTGCAGTTCGCGGGGCTGGCCGGCCTGGCGGGGACGCTCGCCTTCTTCGCGCGGCGCGCGGGCGTGCCCGGCGATGGCGTCCGGGCCGGCGCGCGAGTCGGCCGCGCCGCCACCGGGGGCCGCGCCGCAGGCGCCGTCGGCCTCCTCCTCTCCGCGCCGGTGCTCCTGGCGCTCGCGGTGCCCTACCGCGTGCTCCTCGACAGCCTGCAGAACACCCAGGTCAACCTCCTCGTCCTCGGGCTCATCGCCGGAGCGTTCGCGCTCTTCGGCGTCGGCCGGCGGTGGGCGGGGGGGCTGGTGCTCGGGGCGGCTACGGCATTCAAGGCGGTGCCGCTGGTCCTGCTGGGCTACCTGGCATGGCGGGGGAAGTGGAAGGAGGCGGGGGCGGCGGCGATCGGCGTGGCGGCCTGGTGGGTGGCGCTCCCGCGCCTGGTGCTCGGTCCCGGCGGGGGGAGCGCCGCCGCGTCCGGCGCCGGGGCGGCGGGCGCGCGCGCGGTCGGCGACCTGGTCGGCTCCGACGCGGCCTGGCTCCAGCACGCGCTCGCCGGGCCGCTCCTGGCGCGCGGCAGCAACCAGTCACTGCTCGCCGTGATCCTCCGCATCGGACCCCGGGGGAGCGCCGCGGACCTCGCGCTGTTCGGGGCGGCCGCGCTGGGGATGGCCCTCCTCGCGCTCGCCGCCTTCGGTCGGCCGTTCCGGCCGGTGGGCCCGCGGCGCGAGGCCGCGGAGCTGGCGGCGGTGCTGGTCGCCATGAGCCTCCTCTCGCCCCTCTCCTGGGTCGCGCACTACGTCTCCCTGGCCCCGCTCGTCCTCGTGCTGGCGGCCGGTGTGCGGGAAGGGCGGGAGCGAGCCGGGGTGGGCGGGGGCGCGGAGCCGGTCGGTGAACCGAAGGCGGCGGGTCCGGCCGGCGTCCCGTGGCGGACGCTCCTCCTGTTCGCGCTCGCGTTCGTCGCCCTGGACCTTACGGGTCGCGACCTGGTGGGCTCGCGCGTGTCGGCCGCGGCCGAGATGTGGGGTGCGGTCACCTGGGCGGGCCTGGCGCTCTTTCTCCTGGCGCTGTGGGAGCTCGCGCACGCGCCTCCCCGGGCGGCCGCGCCCGGCGGTCCGGGAGGCCGCTGAAGAGCCGGGTGCGGTCCTCTCGGCCCGAGCCCGGGCGCGGGCCTGCCGGGGGGCGCCCGGGCGCTAGTCCCTGCAGACCGGCCGGCCGAAGAAGCTCCGCGGGCCCTCTTCGCCGGCCGGCTCGCTCGCTCGCGGCCACCTGTTGTCCGCCGCGTCGTCGTCCGGGAAGCGGCAGTGGGGGTCGAGCACGATGCGGTCGATCTGCCGCGGCCCGAAATCCAGGTGGGCCTGGAAGGTGCGCGAGCCGTCGAACCACACGTCCGCCGGCCAGCGCACCGCGGCGGTCGAGTCGTCGGTCAGGGTGGCGTGCTCCATGGGCCGGATCTTCGGTCCCTGCGGGGCGAAGTGCACCGCGAGCACTACCGGCGAGGGCATCTCCCCGTCCTGGCGCACGGTGACGATCGTGCTCGTTCCGTCGCGCTGCACCTGCTGGATGGAGCCGTCCACCGCATCGGTGGTGAACAGCCAGTAGTGCCAGAACCAGCCCAGGTCCCGGTGCAGGGCGCGGCTCATGAAGAAGGCGTAGTCCCAGGGCGAGGGGTGCTTGAAGCGCCACGCCCTGGCGTACTCGCTCATGGCGCGCCACACGGCCGTGTCGCCCACCACCCCGCCCAGGGCCGAGAGCATCATCGGGGCCTTGCCGTACGCCTGGAAGCTGTAGAACGGCCCGCCGTAGTTGGCGTCCCACATGAGCGGCGCCTCGCGCTCGTTGCCGCTGATGCGCCCGTACATCTGGCCGTAGCCGTCCAGGCTCGAGCTCATGTCCCGGCCGCGCAGGTCGTCGGCCGACAGGA
>CAYXHP010000020.1:0-65179 GCA_964465015.1 uncultured Gemmatimonadota bacterium
TGGCGCGGCTGCGACCCCAGGGCGACGGGGCGGCGGCCGGCGGCTAGACGTCCCGCGTCACCCGGCTCCTAGACGTCCCGCATCGCCCGGCGGATCTTCTCCACCATCTCCTCGCTGAGCTCGCCGAGGTCGTGGGAGCGGTGCGCGTGGTCGGCGACGAGCTCGAGGAGCTCGTCCGGGTCGTCGGCTCTCGCTTCGTAATCACAGTCCAGGCCCAGATCCTTGCAGCGAATCGTCTTGGCCATTTTTACCTCATATGACAGATGAGCTATCGGACGAGACCTCATCCGGTGCCGGCGCTTCCACGCTCCATTGCGTGACGTCCAGGATGGGCCGGTAGCCGAGGCGCCCGTAGATGGCGTTGGAGGTGGGGTTGGAGAGGTCCGTGAACAGCACCACGCAGTCGAGGCCGCCCTCGAGGAGCTCACCGCTGAGCGTGGCGACGCAGGCGGAGGCGTATCCCCTCCCCCGCTCCTCGGGCGGCGTGTAGACGTAGCCGATGCGGGCCGTGTGCGGCGTCTCGCCGCTCACCGCCGCCATCGAGCGCGGCGTGCCTTCCGATTCCCACAGCACGGCGGCCCGGCGAGCGATCAGGTCGTCGGCCGCGGCCTCCACCGAGGGCACCTGGATGGACGCCTCGGCCGCGAAGGACCCCAGCAACGCCACCAGCCGCTCCCGGTCGCCGAGGCCCGCGGGCCGCATCCGCCCGGGAGCCGGCCGAGCGGGTGGAATCAGCCGATCGACGCGGAATAGCCTCTGCCGCATCCCGGCCCGCACCTCGAGGCCTCGCTCTCCCGCCCACAGCCGTGCGAAGGCGGCCGAGGTCTCGTGGGGGCCGGTCACGGCCGGAATGCAGTCGAACACCAGGGCCAAATCCTCGGCCAGGGTGTAGAGGGCTTCGGTGGGGAGCTCGGTGACCAGGAGCGGCCACGGCGGCGTACGCAGGGCACAGCCCACCACGGCGCCATCTTGCTCGACCACGGCCAGGTAGATGGGCGGCTCGTAGAGGCTCGTCTCGCCCAGCAGGCGCCGGGCGATGCCGAGCGGAAGACCGTTCTCGGCCTCCCGCTCCAGGAGCCAGGATCCCGCCCGGGCCAGGAAGGAGCGGGCATCCGGGCAGCGACGGATGCGAAGGGACGGGGCCATGGGCCAGCCTACGGCGGGCGCCGGCGCGGGGTCAACCGGTCCGGCCGCCCCCCGGACGGCCCGCGGCACCCGGCGCCCCTCCCCGGGCGCTCGCGCTCGATCGGCGGGCCTTCGTCCGGCGGTCGCCGAACCCGTTCGTCGCACCCGGGCGCGCATCGATCGTGCGCCGGCGCTCGTCCACCGACCGGCGGCGGCGCGAGGCGCGCGCTCCCGGTCGTGTAGGAGTCAGGGAGGACGGACCGACCATGCGAACGACCACACACCCGGCCCGAGACGTCCATCGCCGCGCGGCGCGCGCCCGCGGTCCCGGGACGGGGCTGAGACGCGATCTCGGGGGGTCGCTCGCCCGGGGGACCCGGCTCGGGGCGTTCCTGGGAATCGCCCTGGGCCTGACGCTCTCGCCGGGCGCGGTATCGTCGGCAGTGGCCCGGGCGGCCCCGGCTCCCTTGCGGGGGGAGGCGAGCCCCATGCGGCCCGGGGCCGGGGCCACCGACACCACCGCGTGTCCCGTTCTCTTCGTCCGGTCGGGTAGGAAGGCGGATCCCTTTCTGGACGTGGATTCGCTTGCGGATGGCAGCGTCGAGACCATCCCGCTCGGCGCCGGAAGTGGCATCCTGACGGCGCTCGTGCCCATGGGGCCGGGGGTCCAGCGGCGGGTCGTCCCGGCCCGCCCCCACCCGGGCGCCACCCTCTCGGTGCGGTGCCTGCAAGGTCGCCTGTCGGTCCTCTACCGTACGGCGGGCGGCCGGACGAGTCGGACCCCGGCCATCTCCGCCGACAGTCTCCGGCACCTCCACCTGAGCATCACCATGTTCGCGGCCGGACGACCTCCGCGGGGCTACCTCCTCCGCGGGGGCCGCATCCTGGCCCCCGATCCTCTGGCGCCCGTGGCGCCCGACAGCGGTGCCCGGTTGCCGGGGCACGTGGTGGTCACCATGGCGGTCGGCCAGCCGCCCATCGGCGAAGCGATCGGATCGATGGGGCTCCGGCGCGTCGGTCCTTACTTCGCGAGCCCGATCCTCGTCTCGGGAGGAGGCACCGGCGAGGCGATCGTCGATCTCGGGACGACCCGCACGACCCTGTCCCGCTCGCTCCTCAGGACCGAGCGCGACACGATGCTGACGCCCGCCGCCGAGCACGTCTGGTCGCCCCGCCCCGGCGTGGCCCGAGCCCTGTCGGGACCGGTGCCCAGGATCCGACACGCTCGCATGGCCGGGCTTCGGGTCGGACGCGTGAGCTTCCGGAACACGCCCGTCAACGTGATTCCCACCCTCCCGAGCCTCGAGGGTCACGAGATCTCGGCGATCGTCGGCACCGACCTCCTGGCGCGAGCCGACGTCCTCCGCATCCATCCTCCCTCCGGGGCGGACGCGGGGACCGTGGAGCTCCTCTCCGAGGCCGACGCCGACCGGACCGCTCCCGTGGCGGACGCCCAGGTGCCCTTCGTGAACCTGGCGGGACTCATCGTGATCCCGGCGACCGTGGACGGGCACCTCGTGCCGCTGGTCCTCGACACCGGCTCGCCCACGACCCTGATCACCCCGCCCCTGGCCGGTGCCCTGGGGCTGTTTCCGGTCCTGGCCGCGCCCACGACGCTCTCGGGAGTGGACGGCCACGAGATGCGGGCCTGGCCGGACACCCTGGAGGCGCTGGTCATCGACGGCCGTACGTTTTCGTCGGTGCCGGTCGCGGTCTCGGACCTGCCGATCCTTCACCGGCTGGGACTTCCCGAGAGCACCGGACTCCTGGGTCAGCCCTTCCTCGCCCGACTCGCCATGCTGGAGATCGACTGGCGGGCGGGCCTCGTGCGCATGTACCGACGGAAGGATTCGGAGCCGACGGTCCCCTGAACGGGTCTCACGGTTCCCGGTCGCGCCGGACCAGCAGCACGAAGCGCCCGTGGCACAGGAACGCGAACAGGCCGGCGAGGCCGAACCAGAGGATGAAGGCCGGGCCGCGACTCCAGGGGTCGAGGAGCGACCAGGTCACCGCGCAGCCGCTGACCCACCACACGGAGAGCCGGACGGCGGGACCGCCCCACGAGCTCTCGAGAAGCTTGCGGGGCACGGTGGCGGTCATCGCGGACCACACGCCCGCGGCCAGGAGCGCCAGGAACACGCGCCCGCGCGCGGCTCCCAGGGGGTGGCCGAGCAGGATGAGGAAGGTGCCGACCGCCGTCGCACCGAAGGCGAGCAGCGGCCAGTTGGTCGAACCTGCCGGAGTGCGCCCGTTCCCGAGGCGCGTCGCGATGCGCTGGACGACCCGGGCGGAGAGCGGGAGTCGCCTCATGGGACCTCCTGATCGGAACGAACGGCAGACAGCGATGTGGCGCGCGGGGCATCCGGCGGGCGGGCCGCCTCACAGCTCCTCCGAAGTACCCTCCCACACGTCGAACCAGTAGGCGAGATACTTCCAGCGCCCCCAGGTCCCGTAGACCTCGCGGGCCTCCGCGTCGGACGGGCGCTCGCCCGAAAAGTACCGGTCCGACACGAACTCGCGGAACACGCTGTCGACGGCCACCTCGTCGTACCGCCCGAGGATCATGAGGAGCGTGGCCGCGGCGTACGGGCCCACCCCCCGAATCGCGAGGAGCTCGTCCCGGAGCTCGGGGGTCGGCAGGTCGGACGATGCGAGCGCTTCGAGGTCCATCTCTCCCGACGCCACCCGCCGGGCCAGCTCGTGGACGTAGGCCGCCCGGTAACCGAGCGCGGTCCGAGACGCGAACTCCACCTCCGACACGGCGGCCAGCGCGCCGGCTGTCGGAAAGGCCCTTCCGCCTCCGGTCGGACACGGATCGCCGAACGCCTCCACGAGGCCTTCGACCATGCGCCTCGTTCCGCCCCACTGGATGTTCGTGGTGCAGAGCGTCTTGACGACGTCCTCGAACAGGGTCGGGGAGCGGAGCAGCCGGCCCAGGCCCGACGTGACGCGCACCCACGGCTCGCCCCGCTCATGGCACAGGGCGTAGAACTCCGACAGGTCCTCGTCCAGCCGAAACATGTGCGCCACGTCGTGGCGGATCTCGGCCGCGGCCCGGGCACCCAGGCGGCCCCGGTGCTCGACACGGACCTCGACGCCGCCGGGGGCGCCCGCGGCCTCCGCCAGCGTCAGCCGCACGACGCGTCCGGTGGCCAGGCGGTGGGCTCGCTCCATCGCGCGGCGTTCGGCATCCCAGCTGTTGGGCGCCAGGACCACCCAGCCATGGGAATAGGCCGTCCCCGTGAAGTCGAAGGGGGCATCGGCCTCGAGGACGAATCGGCTCGTGGCCATGGCCGGCAAGCTAGGAGAGCGGCGGGGGGGCGGATCTCTCTTCCCTCGACCAGGGCATGGTGCGGTGGGCGAAGTCCGACCGGCCGCGAAGCAGGTGGTAGAGATACGCGCCCACGCAGAAGCGTCCGAACAGCAGCGCCGCGAACGCCCCCACGAGGAGCACCTCCAGCACCACGGCCACCACCGTCACCCCGCCGAGCACGGCCAGCCCGATGCCGATCATGAAGGTCCCGGCCATGCCCTGCGCGAAGCGCCGCGGCGGCGGCGCCGGGGGAAGCGCGGGCCGGCCCGAGGGCCGGGCCACGAGGAGGTTGTAGGCCAGGTCGAAAGGATTCGCCTGCGGCGCCACGGCGTTCCACCACAGGAGCGCTCCGAGCGGCAGGAAGACGAACCATGCCTGGAGCAAGAGGGCCGCCGCGATCACGACGCCGACGATGCGCGGCTGGAAGAGGAGCGCCCGGTAGCGCGCTCCGCAGCTGGCGGGGACCTCATCGAGAAAGCCCTGCTGTCGAACGAAGTTGACTTCCGATGTGGTCGCCATGCCGGGCCTCCGGGTGCCGAGTCCCTGCCGAACGGGCCGCGGGAACGCGCTCGCGCCGCCGCGCGCCGCCCGCCTTCGTCCCTGCATCGGCCGGGCCAGCGTCCTCGCGGAGTCCGGGGGGAAGCGGCTTCGGACGCTACCGGCCGCCGTGCCCCGCTCCGGACGCTACCGCCCGCCCCGCCCCGCTCCGGACGTCGCGCGGCTCGCCGACCCCGCCTTTCCCGGATGGACCCGGTCCGGCCCCGGCGGCACGGGCTTCCGCTCGAAGGGGTGCTCGCGGAGCATCTTCATCGCCTCCTCGACGCCCCGCTCGAGCTGCGGATCGTGGCCCGCGATCTGCCGGGCGGGCGTCTGCTCGACCTCGATGTCGGGCGCCACCCCCTCGTTCTCGACCGCCCAGTGTCCCTGGGGGTCGAAGAAGCCGGTGCTCGGCGCCGAGATGAACCCTCCATCCAGCAGCCGCGGTTCCCCGCCCCAGCCCACCAGCCCGCCCCACGTCCGGGTGCCGACGAGCGGCCCGATCTTCATCTGCTTGAACATGTACGGGAACATGTCCCCCCCCGAGCCGCTCATCTCGTTGACGAGGAGCACCTTGGGTCCCCAGATGGCCGCCGCGGGCGCCGTCACGGCGTCGTAGCGGTTCCCCAGCCGCTGGCTGAAGTACCCGTGCAGCTTCCGACTCATGATGTCCACCATGTAGTCGGCGATGCTGCCGCCGTGATTGAAGCGCTCGTCGATCACCGCTCCGTGCTTCTCCTGCTGCGAGAAGTAGTAGCGGTTGAAGCTGGTGTAGCCGCCGAAGGCCGTGTTGGGCACGTACACGTAGGCCAGCTGGCCGTGTGAGAGGCTGTCGACCAGCCGCCGGTTGGACTCGATCCACGCCCGGGTCCTGAGACCCGACTCGCGGGCCACCGGCACGACCGTGACGAGGCGCGAGCCCTGCCCGTCCGGCCGCGGGCCCACCCGGATCTGCACCTGCCGTTCGACCGTTCCCACGAACGGCGCGTACGGGTTCTCGGGCGGGGTGAGCGGGCGGCCGTTCACCGCCAGCAGGTAGTCGCCCTCGTGCACATCCACACCGGGCGACGAGAGCGGGGCCCGAAGGTCGGGGTTCCAGTTCTCCCCCGTGTAGATGCGGGCGATCCGATAGTGGCCGTTCGCCACCTCGAGGTCGGCTCCCAGGAGGCCGGCCGGCTTGGCGTCCGCCCTGGGGAGGTCTCCTCCCCCCACGAAGCTGTGCCCGATCGACAGCTCGCCCTGCATCTCATCGAGGAGCTGGGTGAGGTCGGCCCGGTGCCGCACCCACGGGAGCAGCGCGGCGTACTTCTTTCCGATGGCCGGCCAGTCGGCGCCGTTCATGTTGGCTTCGTACAGGTAGTCGCGCTCGATACGCCACGCCTCGTGGAACATCTGCCTCCACTCGGCGCGCGGGTCGAGGTCGACCTGCAGCCCGCCGGTCGCGAGCGTGCCCTTTCCGTTCGCCGGCGGGGCGCCCGTGGCGTCGACCACCGCCCAGTGGTCGTTCGGCCGGCCCTCGTCCGTGGCGCCCTGGTAGAGCAGCTTCTTCCCATCCCGGGAGAGCGCGTAGCCCGGCGCGGCGTCCTTCACGAACTCCACCGCCTCGCGCTTCTCCAGGTCGTAGCGGTGCAGCACGTCCGCGTGGTTCGGCACCCGCTCCAGGTAGTAGAACCGGCCCGCCTCGCCCGCCTTCAGGCCCACGTAATCACGGCTGGGGACGTCCAGCGACACGATGCGCTGCGAGAGGCCGTCGAAGTCGATCGACACCGTGGGCGTGGCGGCCGCCGAGTCGCGGCCCGCTCCGGCGCCGCCCCGGCCCGCCCCCTTCTCCGCTCCGGCCTTCGAGGCCCCACCATCCTTCTTCGCGTCGGGCGCCGGCTCATCGCCGGTCTGGGGAAGGAGCGGCGAGGACTCCGACGCGGAGAGCACGGCCAGGTAGATGCCCCGCTGCACCGGGCGATCGTAGGAGCTCATGTCCAGCCAGCCCGTATGCAGCGCGAAGTCCGTCGAGGCCAGGAAGAGGAGGTACTTCCCGCTCGCGTCCCAGGCCGGATCGATGGCCTCCGACATCCCGTCGGTGACCTGGTGCGTGCGCCCGTCGGCCACCGAGTAGACGAAGATGGCGTGGAACTGCGACCCCCGCAGGCGCTTCTGGTAGGCGATCCAGCGGGAGTCGGGCGACCAGGCGGGCGCCATGTCGCGGTTGGGCCACGTGTAGTTGTCCTGGTCCACCTGCGCGACCTTCCCGGTGGCCAGGTCCAGGACCCGGAGGTTCATCTCCGCGTCGCTGAACAGGATCCTCTTCCCGTCCGGCGACCACTCGGGGCTGTAGAAGTACGTCGGGTCCGGGATCGTGTACGTCTTGGGCTCGGAGGTGCCGTCCTGGCTCCCGACCTCGAGCCGATACTCGCCCGAGGCATCGCTGAACCAGGCGATCTGCGTGCCATCGGGCGACCACACCGGCGAGCGGTCGGCCACGCCCGAGGAGCGCGTGAGGTTCCGCCACGTGCCCTTGTCGGTCGGCACGGTGAAGATGTCGCCGCGGGCCTCGAACAGCGCCCGCACGCCCGTGGGGGAGAGCTGCGGTTGGGTGAGCGACTTCCCGACCTCGACCGTGTGCGGCATGGCCCAGGGAAAATCGCCGGAGACGCGGATATCCAGCTTGTGGTCCTGCCCGCTTGAGGGGTCGTAGAGGTGGATGTCGCCGGCCTGCTCGTACACCACGGCCCCGGCGCCGGCGTTCACGCTCTCGACCTCGTAGTCCGCGTAGTGCGTGATCTGCTTCAGGCTCCGGGCCTCCGTGTCGTAGGCCCAGACGTTGTTGGTCCAGTCGCGGTCCGAGATGAAGTAGATGGTCTTGCCGAGCCACACCGGCTGCTGGTCCCGGCTGTCCGTCCACGGGACCTTCGTGAGCGCGTAGCTGGACAGGTCGAGAATGCGGATGGGCTGGTTCTGTCCGCCCCGGTAGTTCTGCATCTCGCTCTCCCACGGGCGCACCCTCTGGTAGGCGGCGAACTTGCCGTCCGGCGAGATCGAGCCCGCCTGCGCGCGGGGGATGACCATGGGCGTCGGGAGCCCGCCCTTCGTGCTCACGGTCCACAGCTTGGGCTCGGCGTCCGGGACCCCGGTGCGCGTCGACTCGAACACCACACGTGAGCCGTCCGGGGTCCAGCCCCGAACATCATCGGGCCCGGGGTGCCAGGTGAGTCGCTCCGGCTCGCCCCCGGCGACCGCCACCACGTACACGTCGTCGTTGCCCCCGTACTCGCCCGTGAACGCGAGCCACTGTCCGTCCGGCGAGAAATGGGGGTCCTTCTCCACGGTGGGCGAGGAGGTGATCCGCCGGGCGTCTCCGCCCGACCGTGGCACGATCCAGATGTCGCCCGCGTAGGCGAAGGCCACCGAGGTCGCGCTCACGTCCGGCTGGTGCAGGAGCCGCGTGGAGGGCGTCGCGGTCTGGGCGGCGGCGGCCACCGCGCCGAGCAGGAAAGCCAGGACGGAGGCGACGGTGAAGGCGAGCGGCCGAAGCCGATGCATGGGTTCACTCCTGCCGGTGAAGGAGGACGTGGGGCACCGAGGCTCGGCGCCGACGATACGGGGGCGATCTGGCCGGCACAAGCGCGCACGGAACCTTTGGCGGGGTCCGGAGCTTTCAACAGGGGAGGGACGAGGACCGGTCGCGGGTCCGGAGCGGCCGCGGGCGCAGCGAGGTGGCGGGAGGAGTGGACCATGACCGAACGCGGGTGGAAGGGCGTCGCGATCCTCGGAGTGGCCGTGGGGGGCGCCCTGCTGGTCGGGCTGCTCCATCCGGGCGGCGCTCCCGCCGCGGCGGACCTGCGGGACTTCCCGGCGCCTCTTCCCTCTCCCGCCCCGGGGAGCGGGCCGGGAGCCGGGGCGGACACGGTCGTGTTCTCGGGCGGCTGCTTCTGGGGGGTTCAGGCCGTCTTCCAGCACATCCGCGGCGTCGAGGTGGCCACGGCCGGCTACGCGGGTGGCTCGGCCGCCACGGCGCACTACGCGATGACCAGCACCGGCCGCACCGGGCACGCCGAGTCGGTCCGGGTCGTGTTCGATCCGTCCCGCGTCAGCTTCGGCCAGCTCCTCCAGGTCTTCTTCTCGGTGGCGCACGATCCCACCGAGCTCGACCGCCAGGGGCCGGACGTGGGCACCGAGTACCGCTCGGCCATCTGGACCGCCGACAGCGCACGGGCCCGCGAGGCGCGCGCCTACATCGAGCGGCTGGACCGCGCGGGCGTGTTCTCGCGGAAGATCGTGACGGAAGTGAACCCCCTGGACGGCTTCTATCCCGCGGAGACCTACCACCAGGACTACCTGATCCACCACCCCGACCAGCCCTACATCCGCATCAACGACATCCCCAAGGTGGAGCATCTCCGCGAGCGTTTCCCCGACCTGTGGAGCCAGCGCCCGGCGCCGTGGCGCCCCGAGGCGGACTCGGACGGGACCTCGTCTTCGTCCTCGCCGGAGGAGTGAGACCGGGAGAGCACGGGGGCGGAAAGCCGGCCGCCCATCCGGAGCCCGGCGTCGGCCCGGCCCGGCGCGCCCCGCCGGGCCGGGCCGGGGCGGGGGGTGCGGCCTTCCCTCAGGCCTCCGCCGTGGTCGGATCGATGATCGCGCTCACCCGGGACACGCTGTTGGCCGGGAATCCTCCCTGGCGAGCGTGCTCACGGATCATCTCCTCGTCGGGCGCGATGTAGACACAGTAGATCTTGTCGCCGGTCACGTAGCTGTGCACCCACTGGATCTCGGGTCCCATCGAGCGCAGCACGTCGCACGAGGTCTCCGAAATCCCGACGAGCTGCTCGGGCGTCATGGCTCCGGCGCCGGGAATCTCGCGCTCGATCACGAACTTCGGCATGGCCGCCTCCGGCACAGAGGAATGCAGCGGGGATGAGCGGCGCTTCCGGCGGACCCGGGGTGCCCCCCGCGTGGACCGGCCAAGCTAGTCGACGGTTCGCCGGACCGCCAACCGGTCGGGAGCCGTCTCGGGTGACGTTCGGCCCCGCGGGAAATGACTCTCCGCCATGGAGCGACCGCCTAGGGTCGGCGGAGGGCCTGGTAGCCGTGCAGGACCCAGGCGGGCGGGTCGGGCTCGGCCCGGAGGCTGTCGGGCAGCCCCAGCCCCTTCCGCCACCGATGGAGCCACGAGATCCCCCAGCGACCCGCGTAGCCGTCCGGGGTGGCGTAGGCGGCATCGGCCAGGGCATCCCCGAGGGTGATGAACCGGTACCCGCGCCGCTCGAGCCGGTCCAGGAGGCGCCCGGCATACACCGCGTTGAGGTCGTCGGCGTGAAGGAGGAGCACCTGGGGGATGTCCCGCCCGAAGGTCTCGCGGGAGAGCCGCTCGTCGAACGAGACGATCGTGTCGAAGTGCCCCAGGTAGGCGCGTCCGATCCTCGCCTGGCGGGCCGTGTCCCCGGCCGCGGCCCGGTACAGGGCGTCGAACGCGTAGTCCGCGTCCTCCACCGTGAACGGGGCCAGCGCGTACCGCCGCTCGTGCAGGAAGACCGCGAACGAGTCGCGGAGCGCTAGCGTGGGGCCGGTCTGGTTGAAGGGAGGCCGGAAGTAGCGCGGCGTCCCCCCGATCTCTCCCATGAGGAGCCGGGGCACGGCGTCGCCGCGCATGACGTCGTCCTCGTACGCGGCCAGCGATGACGTCTGGAAGGAAGAATGCGACCAGGTGTGGTTTCCGAGCTGGACGCCCGCGTCCCTCCACTCCCGGAGAAGGTCGAGGCGGCGCTCGGCATCGCCTCCCGCCAGCGCGCGCCGGCCGATGACGAAGGCCACCGCCGGCGCGTGGTGCGCCCGGAGCGCCGCCACGATGCGCGCCGTCCGCGGCGCCACGCTGTCCAGCGGCGCATCCTGATCGGCCCAGGGAAGATCGTCGAAGGTGAGCGCCACGACCCGCTGCGCGGCCGGCCGCCGGGCAGCGACCTCCGGGGACGGGGTGATCCGCCCCGTGGAGGCCGCCGGGGTCGCGCGAGCGCCGGGTCGCGGTGACGCTCGGTCCTCGGGCGAGCGCGCCAGCGCCGCCGTGGCGAGCCCGGTCGCCGCCAGGATGAGTCCCGCGACCCCCAGCCTCCCGGCCCCGAGCACCCGGGCCCCGGACCCGGTCCGCGGGCGCCTCACCGCTGCGTACCCGGGTGCGCCGGCCGGAAGGCCAGCTCCCACACGTCCCCGGTGTCCCGGAAGCCGGCCCGCTCGTACAGAGTGCGGCTCCGGCTCGTGGGCCACAGCACCGCTGAGCCCACGCCGCGCTCCCGGCACCAGGTCAGCGCCGACCGGAGCAGCGCCGATCCGATGCCGGATCCGCGCGCCGCGGGCTCTACGTACATGTTCGTCAGGTAGGCGTGGACCTCGGCCTCCGGCACCGGGTTCGGAATCTTCTCCAGCAGACGCGCCCACACGTGGCCCACGATCCGCGGCACCGGCCTCCACTCCGGCCCGTCGGCCGGATGCAGCGCCACCCAGGCGCGCCACCCCGTGGCGGGGTCGGCGAGCCGCTGCGCCATCCAGGCCTCGCAGCGCTCTTCGAACACACGCCGGTCCTCATCGGCCGGGTCGATGGAGGTACGGAACTCGTAGCGCATCCGGGCCAGCACGGGCGCGTCCCCGGCGCCCGCGGACCGAATCGTGATGCGTCGCGGCGTGGACATGGTGACGGGGGGCTCCTTCGGTATGAGGCGTACCCGTCCCAGCCTCGGCCATCGACGGAGGCTCGTCAATGGTCGTCGGAGGCGCGCGAGAGGACCCCGGCCTCGGACGTCCGGTGGGTGAAGCGCCGCTCAGCAGCGGCGCAGCTTGAACAACCTCCGGCCCAGCTCGAGCAGGATGACGAGTGCGAGCTTTCTCACGATGGGCCTCCGTGGTTCGAGTCCCGGGGTGTCGCGCGCCCCGTCCGGGGGGCCGCGCGAGCGGATTCGGCCGTCCCGGGGCGCCGGCCGGCGCCGGCGCGTCCGCGACGGCGCGACTCAGCGATAGCGGTGCTCCGAAGCGTAGTGGTAGCCGGTCACCGCGGCGATCACGTGGCAGATCCAACCCAGCGTCCCGCCGCTTCCGATCCACAGGCCCGGCGTCACGATGAGCCAGAAGATCCCGCGCAGGAAGGTGCCGTTGTAGAACTGGCCCACGCCGGGGACGAGGGCGCTCAGGACGGCGGCCGTGCCGGGATTGCGCTGGTCGTTCATGGTCGACTCCCTCGAGCGGGGTCCGGGCCCGGCGGATCCTCCGTCCGCCGGCCTCGAAGTGCCTTACGAGGGATGGGCGCCTCGAGTTTTCTCGGGAGCGGGGGGAGGGGTTCAGCCGGCGAGGGACGGGTCCGGCAACCGGTCCTTCCGCGGACCAGGCGATCAGGCGCCGCGGACGGGCTCGCCGAACTTGGTGTCGATCTCGATCCCGCAGGACTCGAGGAAGGACGTGGGCAGGGTCCCGCCGATGAAGACCAGGACCTGGTCGTTGGGGAGGGAGCGACGCTCTCCGCCCGAGTCCTCGAGCACCACGTGGTCGGCGGCGATCTCCACCGGGTTGGTGCCCCACAGCACCCGGACACGCCCCTCCCTGATCGCGGCTTCGATCCGGTCGTGGTTGGCCGGCCGAATGCGGGTGAACCGATCCCCCCGGTAGGACACGGTCACGCGGCTTCCCTCCTCCTCCGACAGGGCGAGGGCCGCCTCCACGGCCGAATCGCCGCCCCCCACGACCAGGATGCGGTCTCCCACGTAGGCCTCCGGCTCGCGCAACGCGTAGGCGACGTTGGGGAGATCCTCGCCCGGGATGCCGAGCTTCCGGGGCACGCCCCGTCGACCGATGGCCAGGACGACGCGCCGGGCACGGTACTGTTCGTCCTGTGTGATCACTTTGAAACCACTTCCATTACAGTGATTGACCTCGAGTACTGTTTTACCACAGTCGATCTCGAGCCCGGTCTCCGCGATAACCTCGCGCCACAGGTTGATGAGACCGCTCTTCTCGATCTCGGACGCGCGCACCTTGCCGTGTCCGGGGATGTGGAACGCCGAGGTCATGACGAGCTTCTTGCGGGGGTAGTGGCGGATGGTGCCGCCCAGGTCCGATTCCCGCTCCAGGGTGCGGAACCGCAGCCCGCGCTCCAGGCACTGCAGCGAGGCCGACAGTCCGGCGGGTCCGCAGCCCACGACCACCACGTCAAGCAGATCTCCGGAGCCGTTCGAGCCTCCGTCTCCGTCGGAGGCTCCGGCATGTGACACGGGGACACCGCCCGACCGCGTGCCGCCGTCCCGCTTCAGCTCCCGCGCGATGCCGTCGACGCACTGCCGCCCCTGCGCGAAGGCGTTCCGGATCAGCCCCATGCCCCCCAGCTCGCCCACCACGTAGAGGCCCGGGACGTTGGTCTCGAAGTTGCCACGGATGCGCGGCAGCTCCACTCCGCGCTTCTCGCTCCCGAACACGAGCTGGATCGCCTCGACCGGACAGGCTCGCTCGCACAGTCCATGTCCGACGCAGCGCCCGGGGCTCACCGCCCGGGCCTGCCCGTCGATGAGCCCGAGGACATCGACCTCGGGGCAGGCGGCCACGCACGCCCCGCTGCCGATGCAGCGGCCGGTGTCGACCACGGGGTGGAGGGTGACGGGCTCGTGGAGCCCGTATCGGAGGGCGGTCAGCTCCGCCGCGCGGGTGGCGGCCTCCCGGCGACGCAGGTGGAGGACGAACGGTACCATGAACAGCAGCGACAGGCCGATCCCGGCCACCAGGATGATCGTCGTGTCACTCACGGCATCGTTCCCTCTCGCCCCGCATGCCCGCCCTCACTCCTCTCCACTCTGGCGCCATCACGGACCGAAGGACGTCGACAGGCTGGTGTACAGGCGCGTTTCGCCCAGCCCCCCGCCGATCCGGAACTGTCCCAGGATCGAGTAGCGCAGGCCGCGTGACAGGGGCACGTCGAGACCGGCCTCGATCGCATGGCTCATGAGCCAGAGGCCCCGGCTCGTCTCCGAGCGGTACAGCAGGTAACCCAGATGGGCGTCCGCGGCCCCGAAGTACTTCGAAAAGCGTGCCGAACCGGTGAGCATGCGGGTCTGTCCGTTGGTGAACCAGCTGCCCGAGGCGTCCAGTCCGAGGTCGAAAAGCGGGAGGTGACGGAGATCGAGATAGGAGGAGTAGGTGTGACCCGTTCCGAGCCCCTGGTCGTGATCGAGCCCCACGTCGGCCCCGAACGAGCCGCCCCGGAAGCGGGCCCCGAAACCCCCGCTCACCTCGTCGCGCCGATAGGAGATGAGCACGCTGTCGGCCAGCCAGTACAGGTACGGACGGTAGCGGGACACGCCGCCCCGGACGGACAGGAAGTCGTTGATCGGCCCCGAGGCCCACAGCCGCGCCCGGGTGAGGTCCCATCCGCTCCCCGCGCCGGAGCGATCCACCTGCGCGTCCTGCATCAGGTACCACCGCCCGAAGCGGAGCCGCTGCGAGACGGTGGCGAAGGTGTGGTCCGCGAGCCCGCTGCTCGCCGAGGGCCGCATGGCCGTGAGCGAAAGGTCGCCGTCGTAGCCGAGGGAGCCCGCGGAGCCCGACCTCACGTCCAGGAACGCGCTCGCCTTCGGCATCTCCGTTTGGGGAGCCTGGTTGGCCCTGTTCGGCTCGAATCCGACTTCGACTCCGCCCCCGACCGTTCGGCCATAGTGGAGCATGAGCCCGTCCCAGTATCCGCCCAGGGGATCGAACGGGCTGTAGAACCGGCCGAGCCGCAGGTCGAGCGGCACGGCCTCGAAGCTCCGCGACAGAGACGCCTCGTAGATCTCCGGCGCCGTGTTCGGATGCACGATGGAGGGGTCGCTGAGGCGCTGCTCCACGCGGCCGTCGGCCTCGAAGGTGAAGCCGCCCGGCAGGTCCCGCACCGTGGTCTCCAGCCACAGGGACGGCGTGGCGAACGTGCGCTTGATGCTCACGCCGTCCCGACCGCCGAAGCTCGTGGTCGAGCGCCGAAAGTCGAAGTCCAGGCTCACCCTGCCCGACGCCGTGGGACCCGGTGGCGCGGCGGGTACCCCGGCCGCAGATCCGGAAACCCGTGTCGCGGGTGAGCGCCCGGTCTCCGCGTCGGGCGACCGCCCGGACTCGTTGGCCGCCGCCACCGCGGGCGCACCGACCCTCAGGTACAGCGTCTGGCCCCGTGTGACCGGGAAGGCGGAGCCCGCAAACGTCACCACCGAGCGAGCCGCGGTCGATGCGATCACCGAGACGCGTCCCACGAGGGCCCCGGCGCTGTCGCGAGCGACCGCGACCGTGTCGCCCGCGGCGAGTCCCTCCGACGTACCCGCGCGCAGGTAGAGGGTCGCACCGGCCACCTGCTCGACGACCGCCCCGATGCTCCGGACCTGTCCCGTCGTGTCGGCAGCCGCCCGAGCGGGAGAGGTGGCGCCCGCTGACTGCCACGCGGCGACCGGGCCCGAAGCGAGCGCGGCCGCGACGAGCGTCAGCGCCAGCACGCGGCCCCGCGCCGGGGACTCAGTCACCCCCACGTCCCTGTACGTGGCAGGAGTAGCACGCCTGGCTGTCGTACACGTAGTTCCGGACTTCCTGGTGACGGGAATCCGTAACGCTCTGCCCATGGCACCCACCCGATGTGCAGGTGAAGCTGGTGTAGTTGTTGGGGGCGGCCTGGTGACAATCGGTGCAGGCCCTCCAGCGCCCCTGGTGCGCCCCCGAGTAGATCGGGAACCAGCGTGCATCGTGGTCGAAGTGCGCACCGCCGAACGAGTCCTGGGTGTGGCAGTCCAGGCACGTCGTCGGGAAGCCGTTGTCGTCGTGCCTTCGCTGGAAGTCCGCCTGGTGACAGGCGATGCAATCGTTCGGACCGCTCGGCGTGAAGCGCAGCGTGTTGCCCGGCTGGATATGGCAGCTCTGGCAACGCAGGAGCCGGTGCGCGCCGACCAACGGAAACCCCGTCATGGCGTGATCGAACTTGGGAGCATCCGCCCACGCGCGCGTGTCGTGGCACTGTAGGCATTCGGTCGAGAAGCCCTGCGCCACGTGATCGATGGACTTGACGCTCTGGAATTCGTTTCTGTGGCAGGAGATGCACTGCCGATCCAGGTTGCTGTAGCTCCCGCCCCTGGCGTCGAAGTGGCAGCTCTGGCAGCTGATCTGGAGGTGCGCCCCGGTGAGCGGAAAGCCGGAGCGGAGGTGGATCCGGACCGCCGGCACGTCCGCGAAGGACGTGGTGTTGTGACAGGTGCCGCAGCCCTCGGCGAACTGTCCCCGGTGGAAGTCGGCGTGGCAGGAGGCGCAGTCGTCCTCGGAGATTTTGGGCGCGTCGAAGCGGAGGTCCAGGTGACAGCCCCCACACGGCACGCTCGCGTGCCGGCCCTCGAGGGCGAACCCGGACAGCTTGCCGTGATCGAAGCCGGCGGGGAGGTGCGCCGGCTTCCACGACGTGGCCCCATGACAGTCCGAGCAGTCCAGTCCCTTCGGGAGCGGACCGTGCGGGTTCGCCTGCCCCTGCTGGGCGGCCGCCGATCCCGCCCCGAGAGCCAGGAACAGGAGGAGGACGCCGCCCGGCACCATGGTCCGCTGAACCATCATGGATCTCCGCGGTTGGCGTGGCAGTCTCGGCACTCGATGCCGAGCGGGCGGTAGCGCACCACCAGGCTACCGTCCGGGAAGCGCTCCTTCGCGTGGCATGAGGCGCACGGCACGTTCGCGTGCGCCCCGGTGAGGGGGAAGCGGGTGCGGCCGTGGTCGAAGCCAGGGGCCTTCTTGAACGACGCGGCCGTGTGGCAGCTCTCACACGAAGCGTCGCCGAATTGCCCGTGGTGCGGATCGTCCGTGCGCTCGTGGCAGCTCCGGCAGGTGACCTTCTCGAAGTGGAAGGTCAGGTAGCTCTGGCCCAGCTTCGGATTGTCGTGGCAGCCCGCGCACGAAACGGCCACGTGTGCCCCCTTCAGCTGGAAGGTGGTCTCCCGGTCGTGCCGGAACAGGTCGAAGGTCGAGGGGCTCCACGCCTCCTGACCGTGGCAGGCCTGACACGCGCCGCTGTCGCCACGTGCGTCGAAGACACCACGGTGGTAGTCCACGTGGCACGAGGCGCAGCGCTTGGCCGACGGCGGCGGGTATGGCTGCCCGGCCGTGTCGGACGCCCACGTCATGCGGATGGCGCTGTCGGGCGCCGTCCCCGGCACGTGGCAGCTGGCGCAGGAGATCTCCGCGTGCCGGCCGACCAGCGGGAAATGGGTCTTCGAGTGGTCGAAGCGGCGCTCGAAGGAGCTCCTGTCCAGGCGCTTCCACCCGGCGGTCGTGTGGCACGACGTGCACGCGGGCCCCATGCCGCCACGATGCGGGTCCTCGTGGCACGACGTGCACTGCCCGAACGACAGGCCCCTGTAGCGGACCCAGCTCGCATCCGAGCCTCTCTCCTTCACGGACGCGTGACACTTGTCGCAGGTCACGTCGCGGTGTTCGCCGGTGAGCGGATAGCGCGTCTTCGCGTGGTCGAATCCGGCTGCCTTCTTCCAGCTGTCCGTGGCGTGGCAGCTGGAGCAGCTCTGCCCGGCGAACTGTCCGTGGTGCGGGTCGTCGCCGGTGTGGCAGTCCGCGCACCCCGTGCCGAGGCCCAGGTAGGTCCGGTCGAGCGTCCCGTGCTTCCCCTTGAAGGCGCGCACGTCCGCGGCCTGGATCAGCTTCGACTTGTGGCAGGACCGGCAGGAGGTCTCCGCGTGCTTTCCCTCCAGCCGGTAGCCGGTGAGGGCGTGATCGAACGTCGCCGTATCGAAGCGGACGAGCGCCGCGCTCCTCCCGAGGTGGTCCTTGTGACAGGAGGCGCACTCGCGGCCCGTGAGGGTGGCGTGGTATCCCTTCTTCGCCTCCAGGCGGGCGCGAAGCGGCGTGTGACACGCCAGGCACTTCGATTCCGAGATGCCCTTGTGTCCGAGCTCGTGGCACTCGGTGCAGTGGCGGATCCCCTCGAGGTCCGCATGCTCGGCCGAGAGCTTCCCGGGCGAGATGAGCTGGGCGGCCGCGGGCCGCGGAGCCGCGCCGAGAGCGAGGAGGGCGAGCAAGCCGAGGAGGAGCCGCGCGGCCGCGGACGAGCGCGGCACCGGAGACGCCGGAAGCGAGACGGATGCTCCTCGGGAGTCCCGCATCCGGGGGCGCGCCGGGTCCGGCGGCCCGACGTGCGATCCGGGCCGCGTCGCGGGGGATCCGAGCCGCGCCGCCGTCGTCAGAAGACCCACCGATAGCCGAACAGGAACGCCACCACCACGTGCACCGCCACCACGACCAGCATCACCAGGGCCAGCGGGAGGTGAAAGGCGTGCCAGTAACGGAAGGCGCGCTGGAACGGCCCCAGGATCAGGATCTGCTGCTTCAGCCGGGCGCGCTCCTGCGCGATGGCCAGGGCCTGTGCCCGCGCGGGCGCGGCGAGGCCCCGGCCCTCGAGCGCCCGACGCATCCGGCGCCTCTGTCCGCGGGCGTGCAGGTCGTAGCGCACCGCCTCGACGGCAGCCCGCAGGAAGCCCGGCCGCTCGGGCAGCGCCACCGGGTCCCCAGCCAGCGCGAGCGCGGCCTCCTCCCCCACGCTGGCGCGGATGTCCGCCAGCAGCTCGCGCTGGCGCTCCTCGATGGCCTGCAGGGAAAGGAACTGGCCGTTCAGCGTCTTGGGGATCCGCACGTAGACGTAGCGGCCGAACACGCCGCTCGCCACGACGATCACCATGCTCCAGAAGGCGATCGCGACGATGCCCGTGACCTTGAAACCGGTGTGCAGGACGACCAGGAAGGGTCCGAGCGTGCACAGGAAGATGTGGAAGTCCAGCCAGCCCCCGAGGCTGCCGAGGCGCCCGAGCGGCCGCACCCGCTTGCGCAGCGAGTAGGTCCCGACCCCGACCACGAGGAGGAGCGTGCCCACGACGCCCAGTCCGTGCCCCACGACGCCCGTCGGCGCGAACAGCTCGTTCAGGGGCGAGTACGCGCGCTGGACGGGCGACAGCCGGTAGTACGGCAGCCCCGCCACCAGTGGGACGGCCGCGACCGCGACCCACACGAGCACCAGCAGGTGCCGACCCAGCCGCTTCATCATGGTCGCGCGCTCCGGCAAGGGGCGGGCCTGGACCGGAGTCGGCGTCCCGCCGGGAGTTAGCTAGTCACCACGGTTCCTCGTACGTGAACTACTACACATGTAGACGTACATAGTTTCAGTTCGGCCTTCCCCGGCCCCCGAACGCCTTCGGATGCGCCTCGTCCCACGGAGTGGCCGCCTGGTAGGCCGCCGCGGCCTCCAGTACGCCGGCCTCCCCGTACATGGGACCACAGAAGGTGATGCTGGAGGGCTCGCCACCATCGGTGAAGCCGTCGGGTACCGCGACGCATGGGTGCCCGGTGAGGTTGGTGACCAGGAGGTTCCCGCCCGCGAAGGCCGGGGAGACGTAGACATCGAAACCGTCCAGGAGGCGGCGCATGCGCTCCTGCAGGAGGCGGCGCACCCGGTTGGCCTGGATGTACTCCACGGCCGGGATGAAGTGGCCCGCCCGGAAGATGTTGGGCCACGAGCCCGACGTCTGCCGCACCAGGAGGGAATCGAGGCCCGAGCGCGTCAGCGTGTCGAAGGCGGCCCCCGCCTCCGCGTCCAGGATGATGCGAAGCGCGTTCACGGGGAGATCGGGAAGCTGGAGGGGCACCAGGGTCGCGCCCCGCGCCTTCAGGACCTCGAGGACGGCACGGTCCAGGTCAGCGCCCTTCCGGTCTCCCCCGAAGGCCGAGGCCAGGTACCCGATCCGGAGCCCGGACAGCGGTGTTCCGGCCCGGTACGGGAAGGGCGCGTCCACGGAGGAGGGGTCGGCCGGGTCGGCGCCGCGGATCGCGTCGAACACGAGCGCGCAGTCCGACGCGTCGCGGCACAGAGGTCCCACCTTGTCCATGCTCCACGACAGCGCCATGACCCCGTGCTTGCTCACTCGACCGAAGCCGGGCCGGAGCCCGGTGATGCCGGTCCGGGTCGAGGGCGAGATGATGGAGCCCAGCGTCTCGGTTCCGAGCGCGAACGGGACGAGGCCGGCGGAGACGGCGGCGGCGGGTCCGGCCGAGGATCCGCTCGAGCCCTCCTCGGTGTTCCATGGGTTTCGCGTCATGCCTCCGAACCAGACGTCCCCCATGGCGAGCGCGCCGGAGGTCAGCTTGGCGACCAGCACGGCCCCCGCATTCTCCAGTTTCTTCACGGGGGTCGCCGTCTCGTCCAGCACCCGGTGCTCGTAAGGCCTCGCCCCCCAGGTGGTCGGATAGCCCGGAACGGCGTACAGGTCCTTCACCCCGAACGGAATTCCCTGCAGAACGCTCTTCACCCGACCGCGGGCGAAGGCGCTATCGGCCGCGCGTGCCTGCCTCAGCGCGAGGCTGTCGGTGAGGGTGACCACCGCGTGAAGCTGCGGGTCGTAGCGTCGCAGCCGGTCCAAGTACATCCGCGTGAGCTCCACGGAGGTCACCTGTCCCGACCTCAGGAGCGCCGCCAGCTTCGGAATGGGCCAGAACGCCACGTCCTCCAGACGAGCCGGGCGCTTCACGTCCGAGGGCACCGGGGCGAACACGGGCGCCCGGTCCGGGATCGGACGGGCGGGCGACAGGGGCCGGAAGTAGAGGGCCGGCCGGTCGGCGTTGGAGAGCGGAACGGACCGGATGGCATCGTACGCGTTCCTCCGGTCCCCCCGCCCGGCGAAGTAGCCACCGAACCGGCCCCGCTCAGCGAGCAGCGTGTCGAGCTCCGCATCCGTGTACGAGAGCCCGATCACCCGGAGGGCCGCCCGGAGCGTGGCCTTCGAGATTACGGGGCGGGCGGCAGCCGCCGTGTCGGGCCGCCTCCCGGCCTGCTGGGCTGCCGCGTCCCGGGGGCCGGAGAGGAAGGACCCGGACAGGACGACCGAGGCTGCGAGCAGGGAGCCGACGAACGCGTGGCCCGAGGAGCGCTGCGACATGGATCTTCACCTTTCGTTCGAAACGACCGGGGCCCGGCGCCGCCCGGCGCCGCCCGGCGTCACCTCGGCCCCGAAGCTATCCGGGGTCACGCGCGCGCGCGGCCCACTCCGGGGCCCTCACGCGATCCACGATCAGAACGTACAGGACCCAGGCGATGCCCGTGTTGAACAGGGCCGAGAAGAGGACATCCGACAGGAAGTGCTTGCCAGCCGCGATCCGCTCGAGCCCGATCATCGCTCCCAGCGCCCCGAGGCCGATCATGGCCCACCTTCTCCGGCGACGATCGCGGATGAGGAAGCAGAACGACATGAGGCAGAAGGGTACCGAAACGTGGCCCGAGACGAACGAGCAGTTGCTCGAGCACTGGCTCGCCGGATGAAGCGGGGTCGTGAAGAGGAGGGGCCCGCCGAAGGCGCGCACGTGCAGCGGCCGTGCGCGTCCCCAGTGGTCCTTGAGCAGCACGTTGGTGACGAGACCCGGGCCCAGGAGGTAGGAGAGAGCCAGATACACGGCTACTCTCCGGGGCCTCCCGGCGCAGGAGGGCCGGGTCCACGTCCAGACGAGCGCGCCCACCAGCCCGATGCCGAGCGTCCAAGCCAGTCCCGGCACCAGCCACAGGGCGATGAAGCGGGACCAGGCCGCACTCTCGGCGGGGAAGCCGCGCCCGGGCACGTAGAAGATCCCCGACACGACGAGGTCGATGCGCGGATACGCCAGGTAGAGGACGGTGGCGGCCGCGAACGCCGCCCACCACATCTCCGCTCCGCGGCCCGCCTCCCGGGCGGGAGTCGGCGGCCCTCGCACCACGCCGGAGGGAGCGGGAGATCCGGACCGGCTCAGGCGAGCCCCTCCGCCCGGAGCCACGCCACCGAGCGTCGCAGCCCCGCCTGGATCCCCACCCGCGGACGCCAGCCCAGGCCCCGCGCCCGCGAGGCCGGGATCACCAGGCCCCGTGCGGACTCGAGACCCACGAAGAGAATGGTGGCGTACGCCGCCCCGGGAACGCCGGACGGTGGAGGCACCGCCCCCTCGAGGACGGCCTCCGCCTCCGCCCGGGTCAGCCGTCCCGGCGCGGCCCCGACAGGCCCTGCGTAGCCTGCGGCGAACTCCGCCCACGGGACCGGCGCGTCCGTGGCGTTGAGCGCTCCGTCAGCCGCCAGCGGCCGGACCGACGCGAGGAGCAGGAGGTCCACCAGGTCGTCGACATAGATCCCGGAGAAGGGAGCGGACCCGTCCCCTACGACCACCGGGACGCCGGCCCGCACGCAGGCGGCCAGGGCCACGGTCCAGATCTGCGATCCGGGTCCGAACACGCACGTGGGTCGCACGAGCGCCAGCTCGAGCTCGGTGTCCGAGGCCGCCCGACGCGCCGCCAGCTCCGCGCGCGCCTTGGACTTCGGGTAGGCGGCCGGCGCGTCCACCGCCAGGGGGGTGGTCTCGTCGACGCGGAGGCGCTTCGGCCGGCCGTACACGGCCACCGAGCTGACGTGCACGAAGCGCCGCACTCCGGCCCCGGCCGCCGCCCGCACGAGGTCGCCGGTCGCGGTCACGTTGACATCCCGGGCGATCGCGAGGTCGGCGCCCAGGTAGGCCCCGGCGTGGAAGACCGCCTCCCTGCCCCGAACCAGTCCGGCCATCCGCGCGGAGTCCCGGAGGTCGGCGGCGACGAGCTCGACTCCGGCGCCGGCCGCCTCCGCGGCCCGGTCGACCCGGCGGCCCGTGCCCGTGACGCGGGCTCCCTCCTCGGCCGCCAGGCGCGCCGCGAGCCGTCCCCCGATGAAGCCGGTGGCGCCGGTGACGAGCACCGATCGACCCCGAAGCGGGGCGCCGTCGAGGAACGCTGTGGCGGGCATGGACAGAGCCTATGCCACGCCCGGACCCGGTGTCAAAGCCGGGCTCACCCCACCCCGTACAGGCCCTCGCGGTCACCGTGGCGCTCGGCGAGCTCGCGCGCCAGGCCGCGGTGCTCGGTGCGGCCCAGACCGGGGTCGGACGCTACCACCTCCCGCGCGCGGCGGCGCGCCTCGACCGCCAGGTCCGCATCCCGCTCCAGATCGGCGTGCTTCAGGATCGGGACCCCGTGCTGCTCCGGACCGAAGAGGTCGCCCTGCCCCCGGAGCCTCAGGTCCGCTCGCGCCAGCTCGAAGCCGCTGGTGGTCCGCGCAAACGCGGCGAGGCGGTCCGGGGGCTCGCCCTGCCCGGAGTGGAACGCGACGCAGTAGCTCTGGTCGGCTCCGCGGCCTACGCGCCCGCGAAGCTGGTGGAGCTGCGCGAGCCCGAAGCGCTCGGCCTCCTCGATGTACATGAGCGTGGCGTTGGGCACGTCGATTCCGACCTCGATGACCGTGGTGGAGACCAGGACGTGGCTCTCGCCCGCCAGGAAACGGCGCATGACCGTCTCCTTCTCCTCGGAGGTGAGACGGCCGTGCAGGAGGTCCACCACCAGGTCGGGGAAGCGCTCGGCCAGCCGTTCCCGCATCTGGCTCGCCGACCGTGCGTCGAGCGCCTCGGACTCCTCGATGAGCGGGTAGACCACGTAGGCCTGCCGGCCCTCGGCGATCTTCTCGCCCAGGAACGCGAACGCGGGCTCCCGGGCCCCCGGTCCGCGCACGGCCGTGATCACGGGCTTCCGGCCGGGCGGCATCTCGTCGATCACGGACAGGTCCAGGTCGCCGTACAGCGTCAGCGCCAGCGACCGCGGAATCGGCGTGGCCGACATCACCAGCATGTCCGCCGAACCCGAGGCATCCCGGAGCAGTCGGCGCTGCTCGACCCCGAAGCGATGCTGCTCGTCCACCACCGCCAGGCCCAGATCCGCCCAGGCCACGTCCTCCTGGATGAGAGCGTGCGTGCCGGCGACCAGGCGCGCATCCCCGGAGGCCACGCGGGCCAACCGCTCACGACGCTCCGCCGGCGTCAGCCGTCCGGACAGGAGGACGGGCTCGACACCGAGCCCGGCGGTCAGATCGGAGAGCGTGCGCAGGTGCTGCTCGGCCAGGAGCTCGGTCGGAGCCATGAGCGCCGCCTGGCGGCCCGACTCGACCGCGCGCAGCATGGCGGCGGCGGCCACCACCGTCTTCCCGCACCCGACGTCTCCCTGGAGGAGCCGGTACATGCGCTCGGGCTTCTCCATGTCCGTCCGGATCTCCGTCCAGGCATGCTCCTGAGCGCCGGTGAGCCGGAACGGGAGCCCGGCCAGGAACGGCCCGCTCAGGACCGCCTCCGCGTCGTGGGCCACGCCGGGCGACTCTCGCTTGAGGCGATGGCGCGCCCGAGCGTGCAGAAGCTGCAGGAAGAGGAGCTCGTCGAAGGCGATCCGTCGCCTCGCGGGTTCGATCACGGCCATCGCCCGCGGCCGGTGGAGGGCACGCAGCGCGGCGCCCAGGGGCGGGAGGCGGAGACCTTCGCGCCACTCGGCCGGGATCGGGTCGCGCTCCTCGGCCTCCCGGAGGAGCGCGTCCAGGTTCTCGCGCACGATCTTGCGGATCTGCCGGTGGGAAAGCCCTTCGGTCGCCGGGTACACGGGGAAGACGCGGCCGCGCCGAGCGGAGTCGGGCGCCGCGGCGACCGTCGACGACCCTCCCGACCGCTCTCCCGCTCCCTCCTGCGCGGGCCAGTCGTCTTCGGCGCCCTCCTCCCCCTCCGAGGCGAGGACGGTGAACTCGCGTGGCTGGAGCTGCCGACCGTGGAAGAAGCGCACCGGACCCGTCGCCAGCAGCAGGTCGCCCTTGTGCAGGCTCCGGTCCAGCCACGGCTGCCCGGGCCACGCCGCCTCGATGAGACCCGTGTCGTCACGGAGCACGGCCCGGAAGATCCGGAGCCGCTTGCGGGTGGGCAGGACGCCCTTGGAGACGATCCGGCCGATCACGGTAGCCTCGGCACCGGGCCGTAGCGCGGCGATCGGCGTCACCGTGGTGGCATCCTCGTACCGGTGGGGGAGGTGGTAGAGGAGGTCCCTGCCGCTCCGAACCTCGAGCCGGGCGAAGCGCTCGGCGCGCCGCGGCCCGACGCCCTTGAGATACTGGACCGAGCTCGACAGCGCCGAGCGACCGGTCACGAACCCTCCAGGACCCCCTCCACGAAGCGCGAAGGGTCGAAGAGCTCCAGGTCGCGAATCGTCTCGCCCGTCCCCACGAAGCGCACCGGAAGGCCCGCCTCGCGCGCCACCGCCACCGCCGCCCCGCCTCTCGCCGTGGAGTCGAGCTTCGCGAGCACGAGCCCGCTGAGCGGCACCATCTTCCCGAACTCGCGGGCCTGGAGGAGCACGTTCTGACCCGAGGTCGCATCCACCACCAGCAGGCGCTCGTGCGGGGCTCCCTCGACGAGCCGCCCGGCCACGCGGTCGATCTTGGCGAGCTCCTCGAGCAGCCCGCGATGCGTGTGGAGCCGGCCGGCCGTGTCGACGAGAACGAGGTCGTCGCCCCGTTCCCGCGCCGACGAGATCGCGTCGTAGGTCACCGCGGCGGGGTCACCGCCCGCCTGACCCCCGATGAAGCGCGCTCCCGTCGTCTCGGCCCAGCGCCCGAGCTGCTCGCGGGCGGCGGCCCGGAAGGTGTCGCCCGCCGCGAGGACCACGCTCCGTCCCTCGGAGCGGGCTCGCTCGGCCAGCTTGCCCGCGGTGGTCGTCTTGCCGCTGCCGTTCACTCCCAGGAGGAGGACCACGCAGGGCCCCTCGGCCGGCCAGCGCAGGTCCTGTCCCGGTCGGGTGTCCCCGTCGCCCCGCGCCTGTTCGAGGATCTCCCGCACCCGGCTGGAGAGGTGCTCACGGAGGTCCCGCTCGGTCTTCACCTTTCCCCGCCGGGCGGCCCGCTCGAGCTCGTCGGTGAGCTCCAGGGCCGCGTCGACGCCGAAGTCCGCCTCGAGGAGCACGCGCTCCAGCTCGGCGATGGAATCGTCGTCGATGCCGCGGACCAGCGTCCCCACGTCCGTGAGGGCGACGTCCTTGATCCGCTGCCACAGGGAGGCCTTCCTCCCCACGTCCACTCTACTGTCGCTCACCTGTCGTCGTGGCGGGAGTCTCGATCGAATCCTCCGGTCCCGCCCGACCGCGGCTGCGCGGACGGCGGAGGAGGCGCCTCGGATGGAATATACAGGAGCCGGCGGACGCGGGTCCGTATCCGCTGGTGTGAGCGCCACTCACCTCTTCCCTGACCCTTCCGGACCGGGCCTGCTTGATTTGGTCCAGAAGTTGCTCCCTCGCAAGCTGACCGTGCCGTCACGAAGTTTCGTGATTCTCAAATCGCCGGCCATCGGCGATGTGCGACCAGCACAGAGACGAACGGCACGCGCGACGGCGACACTTCGTGCGATTTCCTATCACCAGGGGGGAGCGATATGAGCTACGGCTGCGACTGATTCTGCGGCGGCACGCGGACCGGCGGCCTTCTCACCTCGAGCGAGGTCGCCTGGTTCGCGGGCCGGTTGATTACCGCCGGACGCGGCGGGAATCCACTGGGGGGATGCGCGCGGGGCGACAACTCGCGGTCGTCCTCCATCCGCATCACCTGGGGTATCGACGCGACGCTATGCCAGCAGGAGGCTCGGCCTGTCGGACAGCGCACCTCCGGGTTCGCGGGCCCATCTCCCCCCCTAGCGGCCGCCGCTCTCGGGGGCGGACGGGCGCTGCGGCCCGTGCACGGCGGCGGCCAGATGGGCTCCCGAGGGGAACTCCAGGTCGTCCAGGCGGGTCAGCCGCACGTCGCGGCTCCGGTCGAAGGCGGCCAGCTGCGCCTGCGGAATCGGCTTGCCGGGCGGAAGCTTCACGCGCCGCGGATCGCGCTGCACGCCGTTCACGAGGAACTCGTAGTGGAGGTGGGGCGCCGTGGCCAGGCCGGTCATGCCCACGTACCCGATGACCTGGTTCTGCTGGACCCTCGCCCCAGGATGGATCCCGCGGGCCAGACCGCTCAGGTGCGCGTAGCGGGTCCGATACATCGGATTGTGCCGGATTTCGATCATGCGTCCGTAGCCGTCCCACCAGCCCGCGCGCGTCACGACGCCGGCGCCGGTGGCGTGGACCGGCGTCCCCCGCCTGGCGCCGTAGTCGATGCCGCGGTGCGCCCGCCACCGGTGCAGGATCGGGTGGTAGCGCCGGAGGCTGAACCCGGACGTGATCGGGCTGAACTTGAGCGGTGCCCGCAGGAACGCCTTCCGCGTGGCGTTGCCATCCGCGTCGTAGTACTCCTCGGGCCCGTTCGCGGTGACGAAGCGCACCGCGGGTAGCCGTCGGTCCTGATTGTAGAACTCGGCCGCGAGGATGTCGGCCCGCCGGACCGTGCCGTCGGGCCGGACCTCCCGGCGCACCATGACGCGGAAGGCGTCGCCCGGCCGGATGTCCCGGAAGAAGTCCACCTGCCAGGCGTAGATCTGCGCCAGCCGCAGGTAGATCTCGATCTCCTCGTTGGGGGCGAGCCGCGTCGTGTCGCCGAACAGGTCGGCGGTCCACAGGCTGGACTGGATCACCCCTCCCACGTAGAGCGTGTCGATGGACACGGAGACCGAGTCGATGTGTCCCCGCCATCCGGTTGCTTCTCGGTCCAGGATGAGCGACCGGTCCTGGTCCAGCGCCAGCGACACCTGCGAGGTGGTCTCCGGCACGCGCGCGGCCGTGCGAACGACGAGTCCCCGCGGAAGACGGCGCGGATCGACGCGGTGGCGGATGGCCCCGAGCACCTGGGCGTAGTCATCGGCGCCGAGCCCGGCGTCCGCCAGCACCTCACCCAGGCTGTGGCGCGGGCGCACGGTGTCCGCCCCGGTGACCACGGGGGGTGCGGCCGCCGGCGTCGGCACGGGCGTCAGGACCGGTGGCGCCTTCGGCGCGGGCGGATGCGGTCGGTCCGATCCGCTGCTCCGGCCGATGAGCCCCGCCACGAGGAGGAGCGCCAGGAGCGACCCGACGCCGACCCCCCAGGGAGCGAGCCGACGCCCGCCGCGGCGTTCACGGCCGGAGCGGCGCAGCTCCGGACCGGCGTCGCGGCCGGACCCGCGCGGGGGTCCGGCGTCGTTCGACGATGGCTCCATGGTCTCTCCGGGTCATCGCGGCCTCGCCCGGCTCGCTTCGAGGCCCGCCTCAGTCCATCTGCCGGCGAATGAAGGTCGGGATCTCCAGGTCCTCCAGGTCCTCGCGACGCGTGGGCCGCGGCGCATCGATCTCCTCGCGGCGGCTCGGCTCGGGGCTCCGCTCGGTCTCGCGGGCCGGCTCGGCGCTCTCGCCTTCGTCCGTCACGAGGCGCGGACCCGCGAAGGACACCGCGGCGACCCTATCGGGCTCGCGGCGCGGCTCCCTGTGGCGCTCCGCGCTACGGGGACGGGCGACCCGCTCCCGGACCGGCTCGTCCTCCTCGTCCGTGACCACGGTGCCGAAACCGGTGGCGATGACGGTGACCCGCACCTCGCCCTCGAACGCGCCGTCCTGAACGGCACCGAAGATCATCTCCGCCTCCTCGCCCGCCGCTTCCTGGACGATGGAGTTGATGGTCGTGACCTCGTCGATGGTGAGGTCCGGACCGCCGGAGATGTTCACGAGGACGCCCGTGGCGCCATTGATCGATACGCTGTCGAGGAGGGGAGAGCAAATGGCCTGCTGCGCCGCCTCCACCGCCCGGTTCTCGCCCGTGGCCCGTCCGGTTCCCATGAGCGCATCGCCGCGGTTGGACATCACGGTACGGACATCGGCGAAGTCGACGTTCACCTCGCCCGTCACGGCGATGAGATCCGAGATCCCCTGCGTGGCGTGGAGGAGCACCTCGTCGGCCTTCTTGAGCGCATCCCTGAAGGTGGTCCCCTTCCCCACCACGGAGAGCAGCCGCTCGTTGGGCACCACGATCATCGTGTCGACGCTGCGGCGGAGGTCTCGCAGGCCCATCTCCGCGTGGCGCATGCGCTTTCGACCCTCGAACTGGAAGGGCCGCGTGACGATGGCGATGGCCAGCGCACCGAGCTGGCGCGCGACCCGGCCCACCGTCGGCGCCGCACCGGTCCCGGTCCCGCCCCCCATGCCGGCGGTCACGAACACCAGATCCGCTCCCTCGAGGGCCCGGCGCACGTCATCCTCCGATTCGGCGATGGCCTGCCGACCGATTTCGGGCCGGGCGCCGGCACCCAGGCCGCGGGTCAGCTTCTTGCCGATCTGGATGGTCAGGTGCGAGTCGCAGCGCTTGAGCGACTGAGCGTCGGTGTTGATGGCGATGAACTCCACCCCGTCCAGCTGCTCGGCGATCATGCGATTGATGGCGTTGCCGCCCGCCCCGCCGACCCCGACCACCTTCATCTTGGCGTTGCGCGCCATGCTGTCATCGAACTCGAAGACCATCCTGTCCTCCTCTAGAAGAAATCCCTCAACCACTCCGTGACCCGGGCCAGGGTACGGCCCGCGACGCCGCCTCCACGCCTTCCCTCCCGCATCTTCCCGTACAGCGCCAGGCCCACGGCCGTGGCGAATTTCGGGCGCCTGACCGCGTCGGCGAGGCCGGTGAGCTCGGCTCCCGGCTCCCCCAGTCGCACGGGCAGGTTGAACACGCTCTGGGCCAGCTCCACCGCGCCGGGCAGCGACACGCTGCCGCCCGTGAGCACGATCCCGGTGACCAGCTCCTCCCTCAGACCCGCCTCCTCCAGGTCGTCGTACACGAGGCCGAAGATCTCATCGAGACGCTGCTCGATGATGTGAGCCAGGAGCTCCCGCGAGAGCCGGCGCGTGGCCCCCGGCGAGTGCCCCGGCACCTCCACCCGCTCGTCGCGCTCCACGAGCACGGCGCGCGCGGCGCCGAACTCGCGCTTGAGACGCTCGGCCTCCTCGATCGGCACGCCGAGTCCCTTGATGATGTCGTTCGTGACGGCCTGCCCTCCCCAGCGCAGGGACCGGAGTCGCCGGATCTTGCCGTCCTGGAAGACGGCCACGTCGGTGCGCGCCCCGCCCACCTCCACCAGCGCCACCCCGGCTTCCCGCTCGCTCTCTCGCAGCACGGCCAGGCTGCTGGCCAGCGGCTCGAGAATGAGCTCGTCCACTCCGTAACCGGCGCGGTCGACGGCGCGGCGGAGATCCCGGCAGGCGGCGGAGTCGGCCGTCACGATGCACAGGTCCGCCTCGAGCCGGGTGCCGGCCATGCCCACGGGCGCGTGGATTCCGCCGCGGCCATCCACCGCGTACTCCTGCGGGATCGCGTGCAGCAGATCCCGGTCGGGCGGCACGACCACCGCGCGACCGACCTCGTGGACGCGGTCCATGTCCTGCTCGGTGATCTCGTGGCCGGCGACGGCCACGACCCCCGAGCTGCTTCCCACGTCGACGTGCGCGCCTGTGAGGCCCACGTAGGCGCTCTCGACCTCGAGACCCGCCATGATCTCGGCCTCCCGCATCGACTCGCGGATGGAGCGGGTGGTGGCCTCGAGGTCCGTGACGGCTTCGCTGCGCAGGCCCTCCGTCCGAGCGATCCCCACGCCGAGGACGCGGTCGGGCGCCTCCCCGTCCGGCCCGGCCTCGAGGATGACCGCGCACGTCTTGGTCGACCCGACATCGAGCCCCACCACGACCCGGGGACCGCCGATCACGAGCTCCCTCCGCGGCTCACGACCACCTGACCCTCGAAGCGAGCGTCGGCCTCCGCCGCCGGCGGCTGTCCGTGGCGGTCCGCCAGGGCCGCCTCGACACGGCGCAATCCTCCCTCGGGATCGCCGGCGGGGAGGAGCACGCGCTGGACCTCGGCGCCGCCCGTCATGAACACCTCCACCCCGCCCGGGACGCGAAGCAGCTGTGAGGCGCTGCGGACGAAGGCGGGCTCGGACTCACGCAGTTTGTCGAGCACGTCCAGGAGCCGCCGGGTGGCCGGATCCTGGAGCTTCCCGTGCGCCACGCCGGCCCTCGAGCCCAGGATCGGCAGATCGAGGTCGGCCCGTGCGGGATCCAGGGGGAGCAGGTCGCCGGCCGAGTCCACCGGCACGAGGTCGGGCGTCGGCACCAGGGCCACCGGCTCCACCTCGGTGACGCGGATCTCGATCCGGTGCACTCCGGTGCGGCGTACGCGGGCATCGGCGATCATCGGGTCCGACCGGACCCGCCTCTCCCAGGCAGATGGATCGTCCCACACGGACGCGCCCGGCTCGACCGCCGCGAGGGCGACGACCCGGTCCGGCGGCACATAGTGCGTGCCCACCACCCGGACCTCCTCCACCCGGAAGCCGGGGAGGCGCGAGAGCAGCACCGGCGCCCACAGAGGGGCTCCGGCCCCGACCACGGCCGACAGGGTGGCCACGTAGATCCGGCGGCGAGTCCTCCGGGTCACGCGTCCTCCCGTCCCATCACGGCCGCCGCGCAGCGGTGCGCCAGTTCCGTGACGTCCCCGGCGCCCATGAACAGGAAGAGGGTACGGGGACTCTGGCCGGCGGCTGCCGCCCGCACCAGATCCAGGACCTCGTCCGGGAGCGTTCCCTCCACCGGCGCCCGGCCACCGGCCTGGGCCTGGATCCGGGCCGCCTCGAGGATGAGGCGGGAGTCTACGCCCTCGATCGGCGCCTCGCGCGCGCCGTACACCGGCAGCACCAGCGCCAGATCGGCGCCCGCCGCCAGCGCCTCGGCGAACTCGGCCGCGAACCGGCGGGTGCGGCTGTAGAGGTGCGGTTGGAAGACCGCCACGAGGCGTGCGCCCGGCTGCATGCGCGCGGCCGCCGCGAGGGACGCCGCGACCTCCGTGGGGTGGTGGGCGTAGTCGTCCACCACGACGACCCGCTCGCTCGCGGCCAGGAGCTCGAGCCTGCGGGCCACGCCGGTGAAGTCGGCCAGCGCCGCCTCGAGCCGGGCCGGGTCGGCGCCGAGCCGCAGGGCCGCCGCCAGCGCCCCGGCGGCATTCTGGAGATTGTGGGCGCCCGGCGCCCCCAGCCGAAAGGGCACCTCCCCTTCGGGTGCGTGCAGGACGGCGCACACCGGCTCCGGCCCCCCACCTCCCGAGCCGCCCTCCCCGGCCACCACGCCGTAGTCCGCGTCTGGAGCCAGGCCGTAGGAGGCGGACCCGCGCAGACCGCCGGCGACCCGGCCCGCTCCGGGATCGTCCGCGCACCAGAGCACGCCCAGGCGATCCGACGCCCGCCCGGCGAACTCACGATACGCCGATTCGAGCGCCTCGAGGCTCCCGTAGCTCTCCAGGTGCTCCTCCTCCACGGCGCTCACCAGCGCCAGGTCCGGGTCCAGCTCCAGGAACGAACGGTCGAACTCGTCGGCCTCGACGACAGCCACGGCGCCGCGGCCGCGGCGGGCGTACGAGCCCCACGTGGGCAGGCGGCCTCCGACCGCCGCACACGGGTCGAGTCCGGCCGCTTCGGCCGCCAGCGCGGTCATGGCCGTGATCGTCGTCTTTCCGTGCGTCCCGCTCACGCCGACCAGCGTTCGATCGTTCACGAGGGCCGCCAGGACCCGAGCGCGGCGCCACACGGGCACACCCCGCTCGCGCGCGGCCCGGAGCTCCGGGTGCTCTTCGGGCACCGCGCTGCTCCGGACCACCAGGCTCGCCCGGAGCACGTGGGAGGGATCGTGTCCCTCCTGCACCAGGCCGCCGGAGGCGCGGATCTCCTCGACGTCCCCACCGCTGCGATCGCACCCGCTCACGCGGTAGCCCTCCCCGGCCAGCAGCACGGCGAGGGCGCGCATTCCGGCCCCCGCGGCCCCGACCAGATGCACCTCGGCGCCCGGGCCGGGCAGATCGGAGCGCCGCGCGAGGCGTCGCTCCGGCTTCTCCACCGGGAATCGGACCGTGCGCTCGGGGGCCCGGCCATCGGGCGCCCGCACCGGGGCCTCAGCGCTCATCCCCGATCCTCCGGGCCGGGGTGTCCGGCGGGCCGGGGACATCCTCCGCGCTCTCCCCTCCGGCTCGAGCCAGGCGAAGAAGGACCCGAGCGACCTGATCGGCCGCATCCGGAGCGCCCCGCGCTCGCGCTGCCGCGGCCATCCGGGCGCGCAGGGGCGCGTCGGCCACGATCCCCGCGGCAAGACTCCACAGCTCGCCCGGCGCCAGATCCCGCTCCTCGCGGACCACGACCGCTCCCCTCTCCTCGAGCACCCTGGCGTTCGCGCTCTGGTGCGCGTCCGCGGCCCCCGGAAAGGGCACGAGGACCGCGGGGACTCCCGCGGCCGCCAGCTCCGAGACGAACATCGCCCCGGAGCGCCCGATGGCCAGCGAGACGGCCGACAGTCGGGCGCCGAGATCCGGGATGAACGGGACCACCCGGATCCGCTCCGCGTGCGGGAGCTCCGCCACCGCCCGAGCCACTTCCTCCGCGTGGCTCGCGCCCGCGATCCAGACCAGGCTCGTCTCTTCGGGCCATTCCGGTCCCTCCCGCAGGTCCTCGAGGAGGCGTCGATTGATGCCCCGCGCTCCCTGGCTCCCACCGGCCACCAGCACGACCCTGCCCTCGGGCCACGGGAACAGCTCCTGGGGCGCGTGGTCCGGGGGCGCGATCGGATTCCCGAGCGTGAACACCTCGGTGGCCGGACCCGGCTCCAGGTCGCGCCGGGCCTCCGGAAAGCCCAGGTGCAGCTGGTCCACGCGAGGGGCGAACAGCCTCGTCACCCGGCCGGGCCGGGCGTTCTGCTCCTGCAGCGCCGTGGCCGTTCCCTTCAGGATCGCCCAGGCCAGCACCGGCGCCGCCGCGTAGCCCCCGGTCCCGATCACCACGTGCGGGCGGAACTCCCGGAAGATCGCGGCCGTCTTCCACGCCACCCGGGGCGCGGTCGCCACCACGCGCCAGTTCCGCCACGGGCGGCTGCGGTAGAGGGGTTGCGTCGGCAGGAGCCGGTAGGGCAGGCCCCGGCCAGGGAGCACTTCGGCCTCCAGCCCCCGCAGCGCTCCCACGTAGAGGACGTTCGTCGCCGGATCGGCCCGCTGGAGCGCCTCGGCCAGGTTGAGCGCCGGATACAGGTGCCCTCCCGTTCCCCCTCCCGCGATCAGCACGCGCATCTCCATGCCTCAGCATCTCCGCTGGGCCGCGATGTTGAGGAGGACGCCCGTCCCGAACAGGGCCATCACCAGGTAGGTGCCTCCCGCGCTGACGAACGGGAGGTTGATCCCCGTGGTCGGCAGCACGCCGAGGGTGACGCCCAGGTGGCCGAACGCGGTGACGGCGACGATCGCGGTGATTCCGACGCCGAGGAGGCGTCCGAACAGGTCGGGCGCTGACGAGGCGATCCGAAGCGCCACCAGCGTCCAGGCCAGGAAGAGACCGATGACCAGTACCGAGCCCACCAGACCCCACTCCTCCGCGATGATGGGGAAGATGAAGTCGTTCTGGGGCTCGGGGAGGTAATAGAGTTTCTGTCGGCTGGCGCCGTACCCGACCCCGAACAGGCCCCCCGAACCGATGGCAATGAGGGACTGGCGGAGCTGGTATCCGACCCCCTGCGCGCCGGGCGTCGG
Organism: uncultured Gemmatimonadota bacterium; assembly: GCA_964465015.1. Lineage (GTDB taxonomy): Bacteria > Gemmatimonadota > Gemmatimonadetes > Palauibacterales > Palauibacteraceae > Humimonas. The sequence continues at coordinate 34,327 of CAYXHP010000020.1, forward strand.
ATGGAGGAAAGCCGACACGCGGCTGGAGCGGTAGCCGGCGTGGGTCACCACCAGCCAGGCCAGCGGTAGTCCCATTCCGGCCATGAGGGCGAAGTGGCCCAGCCTGGCGCCGGCGGCGAACAGGAGGATCCCGGTCACGGCCGCGGTGAGGAGAGCGGCCGAGAAGTGGGGCTCGAGGAGGAGGAGCCCGCACACGCCGCCGGCCACCAGGAGGAAGGGCCCCAGACCATAGCGGAGGCTGTGCAGTCGGTCCTGCTTGCGAACCGCGGTGGCCGCCACCCACACGACCAGAGCGTACTTGGCCAGCTCCGAGGGCTGCACGGTCATCCCGAGCCGGAGCCAGCGGCGCGCCCCGTTCACGCGGGGTGCCAGCCGCTCCGTTCCCGGCAGCACGACGATGACCAGGAGGAGGGTCGCGCCGATGAGCATCGGCCACGCCAGGCGGCGCCACACCCGGTAGTCGATGAACCTGGCGGCCGCCATGGCCACGAGCCCCACCGCCGCGTGCGTCGCCTGCTGGAGCAGGAAGTACGTGCTCGGCAGGCCCTCGGAGGTGGCCACGAACGAGCTGGCGCTGTACAGCCACAACAGACCGAGCCCGAGGAGCAGGATCGTGAGGGCGAACAGCGCCCGGCCCGCCCACGGCGCGGCCTTCGATTCCTCCTGGACATCCAGGGCGCGCGTGAACACGGTCATGCCGGGGAGCCCGAGGCAGCGCGGCGGCGGCGGCGCTCCACCGCCTCGACGAAGGCCTCGCCCCGTGCCTCGTAGTCGCGGAACATGTCATAGCTGGCGCAGGCGGGAGAGAAGAGCACCACGTCGCCCGGACGCGCCAGCTCTCCGGCCGCCCGAACCACGGCCTCCATGCCCGCCTCGACCCGGACCTCCGGCACCGCCTCACCCAGCTCGGCCACGATCTGCGGCGCCGACTCTCCGTAGGCGACCAGTGCCCGGACCCGCTCGCGGAGCAGGGGGACGAGCGGGGCATACGGCTCGCCCTTGCCCCGGCCACCCAGGATGAGCACGAGCGGCCGATCGAACGCCCGCAGGGCCACGAGCGTGGCCGACACGTTGGTGGCCTTGGAGTCGTTGATCCACAGGACGCCGTCCGAGGCCACCGGCTGCAGACGGTGTGGCAGGGCCTCGAAGGAGGAGAGGCCGAGGCCGATCTCCGGACCGCGGCATCCGGCCAGGGCCGCAGCCAGCCCGGCAGCGAGAGCGTTGGACACGTTGTGGCCTCCCGCCAGCCTGAGCTCCTCCACGCCGCACCAGCGCTCGGAGCGGCCCGGGATCCCCAGGCGCAGCCCGCCCGCCTCGTCCACCCAGGCGCCCCGCTCGACCCGCGACTCGATGGAGAAGAGGAAGTGCTCGCCCGCGGCCCCCCGCGCGAGCCCCAGCACGTCCCGGTCGTCGCCGTTCAGCACCCAGCGACTGTCGTCGGTCGCGTTCTCGAACAGGCGGGCCTTGTCGGCGTAGTAGCTGTCGACGTTGCGGTACCGGTCCAGGTGGTCGGGCGCCAGGTTGAGCAGCACTCCGATCTCCGGACGGAAGAGCGCGATGTCGGCCAGCTGGAAGGAGCTGACCTCCAGGACCACCCAGTCGGGCTGCGCCTCCTGGGCGGCCACGTCCGACAGCGGCCTGCCGATGTTCCCGGCCGTGACGACGTCCAGACCTCCGCGCGCCATCACGTGGCCACACAGGGCGGTGGTCGTCGTCTTCCCGTTCGTGCCGGTGATCGCGATCGTGCGCGAGCGCAGATACCGCCACGCCACCTCGATCTCCGCCAGGGTTCGCACACCGGCGTCCCGGACCGCCCGGCGGATCTCGGTGGCGGGCCCGATTCCCGGGCTCGCGATCACGAGGTCGGAGGCCAGCACCCTTTCCAGGTCGTGCCGGCCCGCCTCGGCTTCGATGCCCTCCGCGCGCAGCCGCTCCACGGCGGCCTGCTGGGAGGACCCATCCACTCGATCGGAAGCGTAGACCCGTCCCCCGCGGGCGTGGACCAGGCGCGCGGCCGCCACGCCCGAGCGGCCCAGGCCGAGAACCGCGACGCGGTCGCCGGTCCGGAACGGAGGCTCCCCGTGTGCCGCCATCACCGCACCTTGAGGGTGGCGAGGCCCACGAGCGCGCACAGGATGGCCAGGATTTAGAACCGCACCACGACCCGGGTCTCGGGCCACCCGAGCTTCTCGAAGTGGTGGTGGAGCGGCGCCATGCGGAACATCCTCCGGCCCGTCCCCGTGCGCCACCGGGTGAGCTTGAACCACCCGGTCTGCAGCATCACGGACACCGCCTCGGCCACGAACACGCCTCCGACGATGAGGAGGAGGAACTCGGACTTGAGCAGCACCGCCACCGCCCCGATCGCGCCGCCGAGGGCCAGAGAGCCGGTGTCGCCCATGAACACCTCGGCCGGTGGGGCGTTGAACCACAGGAATCCGATCGCCGCGCCGGTGAGCGCCGCGCAGAAGACCGTCAACTCGCCCGCGCCGGGCAGGTACAGGATCTGGAGGTAGGTGGACGTGTCGACGCGGCCCACCACGTAGGCGAACGCCCCGAACGCGAGGGCCGCGATGGCCGACAGCCCCGCCGCGAGGCCGTCCAGTCCATCGGTGAGGTTGACGGCATTGGAACTCCCGGTGACCACCAGGGCCACGAACACGGGGAACGCGGGGGCCCAGAAGGCGATGTGCAGGTTCTTGAAGAAAGGGAGCGAGGTGCTCGTGGGCGGATTGGCCGAAAGCGGGTGCAGCAGGAGCACCGCCCCCAGGGCCAGGCCGAGCAGCATCTGCCACGCCAGCTTCTGCCGGGCGATGAGCCCGCGGGGCTCGTGGCGCACGACCTTGAGGTAGTCGTCCAGGAAGCCGATGCCGCCCATCCACGCCGTCACGAGGAAGGCGATCTGCACGTAGGTCACGTCCAGCCGCGCCCACAGGAGCGTGGGAAGGAGGGTCGCCGCCAGGATGACCAGCCCTCCCATGGTCGGAGTTCCCGCCTTCTCCAGGTGCGACTTCGGCCCCTCCAGCCGCACCACCTGCCCCCAGCCGCGGCGGCGGAGCCAGCCGATCACCGGACGGCCCACCAGGAAGGTCGTGAGCAGGGCCGTGACCATCGCTCCCGCGGCGCGGAACGAGATGTACTGGAACAGGTTGAAGACGATGCTGCGGTCGGAGAGCGGGAAAAGGACGTGGTAGAGCATCAGTAACCGCCCACGCCGGGCCCATCGGACCCGTGGCGGGGGCCGGCCCCGCCGCACCCGGCGCCGACCAGGCCATGCGAGGGGAACACTTCCGCCAGCCGGTCCACCACGCGCTCCATGTGCACGCCGCGCGAGCCCTTCACCAGGACCGCCTCGTCCCCCCGCAGCAGGTCGCCGAGGATGCGGCCCGCTTCCTCCGCATCGACCGCGGCCACGACGGGACCGGCCGGCAGCGCATCCGGGGCGGCGCGATCTCCCTCGGCCGACCCTGCGGCGGCCAGCCGCTCGAAGGCCGCGACGAACTCGCCGGTGGCGACGATGGGGCCGAACCCCGCCTCCAGCAGGCGACCGGCGATGGCATCGTGGGCGGCGTCCGAGCTCTCCCCCAGCTCCAGCATGGTGCCCACCGCCGCCACGAGCCGCCGGTCCGGGAAAGACTCGGTCGTATAGGCGATGGCCGACTCGAAGGACTCGGGATTGGCGTTGTAGCAGTCGGCCACGACGAACAGGCCGTTCATGTGCCGCAGCACGCCGCGCAATCCGAGCGGCCGGAAGCGGGCCAGGCCGCGCGCCGCGTCAGCCGGGCCGACACCCACGTGCTCGGCCAGCGCCGCCGCCATCAAGGCGTCCCGGAGGTGGTGCTCTCCGCCTGCGGCCACCCGGTAGCGGGCGGAGCCGCGCTCGAAGTGAGCGTGCTCGGCGTCCCAATCGGCGTGGTCGGGCCGGTAGCCGGCGGCCTCCCCCAGGCCCGCCACCACGACATCCGGGCGGATCTTTCCGGCCTCGACGGCCAGCTCGGGCGGCCGCTCGCCGACGACCACGACGCCGTGGGGGCTCGCGCCGCGGACGAGCTCGAGCTTCTCTCGCATCACGCCCTCGAGGCTCCCGAAGCGCTCCAGGTGCGCGGGTCCGATCGTGGTCACGATCGCATCGTCGGGGGCGGCGATCTGGGCCAGGCGCGCGATCTCGCCCGGGGCGTTGGCCCCGAGCTCGAGCACCCACACGTCGGCCTCGTCGGGGGCGGCCAGGATCGTGAGCGGGAGCCCCACGAGGCTGTTCAGGTTGCCGCGCGTGGCGTGCACCGTTCGCGTCACCGACAGCGCCGCCGCCACCATCTCCTTGACCGTCGTCTTCCCCGAGCTCCCGGTGATCCCGATCACGCGCGCTCCGGCGCGGCGCCGCCGGGCGGCGGCCAGGTCCCCGAGGGCGCGGACCGTGTCGTCGACCTCGAACCACTCGACATCCAGCGACGGCCGGCGATGTCCCGCCGGAACGATGGCGCCCGCCACGCCGCGCGAGACGGCGTCCTCCAGGTGCTCGACTCCGTGCGTCCGCTCCCCGGGCAGAGCCACGAACAGGGCGCCGGGAGCGGCCTCCCGGCTGTCGGAGCAGACCGACGCGTACGCGACGTTCGTCGGCGCGGGCGGGAGTCCGAGCGCCTCGCGGATGAAGCGGGAGTCGAGGCGGAACGCGGTCACGAGCCGGCCTCTCGCAGCCCGGCGCCGGTCAGCTCCGCCACGATTCCGGCCTCATCGAACGGCTCCCTGCGCTCGCCCAGGACCTGGTAGGTCTCGTGCCCCTTGCCGGCCAGGAGGACGACATCGCCCGGCCGCGCCTCGGCGAGCGCGGCCGCGATGGCCTCGCGCCGGTCCATGACCACCCGGTGGGGAGCGCCGTTCATCCCGCGCTCGATCTCTCGCACGATCTCGGCCGGATCCTCCGAGCGGGGATTGTCCGTGGTCAGGAACACGAGATCGGCGCGCTCGGCAGCCACGTGGCCCATGAGCGGCCGCTTGCCCGCGTCCCGGTCGCCTCCGCATCCGAATACGAGGAGGAGCCGCCCGTCCTCGGGGCGCAGCGCGTCCAGGACGCGCTCGAAGGCGACGGGCGTATGAGCGTAGTCGCGCAGGACCAGCGCCGGGCCACGATGAAGGACCTCCATGCGCCCGGGGACCTGCGGAGCCGAAGAGAGCCGGGCCGCGACGACGTCGGGCTCGAGACCCAGCGCCACGGCCGCGGCCGCCGCCCCGAGCGCGTTGTAGATGTTGAAGCCGCCGGGAAGGGGAAGCTCCACGGGCACCCGTCCACCCTGGTACGTCATTGTCCATCGACTCCCGCCGAGGGAGTGCTCGATATCGACGGCGCGCACGTCGGCGGCATCCGACACCCCGAAAGTCAAACGGCGAGCCTCGCCCGGCTCGAGCTCGGACCAGGCCGGCTCGTCCGCGTTCACCACACACACCCCTCCCGGCCGAACGAGGCTCGCCATCCGAAGCTTGGCGCGTCGGTAGCTGTCCATGTCGACGTGGTAGTCCAGGTGCTCCCGGCTCAGGTTCGTGAACACGCCCGCCGCGAGCGCCAGACCATCGGTCCGGTGCTGGTCCAGGGCATGCGAGGAGATCTCGAGCGCCACGTAGCCGGCCCCGCCATCCCGCAGGTCCGCAAGGCGCTCCATGAGCTCCACGGGCCCTGGGGTGGTCAGGGCGCCGGCCTCGCGACGTCCGTCGGGCCGGATGACCCCGAGCGTGCCGATCGAGGCGGCCGGGTGGCGGGCGCCGAGGAGGTGCCGGAGGAGCCACACGGTGGTCGTCTTGCCGTTCGTCCCGGTCACGCCCACGGCGTCGAGCGCCTCGCCGGGATCTCCATGGAAGAGCGAGGCCAGGTGCGACGCCGCGGCCCGTACATCCGGTACCACCAGCTGCGGCAGGGAGCAGCTCGGGTCCGGCCGCTCGACCACAGCGGCCGCGGCTCCCGACCCGTGGGCGGCCTCGAGGAAGTCGCGGCCGTCCAGCCGCGTGCCCGGAATGGCGCAGAACAGCTCGCCGTGGCTCACGCGGCGGGAGTCATCGGCGATGCCCGCGAGCACCTCGGGGGGGGAGCCGACCCAGCGCCCGGCCAGACCGCGCCGGGTCAGTCTGCGCTCGATGGCTTCTCTCCCGATCACCGCTCGCGCGTCCTCGTGATGCGATGTGTACCGCCGCCCGGTCGATCCGGATGCGGACTCCACGTCCCCCATACGCTCTGCCGCCGGGTCCGCGGTCCGGACGACACGGATCCCCGCCGGCCCGTTCATGTCCCCCGGCGTCTCAGCGCAGCCGTACGGTCGCGCCGGCCGACACCCGACTCCCGGGCGTCGGGAGCTCCGCCTGGACCGTGCCGGTAGCTTCCAGCGCCACGCGCAGACCGAGCTCGTGAAGGCGGGCCACGGCCGAGCGCACCGGGAGGCCCCGCAGGTCGGGCAACACGCGGTCCGCGGTCGTCTCGTCGTGACCGGCCGACCAGTTCTCGGGCGCGGCATTGACCGCGAACACGAACGGACCCTGTGCCCCCTTCGTCTCCGGCGCGGCGGTCGCCGCCTGGTCGTCGCCCCACACGGGCCTCGCGGGCGCCGGCGCCGACCGGGCCAGGTCGCCGTCGGGCAGGGTCACGCCGCGCGTGGCCAGGGCCGCCTGCAGCATGGAGCGGCTGACCGGCGCGGCCGTGGAGCCGCCGAAGTAGGAGCCCTGCGGATCGTCCAGCTTCGTGAGCACGACGAGCTTCGGCTCGTCTACGGGCGTATACCCCACGAACGAGGCGGAGTAGCGTCCGCGCTCGTATCCCTGCCCCAACGCCACACGGGCCGTGCCGGTCTTGCCGGCCACCGGGAGCGTGGCGAGGCGCGCCCGGCTCCCGGTGCCGCTCTCGACGACCGTGGCCAGCACCCGGGTCACGGCGTGCGCGACTCGTGGATCGATCACGCGGCGCACCGGCCGGGGGTCGCGGCGATAGATCACCTGGCCATCCGGGGCGCGGATCTCCCTTACCAGGTAGGGGCGCATCAGCACGCCGCCGTTGGCCAGGGCGGCATAGGCGGACACGAGCTGGACCGAGGTGACCGAGATCTCGTAGCCCATGGCCAGCGACGCCTGACTGAAGCCCGACCAGTCGTCCGGTCGGCGAAGGAGGCCGGAGGACTCCGCCGGATACTCGATTCCCGTGGGAACGCCGAAGCCGAAGTCCCGCAGGAAGTGGTACTGCAGGCCCGGGGAGAGCCGGGCGGAAAGCTTGGCGGCTCCGATGTTGCTCGAGAACCGGATGACGTCCGCCACGCTGAGGCTGTCCTCGCCGTGCACGTCCCGAATCGTGCGCCCATCGGTGTGCCAGACGCCGTTCTCGGTGTCGATCTTCTCACCCAGCCGGACCTTTCCCTCGGAAAGCAGGCTGGCGAGAAGGAAGGGCTTCAGGGTCGAACCGGGCTCGTAGGGGTCGGTGAAGGCCGGTACGCTGAGTGGATCGCCGGCCCGCCGGCTCGCCACGGCCAGGATCTCGCCGGTGGTCGGATCGGCCATGATCACGTCGCCCCCCGAGGCGCCCGTCTCCTTGAGGGCACGGTCCAGCGCGTCCTCGGCGATGCGCTGCAACTCGGCGTCGATCGTGAGCACCACGTCGTCCCCGGGTCGCGGCTGGGTCACTTCCCCGTCCGGGATCCGGTAGGTCCGGCCGCGGGCATCGCGCCTCGCAAGGGCGGCGCCGGCCGATCCCCGCAGCAGCGAGTCGAGCACCAGCTCCAGTCCCGAGCGTCCGTTCCCGTTCGGGCTCACCGAGCCGAGGAGGCTCCGGGCCAGCGAGCCCTCGGGATACACCCTGGCCGCCAGTGGCTCGAAGTGGAGGCCCTCGTGCACGGCCGCCTGGAGACGCTCCTTCTCCGCGGAGGTCACCTTTCGGGGCACCGCCACCCAGCCGCCATCGGCCGTGGCCAGACGGCGCTCATCGGCGTGCGACAGCCCGAGCACTCGTGCGATCCCGGCGGCCGCGCGGCGTGGCGAGGAGGCTTCGGCAGGAGCCAGATAGGCTCGATACTCCCGTGAGCTGAGGACGAGAGGACGGCCGTCACGGTCCAGGATCGACCCGCGCTGGGCCGGGATCCGCACCTTCTCGGCGTTCTGCGCCTCGGCCAGCTTCTCCCACCGGTCCCCCTGCACCACCTGCAGATCGGCCGCACGCGCGACGCAGATCAGGCCGAACAGGATCCACACCACCGCCAGGACGCGGGTCCGCCGCCGGTGGACGGCAGGGGAAGGCTCCTCGGGGTGCGCGGCATGACCGCTGCCGTCGGTGGAACGGCGGAGCGGCAGACCCTTCACCGGCCGTCTCCGGGAGCGGCCGGCGAGTCGACGCGAGCGGTGTCCGCGCGCAGGAAGGTGATGTCCGAGTCATCGGCGGGATGGAGCCCGATCCGTCCGGCGGCGACCAGCATGCGTTCGCGGGAGGAGAGGGAGTCCAGGCGGCGCATCCCGTCCGTGAGGCGAGCCCGCATATCGATCGTCTGCCGGTCCAGCGCGGAGAGCCGGCCGGAGAGCCTGCGGGCCTCGGAGCCACGCTCCACGGAGAGGAGCATCCCGGCCGCCAGCGCCACCAGGCCGCCCGCCAGGCCCATCCGGAAGCCCAGGCGACGCGGAGCCGGCCTCTTACGCCGACTCATGCTTCTCCCACGCGCGGAGCCGGGCGCTTCGAGACCGGGGGTTGAGGCTCACCTCCTCCGCGGATGGCCGAAGGGGACGCCGGTGGAGCTCGCGACCCAGCGCCACGCCCCGACACCGGCACACCGGCAGCTCCGGGGGGCAGACGCAGTCACGGCTCCAGTCGTGGAAGGCCCGCTTCACGCGTCGATCCTCCAGGGAATGGTAGGCGATCACCACGTACCGGCCTCCCGGCGCCAGCAGGTCACGAAGACGCGGGAGAGCGGCCTCCAGCGCCTCGAGCTCGTCGTTCACGGCGATCCTGACGGCCTGGAAGACCCGGGCGAGCGCGCCAGGTCCGGCCTGCGACCCGAAGGCTCTTCGACTGGCCTCGGCGAGATCGTCGCTGGAGCGGAAAGGACGCTCTCGGCGCCGCCCCACCACCTCGCCGGCCAGGCGCCGCCAGCTTCGAATCTCGCCATAGTCCCGGAAGATCTCCCCCAGCTCCTCTTCGGTCGCCTCGTTCAGGAGATCGGCGGCGGGCCTCCTTCCGCCCGTTGTCCCGCCCATCCGCATGTCTAACGGTGTGGCCGGACGGAAGGAGAACCCGCGCGCCGTCGTATCCACCTGGTGAGAGGAGATGCCCAGATCGAGCAGCACTCCCGCCAGGTCCTCCAGCTGTGTCGCCTCCGAACCGAGTGCTTCCGGCAGATCCCGGAAGTCGGCTCGCCGCACCCGCGCCCGATCGCCGAACCGGGCCAGGCGCGCCGCCGCGGCGGTCACCGCATCGGGATCCCGGTCCACGCCCCACAGCGTGGCCATCTCCCCGCGGTCCAGGATCGCCTCCGCGTGCCCTCCGCCGCCCACCGTCCCGTCCAGGTACGCCCCACCCCGCTCGGGCTCGAGCGCGGCGAGCACCTCCGACAGCATGACCGGCTCGTGCTCGTAACGCGCCGATGGAGGGCCGACCTCGCGCCCGCCGGTCCCGCTCACCGGGCGTCAGGCGAAGATCGAGGCGACCAGGTCGTCGAACTCCTTCGCGCCGACGGCCGTTCGCTTCTCGAACCACTCCGGGTTCCAGATCTCGATCTTCTCGAGCGCCCCGACGATCAGCACCTCGCCCTCGAGCTGCGCCTCCTGCCGAAGCCGATCGGGAATCAGAATTCGGCCCTGGCCATCCGGCACGATCCGGTGGGCGTTGCCGGTCAGCCTCAGGATCTGGTGCCGGTACTCCGGCCGGCGTCTGAGCATCTCCTGGAGCTCGGAGGCGACCTCACGCCACGCATCCTCGGGGTACAACGTCAGGGAGTCCTCGTGGGCACGGATGAGGACGAAAGCCTCCGCATCCGTGTCGTGGCGGAAGGGCGCGGGCAAGCTGACGCGGCCCTTCGCGTCCAGCGAATGACGGTAGCTGCCGAGGAAGCCGCCCAACGCTCACCCTGCCAGAAGCCGTGTCCGTATTCCCCACTCCTCCCCACTTCTCCCCACGCCGCCCCATTGTACTGGAACAGTTCCGCCCCCGTCAACCCCCACTCCCGCGGATAGCCCCGCAGGTTCCCGGATGCGCGACGGCCCGGCCGAGGAAGCTCCCCGACCGGGCCGTCGTAGCACCGTGTGACCCGGCTCACTCGAGCCGGGGGTCCCCTCGCGGGGGACCGCCGCGTGTGCCGCTCAGCGACGCAACGTCACTGCCTCTTGCAGGCTTTCTTCACGAGCTGGTTCTGCCGGTAGAGGTAGGTGTCCGTCCCGTCCAGGATCTGCTTCTGGCTCGGGGTCTGGTAGTCGCCGGCCTTCTTGATGTAGGGCGCCACCTTCTGGAACAGGGACAGCGCGTTCCTGGCGGGCTGACAGGCTTCGGCCTTCTGGTTCGACTGGTCGAGCGTCTCCCCCGCCTTGTAGTAGGAGTACCCGATCCAGAAGTTGAGCTGGTTCGTCAGCGACGGATCGTTCGTGAAATTGACGGCAGCCGTGAACATGTCCGCCGCCTCCTGGAACCGGTTCTTCTTGAAGTAGTCCTGGAACCCGGTGCCGTACAGCGCCGTCGCGATGTTGTTCGGATTCTGGTTGTTGCGGTTCACCGCCGTGTGGAAGTCGGCGATGGCTCCCTGCTGGTCGCCGCTCCGCAGCTTGTACAGGCCGCGCTTGAAGAAGGCGTTGGCCAGGGTCGAGTCGGCCGCCAGGGCCGAGTCCATGGCCAGGACGGCGCCCTTCAGGTCGTCCTCGTGCGCCAGCACGTCGGCCCGCAGCGACCACAGCCCGGCATCCCCCTGCGGGAACTGGTGGATCGCGTTCAACGACTCCTGGTCCGCTGTCTGCACGTTTCCGAGCTGCAGATCGGCTGCCACGATGTTCCGGTAGATGGAGGCCGACGCGCTGTCGGGCTGCAACTTCAGGTAGTGATGGTAGGCATCGATCGCCGTCTGGATCGAGGCCGTGTCGGTGATCGCGGAGCTGGCGTTCACCTGCGAGCTGTCCGAGGTCGTCCCGGCCTTCATCGACACGTCACCCAGGTACTTCCACAGGGCCGCGTTGGTCGAGTCGCGCTCGATGCCGGCCTGGATCAGCTTCTCGGCCTGCCCATACGCCCCGGCGCTCGCCAGGTTGTACGCCACGCTGAGCCGGATCTGCGGGTTGTCCGGATTGAACTGCAGGTACTGCTGGTAGAGCTTGAGCGCCTCCTGCTGGTTGCCGAGCTGCGCCTCGGTGTAGGCCAGCGACTGGAGCGCGTCCTCGTTGGAAGGCTCCGCCTTGACGACCGGCTGCAGGTACTTCTGCGCCTCGTCCCACTTCTCCTGCTTCATGGCGACGCGGCCCCGCAGGTACTTGGCCCGGCTGCTCTCCGGGTTGATCTGGAGAGCGGCGTCGCAGTTGCGGGCTGCATCCTCGAACTGGTTTCCGGACAGATAGTCGTTGCAGTTGGCCAGCGCCCGAAGGAACTTCACCGTGTTGCCCAGCGCGGTGATGATCCGCTGGGACGCCTGGTCCTTGTCCCCGTTCCTGACCGTGAACTCCGGAACCTTGGTCTCCTCGCCGCGCTTGGGGTCGACGAACGCGGCGTCGACCTTGGTGCTGTCCGATCCGGCCGGCTGCGCGGTGCCGAAGATGATCAGACCTGCGTTGAGACGTCCGGCGAGCTGCCTCCACGAGATCAGGTCCATCTGGTCCTCGTCGAGCTTGAACTGGTCCAGCGTCTTCTTGACCTGGTCGTCCTTGACCGGGGCCAGGATATCGAACTGGTTCAGCTGCTCGCGCACCTTCTTGGCGACGTCCTTGCCGAAATTGTGGTCGACGCCGCCCGACGTCTTCAGCGGCGCCACTAGGACCAGGGCGCGTCCCGACCCGCCGCCCGAGCTGTCCTGGGCCACGAGACCGGTGCGCACTCCCACTAGAGCCATCAGTGCGGCCAGTCCGGCGACGACCTTTCGAATGTGCTTCTCTTCCATCGTGCTCACTCTCTCGGCGATCGAGTTGACCCGGTCGCCCCGACGGCTCCCGGCGCGGGACGGCGTACTCGTCTGCGTACCCGCCCGATCGGGTTTCGTTCTCCGCCGGTGGCTGGAGATCGCGGTCCGCGGCCCGGACCGCGGCGAACGAAGAAGGTATACCATATGCGGCCCCCTCCCTACACTCAAGCCGGCTCCCGGTTCGGTCCCGCATCGACCGACAGCCTCGCGACGTGTTCTCGCTCTCCGGCCTCCATACCAGAGACGACTCGCAGCGCTCCTCTGTCACGATCATCGGCCGGGTGGGGGTGGATCGGGACCTCGGAATGGGCGCTGGAGGATTCGAACCTCCGACCTCTGCCTTGTAAGGGCAGCGCTCTGAACCGGCTGAGCTAAGCGCCCGCGGCGGGTCGGGGGCCGGGGACGGAGCGCTACCGGTCTCCCGTCCGACGGTAGCCGACCAGAAGGCCAGCCGGGATGAGGACCACGTATCCGATGGAGAGGAGAACGGGCGCGGCGGTGATGGAGCCGTGGTCGAGCAGCACGTAGCCGATGACGATGACCACCGCCGCCGCGGCCAGAAGGAGGGCGTTCACGAGGCCGAGACCCAGCGGCCCAAGGCGCCGACCCTTCCCGGTCTCCCCTTCCCTGATCTCATCCGTATCCATGGCGGCTCCAACTTGGGTTGCCCGCCCCGGTCCGTCAACGCGCGCCGCCCCTCACGCCGGCCGCGGAGGCTCTTCCCCGGCCGTCGACTCTTCTTCCCGCAGCCGTTCCATCCGCCGCCGGTCGTAGCTCCGCCGTCTCCATCCGACGAGGAGGAGGAGCAGCGTCACCGCGAGCCAGAACAGAGAAGCGCGCGAGAGGAAGAAGAGCCAGCCGTACCGATCTCGCACCCCCTTCTCCCAACGGTCCACGAATTGCTGCTCGGTCAGACCATAGACGGTGCGAAGCGCGGCGTCCATGTCGACGCCGGCGCGCAGCCGACCGAAGAGAGCCCGGAGTCCGGCATCTCCTCCCATCTCCCACAGTCGGTGCACCGCCGTGTACGAGAGGAGGTACGCGAGCCGCGCCTGTACCTCGTCACCCCGGAGATGCTCGTCCAGGTCCTCCAGGGCGCCCGTGCCGTTGCGCAGGAGGGCAAGGCGGAGCCGCCAGGCCTCTCCCCAGTCCCAGTCCCCTGCGGCGAGCTGGGCGTACCCCTCCTGGAGCCAGCGCGGAGCCGCTTCCCCGGTGGCCCGCCCGAGCGCGAGGTGGGCCAGCTCGTGCCGGGCCGTTCGCCGCAGAGTCTCCATCTGCCCCCCTCCCCTCCCGGTGGCCCGCACCGCGAGCACCTCGCGTCCCGGCAGGGCGATCCCGGCGACCCAATCGGGTTCGCCGCTCGGGGAGCCGGGCACCTCGGCGAGGTCCCGCACCACCCACAGCGTTGGGGGCGAGGGGAGGGACGCGACCGGCGATCCGATTCCCGGCATGGGAGCCAGGACCATCGAGTCCGCCGCCAGAAGCCGGGCGATCCGCTCCAGTCCGGGATCCGCCCTGTAGGCCATCGAGGGGGCCTGGGCCGCGGCGGACCCGCACACCCACAGGGTCAGGAGCAAAGCATGGAACGGTGAGCGCGAGCAGGCGAGGGGAGCGTGGCGTTCCCGCCAGCGCGTGGAATGCGAAGAGAGCGCGTCGCATCCACGACCGGAGACCGAAGGGCGCTTCGGGGGGGAGGACACACGACGGGCCGCCCGGTCTTCGGCGGCCCATCGCCCATCGCCGGAAGCTCGCGCCGGTCTCACCTTGCCGGGGGACCCTCGTCTCCGTTCGCGAGCAGCCCGTCCGGCACGGCTCCGGGCCTCGGCATGCCGTCAGACCTCGGCGCCGGGGCCGGCCCGGCCGTCCGCGCCCGATCCCGTCCTCGCGCCGTGGTCCGGCGGTTGCGGGACGCGGCTTTCGCGCGCCCTCGGCAGCAGGCCGGCCGCCTGGCGCAGGTAGACCTCCAGCGTGATCACACCCAGGGCCGGCGTGCTCCAGCGTGCATCCCCAGGGACCGAGTCGAGGAAGCGGCGGGCCGCTCCGTCCAGCACATCGTCCACGATCAGGTCCCGGGATCGAACGCGCTCCAGCGGGTCGGAGCCGGCCACCAGCCGGTCATAGTCCACGAAATCGTGGGGCCGTACCCTCAATCCGAGCCGGTTCCGGGCCCGGCGCCGCAGGCCGCGCCGGAGCCGGACCGCCGGCGTTTCGTCCAGGCCCCGTCCGGTGTGCTGCCACGGGATGTCCCGGAAGTACTCCGGGTACTCGGACGCCAGGAACGGCTGGTAGAAGCCCCCCCAGCTGACGTCGGCCTCGGCGAGGCTCCCGATCAAGAGAACCAGGAGGGGAAGGTCCACCCCCGGATTGAGGACCTCGCAATAAGCCATGAGGGCATAGCAGCCGGTGAGGGTCCTTCGGCGCTGCGACTCCGTGAGACAGAAGACGATCGAGCCAGGCCCCTCCAGCGCCGTGGACACGTCGGGCAGCGAGATGTCGACGGCCCGCTCCGAGGACACGAACGGGTTCGGGTGCACGCGCCACTCGAGCTCCTCCCGGATGCAGCCGGGCCAGCGGCCCATGAGGTGCTCGCGAACCTGCTCGCCCCCGAACAGCGTGTTGCCGAAGCTGTTCTTGATCGTCACCCGGCTGCCGACGGCAAGCTCCTCGCGCACACGGGCCACGTGGAGATGCACCGCGTTCACGTGTCCGTCGGTCTGCCAGATCGCTTCCTCGCGGCCCGCCCACCAGTTGGCCTTGTCCAGCGGGAGGCGGCGGTGGGGGACCTCGGCCAGGCGCGCGCAACGGGCGGCGATCCGCATGTCCGGGCAACCCGGTTCCCCGAACGTGATGGCCACCACCTCGCGTCCCTGGCGGCGCAGCTCCGCCAGCACCATCCGCGAGTCCAGGCCCCCGCTGAGGAGCAGCGGCGTGAGACCGGGCCGGGCCCGGCGCGCGATCGAGCGCCGCCACAGCCCCGCGAAGCGGCGCCGGACCTCGTCGACCGGCAGCGGCTCGACGGGCAGCTGGTCGAAGCTCCAGTATCGCCCGACCTCGTGACCGGTCCCTTCGGCGCGCACGAGCCCGGCGGGAGGCAGGAGCCGGATCCCCTCCCAAAGGGTCCGGCCTCCCCACAGGTGCTCGTAGGCGAAGAACTGCTCGACGGCGACCTCGTCCACGGGCGGCAGCCGGTCCAGCGCCGCGAGGAGCGCCTTCACTTCCGAGGCGTAACCGAACCACTCGGGCGTCTCTGCCACGTACAGGGGCCGGTGGCCCAGGCGGTCCACCGCCAGCGTCAGGCGGCCACGCGCTTCCTCGTAGTGTGCCAGCCCGTAGACGCCATCGACCTGCGCCAGTCCTCTGCCCGACCCCGCCACCCAGCGACCGATTCGGGCGGCGGACGGTTCCAGGGCTTCGGCCTCCCCGTCGGCGTAGACCTCCCCGTCGAACCATGCCCGCGCGCCCGTCGCCGGGTCGACCAGAGGCTGCGGACCGGATCCGAGGACGCCCAGATGGACGCGGCCCCCGCAGAAGTCCCGGCCTCGCCACATCTCGGTCCGCAACCACGGGCGCACACGCAGCGCGGCTGCCATGCGCGCACCGAGCGCAGACACACGGTCGGGGCCGAGATCTCGTCGAGCCAGGATTCCGAACAGACCGGGCACGGGAAGACTACCTCGATCGGATGGGGGAGTGGAACCGGCGCACGGCCCGAGGCGCGGACGGCGCCGCGCGTCCGCGCCGGGCGATCGAGCGCACCTCGTGGCACCCGCGCGCCCCCGTCACGGTGCGCCGGATGGCCTGCGAATGCAAGCCGCTCGAGCCGTCAGCTCGTTTCCCTGGCCCAGGCGACGGCACTGGCGAGCGGATCCGGGAGGGGCGAGGTGAAGGCCAGGTCCTCGCCGGTGACCGGGTGCCGGAAGGCGAGCCGCGCCGCATGCAGGAACAGGCGTCCGGCCCGTGCGCCGAGCTCCTCGGCCCACCTCCCGCCGGCCCCGAGGAAGCCGCGCTCCCAGCCGGGGGAGTACATCGGATCGCCGACCAGCGGATGACCGACCGCCTCGAGGTGCACGCGGATCTGGTGCGTGCGGCCCGTCTCGAGCTCGAGGGCCAGGAGGTCCGCCGAGACCCACCGTTCGAGGCGGCGCACGTGGGTGACGGCGCGCCGCCCGCCCTCCACGACCGCCCGGCGCTTACGGTCCCGCGGGTCGCGGCCCAGCGGAAGGTCGATCGCGACCCGCTCCCGGTCCAGGTGACCCCAGGCCCCGGCCAGGTAGCCGCGCCCCATGCGGCGGCGGGCCAGGTCCCGGGCCAGCGCCCGGTGGGCCTCGTCCGTTCGCGCCACCACCAGGAGGCCGCTCGTGTCCTTGTCCAGCCTGTGCACGATGCCGGGACGGTTCGGCAGGCCGATCGAGGACAGGTGGTGCACTCGCCCCAGCAGCGCGTTCACCAGCGTGCCGCGCGGGTGTCCGGGCGCCGGGTGGACCACCATGCCGGCCGGCTTGTCCACGACCAGCACGTGGGCGTCCTCGTGGACGATGCGGAGAGGCAGGTCCTCGGGCTCCAGCCCGACCGGCTCCGGTGCGGGAATCCGGGCCTCGATCACGTCGCCCTGGCGGGGACGGTAGCTCTTCGAGACTTCTGCGCCGTTCACCCGGACGGCGCCTTCCGCGATGAGCGACGCGGTCCGGGTTCGGCTCAGGTCCAGCCGATCGGCCAGCCAGCGATCGAGCCGGTCCTCCGAGTCGGACGGGACGACCAGGCGCTCGCGGCGGGACCCATCGGCGCCCTGCCGATCAGGCTCCCCCGTCGCCCCCGTCGTCGGACTCACGTCGCTCCTCCATGTAGAAGGAGAGGAGGAGAAGGACCGCTCCGGTGGAGACCGCCATGTCGGCCACGTTGAACACGGGCCACCGGTGCACGCCGATGCCCACGTCCAGAAAGTCGACCACTCCCCTCGGAAAGCGGAGTCGGTCGATGATGTTCCCCACCGCACCCGCTGAGACGAGGGCCACCGCGAACAGCCGCAGGCGGTCCCCATCCGGCGTGACCCGGTACAGGTAGCCCAGGACGACCAGCGCGCCGAGGGAGAGGGCCAGGAACAGCACCCTGGAGTGGGTACCCACGTGGATGCCGAACGCGGCGCCGGGGTTCTGGGTGTAGGTCAGGCGAAAGAAGTCGCCCAGGACCGGCACCGACTGATACAGGGCCATGTGGGCACGGATCCAGCTCTTCGTGACCAGGTCGGTCGCGACGACCAGGCCGATGGTCGTCGCCAGGAGCAGGGGCTTGTTGACGCGACTCTCTCCCACGGGCACGACGAGGGACGAGGCCCGCTCAGCGGGCGGCACCGCTCTCTTCCTCCTCCTTGCATCGCACGCAAAGGCGCGTGTGCGGCAGGGCGTCGAGACGCTCGAAGGAGATGGGTTCGCCACACTCCTGGCAGATCCCGAACTTCTCGGGAGCCTGGTAGAGCCGGCGCAGCGCCTGGTCGATGTGATACAGGAAGCGACCTTCCTTGCTGGCAAACAGGAAGGCCTTCTCGCGCTCCATGGCATCGGTGCCCTGGTCAGCCATGTGGAAGCTGTATGCCGACAGGTCTCCGTCCGAGCCCTGGGGCGTGTCGGAGAACGACTTGTCGTAGAAGCCCAGCTGCTTGAGCACCCGGGCCCTCTCCTGGAGTAGGCGCTCCTCGAAGTGCTTGATGTCCTTCTTCTTCATGGCTCCCGCATGCTCCGAGTATGTCTCGTTTGCGTCTCGCGCCCGTCTTCGATGGCCCGATCGAGTCCGATGAGGACCCGGTAGCCGTCCACCTCCAGCTCCTGGCGGTGGTCCACTCCATCCAGGGCCGCCTCGCCGACCCCGTAGTGGGTGGCGAGCGTCTCTTCCGCGATGGCAGCGGCGTGCTCGGCCGCCGCGGCCTCGACGGCCGCATCGCCCGCCACGCCCAGCCGGATCCTGTCCTCCACCGCCAGTCCCGCATCGCGGCGGAGTCGCTGCACCCGGCTCACGATCTCCCGGGCCAGTCCCTCGCGCCGAAGCGCCTCGTCCAGCGTCGGGTCGAGCGCCGTGAAATACCCCGCCGCGTTCCCGACGGTCAGTGCGTCATCGGTCTGTTCGAGGATACGGACCTCGGAGGGCGTGATCTCAACCTCACGACCGTCGACCACGAGGCTCACGCTCTCGCCCCCGCGAAGCCGACGCGCTGCGGCGGCTTCGAGCTGACCGATCGCGGCGGCCACCGCCGGCGTCGCGGAACCGAAGCGCGGACCCAACGCCGCATAATCCGGTTTCGCGATTAGCCTTAAAATATCGTGCTCATCGTCCACGAAGTCAACGGCTTTGACGTTGAGCTCCTCTTCGAAGATGGCCAGCAGCTCGGCGGGGATCCTCCTCGCGCCGGGCACCACGACGCGGACGCCACGCAGCGGCTGTCGCACCCGAATGCCGGCCTTCTCGCGGGCCGCGCGGCCCAAGGCCGAGAGCTCCCGAACGTCCGCCATGCCGCGCTCGAGATCGAGGTCCCTGCGGCCACGCGCCACAGGGAAGTCGGCCAGGTGGACCGACTCGCCCACCAGGGCCCGGTGGAGCCAGTCCGAGAGAAAGGGCGAGAAGGGAGCCAGGAGGAGCGCCGTCGTGGTCAGGGCCTCGTGCAGGGTCGCGAAGGCGTCGCGCGCGCTGCGACCCGTCTCTCCGTCGCTCCGGGTGGCCCAGAAGCGCGGGCGCGTGCGCCGGACGTACCAGTTCGAGAGCTCGCCGACCACGAACTCCGACAGTCGCCGTGCCCCTGGGGTGGGGTCGTAGTCCTCCAGCGAGCGTCCGACGACCTCCACGACTCCATCCAGCCTGGACAGGAGCCACCGGTCCATGACGGGACGTTCGGTCGCGGGCCTCGCGTCCATGCTCGCGTGGCTCCAGTCCTCCAGGTTCGCGTACAGAGAGAAGAACCGGTACGTGTTTCGCAGCGTATCGAAGAACCTCCGGGTCACCTCGTCGATCCCCTCGGGATCCCAACGCTTGGGGAGCCAAGGGTTGCTGGAGGACAGGAGGTACCAGCGGATCGCATCGGCCCCATGGCGCTCGAGCGCATCCCACGGGTCGACCGCGTTACCCCGGGACTTGGACATCTTCCGTCCCTCGGCGTCCAGCACCAGGTCGTTCACCACCACGGCCCGGTAGGCCGGTCGGTCGAAGAGGATGGTGGACAGCGCCAGCATCGAGTAGAACCAGCCGCGCGTCTGATCCACGCCTTCGGCGATGAAGTCGGCCGGGAAGTGGCGCCGGAAAGCCTCGTCGTTCTCGAACGGCCAGTGCCACTGCGCGTAGGGCATCGAGCCGGAGTCGAACCAGGCGTCCAGGACCTGCGGCACGCGGCGCATGACGCCGTGGCAGCCGGGCTCGGTGCACTCCCACGCCGGTTCGTCGATCTGCGGTCGATGGGGATCGAAGTCGGACGGGAGCCCGCCGGCCCGCTCCTTCAGCTCGGCGATGGAGCCGATCACGCTCCGGTGCCGCGCATCGGCATCGCACTCCCACACCGGGAGCGGCGTGCCCCAGTAGCGGTCCCGTGACAGCGCCCAGTCCACGTTCCCGCGCAGCCATTCGCCCATGCGTCCGGTGCCGATCTCGGGCGGATGCCAATCCACCGAGGCGTTGTGCTCGAGCAGTCGATCGGTGACCGCCGTGGTACGCACGTACCACGAGTCGCGCGCCATGTAGAGCAGCTTGCTGTCGCAGCGCCAGCAGTGGGGATAGCTGTGCCGATAGCGCTCGGCCCGGTACAGGGTCCCCTCCTCGCGCAGGTGTCCCAGGATGCGTGCCTCGGTGTCCGGGTCGTTCACGGGTCGGCCCGCGAGCCCGGCGGGAACGTCATGCACGAATCGACCGTCGTCTCCGACCGTGTGCTGCATGGGAAGACCGGCGCGGCGACCGAGCTCGAAGTCGTCCTCGCCGTACATCACCGCCGTGTGCACGACCCCGGTGCCCTCGTCCACCGTGACGAAGTCGGCGGGGAGGACGGTCCAGGCCGCGGCGCTCCCGGCGGCGTCGACCGCGCCTTCGAACGGCGGCCGGTAGCGCTGGCCCACCAGCTCGCTCCCGGGGAAGGTCTCCAGCACCTCCACCTCGTTGCGGAGCACCGCTTCCATCCGCGCCCGGGCCAGGATCAGCACGTCACCCTTGGCGGCCCCCGCCTCGTCGCTGTCCGCGGTGACCCTCACGCGGACGTACTCGATCTCCGGGTGGACGGCTAGCGCGATGTTGCCGGGAAGCGTCCACGGGGTCGTGGTCCAGCCCAGGATCGCCGCGCCGTCGGGGTCCTCCTCGAGCGGGAAGGCCACGAACACCGCCGTGTCATCGACCTCCTCGTACCCGAGCGCGACCTCGTGGCTCGAGAGGCCGGTGCCGCACCGGGGACAATACGGCAGGACCTTGTAGCCCTTGTACAGGAGGCCCTTGCGATCGATTTCCGACAGGGCCCACCAGGCTGATTCGATGTACTCGGGCTCGCACGTGATGTAGGGATCGTCATAGTCCAGCCAGTAGCCGATCCGCTGCGAGAGCCGCTCCCATTCCTCCTTGTAGGTGAAGATGTTGTCGCGACACACGCGGTTGAACTCGGCGATCCCCACCTCCTCGATCTCGGGCTTGCCCGAGATGCCGAGCTGACGCTCGGCCTCGATCTCGACCGGGAGGCCGTGCGTGTCCCACCCCGCCTTCCGGGGCACGTGGTGGCCCGTCATGGTGCGATGGCGCGCGGCCAGGTCCTTGATCGTCCGGGCCAGGATGTGGTGCACCCCGGGCCGGCCGTTGGCGGTGGGCGGTCCCTCGTAGAAGACGTACTCGGGCCGGCCGCGGCGCGCCTCGACACTGCCATGGTAGAGGTCCTCGTCGCGCCAGACGCGCAGGAGGCCTTCCTCGAGCTCCGCTACGCCATCCGGGAGCTCCGGGTAGCTCATGAAAGCCGGGCGAGGACGGCCCGCACCAGCCGCGTGAGGCCCGGCTCCGCCGTCTTCGCGGTCGCGATGATGGTGGCGACGTTGGCGGGCTCGAGGGCATCGGGGAGGCAGGCGTCGGTGATGATGGAGATCCCCAGCACCCGCAGACCGACATGCCGGGCCACGATGACCTCGGGCACCGTGGACATGCCGACCACGTCCGCGCCCAGGACGCGGAGCATCCGGTACTCCGCGGCCGTCTCGAGGTTGGGACCGGTCACGGCCACGTACACTCCCTCCCGCAGGATGATGCCGAGTCGGAGCGCCTCCTCACGCGCCAGCGAGCGAAGCTCCTCATCGTACACCTCGGACATGTCCGGGAACCGGGGACCCTGCTGGTCGATGTTGGGACCGACGAGCGGATTGGCGCCCTGGAGGTTGATGTGGTCCGCCAGGAGCATGAGCTCCCCGGGGTTCCACAACGGGTGCATCCCCCCGCAGGCGTTGGAGACCACCAGGGTGCGCGCGCCGAGCTCCGCCATCACGCGCACCGGAAAGCCCACTTGCTGGGCCGTGTATCCCTCGTACAGGTGGAAGCGCCCGGCCATGGCTACCACCGGGTGACCCTCCAGCTCCCCGGAGATCAGCCGCCCGGCGTGGGACTCCACCGTGGCCTCCGGAAAGCCCGGGATCTCGGCGTACGGAACCTCCGAGGCGTCCGCGATGGCCGCTCCCAGACCGCCCAGGCCGGTCCCGAGTATGACCGCGACGTCCGGGGCGGACCGGAGCCGGGGCCGGACGACGTCGGCCGCGGCACGGACGTCCTGGTAGTCCGGAAAGCCCGCGCTCACGCCCCCTCGCCGGCCGGGGGCCCGCCGGCTCCCTCGAGCCGGATGGGAGGCGTGTCGCGCCGCTCGACGACCGGTCGAGGTCCGGCACCGTCCGCGGGCCGCGACGGCCTCTCGTGGCCGGGGTCCGCCCGCAGCCGCGCCTGCTCGGCCTCGAGCTCCTCCAGGAAACGCTCCAGCGTGTCCCGGAACGAGCGCAGGAAGCGCTCGCGCCGGACCCGCAGATCCTCGAGCTTGCGCTCGGCGGCGCGCTCCTCTTCCCGGGCCTCCTGGACGATCTGCTCCGCCCTGGACTCGGCCTCGCGAATGCGGAGCTCGGCCTCGCGCTCGGCCTGGGCGCGCGCCTCCTCGCGCAGCTCCTGCGCCGCCATGAGCGCGTCGTTCAGGGCCTTCTCCCGCTCCTCGTAGCGCTCGAGCTTCTCCTCCAGGACCCCCAGGCGCTCTCGCCGCGTGCGGTCCTCGGCCACGAGACCACCCAACCGGTCCGCCACGAGCTCCAGGAAGGCATCC
The DNA here is from genome assembly GCA_964465015.1 of uncultured Gemmatimonadota bacterium. GTDB lineage: Bacteria > Gemmatimonadota > Gemmatimonadetes > Palauibacterales > Palauibacteraceae > Humimonas. The sequence goes on from CAYXHP010000020.1 coordinate 56,719, forward strand.
ACCTGCTCGGGGTCGTATCCGCGCAGGATGCGGCGGAAGTCTTCCTTCTTCTTTCGGATGTCCAGTGGCGACAGTTCGATCATGATCTCTCTCCGACGAGGACCGTTCCCAGCCTCAGCCGGGTGCTCCCCTCTTCCACCGCGATCTCGAAGTCCTGGCTCATGCCCATGGACAGGACGTCGCCGTCGAACCCCTCTAACTCCCGGGCACAACGCTCCCACAACTCCCGCGTGCGCCGGAAGGTGGCTCGCACGAGGCTGTCGTCGTCGGTGAGCGGGGCCATCGTCATCAGACCGCGGACCCGGAGGGCTGGTAGCGCGCAGACGGCCCGGATCGCATCGACGGCCTCGGAGCGCTCCTCGAGCGTGCCCGCCTCGAAGCCGCCCTTGGACGCCTCGCCCGATGCGTTCACCTGTACGAGGATCGGAAGCTCGCCCTTCCCCGTCCTCTCGGCCTCCCGGTGGAGCGTCCCGGCGAGCCGCAGCGAGTCCACCGACTCGATCTCGTCGAACAGCCGCACGGCGCGCGCGGCCTTGTTCCGCTGCAGGTGACCGATCATGTGCCAGCACAGTCCCAGTCGGCCGAGGCGCTCGAGCTTCCCCTCGGCCTCCCCCACCCGGTTCTCGCCCACACACCGCAGGCCAGCCGCCGCGACCGCCCGCAGCGCCTCGTCGGGGTGCCCCTTGGTGACGGCCAGGATCTCGACCGCGTCCGGGCTCCGGCCCGCGCGCGCGGCGGCCTCCGTGATGCGCTCCCGCACCCGGGCGAGCCGCTCCTCCAGGGCTTCGACGGCCGCCGGAGCCGGCGTCATGGGGTCCGAAACGCGAGAGCCGCCCGGTCGCCCCGGGCGGCTCTGCCTGACCGTCGGCCGACCACCCGGCGGGACGCTAGCGCTGCACCTGGAACGTGATGGCCTGGGAGACCCACACGCCGATCGGCTTGTCGCGGTTGATGGCCGGCTTGAAGTGCATGTTGGTCGCCACCTTGGCCGCCGCCTGGTCCAGGGCGTCGTAGCCGCTCGAGGTCTGCACGACCGTCTTCCCCACCTGGCCCTTGTCGTTCACCCAGAGCCAGAGGATGACCTTGCCGCCGATCCCAACGTCCTTGAGGGACGGCGGGTAGTAGCGCTGCAGCAGGCGCTGGATCTCGCTGCCGTTCTCGAGCTTCGGATCCACGTCGCGCGGAATGAAGGACGGCCGGTCGGACGGGCTCCCCGCCTTGGGCGGCGGCGGCAGCTGCTCGACCGGGTTGTTCTCGAACGTCGTGGGGGCGATGGTCACGTCCTCCTTGACGTTGGCCGCGGCGACCTTCGGCGTGGCGGGCCGCGCGATCTGCTTCGGTGGCGGCGGGATCTTCACCTCGGGCGGGAGCTGCACGGCGGTCAGGGACTTGTTCTCCGTGCCGAGGTTCTCGGCGTGGAGCTGGGGAAAGAACTCCACCAGCCCGAAGTGGAGGGCCACCGCGGCGATGAGGCCGATGTAGACCCACGTCGAATAGCTGTTCTTGAACTCGTCGTTGGCGGTGCGGTTGAGGCCGCCCGCCCGGTGCTCCGCTCCCTCGGCCGCCATGACTACCTCCTCGGCCTGGAGACGCGCTGGGCCAGCCGGGTCCCGAATACGACCCGGACCGCGCCCGCGGCCTGCAGCTGCTGTGTGATCGTGTTGATCTCGTGGTATGGCACGTCACGATCCGCCCGCACCTCCACGACCAGCTGCCGGTTGCCGGCGTAGATCGGCCGGACCACGCCGGCGATCTGGTCGAAGGGCACGTTCTGGTCGTTGATCCAGACGGTTCCTTGCTTCGTCAACCAGATGTGCAGGATGTTCTTGCGCTTGGAGTCGACCTTCTTGGTCGCCTGCGCCTTGGGCCACTGGATCTCCCGCTTCTTCTCCTTGCGGAAGGTCGTGGTGACCATGAAGAAGATCAGCAGCAGGAACGCGATGTCCGCCAGGGACGAGGTCGGAATCTCGCTGCTGGCCCGCGACTTCCTGCTGAACCCGCCTCCGCCGCCTTTGAGCGCCATGTCTCAGTCCTCGCCCAGCATCTGGAGGGAGATTCTCTCGGCTCCCGCTTCCTTCACACCATCGAGCACGTGTATCATATCCCGATAGGGAGCGTTGGGGTCCGTCTTGATGGCCGCGATGATGTTGGCGTTGGCGGCCAGCTCCTGGCGCATGATCCCCGACACCTGGTCGGCCGTCACGGTCTGTGTCTCCTCGCTCTGGCCGCGCTTCACCTGCACTCTTCCGTCCGGCTGAACCAGGAAGAAGATGATGTTCTTGGCGGCGACCGCCTGCTCCTTGGACTTCTCGGGAAGGACGATCGGAAGGCCCCTCTCCTCGTTGAACACCGTGGTGGTGAGGAAGAAGATCAGGAGCAGGAACGCGATGTCGGCCAGCGAGGCCGTCGGGATCTCGTCGGAGACCCTCTCTCTACGGTTCAGCAGCGGCATGGTGCTCTCCCGTCGGCGTCTTCGGGTGGCGGCTCAGCTGGGCTCGACGGCCTAGCGCGTGCCCGGGGCGCCGTGGGCTCCGCCCGCGGTGCCCGACGTACCGATGCGCTCGGACGCGTGGCCGGTCTCGATTTTCCAGATGAGGTCGAGGACCGCCTGCGACCCCTCCTCCATGTCCATGATCAGCTTGTCGATCCGGGTCACGAAGAAGTTGTAGGCCACGTTCACGGGGATGGCGATCGTGAGCCCGGCCGCGGTCGTGATGAGCGCGACCTTGATCCCGCCGGCCACCAGCGTGGGCTCGACCTGTCCGGCCTGCTCGATAGCGGCGAAGGCGAGGATCATCCCGATCACCGTCCCGAGGAACCCGAGCATCGGCGCCACGTTGGCGATGGTCGCCAGCACGACGAGCCCGCGCTCCAGGAAGTCCACCTCGGTGTTGCCCGTGGTGTTGATCGCGGTCTGGATGTCCCCCTCGGTGTGCTCCTCGCGCACCCTGCGCAGGCCCGCGAGGAGGATCGCCGCCACGGGTCCGGCCGTCTCTTCGGCCTTGGCGATCGCAGCGTCCAGGCGTCCGGCCACGCCCAGATCCTCGACTTCGGCCAGGAGCTTACGTGACTCCCGATGGGCGACCAGCAGGGTCCAGCCCTTGGCCAGGATGACGCCCAGCGCCACCAGCGAGCAGAGGACGAGCGGATACATCATGAACCCGCCGTCCTTGAAGAGCGTGAGCAGCTTGAAGGTCGGTCCACCTGGCTGCAATGCCGCCTCCCGTCCTGGATGTGCGCACGATGACCCTGCCCGGGCCACGTTCGGGCCGCCTCATTCTATGGGGCTACTCCGGCCTCGTCAACGAATCCGGAGCCGCTCCTCGGTGAATCGGCGAGTCCTTCCCCCGGCCTCGCTGCGACTCGCTCCCCGGCCTCTTCAGCTCTCTCCCGCGGGCAGCGGGAGTCCCTCCCCGGCGGCGTCCGCGTCGGTCCCCGTGCCTTCGCCGGCGTGGGAACCTTGCCGGGACGGGAGCCGACTCCGCTCTCCGGACGCCAGACGACCGCGGAGCTCCTCTGGACTCAGGTCCCGGCTGAGCTGTCCGCGGTAGGCCAGGGAGATCTGGCTCGTCTCTTCGGAGATGACCACCACGTAGGCGTCCGTTTCCTCCGAGAGGCCCAGCGCGGCGCGGTGACGCGTCCCGAGCGAGCGGTCCTCGACAGGGAACTGCGTCAGCGGGAGGATACAGCCGGCGGCCACGATCTGATCGCCCCGCACCACCACCGCTCCATCATGGAGCGGGGAATAGGGCGTGAAGATCGTCGTGAGCAGCTCCGCCGACACGTCGGCGCCGACGTGGGTGCCGGTCTCGGCGTACTCGCCCAGCCCTACCTCCTGCTCGACGGCGATCAGCCCGCCGATCCTGGCCCTGGACAGCCGGGCGGCCGCCTCGGCGATCTCGCCCGCCACCTCGCTCTCCTCCATGCGGGCGAAGAAGCGCCACACCCGGCTCCGGCCCAGCTGGGCCAGCGCGTTCCTGAGCTCCGGCTGGAAGACGACGATGAGCGCGAAGGCGCCGTACGTGAACGCCTGCGAGAGCAGGTAGCTGATGAGGCTGAGCCCCAGGAAGCGGGCCACGGCGTGGATCGCCACCAGCAGCACGAGGCCGAACAGGATCTGCAGCGCCCGCGTGCCGGTCCACAGGAGGAGGATCCGATAGAACACGTACCCGACGAGCAGGACCTCGACGACGTCCTTCCAACCGATCTGGAGGTAGCCGAGGTAGTCGAGGAGTGTGTGCATGTCGGCTCAGTCGGTCCCCGCGGAGGAGGAAATCACGGCGTGCCCGGCGCGTCCGGCGGTCTGGCGCCGCACCTCCTCGGCCAGGTCGACCGCGCGGCGCACCGCAGCCACGTCGTGGACGCGAAACAGCCGGGCCCCGCCGACCAGCGCCATCACGCAGGCCGCGATCGTGCCTTCCAGGCGCTCCCGGACCGGCAGTCCGAGGAGCTCCCCGATGAACGCCTTGCGCGACGGACCCACCAGGATCGGCAGACCGAGCCGTGCCAGCTCCGGGAGACGGGCCAGGAGCTCGAGGTTGCCCCGGGATGACTTGCCGAAGCCGAGGCCGGGATCGACCACCAGCTGCGCGCGCCCGCACCCGCGCAGCTCAGCGGTTCGCACCGCCTCGGCCAGAGCGCCGCGGACCTCCCCCATCAGGTCGCCGTAGGCCACGTCGTCCTGCATCGTCCGCGGCTCGCCGCGCATGTGCATGAGGACCAGCCCGGCGCCCCGCGACGCCGCCAGGTCAGCGAGCTCCGGGTCGAAGCGCAGCGCGGAGATGTCATTGAGGATGGCGGCGCCTGCGTCGAGCGCCCGGGCGGCCACCACACGTTTGGTCGTGTCGACCGAGATCGGGATCGGGAGGGCGGGCGCGAGCTCCACGACGGGACGGATCCTCCGCCATTCCAGGTCGGCCGCGACCGGCTCGGCGCCCGGGCGGGAGGACTCCCCGCCCACGTCGAGAACGTCGGCGCCCTCCTCCACGAGGCGCCAGGCCCGCTCGACGGCGGCGGCGGGTTCGAGGAACGCGCCCCCGTCCGAGAAGGAGTCCGGGGTGGTGTTCAGCACGCCGACGACCAGCGGTCGCTCCAGCGACAGGGTGCCGGCGCCCGTCCGCCAGCTCCGAGCCGAGAGGTCGACCGCGCCGGGCGTCAAGCCGGGACGGGCGAGGGCTCGCCCCCCCCTGTCCCCTCCACCGGCCGACTCTTCTCCCCCGCCCTGCGCTGCCGGGCGGCGGCTTCCTGCCCTTCCTGGCTCGCGGTCGGCGTCGTCGTGGGCAGGGGCGGCAGCGGCTGGCCCGCCTCGACCGCCTCGATCTCATCGGCGTCCAATGTCTCGCGCTCGAGCAGGGCCTGGGCGATGCGCTCCAGCAGGTCCCGGTTCTCTTCGAGCACCGTACGTGCCGAGCGGTACGCTCCGTCCAGGATGCGCTTGATCTCGGAGTCCACAAGCTGCGCGGTCTTCTCGCTCACCGACCGCCGCTGGCTCAGCTCCCGCCCCAGGAAGATCTCGTGCTCCTGGTCCCCCACCGACATGGGGCCGATCGCATCCGACATCCCGAACTGCGTCACCATGCGGCGGGCCATCTCCGTGGCGCGCTCGATGTCGTTGCCGGCGCCGGTCGTGATCTTCTCGGCGCCGAAGATCATCTCCTCGGCGGAGCGCCCCCCGAAGAGCATCTGAAGTCGTCCCTCAAGCCAGTCCCGCGTGTAGTTGTGGCGATCCTCTTCGGGGATCGATGCCGTGATCCCGAGCGCCCGTCCTCGAGGCACGATCGTCACCTTGTGGAGCGGATCGAGTCCGGGGACCCGGAGGGCGATGACCGCGTGTCCCGCTTCGTGGTACGCGGTGACCCGACGCTCCTCCTCGGAGATGACCATGCTCTTGCGCTCGGCGCCCAGCATGACCTTGTCCTTGGCGGCCTCCAGGTCCTCCATGAACACGCGGTTCTTGCCCTTGCGGGCGGCGAGGAGCGCGGCCTCGTTCACGATGTTCTCGAGCTCGGCGCCCGACAGGCCCGGCGTCCCCTTGGCCAGCGTCCCCAGGTCCACGTCGTCGGCGAGCGGGATCTTGCGCGTGTGGACCCGCAGGATCCCCTCGCGGCCCTTCACGTCCGGGCTGTCCACCACGATCTGGCGGTCGAAGCGACCCGGTCTCAGGAGAGCCGGGTCGAGCACGTCCGGCCGGTTGGTGGCGGCCAGCAGTATGACGCCCGTGTTGGCCTCGAACCCGTCCATCTCGACGAGGAGCTGGTTGAGGGTCTGCTCACGCTCGTCATGGCCACCGCCCAGGCCTGCGCCCCTGTGCCTGCCGACGGCGTCGATCTCGTCGATGAAGATGATGCACGGAGCGTGCGCCTTGCCCTGCTCGAAGAGGTCGCGCACGCGCGAGGCGCCCACACCCACGAACATCTCCACGAAATCCGAGCCCGACATCGAGAAGAACGGTCGTCCCGCCTCTCCGGCCACCGCGCGCGCCAGGAGGGTCTTCCCCGTGCCGGGCGGTCCCACCAGGAGCGCGCCCTTGGGCAGACGACCTCCCAGGCGGCTGAACCGGTCCGGGTCCTTGAGGAACTCGATGATCTCCTCGAGCTCCTCCTTGGCCTCGTCGCAGCCCGCCACGTCGGCGAAGGTGACCTTGGGCGTGTCCCCGGTGAGGAGCTTCGCCTTGGACTTGCCGAAGCTGAACGCCCGCGAGCTTCCACCCTGCATCTGGCGAAAGAGGAAGAACCACAGGCCGATGATGAGCACCCAGGGGAGGACGGACACGAGGATGTTCATCCAGTTGCTGCCCGCCTCCTCGCGGCTGATGTCCACCCCCGCCTTCTGGAGCTCGGAGACGAACTCCATGCTGGACTCGAAGGGGAGCAGCGTGTGGAACTGCTTGACCTGGCTGCCGTCCCGCTGCACCGCGTTCTTGAGCGCGCCCTGGACCTCGTGGCCGTTCCGGATCGTGACGGACTGGACGTTGTCGGCCTTGAGCTGGGACTGGAATTCCGTGTACGTCAGCTCCTGGCGCGACGACTTCCCGTTCTCCATGACGGAGTAGATGAAGACGGGCACGAGGAGGATGAGCACCCAGAAGGAGGCCGCGCGGAAGAACCGGCTGGCCTTCCCTCCGTTGCGGTTTCCCCCACCCCGTTCGGGACCCGGACTCGATGCAGGCATTCGGCGGCCTCAGACGCTCGCGATGTAAGGCAGGTGACGAAACTCCTCGGCGCGGTCGAGGCCGTATCCCACCAGGAACTCCGGCGGCGCATCGAACCCGACCCATCTGGGCTCCAGCGCCAGGTCGGTGGCCCGGTGCTTGTGCAGCAGGGCGCAGACTTCCAGGGAAGCGGGCCCTCGGCTCCTAAGAGCCGGAACCAGCTCGTTGATCGTATGTCCGCTGTCCACGATATCCTCGACCAGTACCACGTGACGGTCCTCCAGTGACGCGCTCGGCTCGTACAGTGTCCTCACGTCGCCCGTCGAAGCGACGCCGCGACCGTAGCTCGCGGCCACGAGGAAATCGATCTCGACGGGACGCTCGATGCAACGGACCAGGTCCGCCAGGAAAATGAAAGATCCCTTGAGCAGTCCCAGCATCAGCGGCCTCGACTCCCCGGGGTACGCCCCGGCGATCTGGGCGCCCAGGCTCCGGACACGCCGACCGATCGCCTCGGAGGTATACACCACCCGGCCGGGGACGCGCTCCGCCGCGCCCCGGTCCGCCGCCGCGATGGAGGCGGCTTCAGTCATCCTGCCCGATCCTCACCATGAGCCGCTCCTCTTGCGCGTCCGGCGCGACGGCCGGATCCACGGCCAGTCGTCCCACGGCCAGGACCCGCCCGTCCGGCGTGGCCACCACGGGGACGCTCCTGCGGGCGCTACGCGGCACGCGCCGCTCGCCGAACAGCTTCTTGAGCTTCCGGCTGCCGGCCCAGGTCCGGATGCGGTCTCCCTCCTGCCAGCCACGTACGATGAGCGGGAATCGAAGCCGTTCGAGAGCCAGTTCGACCGGACGGCCGTGCTCCCCGGGCGCCGGGAGATCTCCTCCCCAGGCCACCTGGACCCGCCGGCCGTCCAGCAGGACCTCGCCGCGCCCCGGACGCGCGCTCTGGATCTCCAGCGACCCGTCGGGACCGTGCACCGGCGGCCAGCCGACGCGGAGGACGCCGAACTCCCGTGCCACCACCAGCCCGCCGCCCACATCGACCGAGCCTCCGCTACGGCCTGCGCTGATAAACTCCACCGCAGCCCGGGTTCCGCCCCGGGTCAGGCTCACACCGGCCTCCCGGGCCGCGCGTCGCACCACCCGGGCGAGTGTCTCCGAGTCCAGCCGCCGCAGGCGGCCCAGGTCCAGCGCCACGGACCCGCTCCACCCGACATCGGGTGCGCCGGGGGCCCGGCTGCGCTCGAGCGTCTCGCGGGCCCGGGCCTCCAGCGCCCGATCGACCCTTCGCGCCGACCGTGCCAG
>CAYXHP010000021.1:0-7617 GCA_964465015.1 uncultured Gemmatimonadota bacterium
GGGCTCACGACCTTCCAGTGGTCCCCGTCGTCGGTGGAGCGGAAGAGGACCTGGGCGCCGAAATACAGGGCGTGATCCCCCACCGGCGAGAACTCGAGCGGGCTGATCCAGGTGTAGCGGTACTTCACGTCGGTCGGCCGAGCGCCATAGCTGGACACCGGCCACGGGGAGACCTCCGCCACCTGCCGCGTGACCTCGTCGAAGCGCGATACGTGCCCACCCAGCCCGCTCCCGAACACGAGGTCCGGGTTGCCCGGCTCGGGCACCATGTAGTCGCGCTCGTCTCCGCCCACCGGGTGCCAGTCCCTGAGCTCGATCACGCCATACGGTCCGCGGCTCGCGATCGCGACCGTGCCGTTGTCCTGCTGCCCGCTGTAGATCCGGTAGGGGAAGCGCTCGTCGGCCGCCAGATGGTAGAACTGACCCGTGGGCTGGTTGTACCAGCTGGACCAGCTCTCGCCGCCAGTCACGGTCACCGCCGCTCCCTGGTCGGCGCCCGTGATCATGTGATCGGGCGCGGCGGGGTCGATCCACATGAAGTGATAGTCGTCCCCGCCGGGCGAGCCCTTGAAGATCGTGAAGTGCGCGCCGCCATCGTCCGAGCGCTGGATGGAGCGCGCCATGACGTAGACCACGTCCGGGTCATCGGGAGCGACGGTGACGCGGCTGAAGTATTCGCTGGCCAGCTCGGGGTCGTCGCTCATCAGCTTCCAGCTCCGCCCCGCGTCGTCCGAGCGGTAGAAGCCGCTCCCGCCCCCGGGGGCGATCACGGTGGCGTACACGCGCCGTCCACCGCTCCCGCGCGGAACCGCGAGCCCGATGCGTCCCAGCGGTCCGCTCGGGAGTCCCACCCCGGCCAGGCGCGTCCAGCTCTCGCCCCCGTCTTCGCTCTTGTAGATCCCCGACCCCGGCCCCGCCTGCGGGATGAAGTAGTCCAGGTACGGATGGAGCCGCATCTGCCAGGCGGCGGCGTACACGACCTCCGGGTGCTCGGGGTCGCGCGCCAGGTCCACGACGCCCGTCCGGTCGTCGATCTTCAGCACCTGCTTCCAGGTCCGGCCCCCGTCCGAGGTCAGGAAGATCCCCCGCTCGGGGTTGGGGCCGAACACGTGGCCCAGGGCGCCCACCAGCACCCGGTTCGGGTCACCGGGATCGACCAGGATGCGGCCGACGTGACGCGTGGAGTCCAGTCCGACGTGCGCCCAGGTCCTGCCGCCGTCGGCGGAGCGGTAGATCCCATCTCCGGCAATCGCGTCGTAGCGGATGGTCGGCTGTCCCGTGCCGGCGTAGAGGACGTCCGGGTCCGACGGCGCCACCGCCAGGGCCCCGATCGCCACCGAGCGCTCGTGCTGCAGCAGGCCCCTCCAAGTGCGACCGGCGTCGGTCGTCTTCCACACCCCGCCCCCGGCCGCGCCGAAGTAGAACGTGTTCGGGTGGCGCGGGTCGCCGGTGGCCACCGTGGCCCATCCGGCGCGGTACGGACCGACCAGGCGCCAGCGAAGGTCCGAGTGGGCGCCCGTCGGCACCGTATCCCGGGCGGGAGAGGGCGCGGCGTCCCGAGCCGTTGCCGCGGGGGATCGGGGGAGCGGCGCCGCGGCCGGAGCGCCCGCCGCGGGCGCGGCGACGAGCATCGAGGTCACCAGCCCGGCGAGCGGGATCATCGGGTGGGCTCCTTTCCCTGCCCGCGGCTCAGCGAGGAGATCTCCCCGCGCAGCGACTCCCACCGGGCGCGTGCGCGCGCCAGCGCTCTCGCCTCCTCCTCGAAGGCCGACCGGGCCTGGGAGGGAGGCTCGCGATCGGCGCTCTGGACGACCGTCTCCAGGGAGGCGAGGCCGCCCGGCAGCTCGGAGAGGAGCTGTCGGACCGAGGTCCGGAGCCGGCGCGCCGTCCCAGCCTCCCGACCGCCCGCCGCGACCAGGCTGTCCAGCCGCGCCGACGCTCGTCCCGCCTCCGCTCCGATCCGCACCCGCTCGGCCAGGGCGCCGCGGATCGCCAGCGCCAGGGCGAGCTGGTCGCGCAGAGCCGCCTCGGAGACGTGCACGCGCGGATCCATGGTCAGCTCGAGCGGCTGCTCGAGGCTCCGGCCGCCGGCCGTGAGGCGGACCGTGTACGTGCCGGGCAGCGCCAGCGGGCCCTCCGGCTCCATCACCGTGCCCCTTCCGACCACGGCCGAGATGCTGTAGTCGCGCGCCTCGGTGGGTGGCGGCGACCAGCGCAGGTCCCACACCAGGCGGTGGTGACCGGCGCCGGTGCCCGGGATCTGTGTGCGCGGCAGCCAGTCCGCCTGGAAGTAGGTCGGCGCCGGCGGCTGGAAGGGCTTCTCCTCGCTCGAGTACGTGCGGACCGTGTCCCCGGCGGCGTCCAGGATGTCGATGCGCACCGCTCCCGAGAGGCCGGCCGGCAGCCGGTAGTCGAGTATGGCGCCCGCCGGCGGGTTCTCGCCCTGCGGCTCCTCGGGTGGGAGCGGCGTGTCGTGGTACTCGTCGCGGCGGATGCGCCACGCCCGGCGCGGCCGATACAGATGTGGCGAGCTCCCGCCCGGTCCGGCGCCCGCCGGCTCGTGGCCCAGCTGCCTCAGGACCGAGAGGTCGTCCAGGATCCAGAACGAGCGGCCGTGCGTGGCGGCCACCAGGTCTCCGTGGGCCACCGCGAGGTCCCGCACGGCCACCGTCGGCAGGTTCAGCTGGAGCGACTGCCAGTGGGCGCCGTCGTCGAACGAGACGTAGGGCCCCCGCTCCGTGCCCGCGTACAGGAGGCCCCGGCGGGCGGGATCGGCCCGCACGGCGCGCACGAAGGCTCCCTGCGGGATCCCCGAGTCGATACGGGTCCAGTGGGCTCCCAGGTCCCCGGTCCGGTAGATGTAGGGTGAGAGGTCGTCGAGCCGGTGCCGGTCCACGGCCATATAGGCCGCCGCCGAGTCCCACGGCGAGGCCTCGATGAGGCTCACCTTGCTCCAGGACGAGAATCCCGGCGGCGTGATGTCCGTCCACGCCGCGCCGCCGTTCGTCGTGATCTTAACGTGGCCGTCATCGGTGCCGACCCACACCAGGCCCTCGCGCAGCGGCGATGGGGCGATGGAGTAGACGACGCCGTGCCCCCGGGCCGAGGCGTTCTGGACCGAGAGCGGTCCTCGCCCCGTGTCCGCCGGGGCGCCCGCTCCGCCCCCGATGGTGCGCGCCGCGCCCGTGAGGTCCGGGCTGGCGTCGTCCCAGTGGAGCCCGCCGTCCCGCGTGCGCAGCACCTTCTGCGCCCCCATGTAGAGAGTGTGGGGGTCCAGCGGGTCGAACACGATCGGCGACGTCCACGTGAAGCGGTACTTCCGCTGCGAGAGCGGGGTGCCGAACGAGGCGGCCGGATCGGGCGTGATGGTCTGGGTCTGGCCCGTGCGCCGGTCCCACCGGTAGGCGGCCCCGTATGTGTCCCCCCCGTACACGATGTCCGGATCGGTGGGGTCGGGCACGATGTAGCCCGCCTCGCCCGCGCCCGGCGGAATCCAGTCGCGGAAGGAGATCGAGCCGTAGTCGCTCCGGCTCGAGATCGTCACGCTGCCGGCGTCCTGCTGGGCCCCGTACAGGCGGTACGGGAACGCGCTGTCCACGGTCACGTGGTAGAACTGGGCCGTCGGCTGGTTGTACCAGCTGCTCCAGGTCCGGCCATCGTCCAGGCTCAGCGTGGCCCCCTGGTCCACGGCCACGATCATGCGCGATGGCTCGCTGGGGTCGATCCACAGGAGGTGGTAGTCGTCGCCGCCGGGCGAGCCCTTGATCGATGTGAAGGTCGCGCCGCCGTCCGTGGACCGGTACAGCCCCACCTTGGGCAGATAGACGATGTCGGAGTTTTTCGGGTCCACCGTGACACGGCCGAAGTACCAGCCGCGTGCGGTGATGCGCGGGTCGTCGCTGACGCGCCGCCACGTGGAGCCGCCATCGTCCGAGCGGTAGAGGCCACCCTCGCTCGGCGCGTCTACGATCACGTAGACGCGCCGGCCGCCCGGGGCCACGGCCACGCCGATCCGGCCCACCGAGTCCGCCGGGAAGCCGCCGCCGGTCACCTGCGTCCAGCTCTTCCCGCCGTCGACCGAGCGGTAGAGCCCGCTTCCGGAGCCCTCCACGGGTGGGTACTGGCTCCAGGGCGGCCGGCGCATGGACCACAGGGCGGCGTACACCACGTCCGGGTTCGACGGATCGGCCGCCAGGTCGATCGCGCCCGCCTCCGGGCCGCGGTAGAGCACCTTCGTCCAGCTCTTCCCGCCGTCGGAGGTCCGGTAGACGCCGCGCTCCGGGTTCGGCCCGTAGGCGTGCCCCATGGCCGCCACCAGCGCCACGTCCGCATCGCGCGGGTCGACCAGAATGCGGCCGATGTGCCGCGTGTTCTCCAGGCCCAGGTGCGTCCAGTGGTCCCCGCCATCCGTCGAGCGGTACACCCCGTCCCCGTACGTGATGTCCGAGCGCATGTCCGCCTCGCCCGTTCCGACCCAGATCACGTTCGAGTCGGACGGCGCGATGGCCAGCGCGCCGATCGAGGGGCTCACCCGCCCGTCGGAGATCGGCTGCCACGTGAGGCCCGCGTTCCGCGTCCGCCACACGCCGCCGTCCACAGCGCCGAAATAGAAGGTGCGCGGATTGCCCGGGATGCCGGCCACGGCCAGGACCCGACCGGCACGGAACGGCCCCACCAGCCGCCAGCGCATCCCCGCGAAGGCAGAGGTCGGCACGGTGTCGCCGGCGCCCGCGCGGATCGTCCGAGCCGGCGGCGCGGCCGCCAATCGCGAGGGCGCGGTGGCGGACGTGCGGGGGCCGGCAGCGGTCGGCAGGGCCGGGACGGCGGCGAGGGCCCGCGGGCCGAGAGAGAGGACGCCACCTGCGAGGACGAGGGCGAGCGACAGGGTGGCCGCCGGGCCACGACCTGCCGCTCTCGGAATACGGGCGAGCATCGCGCCTCTCCGCTGTTGTGGGAAGGCCCCCGAACGCCGGAGGCGGGCCAAGATGCGCGCGGGCGCCCGGCTCCGACAAGCGGGCCCCCCCGCGCGCGCGGCGGGAGCGCGCATTGGGCCGTTCGAAGGGGGGCTCCCCGTCGAGGCCCCGGCCGGAGATCCGCAGCTCGGGAGACGCCATGGGGATGTCTGCGAGGTTCGCAGCGTGGACCACGCTGGCGCTGGCGGCCGCGGCCTGCGGTCGCGGAGCGGACCGCGCGACGACCGCCGGCGGCGCGGGCCCCGGCGCCTGGGCCGCGGAGGACCACACGCCCCGCACCGGCTACGTGCAGGTTGCCTGAGGTCGGCTCTGGTACCAGATCGTCGGCACCGGAAAGGGAACGCCGCTGCTCACCCTCCACGACGGCCCGGGCGCGCCGCACCTCCATCGGCCCACGACGTGGAGACGCTTCGGACCTTCCTCTCGCGAGTCGACGCCGGGAAGCCGACGGGGACCTCCGGGTCGAACTGAGCCCGTCCGGGGCGGCCGCCCCACAACGGCGGCCGCCCCACAACCGGGTGTGGCACCCGCGCCACGCTCTCGCCTTGCCGCGCCCCCCGCGTCCCGGATCTCGGTCTCCCGGCCGCAGGACCGAAAGCCCCGAGTTCCGCGTCCCGCCGGCCCTGCCGCGTCCGATTCCGCACTTCCGCACGAGATCCCACGGTCCCCGGAAGCCGTGGCCGGGAATCTGCATGAACGCGAATTCCAGGCAGGGCTTCGAGGGTCCAATCGGAATAGAGCGTTACGCGTGCCGGAGGAATCGATGAGCGAGCTCGTGCGGTGGTTCGGTGATGTCGGCTCGGACGACGTCGCCAGCGTGGGCGGCAAGAACGCCTCGCTGGGTGAGATGATCCAGACGCTGTCCGAAAAGGGTATTCGGGTGCCCGACGGGTTCGCCGTCACGGCCGACGCCTACCGCCACTTCCTGGAGGACAATGACCTCGGGGAGCGGATCCGCGACCTCCTGGACGCCTGGAAGGCCGGCAAGCACTCGCTATCGCACACCGGCGAGTCGATCCGGACCCTCATGCTGTCGGCGCAGATCCCCGAGGACCTGGCCGAGGCGGTCCGGAAGGCGTACCGGGAGCTGGGCCGGCGCTACGACACCGAGGACGTGGACGTGGCGGTGCGCTCCAGCGCCACGGCCGAGGACCTCCCCGACGCGAGCTTCGCCGGCGAGCACGAGACCTTCCTCAACATCTCCGGCGAAGAGGACCTCCTGGAGGCGACCCGCTCCTGCTTCGCCTCCCTGTTCACCGACCGCGCCATCAGCTACCGTGACCACCACGGATTCGAGCACCTGGACGTGGCCCTGTCGGTGGGGATCCAGAAGATGGTCCGGGCGGACAAGGGCGGGGCCGGCGTGGCGTTCACGCTGGACACCGAGACCGGCTTCCCGAACGTGGTCCTCATCAACGCCGCCTACGGCCTGGGAGAGGCCGTGGTGGCCGGGACCGTGACGCCGGACCAGTACGTGGTGTTCAAGCCACTGCTGGGCGAGGAGGAGCGCACGCCGATCCTCAGCAAGGAGCGGGGGACCAAGGAGCTCAAGATCGTCTATCGCGATCACGAGGGCCTGGCCACGGCGCGATCGGACGAGCGCACGCGCACGGTCGAGACCACCCTGGACGAGCGCTTCTCGTACGTGCTCTCGGACGGGGAGATCCTCCAGCTGGCGCGGTGGGCGGTCGAGATCGAGGACCACTACGGCCACCCGATGGACATCGAGTGGGCCAAGGACGGTGAGACCGGCCAGCTGTTCTTCGTGCAGGCACGGCCCGAGACCATCCACTCCCGCAACGGCCACGCCGGCTTCAAGACTTACCGGCTCACCGAGAAGGCCGAGCCGCTCGTCACCGGCCTCGCCATCGGGAGCGCCATCGCTACCGGACAGGTCTACCGCATCGAGCGCGTCGAGGAGATCGACCGCTTCCCCGACGGCGGCATCCTGGTGACCCGCATGACCAACCCCGACTGGGTGCCCGCCATGCGACGGGCCTCGGGGATCGTCACGGACCAGGGCGGGCGCACCTCGCACGCGGCCATCGTGAGCCGCGAGCTCGGGATCGCGGCCGTGATCGGGACCGGCGATGCCACCCGCGTCCTCCAGGACAAGCAGGAGGTCACGCTCTCCTGTGCCGAAGGAGACGAGGGCTTCGTCTACGAGGGGATCCTCGACTTCGAAGAGAAGGACCTAGACCTCAGCGACCTCCCGGAGACGCGCACGCGGATCATGCTCAACATGGGGAGCCCGGCCGACGCCATGCACTGGTGGCGGCTGCCCACCCGTGGGGTGGGGCTGGCCCGCATGGAGTACGTGATCAACAACGCCATCAAGATCCATCCGCTGGCGCTGGTCCACTTCGAGGACGTCGCGGACGCCGGCGCCCGGGCGCAGATCAACGAGCTCACCGCGGGCTACAAGGACCGGACGGAGTACTTCGTGGACCGGCTGGCGTGGGGCCTGGGGACCATCGCGGCCGTCCACTATCCGGACCCCGTGATCGTGCGCATGAGCGACTTCAAGACCAACGAGTACGCCGACCTCATCGGGGGCGAGCAGTTCGAGCCCACCGAGGCCAACCCGATGCTGGGCTGGCGCGGGGCGTCCCGCTACTACAGCGAAGAGTATCGGGACGGCTTC
>CAYXHP010000022.1:0-66064 GCA_964465015.1 uncultured Gemmatimonadota bacterium
GCGATGTTGACCGGGGCCTCGTAGCCGGGCACCAGCCGCTTGTAGCTGTTCACGAGCGGGTTCGTGAGGGCCGCGATCGCGCGGGCGTGCTTCTTCAGCCCGCCGATGTACCAGCGCATCGCGTCGGAGAGCTCGTACTCCCCGTCGGGGTCGAAGAAGGCGTTGTCCTCGCCCTCGAACAGCGACTGGTGCGTGTGCATGCCCGAGCCGTTCTGCCCGAAGATGGGCTTGGGCATGAAGGTGGCGTGCAGTCCGTGCGCCAGGGCGGCGTTGCGCACGATGAACCGGAAGGTCGACAGGTTGTCGGCCGTGACCAGCGCGTCGGCGTACTTGAAGTCGATCTCGTGCTGGCCGGGCGCCACCTCGTGGTGGGCCGCCTCGACCTCGAAGCCCATGGCCTCGAGGTCGTTGACGATCATGCGGCGCGCCTTTTCGCCCAGGTCGACCGGAGTGAGATCGAAGTAGCCGCCCGCGTCGTGGGTCAGCGTGGTCGGCTCGCCCTCCGCGTCCCGCCGGAACAGGAAGAACTCCGCTTCGACGCCCGCCATCATCGAGTAACCGAGGCTGGCCGCGTCGGCGACCACTCGCTTGAGCGCCAGCCGGGGATCTCCGTCGAACGGCGACCCGTCCGGGTTGCGTGTGTCGCAGATGAGCCTCGCCACGCGCGCTTCCGGATTCCCCCACGGGAACACGCGGAAGGTGGACAGGTCGGGAGAGAGCAGCATGTCGCTCTCCTCGATCCGGACGAAGCCCTTGATCGAGGATCCGTCGAACATGATCTCTCCGTCGAGCGCCTTCTGGAACTGGCTGGCGGGTACCTCGACGTTCTTGGTGTGACCCAGGATGTCGGTGAAGGTAAGGCGCAGGAAGCGCACGTTGAGCGCGCGGCACAGCTCGAGGATTCCGGCGGGCTCGGGCGTGCCGCCCAGCTTCTTCCCGTAGTGCTCGTACTGCGTCTCGGCTGCGTGCTCCGCCGGTGCCGCGAACAGCATGTCCTGGGTCATGGGGCGTTCTCCCTGGCAGGTGTGATCAGCCTCCGCATCCGACCGGCCGTTCGCCGATCGGACACCCCAGGATGCACGGTATGTGCCGAATCGTCAACCTTCGGCCTCAAAATAGTGTAATACACGAGGTTTGCTGTCCACATACATGATTTTCAGAATGTTTCTAACAGATAATGAAATGAACGTGCAATAATGGGCGGTCGCGGATCGGGCGCGGCCGGACGTCCGGGCCGGCTCCGGATGTGGCGCCCGCGCCCCACCGTGCGCGCAAGCCCTCTTTTCGGCATGTGGCGACCCGGGCTGGAGGGCCCTACCTTGCGCGCATGTCCGGCCTTCCCTCCCTCTCCGCACCCACCGGATCCCTGCGCGGCCAGCTCCTGGCCGGGCTGGCCGTGCTGCTGTTCACGGCGCTGCTCGCCACGGCGGCCGTGGTGCTCGTGTGGGTACCGGTTGGATGGTCACCGGCCCTCATGACCAGCGTTCTGATCGTGCTGGCTTTCGGTGAGGTGGCGGTGCTCCTGCTGTTCGGCGATTACCTCCTGCGCCGCCTCTTCCTGGAGCCGCTGGAGCGCATGGTCCAGGATGCGGAGCGCATCGCGCAGGGGGAGCAGGAACACCGCATCGAGGTCGTCAGCCCCGAGGAGCTCCGTCGGCTCGCGGAGGCGGTGAACCGAATGGCCGGTCGCCTGATCGACCATCAGCGCAAGCTCGCCCACAACATCACCTCCCTCGACGAGACGAACCGCGCGTTGACCGAAGCCCGGAACGAGCTGGTCCAGGCCGAGAAGCTGGCCTCGGTCGGCCGCCTGGCGGCGGGCCTGGCGCACGAGATCGGCAACCCGTTGAGCTCCATCATGACGTACGCGGACGTCGGCCGCCGGCGCGGAGTCGAGGGGGAATGGCTGGACGGCCTGGTGCACGAGGCCCACCGGATCGACCGAATCGTGAGCGGGCTCCTGGATTACTCCCGGCCGAGGAGCGGACCGCCGGCGGTGGTGCAGTCCAACGAGATCGTGCGGGAGACCGTCTCCCTGGTGGGCGTCCAGGGTCGCTTCAAAGACGTCGAGGTCGAGCTCGACCTCGAATCCGAGCTGCCGGAGGTACACATCAACCCGGATCAACTGCAGCAGGTGCTGGTGAACCTCCTCCTCAACGCCGGCGATGCGGTCGAGGTGAGCCGCCTGGAGCGGGGTCAGGAGCGGAGCTGGATACGGGTCTCCACCACTACTACGCGACACGCGGGCTCGCCCGAGGCGGTCACGCGCGTGCGGCGCAAGGACGACCCGGAGGAGGTGGACTACTCGCACCTGAGACGGTTCCAACAGCAGCCGGCGGAGGTACCGTTGCCGCATTTCGAGGAGGGACAGCGCCTCGTGTCGATCTCGGTCGAGGACGATGGTCCGGGGATTCCGGATCACGAGATCGAGCGGGTGTTCGATCCGTTCTTCACCACCAAGGAGCCGGGTCGCGGGACCGGCCTGGGATTGGCCGTTTCGGCCCACCTCGTCTATCACATGGGGGGCACCATCGAGGCGTCGAATCGCCCCGAGGGCGGCAGCGTGTTCACGATCCTGCTGCCCATAGCGGGAGAGAGGCCGGTCGTGGAAACCGCCGACCGGCCGGCTCCGTCGGGCCGCAGGGAGGAGCTCAAGTGAGGGTCCTCATCGTCGACGATGATCCGGGCGTTCGACGCTCGATCTCCCTCATCCTGGAAGGGGAGGGGTACGAGGTGCTCACGGCCTCGGACGGCCAGGAGGGCCTGGACCTCGCCCTCGAGACCCATCCCGATCTCCTGCTGTGTGATGTGCGCATGCCTCGCCTCGAAGGCCTGGAGTTCCTGGACGAGTACCGGAAGGCGGGCGGCGAGGGGCTGGTGATCATGATCACCGCCTATGGGAGTACGGAGCTGGCCATCGAGGCCATGAAGCGGGGCGCCTACGACTACCTGGCCAAGCCGTTCTCGGCCGACGAGGCGCTCCTCGTGCTCAAGAAGGCCGAAGAGCGCGAGAAGCTGTGGCAGGAGGTGAACCGGCTTCGCGACGCGGTCAGCGTGGAACGCAGGTACGCGGGCATCGTCGCCACCAGCAAGGCGATGGAAGAGGCGCTCCTCCTGGCGGAGAAGGTGGCGCGACATCCCTCCACCGTCCTCATCACGGGCGAGAGCGGAACGGGCAAGGAGCTGATCGCCCGATTCATCCACGACGCTTCCCCCCGCAAGGCGAGTCCGTTCATCCCGGTCAACTGCGGCGCCATCCCGGAGAACCTGCTCGAATCGGAGCTGTTCGGGCACGTGAAGGGTGCGTTCACGGGCGCGACGGACAACCGGGCCGGTCTGTTCGAGGAAGCGCACGGTGGCACGCTGTTTCTGGACGAGATCGGCGAGCTTCCGCTCAAGCTGCAAGTGAAGCTCTTGCGGGCGCTGCAGGAGGGCGAGATCCGAAGAGTGGGCTCCTCCACACCCAACCGTGTCGACGTGCGGGTGTTGGCCGCCACGGCACGGGACCTGGAGACGCTGGTCCGGGAAGGGGAGTTTCGGAGCGAGCTGTACTACCGGATCAACGTGGTGCGCATCCACCTGACGCCGTTGCGGCAGCGACCCGAGGACATCCCGCCGCTGGTTCGCCACTTCGTGGCACGCTTCAACCGCACGCTCGCGCTGGACATCGACAGCTTCGGCGCCGACGCCATGAAGGTCCTCATGGACTACCCGTGGCCCGGCAACATCCGGGAGCTCGAGAACATCGTGGAGCGGGCCATGGTGCTCTCGGAGTCCCGCGAGATCGACGGCGCCACGCTGACCGGTCTGCTCCCGGCGCCCGGCGAGAGCCCGATCGATCTCTCGGTGCAGGCTCTGTCGCCGGACGACCTCTCGGTGAAGCGCCACACGGCCCGGCTCGAGAGGCAGCTCATCGAGCGAGCGCTCGAGATCACCGAAGGGAACCGCACGCGCGCGTCGGAGCTCCTGGACCTGAGCTACCGGGCGGTGCTGTACAAGATTCGCGAATACGGTCTGGAATGAGCGACCGGCGGGCCGGGTGGGCCCGCTGTGGCCGTCCCTCCATCTCCACGATACGGGCGTCAGTCTGTGGACCGGGTGCCACAGCCGGTCGGATCGGTTTTCGGGTATGGATCCTGCTAACACATTAAAGAGCAATACATTGAGTCCAAATGCGCTCGAAGCACGAAGCGTGCAGGGGTGGACGGCCGACGTGCACGGAATGCCGCCTGCACGAGGGATTTCGCGCACGCCGGAAAGGGCTCGAATCGACTACGGCGGGAGAGGTGGGGAAACGAGACGCGCCTCCCCCCGTGACCGCTCGACGAGGTGGAATCGCGAAGTGAGTACCCTCATACGGAATCGTTCCCGCTCCCGGGCACCCATCGGGTCTGTCGCCGGGAGTGTGGCGCTCTCCCTCGTGGCCGTGGCAGTGAGCACCGCCCTCGTGGCGCAGCAGCCCGTGACGCTGCCGGTCGCGACCGACACCACGCAGGGCGGGCAGATGGTGACCCGGTCGGAGCTGCAGGCCAGGCTCGACTCGCTGCGGTCCGCGGGTGACTCCCAGGCGGCCGCCCGTGTCGAGCAGCGGCTCCAGCGCGGCGACTTGCAGCCGGGCGACGTCCTCCAGGTGCAGGTGTGGGGCGATTCGTCCTTCAGCGGCAACTACGTGGTGAGCCCGCAGCGGACGATCCAGATCCAGGGGCTCACGGAGGTCGATCTCCACGGAGTGCTGTACTCGGAGGCGGATTCGGCCGTGGCGAAGGGACTCCAGGAGATCCTGCGCAGCCCGCGGGTGAGGGTGCAGTCGCTCACGCGGGTCGCGGTCCTGGGGGCCGTGAAGAACCCGGGCTTCTACGACCTGCAGCCCACCTCGTCGGTGGCCGACGCCCTGATGGTGGCGGGGGGACCGCAGCAGAGCGCCGATGTGAACAACATGCAGCTCGTGCGGAACGGGGAGAACGTGCTGCCAGACAAGGAGCCCGGCCTGACCACGATGACGCTCGCCGATCTGGGAGTGCAGCGAGGGGACCAGCTCTTGGTGCCTGCGCAGGGCCACGGGCTCAGCCTGCAGGTGATTCTGGGCGGCCTCGGGGCCCTGATCGGACTGACATACGGAATCACCCGGCTCATCCGGGGACGCTGACCGACCCGGCCCGGCGAACCCACGTGCTCAGGGAGAGAGGGACGAGCGTGTCGAATCGGTGGATGTGGCTGGAGGGAGAGGGTGGGGAGGCCGCCGAGGCCCTGATGCAGCGACGCATCCGTACGTCCGGAAGGACCACGTCCGCGGACCGGCCCTGGCCGGTGACGGGTGAGCTGATGAACGAACCGTCGATCCCAGCGAGCCAGTCGGAGGTCGACCTGGCCGATGCCGCGGAGCCGCGATCGGTCCGTGAGCTCTTGCTCCGGGCCGTGAACCTCGTGGTCGCCCTGGTGGCGCTGATCGTCCTCGCACCCGTCATGCTCCTGATCGCGATCGCGATCAAGGTCGACAGCCGGGGGCCGATCTTCTATCGGCAGCTTCGGATCGGACTGGACCGACGACGCGCCCCGGACGCCGCCGAGGGCGAGAACAAGCGCACCGCGGATCTGGGCGGACGGCCGTTCGTGATCTACAAGTTCCGCACGATGCTCGTGGACGCCGAGGCCGATACGGGGCCCGTCTGGACCCGGGGCGCGGACGACCGCGTGACGCGCGTGGGCCGATTCCTCCGCCATCACCGCCTGGACGAGCTCCCGCAGCTGTGGAACGTCGTCACCGGCGACATGGCCGTGGTGGGACCGCGGCCCGAGCGGCCCGGCTTCGTGCACGACCTCACGCAAGAGATCGAAGGTTACCCGCTGCGGCAGCGTGTCCGCCCCGGGATCACCGGTCTGGCGCAGGTGAATCGCGAGGCCGACCAGTCCATAGACGACGTGCGCCGAAAGCTCCAGTACGACCTGGACTACGTGCGCCGGAGATCGCTGCTCCTGGACCTGTCCGTCATGATCCGCACGCCGCTCGTGATGATCCGCCGGGACGTGGTCGCATCGGAGGATGGGACCGAGTCCGGCGAGCGACCGGAGTCCCGATGATGACGCCGGCACGGAGCCTCGGGCAGGAGGCCCGGTCGCGGCCGCTGACGCTGGTGGTCGCGAGCGACCGGGAATGGTTCGTGATGGCGCTGGAAGCCGTGCTCCAGCCGCACGGATTCCGGCTGGGTCACGTGCGCAGCGCCGAGGAGCTGCTCGATGCGGTGGGCGAGCGACGTCCCGACGCCGTCCTGATCGACGATTCCCTGCCCGGGATGCCGCTTCCCGAGCTGTGCGGGAAGCTCGGCCGGCGCGGTCTCGCGCCCAGCGTGCCGGTGCTGCTCTACACGGCCTCCATGCTCTCCAACGAGGGCACGCTGGCCGCCGCGCTCGAGGCCGGCGCGTGGGCCATTCTCCCCGAGCCGATGCGGGCGGCCCGCATGCTCGCCGTCCTGCGGCGGCTCCTGTCGATCGGCCGCAGGATGCGGGGGCTCACCGAGGCTTCGGCCGAAGCGGGCCGAACCGTACTCTCCCGGGAGGAGTTGGAACGCTTCCTCCCTTTTCTCGAAGCGCTGGCCGAGCGTGAGCGGGCGGAGCTCAGCCTGGTCATGCTGGGTCCCACGCGGACGCCTGGAGGTGAGGTCGGTCCGGAGGCGGCGGTGGACACCGTGAGCCTGGTCCTGCGCCACACGCGGCGCGCGGACCTGTGCGCCGAGCTGGAGGAGGACCAGGTGGCCGTCCTGGCCTACAACACCCCCGCCTCTGGAACCAGCGCGCTCGTGCGGCGTCTGAATCTGCTCGCCCTGGAGGCCGGGCCGGAAGACGCGGGCCCGAACCGGCTCAGCGCCGGGATCGTGCAGCTGTTCGCGGAGGGTGACCGGAGCGAAGCCGAGGAGGGCGCGGCACGCCGCCGCGCTCGTCTTTCGGCGGCCGAGCTGGCCCTGCTGGAGGCGCGCGCCGACGGCGGCGGAGTCCGGATGGCCGAGAAGAGCTGATGGCCCGGGCGCCGGTCGTCGGTCCCGAGGCGTCCGGGAACGGACACCTGCGGGACCCGGGTCGCACGGTCAGCGCCGTCATGGGGCTGCTGGGCGTGACCTTCAGCCTGGTCGGTCTGGTGGAGATCGCGCTCCTGTGGTTCCCCCTCAGCATGGGGGATGCCCTGTGGGAGTTCGGGACCTACGGCGGCAGCCTGGACCGGCTGCCGATGGTGGCGCTGGGGCTGGGGCTGCTGGGTCTGGCGGCCGTGTGGCATCCGGCGCGAAGCGTGGGCGCGGTGCGAGCCGTGGCCGTGCTGTTCGTGGTGCTGGGCGTCGTCCTGGTGGGTGTGGCGGCGCTCTACATCACGTCGGTGCCGGCCGCGCTCGGCAGAATGTCGGCGCAGGCCGTGCTCCGCGTGGAGAATGGACTGTTGCAGAGGGCCGTGGAGGCGTTTGCGTATCCGCTCGCCTTCCTGGGCCTCGGTTGGGTGCTGTGGCGGTCGGTGCGCCGTCCCGCATAGGGCGGACGGCACGCGAGGTGCAGGCATGACCCGCGGGTCACCGACCACGAGAGGAGGTATGGTGATGACCAAGAGACGTTGGGCCTTCATGATCGCGGCGGCGCTGCTGCTGGTGCCCGCCTACTACTTCTTAGGTCCGATGCTCGGGGCCCGGTCCGGTGCCTCGCACGCCCAGAGCGGACGTGGGCTGGCCAGCGCCGCGACGGTGCCGGCGGGAGCGTCGGCGGACGCGGGAATCGCCACGGCGGCATCGGGGGACCAGGGCGTCCCCACTGGCACGGCCCTGCGGTCGTCCGCGTCCCGGCGCTCGAGCGGCCGGTCGGCGGCGTCTCCCGCGCGCACGAAAGCCGCGGCCGGTGACGTGGCCCCCGGGGCCGAGGATGCCGGCTGCTCGCCGTCCTGGGCGCGCAGCTGTGGTCCGAACGACCGCCTGCTCGACGACACGCTGGCCGCCGCCGGCGCGTCGCTGGGGAGCTCGGATGGGGCTCCGATGGCCACGGAGGCGCCGGTCCAGATCTCGCCGGCCGCCAGACGGGGCATGCTCGGCGCCGTGGCCGGCCTCGCCGGCGGTGGGATCGCCCTGGCGCTCAAGTCGGGCGGCCTGGCGGCCTCGGTGGACAACACGGGCGGAACCGTCGGCAACCCGAGCGGACCGAGCGGACCGAGCGGAAACGATCCGCCGTCGGACCCGCCGGGCCCGACGACCGCGACGCCGGAACCGCTGACCGGCACGCTGCTCGGACTGGGGCTCATGGGTTGGGCGGCCACGGAGCTGCGCCGCCGGCGTCACACCGGTGAGACCTCGACCGACGCCGGGGCGGACGGCATCAGCTGACCGTCAAAGCCACGCGCCGTCTCCCCGGAGGGAGGCGCACATCGCTCGCCGTGGCCGCGGCCACGGTGAGCGCCTTCCTCCTCCTGTTCGGCCCCGGACTCGTGGAGCTGGTGGGTGACTGGCTCCGCGATACCGATTACCTGCACGGCTTCCTCCTCCTGGGCGTCGCGCTCTATCTGGCCTGGAGGGACCGCCGCCGCGCCGCGCCCTCCCCATCGCGCCGGGCGGGCGGTCTCGTCATCGGTGCCGCCGTGCTCCTCTTCCTCGTGGCCAGCGTCGCCTCGGAGCACTTCACGATGCGCCTGGCCGCGCTGGCGGCCGGTGCGGGCCTCGTCCTCTTCTACGTGGGCCCGGAGCAGCTTCGGGCGTGGTGGCTCCCCTTCGCACTCATGGTGTTCGCCATCCCGCTCCCGGAGGTCGTGGTGGGGACGGTGACGCTTCCTCTGCAGCTGTTCGCGTCGCGAAGCGCCGCGGCGCTGCTCCGGTTCCGGCATGTTCCGTCGACGGTCTCGGGCAACATCATCAATTTGCCGGGCCAGCGGCTGTTCGTGGCCCAGGCGTGCAGCGGCCTTCGGTCCCTGTCGGCCCTCTTCGGGCTCACGCTCCTCATGGGCGGCACCTGGCTCGACCGACCGGCCGACCGCATCGTGCTCCTGGTCGCCGCGCTCCCGGTGGCGTTGCTCGCGAACGTCTTCCGCATCTTCGTGACCGGCTTCCTGGCGTACTTCGTGGGCACGGGCGCGGTCACGGGCGAGGCACACGAGTCGGCGGGGCTCCTGGTGTTCGCGGCCGCCCTCGGCGTGCTCGGCCTGCTCGCCTGGATGTTGAAGAGCCGCGAGCGCTCGCGGGTGCGAGCGTGAGCGAGGTCGAGGGCGTGGGGGCGTCGCGGAGCGGCGCTGGCGGCGGTCGCCTGTGGGTGTCGCTCGTGCCCGCCGTGCTCCTGCTCCTCGGGGCGGGCGCCCGGACCGCGCTCCATCCCGGCCGCGAGCTGCCCCTCCAGGCCCCGCTCTCAGGCCTCGTGGGGTCCCTGGCGCGCTTCGGACCCTCGAGCGAGGTGCCTCTCGACCCGGCCAGCCGGAGCGTGCTGGCCGCCGACGACATCCTGTTCCGGAGGTATCGACCCTCGGGCGGAGGCGTCTTCGACGTCTTCGTGGCCTACTACGGTCGGCAGAAGGCGGGGAGCAGCATCCACTCCCCGCGGAACTGCCTCCCGGGGAGCGGCTGGGAGCCGCTGGAGCACCAGGAGGAGGCGGTGCATACGACCGTGGCGGATGGGCGGGTCAACCGCTACCTGGTCGAGGATGGCTCCGGCCGCCGCGCCCTCGTCTACTACTGGTACCAGGGGCGCGGGAGAATCGTGGCGGACGAATACCGGGTGAAGTGGTACTTGCTTCGAGATGCCGTGCTCGAGCGACGCACGGACGAGGCCCTGATCCGGCTGGTGTTCGCGGTCGCACCGGGCGAGACGGCCGACGTGGTGGCCGGGCGCACCCGTTCCTACGTGCAGCGGCTCGCCTCCGCCATGTGGGACTACCTTCCCCCCGCCAACGAGCCGGGGAGCTGACCGGGACGGTGCTCCGGGAGCGCCTGAGGAACCTGGCCGCCGTCCCCGTGCGCCGAGTGCGCAGTATCGCCGGGCTCCTGGAGCGCTGGCTTCACCCGCACCGCCGCCGGAGGGCCTCCGAGAGGGTGCGAGCCCTCTCCCCCCCGTTGCGCGTGGTGTTTCTCTGCCACGGCAACATCTGCCGGAGCCCTTACGCGGAGGCCGCATTCCGGGCCGCACTTCCGGCTGAGTTACGAGAGGAGATCAGGGTGTGCTCGGCCGGCTTCCACAAGTCGGGGCGCCCGAGCCCGGAGGAGGCGCGGCTCGAAGCGGCTTCCCGGGGCCTCGACCTGTCGGAGCACCGCTCTCGCCTGCTCGATCGGGAGACGGTCGAGGTCGCCGATCTGCTGGTCGTCATGGACGCCCGCCAGGCGCGGCGGCTCGAGGTCGGGTTTCTCGCGGCGCTGCGGGAGGCCGCGAGAACCGGCGGGCGGGCCGTCCGAGACCGTGGGCATGATGAGGTGGAGGTCGAACACGCCGAGGGCGAGGCCTCGGGCTCGGCCGGCGAAGAAGCTCTCTCCGCTGGCCAGGGAACAGCCGTGAGGGCCTCCGTGGAGACGTTGCCATCGGTGCTCGTGCTCGGTGACCTGGACTCGCAGATTCCGCCGCGGCGTGCCATCCGAGACCCTTATGGGCAGTCTCGCGAGGTGTTCGCCGACGTATTCGACCGCATCGACCGCTGCATCGGTACTCTCGCGGACCTCCTCCGGGGACCCTGACAGCGTGGTGCACATCGGCTCGCAGGAGGGCCCGGCCGCTGCGGGGTCGATACGGCTGCCGTGAAGCCGTCATTCCAGTCACCTGGGGGGCACTGTGACGCAGGATCGATCGGAGAGACGCGCCGGCCAGACGCGCAGGAGCCGGCGTCGTGCGCCGAAGCCGCTGACGTTGCTGGCCGTCGTGCTGGGCCTCTCCATTGGAGGGGAAGTCCTGCTGCGGCTCGAACCGCAGCTCTGTCCCCGTCAGGAGCAGTTGAAGATAGCCGAGACGACCGGGGGCTTCGACGACTTCGTCGACGATCCCTTGCTCGGAGCGCGTGCGCGCGGTGACGTGGACCAGGTGGAGCACACGCTCGACTACAGCTATCGCGTACGGCTCGATTCACTGGGATTCGCGAATGCCGAGCCGTGGCCCGATTCCGTGGAGGTGGCGGTCCTCGGCAACTCCCTCCTGTTCGGCCCGGGTGTGGGCCTGGAGGGCCAGTTCACGACTCTCATGGAGCGACAACTCGGTCCGGGGAGCGTTCTCAACCTGGGCCTGCCGGGCGGCTCGCCCATTCAGGAGCTACGGATCTACTCGAAGTACGCGGCGCCCCGACATCCACGAATCGTCATTGCCACCCTGTGGGTGGCCAGCGACGTCGACAATGCCGTCCAGTTCAGCCACTGGTTGTCGGAAGGCTCCCCGCCGGGCTTCACGGCCTACAGGATGGACTACCCCACCACCCATGGGAGCTTCACGTTTCTCCTTAGAGTGCGCGACTTGCTCAGCCGGTCCTATCTTCTCCGGGCCGCCTACTACTACGCCCGTTCGCTGGTCCGACCGGACAGCCTCACGGGCCGCGTGAGGTTCGAGAACGGTCAGGAGGTCTGGCTGTCCGTCCGGGAGGAGAGGCGGCTCGCCCGGGGGGCTCAGCGGCCGGGGCTGGACGTCGCGGACTTCATCGCACCTCTGCTCGAGCTACGTGCCCGGGCCGACTCGGCCGGTACCCGATTCGTGGTGGCCCTGCTGCCGAGCAAAGAGGAAGTCTATGGCGCGTCGACGGATCCGGACGTCCTGAATACCGTGCGGGAGGTGCGAACGGCTCTCGACGCCGCCGACCTGCCCGTGGTGGACGTGTACCCGCCCTTCCGTTCCGAGGGCTTGGGCCGGCCGCTCTTCTACCGTCGAGACATCCACTTCAATCAGGACGGCAACGCCCTGGTTGCGCGAACCCTGCTCCGTTGGATCGCTCGACACGCTCCGTTGGAGACTCCCCGGGATACGAGGACCGCGCGGGAGGCGGGCGCGCCGCGATGATGGCGCTCCGGGCTCGGTCCGCCACAGGAGTGTTGCAGTCCGGCCACAACTGGAGAAGGGTACTCTCGCCGTCGCGGTCCCGTTCACACGGTGGGCGGCGCTCGGATGCGCGGGCGGGACGAGGGTATATCCCCCTGAACGCCAGTGAGTAAGAACCACGCTCGCCGCGCGTGCCGATCTTTACGCGGCCCCCCGTTCAATGGTATGCTTTCTGCTCCGTTCAGCCGTCCGAGCCCGGCGGTAGGTCCGTTCGCCGGTACCGCGCACCGACCGTTCTCCGGGAGCCTTCGCATTGCCGCCAAGGACCAAACCCGCAGGTAACCGGGTCGACGTGCCAGGCGTGTCCCATCCTGCACAGAGCGTGGATGCTTTCCATGGTGGCATGCCACGGACGGGGCGCGGACTCCGACCGTCCGTCTGCATGATCAACTTCAACGGCGCGGAATACCTGCGGGCATCGCTCGATGCACTGATGGGCATCGAGGCCTTCGTGGCCGAGATCCTCCTGGTCGACAACGCGTCGACCGATGGCAGTCGCGAGCTCGTGGAGACGCACTATCCGTCCGTGCGGGTCGTGGCGCTCGACGAGAACCGGGGAGCCGCCGCCGCTCGCAACGTCGCGCTGAGTGCTGCTCGAAGCGACGTGGTGTTGCTCCTGGATAACGATGTGACGCTGGCGGAGGCCGCGTTGGGCCGGCTGCTGGAGGCGCTGGGCGAGGACCCGTCCGTGGTGGCCGCGATGCCGGCCATCGTCTACGCCGGCGACCGTGAGACGGTTCAGTACGATGGAGCCGATGCCCACTTCCTGGGACAGCAGCTGCTCCACGACGAGGGCGTCCCCTACGAGACGCTGCCGATGGGCCAGCGCGACCTGGGCTCCGTCGTGAGCGCCTGCCTGGTGGTGCACCGCGGTCGCCTGCAGGAGAGAGCCGGCGGGGCGGAAGCCCTGGCGACCTTCGACGAAGACTTCTTCATCTACTTCGAGGATCACGATTTCGGCTATCGGATGAGAGCGCTCGGACTCCGGGTCGTGGCCGTGCCCCTGGCGCGCTGCTTCCACGAAGCGGGGACCCCCGGACTCTCCATCCGGGTCCTCGGATCGTACTCCGCTCTCCGGGTCTTCTGCCACATCAGGAACCGCTGGCTGTTCATCGCCAAGAACTATTCGCTTCGGACGCTGGCCGTGCTGGCGCCCATGCTGGTCGGCTACGAGGTCCTGCAGTTCGCCGCCTCGGCCAGGAAGGGGTGGCTCGCCCACTGGGCGCGCGCGGCAGGGTGGATGATTCGTCACCCGCGGCGGCTGGCCGCGAAGAGGAGACAGGTGCAACGGGCGCGCAGGGTGTCCGATGGTGAGCTGCTGAAGGGCGGCGCGGTACCGCTGAGGCGGGAGGCCATCGACACTCCGCTCGAGAGGGCCGCGAAGCGGCTCCTGGATGTCGTGGCGGGGGGATACTGGCGACTGACGCGGGGGCTGCTCTGAGCAGCGGTCGAGGCAGGCGGGCGGGAGGGGCCGCCGGGTCGGACGTGGCCGGTACCGACCGTGCGGCGCCGACGGCCCGACGTCGTCTACGGATTGCGATCGTAGCCGCATGCCCCTTTCCGGAGCGGAGGGGAACTCCGGTCCGTATCGAGCGCATGGCCGAGTCCCTGTCGCGTCGGGGGCACGAGATCCACGTGGTCACGTACCCGTACGGCTCCGGAGAGGTGGCACCGGAGATCCTGGTCCACCGAGCGTCGCGGACCGGAACGCGATACAGGGCATTGCCGGGCCCTTCGCTGGACAAGCTCACGCTGCTCGACCCGCGGCTCGTGCGTGTCCTGCGGCGGCTTCTCCACAGCACGCCGATCGACGTCGTGTACGCGCACCACTACGAGGGGCTCCTGGTCGGGGCGGTCGCTCGAGCCGGGGTGGATGTGCCGCTCGTCTACGATGCGCACACGCTCTTGGCTTTCGAGCTGCCGGAGTACGGTCCGCGACTGCCGGTGCGGCTCAAGGGCGGGGTGGGTCGGGCGCTCGATCGTTGGCTACCGACGCGGGCCGACCACGTCATCTCGGTCAGCTCGACGATCCGCGACTGGCTGCTCGAGTCGACGCGACTCGGTCCCGAAGACGTTACGGTCATCTCGAACGGGGTCTCCGCCGGGCTGTTCCCGGTCCCCGGACCGGACGATGTGCTGGGGGGCGGACGCATCGTGGTCTTCACGGGCAATCTCGCGGCCTACCAGGGCATCGAGCGTCTCCTGCGGGCCTTCCGGATCGTGGTCGACCAACGCCCCGACGCGCGGCTCCGGATCGTGACCGAGAGCTCCTTCACGGCCTACGAGGACCTCGCACGGTCTCTCGGGATCCGCAGCTCGATCGACGTGGTCACGAGCGGCTTCGACGGAGTGCCGGCGCTGCTGGCGTCCGCCGACGTGGCCGTGAATCCGAGGCTCAACTGCACTGGAATCCCGCTGAAGCTCCTCAACTACATGGCGGCGTCGAAGCCCGTGGTCTCCTTCCGTAGCTCGGCCCCCGGTGTCGAACACGGTCGAACCGGCTGGCTGGCCGAGGACGGCGATGTCGAGGGGTTCGCCCACGGCATCCTGACGCTCCTGGGCGACCGAGCGAGGGCACGTTCGATGGGAGCGGCGGCTCGCTCGTTCGTCGAGGCCGAGCACACCTGGTCGAGGATGGCCGAGGCCGCGGAGGAGGTCTTCCTCTCGCTTCTCGATCCTTCGGTCGCCGACGTGCCCGCCGATGGTCTCTCGGCGTTGGAGATCGGCCGCTCGAGCGACGACATCTCCTCTCCCACCATGCGGAGCGGGACGTGAAGGACCGGAGGCGTCCCTCGCTCCTGTACGTGGTGCCGGGCCACGTCTTCATGCCGTCGGCCGGACCCACGCGAAACGTGCTGAACCAGGCGCGGGCCATGGCCGCCTGGGCCGACGTGGCCGTCGCCTTCCGCAGCCTCACCGCGACTCCCGGGCCTACGGATCCGCGCATCGTGGCGATCGACCCTGGATCGGGGTCGACGGGAACGGACGACGCGGCGACCCGCGGCATGGGCTACCTGGAGTTCGCGGCCTATCTTCGACGCATCCGGCGATTCATGTTCGAGAGACTCGACACGCTGGATGTCGTTCTCGAGAAGGACTGGATGCTGACCGGCTACGTCGCACGATGGTGTCGGCGCAGGCGCGTGCCGTGCCTGCCGGTCAAGAACTGGGTCGCGGGCGGCGGCCCCTCTTCGCAGCAGGGTCTCGCCAAACGACTGCGGGCCGCCGTGGCATCGGAGCTCGAGGGCCGGCTCCTTCGGCGCGCCCCCGCGATCGTGGTCGAGACGGAGTTTCTCAAGTCGGCCGCGGTGTCGCGCTGGAACCTGGAGCCCGGGCGCATCGACGTGATAGGCCTGGGTGTCGACCGTGAGCTGTTCCGGCCGATGGACCGGACTCGAGCGCGCGCCGACCTCGAGTTGCCCGCCAGCGGACGAATGCTCCTCTATGCCGGAATTCTCGATCGGACGCACGACCTGAGGCCACTCCTGGAGGCGCTCTGTCGGGTTCAGGACCGGGAGTTGTGCCTCCACGTGGTCGGAGATGGACCGTGTAGGCAGGAATACGAGGAGCTCGCCTCCGCGGCTCCCGGAGCGGTCCACTTCCACGGACGCGTCCCGCACGGGGACGTGCCCTTGTACGTGGCCGCATCGGATCTGTGCGTGGCGCCCTACGATACGCGAGCCTTCCCGGGAGGTGAGGTCGGCTATTCCACGCTGAAGGTCCGGGAGTACCTGAGCGCCGGGCGCCCCGTAGCGACGACGGGGAGCGGGTCCCTCCGCGACCTGGTGCGCGAGGACGTGACGGGCTTCCTCCTGGACAACGAGCCGGATCGCTGGTACGAGCTGCTCGCGTCGCGACGCACATGGGACCGACTGGCCTCCATGGCGGAGGCGGCGTCGGCGACCGATCTCCCGAGCTGGGACGATGTCGCACGCCGGTTCCAGCACGTGTGCATGCGGGAGATCTCGTCCTTCGGTGGCCGGTGTTCGTCTCCCGCCGAAGTGCTCCCCTGCGAGGCCCCGGGAGGCTGATGGATGTCGCTCTATGCCCTGGAAGTCTACGTCCACGTGGTGGCGGCCGTGGTGCTGGTCGGGTACTCCTCCTTCTGGCTGGTGATGT
Source organism: uncultured Gemmatimonadota bacterium (assembly GCA_964465015.1). Classification (GTDB taxonomy): domain Bacteria; phylum Gemmatimonadota; class Gemmatimonadetes; order Palauibacterales; family Palauibacteraceae; genus Humimonas. Next base: position 16,129 of record CAYXHP010000022.1, read on the forward strand.
CCATGGCGCTGCGCCGGGAGGGCGGAGACCTGGACACCGAGGAGACGCTCGCGCTCATCGGCCGGTCGCGATGGCCGCCCTTCGTCGTCCCGGAGGGGTTGCGCGTTTCGATGGTGGTGCTCGGCTGGATCCTTATTCTGTTCATGGTCGCCAGCGGCGCGTTGCTCCTGCACGTTCGTGGAGTGGGACCGGCTCAACTGGGCTCCGGCGCCTTCTGGGCCGCCCGCTTCGGGCACGTCCTGGCCGTGAAGCTCGGGCTCCTGGGCCTGTTCGTGGTGGATCAGATCTGGCTCTCGGTTCGACCCTCTCCGCGGGGGACGCTTCTCGGAGCGGTGCTCGTCGCCCTGATCGCATGCGTATCCGTGCTCCTCTGAGAGTCTATAACATGACGATCTTTCGGCTCGTCCTCATGATTCACCTCCTGGCCGCCTTCATCTGGCTCGGCCACATGTTCTTCTGGTCGCTGTTCTCGGGCCCGGTGCTCAAGAAGATCGGACCTCCGCCCAAAGGCGAGCGGCTGCGGGAGTTGAGCCTGAGCATGGGAGGGCTGGGGTGGCCGGCTCTCGGTGTGCTCGTCGTCACCGGCAGCTATCTACTGTCCGTCCGCGGCATCCACCTCGCCGACCTGGTGAGGCCGGGCTTCTGGGCCCAACCCGGAACGCACGTGTTGGGCGTCAAGCTCCTGCTCGTGCTGTTCATGATCGGCTACCAGGCCGTGATCGGGCACCGCCGCGCTCCGCGGGCCATCTATCTGGACATGGGTGCGGCCCTCCTGGTGCTGGGCGCCTCCGTCCTGCTCGCGCGAGGTTGAGCGTGGTCGCCGCGGGTGCTCCCAGGGTCCTGGTGCTCGGACTCGATTTGGGCGATGGTCGCCTCCTGCGAGAGTGGGCCGCGCGCGGAGATCTTCCACATCTGGCGGGCTTGCTCGACGAGGGGTCGGCCGGGGAGCTCTCCACCACGGCAGAGCTGCTGCATGTCTCGGCGTGGCCGACGCTGTATACGGGGGCGGATCCGGGGGTGCACGGCGTCTACTACACCTTCCAGGCCAGTCCCGGGCTGCAGGGCTACCGGCGATTCGGGGCCGACCAGTACGGCGTTCCGACGGTGTGGAGTCTGCTGGGCCGGGGCGGAGTCCGGAGCACGGTCCTGGATGCTCCCTACACGCATCCCGAAGCGGCTCCGGGCGTCGCACAGATTCTCGACTGGGGGACCTGGGCACGTTACTGGAAGCCCGACTCGGTGCCGCCATCGATGCTTCGGAGGCTGCGTCGGAAGGTCGGGGACTACCCGCTGGGCCTGGAGGCACACGACCAGGGTCTCGCCGCCCTGGATCCCGATTTGCTCCAGCCACGGTTGCTCGAGAGCGTGGGTGCCAAGACGGACGCGATCCTGTGGCTCATGGACGCCGAGCCCTGGGACCTCTTCTTCACGGTCTACGGGGAGACGCACCTGGGCGGGCACTACCTGTGGCGACCGGCCCAGGACCGCGAGAAGGACGATCGTGATCTGCGGCTCCTCGGAGAGCTCTATCGGGCGCTGGACACGGGGATCGGCAGGATTCTCGCGGCCCTCCCCGAGGAGACGACGGTCTTCCTGGTCAGCGGTGACGCCGTCGCGCCCAACCACTCCGGCTGGCACCTGCTGCCGGACGTGCTGCGGCGTCTCGGCCACCTCGCGGAGCCCCAGGAGGGCTCGGCATCGGACGAGGACGCCGCTCCGCAGGAGGAAAAGGCCGGCCGCACGAGCCTGGATCCCGTGCGCATGCTTCGGGACCTCCTGCCGAAGGACTTTCGAAAGTCGCTGGCACGCCGTCTGCCCACCCGGCTCCGGGACACGCTCGCGCGTCGCGTCGACACGGCGAACATTGACTGGAGCCGGACGAGGGCCTTCACGCTTCCCACGGACCTCGAGGGCTGCATCCGGGTGAATCTGCGGGGGCGGGAGCCTCAGGGAGTGGTGGAGCCCGGCGAATACGATGCCCTGTGCGACGAGATCACGGAGGAGCTCCGGGAGCTGGTGAATCCCGCGACCGGGCGGCCTGCGGTCGCCGACGTGGTGCGGTCGCGAGACCGGCTGGAGGGCCCCCGGTGCGACCGGCTACCGGACCTGGTGGTCCTGTGGTCGATGGAAGCCCCGATCGAGAGCCTGCGCTCTCCCCGCATCGGTGTCGTGTCCGCTCCGTCCCCCGACGCGAGGCCGGGAACGCACGCACCGCCCGGCTTCCTCCTCGTCCGGGGCCCCGGAGTGCCGCGAGGCGGCCTTCCAGAGGGGGCCCACGTGCGGGATCTTGCACCCACGCTCCTGTCCCTGTACGGGGTGGAGAGGCCGGACTACATGAGAGGCTCGAGCCTTCTGGATCGCGCCCTCACGCGAGCGACAGAGGAGAGGTGACGTGGCCGTTCGAATCCTGCAGGTAGGTGCCGGAATCCGCGGAAAGCACTGGGCGGGCTTCGTCGACGACCACCCGGACTTCACGTGCGTGGGCTTCGTGGACCCGGACGCGGCGGCCCTGGAGGCTTTGCGGGAGCGGTTCCCCGCCGAGGGGAAGGTCTTCCTGCGGGACCTCGATGAGGCGCTGGCTTCCACGGAGGCGGATGCCGCGCTCATCGTATCGCCGTCGGCCCTCCACGCGGACCACAGCTGCCAGGCCCTGGAGGCCGGACTCACGGTGATGGTGGAGAAGCCGCTGGCGACCTCGATCGAGGAGGCCGAGCGCGTGCTGGCCACGGCGCGCGGCACCGGCCGCACGGTCATGGTGGCCGAGAACTACCGCTATTGGCCCTCCGAGCGCACCGTGCGCCAGCTGGTGGCCGAGGGCAGAATCGGCCGGATCGACTCCGCGACCCTCGTCGACCGCCGACACATGCCCAGCCACACGGAAGGCCCCTGGCTGGCCAGGATCGAGTATCCGCAGCTCCAGGAGATCGCGGTCCACCACTTCGACAGCCTGCGCGCGTTCTTCTCACGGGCGCCGTCCAGCCTGTCGGCGCATGTGTGGAATCCGGCGTGGAGCGATTACTCGCATGGGGCCGTGAGTCAGGTGCACCTGGATCTGGAGGGTGTGCGGGTCGAGTACCTGGGCACGCTCAGCTCGCACCGGTTCAGCTTCGACCTCCGGGTGGAGGGCGAGGGAGGATCGATCTGGACGAACCGCAAGTACGTGGCGTGGCGTCCGGCCGGGAGTCGGTTCTTCCGGCCCGTCCGCCGGGTGGACGTGCCGCCCGGCGACGAGGCGTCCTACCCGAAGGGAGGGACCACCTCGCTCCTCAACGCGCTACGGGACGCGGTGGTGGACGGGACGGAGCCCGAGACGAGCGGTAGCGACAACATCTGGAACGTGGCCATGATCGAAGCGGCCAAGCGCTCGGACCGTGAGGGTCGCACGGTGTCCATCGAAGAAGTGTGGCCCGGGGCGCCCTCGCACGTCGAGGCCGGGCGGACGCCCGCCACGCCCGGGAGCTGAGCTGTGCCACGTGTCCTCCTCCTCGGCCTCGATTCGGCCGATGCAGAGCTCGTCGAGCGCTGGTGCGACGCGGGGGATCTTCCGCATCTGTCCGCCCTGCGTCGTGACGGCGTGTGGGGCCGACTGGGTACGACCGCCGACACCATGCACGTGTCCGCCTGGCCGACCCTCTACACCGGAGCCTCGCCGGGTCAGCACGGCATGTACCACGCCTACCAGGTCGAGTCCCACGTGCAGGGGGTCCACCGGACGCGCCCCGAGGAGTGTGCCCTCCCGCCATTCTGGAAGTTCCTCGATGACGCGGGTCGGCGGTGCGTCGTCTTCGACGCCTTCATGGACTACCGCCTGCCGGACTTCGGCGGACGCCAGATCCTGGAGTATGGCACCTGGACCTGGTTCGGAAAACCGTCGTCCACACCGCGGCGCTTGCGCAAGGAGCTCATCCGGAGCGTCGGTCCCTACCCTGCCCCCGAGCACCTGCACGTCCTGAGCGTTCCGGATCCCCGCGCTTTCCGAGACCAGCTCGTGGCAGGTGCGGAAGCCAAGGCCAGGGCGACGCGGTGGCTGCTCGGTCGGTCGGACTGGGACATGGCGTTCGTGACCTTCGGTGAGCCGCACGGCGGGGGACACTACCTATGGCACACGGGTGATTCGGACCACCCGGCCTCGCACGACTACGACATCTCCCCGGCGCCCGAGGCCCTGAGGGACGTCTACCGGGCGGTGGACGCGGCCATCGGGTCCATCCTGGAGTCCGTGGACGATTCCGTGACGGTCGCCGTGTTCTCGGGTGACGGCATGGGTCCCAATTACTCGGCCTGTCATCTCATGCCGGAGTTTCTGCGGCGGAAGGGCTGGCTGGTGGACTCGGGGGGCTCGAACCCGGACGGGGAGCCCTCCGTGGCGGCGAAGAAGGGCCTCCTGTCCCGCGTGCGGGAGATGATTCCCATGGAGTTCCGGCAGATGGTTTCTCGCTGCATTCCGCGGAGTCTCCACTACAGCATGAGCATGAAGTGGGTGAACGATGGCATCGACTGGGATCGTTCACGGGTCTTCTGTATCCCGAACGCCAACGAAGGCTACTTTCGACTCAATCTCCGCGCTCGCGAGCCACGGGGTATCGTCGAGCAAGGGGCCGAGATGGCCGGGATTCTCGAGGAGCTGTCGGATGAGCTGGGGTCCCTGGTGAATCCGGACAGGGGAGCACGCGCGGTGGACGCCGTGGTGCGGGCGGACGATCGCTTCCCGGGCAGGGCGCGAGACCGCCTGCCGGACGTGATCGCCTGCTGGGATCCGAGCGCTCGCATTCTGGACCGGATCGAGGCCGCGCATTGGGGTCTGGTCGAGGGCCAGGCCGGGTACAGGACCGCCCCCTATTACACGGGCAACCACCGGCCCAATGCCTTCGTCATCGCCCGAGGTCCCGGTATCACGCCGGGCGCGCGGCTCCGGGGCCACCACATCCGGGACCTGGCACCGACGATCCTGGCCCTGCTCGGTGTGGATCCACCCGCGCACTTCGAAGGTCGTGCGGTCGCGGAGATTTGTGGAACGGGCAGCCCCGAAGTCGGTGCCCTGAGCCCGAACGCGAGCGGTCATCCATGTGCGGAGTAGCCGGACTCGCCTGCCTCCGCTCGGACTGCTCCCGGGCCCACGAAGTGGTCGTGGGCGCCCTGTGTGACCGGCAGGCGCATCGAGGGCCCGACGACCAGGGCGTCGTCGTTCTCGACGACGTGTGCCTGGGATCCCGACGCCTGAGCATCCTCGACGTCTCGGCGGCCGGCCACATGCCGATGTCGGACCCGACCGGCCGCTGGTGGGTGGTCCACAACGGGGAGATCTACAACTTCCGGGATATCCGGCGCGAGTTGGAAGGCGAGGGCCACGTCTTCGTTTCCGAATCGGATACGGAGGTGATCCTCCACGCCTTCATGGAATGGGGCACGGACGCCTTCCAGCGCTTCGTCGGGATGTTCGCCACCGCCCTGTACGACCGGAACACCCGGTCCCTGACGCTGGTCCGGGACCGATACGGCATCAAGCCGCTCTACTACGTCGAGGTCGGCGGTCATCTCCTGTTCTCGTCGGAGCTGAAGGCCCTGCTGGACCGAAGTGCCCCGGCGAGGGTGGATCGCCAGAAGCTCACCGAGTGGCTCCTGTACCGGAACGTGGATGCGCTCACGCCCGAGACGCTCGTGGAGGGCGTTCGCTCCGTCATGCCCGGACAGATCCTCCAGGTCCGGGGCGGGGAGATCATCGAGAGCACCTTCTACCAGCCACTCTCGTTCGTGGACGAGACCGTCTATCGCGAGCAGAGGACGGCGGGCTCCGCCGAGCTGGTGGAGCGGGTCGAAGGGACCCTCCGGGAAGCGGTCCGCTCACGACTCGTGAGCGATGTCCCGGTGGGCACGCTGTGCAGTGGCGGCCTCGACTCGAGCCTGGTCACGGCGCTGGCCGCCGAGTTCACGACGCAGATCACGGCGTTCCACGTCTCCGTCGCCGAGGCCCCCAACCTCGATGAGCGGAGGTTCGCCGAGCGGCTCACCCGGAATCTGGGCATCGAGCTGGTCTCCCACGACCTCACCGCCGCCTCCTTCCGGGCCACGCTGCCCCGGGCGGTCTACCATTCGGACCTGCCGCTGACACACCCCAACTCGGTCGCCTATCTACAGATCAGTGAGGTGGCGAGAGCCCACGGAGTGATCGTCCTGCAGTCCGGGGAAGGGGCCGACGAGCTGTTCGGGGGCTACAGCTGGAGCTACCGCAGGCTCCGGACGCTGCAACGGCTGCGAGGATTGCTGCGCCTGGTGCCGGGTTCCATGGTGGACCGATTCATCCTGTTGGCCTACTCCATGGCCGGACTCCCGGCCACCACGCACAAGTTCCGTGAGGTCCTGCCTGCGACGGTGGCGGCGATCGACCGGTTCGCCCGGGAGGACTGGGCGGCCCGGTGCGAGGAAGCCTACGGGTTCGTGGACGACGCCATGGATCGTCGCCTGCTGGGACGGATGCTCGCCGACCTGAGCGACTTCCTGGCTCCCCTCCTCCGTCGCCTGGACCGGATGACGATGGCGGCCTCGGTGGAGTCCCGCGTGCCCTTCCTGGATCACCGGCTGGTGCACCAGGCGATCAACCTCCCGCTGTCCTACCGGATCGGGGCCCGGGCCGACAAGTGGCTCCTGAAGAGGGTGGCGGACACGCACCTCCCGCGCAGCAACGTGTGGCGGAAGAAGATGGGATTCCCGCTCCCGCTCGGCGACTTCATCGGTCCACTCGCCATCCTGGAGGCTTTCACGGATGGGTTCTGCGAGCGCATCCTCGGCTACGCGCGCAGCGCCCTCGAGGACCGGGTGACGCGTTGGGCAGAAGATCCCTTCGCCTTCTTCGGACTGCTGACCCTGGAGATGTGGGGCCGGATGTTCGTGATGGGCGAGGAGCTCGGAGAGGTGGAGTTCCGCTTCGGTGTCGAGGCCGGGGCCGGCGACCGAGTCGAGGTCGCGGATACCCGTAGTCGCGCGGTCGGCACGGGATGAGACCGTCTCGGTCGCCGCTCGTGGCCGGAGGGCGTCCGGCCCGCGTGCTCACCGCCCCTCGCCGGAGAGATCCCTGATGCGGATCGGCATCACCATGCTGAGCCACGATCCGACGTGGGGGGGCATAGGGGTCTACACGAGACAGGTCGTGAGGAACCTGCTCGCGGTCGACCCGGACGACGAGTACGTACTGATCTACCCGCAATTCGGGCATTCGCGCGAGCACATGGGTGAGTACGAGGCCGCGCACGAGAACGTCACCGAGGTGGAGACGCGGCGCTCGCTCCACTGGACGACGTACTGGGACCAGGTCGTCGTGCCGGGGGTCGCCCGGGCCCACGAGGTGGACCTGCTGTTCAATCCGTTCTGGTCCGTGCCGGTCTTCGCCGATTACAAGACGGTGATGACGGTGCATGGAATCGATTCGCACGTGGTGCCCGAATCGCTGAGCCCGCGCGATCGCTTCGAATGGGCACTCCACGCCCGCCTCTGGGTGCACCGCGCCGATGCCGTGATCTCGATCTCCGACATGATGACGCGGGACCTGGTCCGTTTCGATCATCTGCCGGTGGAGCGCATTCGGAGGATCTATCATGGCTGCGGCGAGCATTTTAGACCGATCCGGGAGCGCGAGCTCCTCGAGGCGGCGCGTCGGCGATTTCGGTTGCCCGAGCGCTTCATCCTCTTCGTCGGACGCCTGTTTCCGCAGAAGAACTTCCAGAACCTCCTGCGTGCCTTCCACGCCATTTCGGATCGGGTCCCGCACGCGCTCGTCGTGGTCGGCCAGCCGCGCTGGAAGTACGGTGACGACCTGCGGCTGGTACAGGAGTTGGGTCTGAAGCAACGGGTGCACCTCATGGACCACGTGGCGAACGAGGACCTGCCCGCGCTCTACAGTCTGGCCGATTGTTTCGCTTTCCCCTCGCTCTACGAGGCGTTCGGTCTCGTGGGAGTGGAAGCCATGGCATGCGGATGTCCGGTGGCCGCCGCGCGCGCCGGCGCCCTTCCGGAGGTCCTCGGCGATGCGGCCGTGTTCTACGATCCCCAGGACGTGGACGAGATGGCCGAAAGGCTGCTGACGGTGCTGTGCGACGAGTCCGAGCGGTCGCGGTGCATCCAGCGTGGTCTGGAGCGAGCCCGGGAGTTCACCTGGCGCCGGACGGCGACCGAGACCCTGCGGCTCTTTCGGGAGCTGGCCGGATGAAGCGCTCGTTGGGATTCCGGGACTATGTCTGGCTCGGTCTGACCGTGCTCGCGCTCCTCGCAGCGGCCGGAGAGATCACTCTCCGCCTGGTACCGAGCCTCAGCCCGATCGCCGACGCGGAAAGCCGCATGCGTCGCCTACGTCCGGACCGAACGCCGATCTCGCGCAGAATCAAGAGGCAGCTGGTCGCGGCTCCCGCACGGTACAGGGAGGATCCGTACCTGGGCGCTGTACTGGCTCCGTCGGAGCACGACACTTACCGCACCCCGGATTTCGACTGGTCATGGGGCACTGACAGTCTCGGATTCGTCAACCACGAGCCCTGGCCCGAGCACCCGGACGCCGTGGTGCTGGGCAGCTCCCTGGTGATGGCTCCAGGCGTCGGAATGGACGGGCGGTTCTCAACGGTCCTGGAGCGCCGTTTCGGTCGCGCCATACTGAACCTGGGGTCCCCGGGGGCCGGTACCGAAATGGAGGATCGGATCGAGCAGAAGTTCGCCGAGCCGCTACGGCCGCCGCTGGTGATCGATGCCCTCTGGTTGGCGAGCGACATCGACAACACGCTCGAGTTCCACGACTGGCTGAAGGAAGAGCCAGGTGAGGCGTTCACCCCGTATCGCATGAGCTACTGGAACTCGCACTCAGCCGCTACGCCGCCTGCCCGGTTGGCGCGCCTGCTCGACCATTCTGCGCTGTGGAGAGCCGTCCACCTGTCCGTGAAGGCGCTCGCGATCCGACAGCACATCCGGGAGGCGGTACTGCTCCCGCATGGCGACACGATCTTCCTGTCGGTCCGGGTGCAGCATCGCCTGGCCCTGGGCCTCGACCGCGGCCCCGAGCCCGACATGAAGGACATCTTCCTGGAGCCGCTCCAGCGAATGCAGCGGCGGATCGAGGCCAGGGGCGGCCGCTTCCTGGTCGTCCTGCTGCCCAGCAAGGAGGCCATCTACGGGGCGGCGGCGTACCCGGCCGTCATGCGAGCTCTCCGGCAGACTCGCCAGGGCCTGGCCCGCAGGGGCATCCAGTACCTGGACCTCACCGATGTATTCCGGGCGGCAGGTCGGGAGCCATCCCCATACTATCCGCTGGACATCCACTACACGCGCCTCGGCAACCAGCTCATCGCCGACGCGATCGCCGACTGGATCGTGGCGAACCGGGCATTCGGTGTGCCGGCCCCGGCCCACGGCAAGTCTGCGCCTCCGTCCACCTCTCAGGCAGGACGGACCACCCGGGGGACCGCGGCTTCCGTCACGCTGAGGAGGCCTCGAACCGAGGGGCGCTGAGGTCGCGGCTCATCTCAACACACGCTATGATGGTATACCCGTGCGAACCGCGCCTGTCGACGGTTCCACCTGTGCAGGAGCGTCGAGGTCGAGCATGGATAGACGGTTGCGGACGCTCCTCCTCCTGGCGGCATCCGAGAAGTCCTATCTCTCGCGTATGGTGAGGCGCCTCAAACCTCGCGTCATCCCGGACGCGGACAAGCGACCGGAAGCCCAGGGTGATGGTCGCTATGCCGACCTCGAGAGCGGAGAAGAGGCTCGCTACGCCTTCGTCGCGGGGTACCTGAGCCAGGTGGGCGGCGATGGTTCTCCCTCGGTGCTCGACGTGGGTTGCGGTCCCGGTATCCTGCAGCCGTACCTGTCGCGGCACGGGTATGCACGCTACCTCGGGATAGACTTCGCTCCCAACAACATCGCCGTGGCCAGCCGCCGAGCCGACGAGAACACGAGCTTCGAACTGGCCCGGGCCACGGAGTATGAGCCGCTCGACACCTTCGATCTCATCGTTTTCAACGAGATGCTGTACTTCCTCGACGATCCCGTCGGCTGCATTCGATCGTACATGCGGCATCTCGAGCCGGGAGGCCTGGTCGTCACCTCCAATACGATCGATTTCGCGACGCTGGGTCTCGTTCGCGCGCTTCGCACGAGTCTTCCCATCCTGGACGAGACCCTGGTCGTCAACGCGGCTGGATTCGGCTGGGTGATCCAGGCTGTCGGCGAGCGAAAGGGATCAGTCCTGGAGAGTCGCTGAGCCGCCGGATACGGAGGCAGCCTCCTGCACCGCCCGGGCGCTCGGAATCACGAGGTCTTGAGCGTCGATTTCGCCCAGCAACCACAGCACTCCGAGATAGGCTGCGGCCAGCCCTGTGAGCTTCACGAGGACGAGCAGTCCCGACGTGTGCACGAAGATCGCCGGAACGGCCACCACGAGTGATGCGATCGCGACCCTGATCGATGTGCCGAGGGGAACGGGTGGCCCGAACTCGCGCCACGTCAGCACCGTGATTGTGACTCCGACGCCGAACATTCCGAGCATCAGCGAGAGAGCTGCGCCCATCGGGCCCATCGACGGAATCAGAAGGTAGTTCGCCAGGCCTACCACCGGCATGAAGGCGAGGAGGACGCCGGCCGTCGCACGCTGCCGGCCGGCAGCCATGAGACCGTAGGCCAGTGAGTCCAGGAGCGCGAACCATGCATAGGCGATCAGTTGCACGGTCAGGAAGATCCCTCCACTCGCGTAGTCGCTCGAGTAGACGAGGCTCATGAGGGAGGATGCGCTTCCCCCCAGGATGACCACCGCGGGAGCGCCCAGGATCAGGGAGAAGCGGCCCGCCTCGCGCACGTGCTCGTGTGCCCCTCTGCGGTTTCCCTCGGAGAGAGCCCAGGCGACAGAGGACAGCACGACGCCTGACTGGACGATGGGGATCACCGTCAGCATCTGGGAGATCTTGAGGGCTGCGACGTAGCGGCCGATGACGGCTGCGTCCCCGTGCCAGAGACTGCCCAGCGACCAGAGGTCGAGGCTCGTGAGGACGTTCAGACACACCACGAACATGCTGATCTGGCCTCCCAGGGAGACCACCTCGCGCATCAAGGACCACACCGGTCGAAAACCCTCCGGTGGGTATCGCACGACGAGGTAGAGGAGCGCGGCACAGGATGCCAGCACGTTGACCACGAGCGCGCGCCCGACCGACATCCCGAGGTAGACCAGCGCGATGGCTCCGAGGCACTTCGTCGCTCCCAGCAGCACCTGACTCGCCGCCAGGGGTCCGAATCGTCGACGTCCGTTGAGCGCCCCGGTGTATCCGGCGCAGGCAGCCGAGAAGGGAACATCCAGGAGGGCCAGGCGAAACAGGCGAGCGCCATCCGCGATGCCGAAGAGATGGCCGAGCCGAGGCGCCAGGTACCACCCGATCGCAAAGACCAGGAGCGACGTCACGAGCAGCACGGCGCGCGCCGATTGCTCCACCTCCCTCGTCTGGGACTGGTGATCGGGGATCAGCTTCCCCAGGGCTCCGGGTACGCCGATGAAGCTCAACATCTCCAGCCAGACGAGCACGGACAGCAGGAGGCCGTACACTCCGAAGGCCGCGGGCGCGAGGGTGCGGGCCAGTATCACGGAGCCCACATAGCTGAGCACCAGGAAGATGGCCCGCCCGACCAGCAGCTGTCGGGTTCCGCGCTTCTGGGTCAGCTGCGCCTCGTCTGGTGTGGACGAGCCGTCCGCCGCCCCGGTCATGCCGGGACTTTCGTCGGCCACGAGGTCTTTCACCTTCAGCTCCTGTTCATTCCGGACCGCATCGGCATGAACGCACCCGGCGCGCATCCAACGTGGGTGATGGCTCGGGGGTGGCTCCGCGTTTCGTGGTGCGGCGGCCCGCGCTCTGCCGCGCCCGGAAGGGAGCTAAGTGGGAGAAGGGAGTGACCGCTTCATGAACTCCCGGGGTCATTCGGGGCTCTGGTCCAGCCAGTATCGCCACAGATCGCAGACGTCGTCGAGGCTCTCGAATACATGACCGTGTCGACTCGGTATCATCTTGAGGAACCAGGAGGCCTTCCCGGCCAGGGATGGATCGCAGAATACCAGGACGGAGCCGTCGCCGTGAAGGACCGATCGGATGAGGGACCACAGCAGCCGGGGGGTGGGCCGGTCCGCGAGGGAGATTCGCAGGCGCGGCTCGCGCACGTCCGAAAGATCGGTGGGGGGCTCGCCAACGGCAACGACGTCCAGTCGGGCGTTCGGAAACAATCTCGCCAGCAGTCGGATCTGTTCGGAGAGATCGCGGACCCGATGCCCGATCAGAAGAGTGAGACGGCGTAGGCGTGCCCGGCGCTCGAACAGGTTCCTCGCGATCTCATCGACCGGCGCTCGAGGCCTTGCTCTGAGCAGCACGAGGGGAGCGTGCGGAAGATCCGGTGGACGCTTCAGCTGCCACAGCGTCTCCGTGTAGCCTCCATCGTTGCCGGAGGTCGCACGCGCGTAGCCCTCGATGATCGGCCGTAGCGTTCCCGGCTCGAACTGGGATGCGTAGATCCTCAGACACTCAAGCTTGTCCTCGAGTACGCGGCCCACCCCGAAGGTGCGCCGCTCGAGGACAGCGCCCCGGCGGCGGAGCAGCTCCACGACCGCGTTCGCGGTACCGGGATGCTCCTCCGCGTACGGGAGGTCCTCGTACAACATGACCTTCCTGGTCGCGAGCTCGCTCCAGTGCTCGGAAGCGAGCTGAAGGCCTGCGTCTCTCGTCAGCCGGTGGTCGAAGTGGTTGCCGAGTCCGAGCGGAAGCCAGACTTCGTCCGCCGAGGTCTCCAGAATCCACGACCCGAGCCGCTCCGAGATCCGCTCGACTTCCGCGCGAGACGGCGGTGCGTGTCGGTACATGCTCTGTCGCTTGAGGGTCGCCCGGATATCGCCGGTGAGGTACCGATCCGGGTCGATGTAGCGGATCGTGACATCGGGCTCTTCGAGCGTGTGGTAGCGGGCCTGCAGGAACCGCGCGGCGAGCATCGACTCCTGCCTTCGAAGAGCGGTGATCCGGTCCACGTCGAAGTCGCCGACCTCCGGGTCCGCCAGATAGAACGTCGCGTTGGAGCGTGACACCACGGAGAGGACGTGTATGCGCGCGGCACCGCGTCTGAGGAGGAGCGTGCCCCCGGCGCTGAGTGCCACGTCGTCCGGGTGCGGCTCGATCGCGAGGACGCTCGGACCGGCATCCGGAAGGGTCGGTGGAACCAGCGTCACGACTCCCGCCGCCCACAGTCGGGCGAGTGCCTTCACTCCCGATGCGCCCGGCAGGAGGGATCGAATGTCGCGGCTACCGTCGAGTGCGGTGAGGACCTCGAGAAGCGCCGGTCCGGCATCGAGCACGGGTCGCCGCGCCTCGAGAAAGAAGATGGCGTCGCCCCGTACCCTGAAGTGTGGAAGCCTGCACGGGATCCAATCCGGGTGCGCCTCCACGAAGGCGCGCCGTCGGTCCATTTCGGGCTCCGACGCGCCGGCTTGCGAGGCACGGGCTCGGGGCTCCCGTTCGACCTCCGGCAGCTCGCGATCGGACGGGTCCGGAGAGATCTCGATCCGTGGCAAGCGAGTGTTCCTCAGTTCGGCCGCCGCTTCAGGTGATCGGCCAGCCTCAGGGCCAGCGCGACGATCGTGAGCGTCGGGTTCTTGTGACTGGCAGACGGGAAGACGGAGCTGCCCGCGACGTAGAGGCCGTGCACGCCGTGCACCCGACACTCCGTGTCGACGACCCCCGTCCGCGGACTGACGCTCATTCGCGTCGTGCCCATGTGGTGCGACGCGTCCGTGAACATCAACTCCCCGGTTCCCGGGTCCAGCTCCCCGAGACCGGTCCTCTCGAGGCGCTGCTGTAGCACTGCCTGCAGGCGACGCGCCGACCTGGCTACCTCACTGGCGATCTTCCAGTTCAGCACGAGCCGGTTCGCCCCGAGGGCATCACGCTCCCGCGAGAGGGTCACCCGGCTCTCCGGATCCGGCGGTTGCTCGCAGAAGTACACGACGACCCGGTCTCGCGCACTGCGGCCCGCGGTCAGCGCCTTCCGCGCGTGCCAGTACGCCCGGTAGAGGCCGTGCGGGACGAGCTCGCGGGGAGTGAGCAGGTAGAGAAGACCCGCGATGTCTCCCATGTCGGCGCCACCAATCTCCCATCGCCGTCCCGCGTGCCCCCGTCTCAGGAGCACCTTCATCGTTCGGATGAAGGACTGATAGCCCTTCTCCGTGTACTCCGAATGCTCCACCTCGAGCGTGGCGTAGTGATCGAGCAGCCCCTCCGTTCGTTGCACGTGGCGCGACAGCCCCAACCCGAACTGAACGCTGCCCTCGGAGATCGGGCAGCCTTCGAGCAGCGACAATCGCACCCCCTCGCGGAGACGCACTTTCCCGAACACGGCCCTTGGATGGTCCATGAAGTAGCGTCCCACCACGTCGTAGCGATTCCCGATGCCGCACTCCTGTCCATCACGTGAGAGCAGGAGGAGCCGTGGATTCTCCAGTCCACCACAAGCCAGCACCACGACCCTGGCCCGCACGCGGAGGTGGTTACGGCCGAGTGTGGCCGCCTCGACCGACTCGACCGACGTACCCTCGGGATTGAGATGCACCTTGATGGCGTTGGCGTGGAGCACGAGCCTGGTGGTACGTGAGCTCCGCAGGGCCGACTTGTGCGCCGCGCCGAAGCGCTTCGGTCTCCTGGCCCACAGAGAGACGGTCGGATCGATCGCTTCGCCCCCGTACAGCGCCCGTTCGCCCGCGCTCAGGGCGTCCTCGTGGCGTCCCTCTTCGAACTGGTCGAAGGCCGGCAGCCCCAATATCCGCGAGGCCCTGGGGTAGTACGCGAGCAGCTCCGAGTAGGGAATGGGCCACCCGCTGTCGGGCACCCAGCTTCGCGGCTCCAGGTCTCGAGGCAGGAACCGCATGCTCCTGCCGGCCCAGAGATTACAGCTACCGCCGTAGTAGCGCGCTCGGGACATGAAGTTACGACGAATCGGATATCCACGACTGTCGAGGTCGTGGAGGACCTGCGTGGCCTGCTCCGGCTGGAACCCACCTCCTTCCAGTACGCACACCTCGCGTCCGGAACGTTCGAGCTCGCCGGCGATCGTCAGGCCCGCGGCGCCGGCGCCGACCACGCAAACGTCCGCCGTGAGCTCGACATCCGGCTCGAGGTCGCGGGCGTCCAGAATGGTCACGGGCGCGCGGCTCCTTCCGCGCCGCCCGCATGCCCGCCGCGTCGTGCGGAGCCAGCGGTCGACGGATGGGCCACTCCGAGCTCCGGACTTCGGCAGATGACGCCGAAGCGATCGACTATGGGACGGGCGGTCCTCCGCTGGGTGGCGAAGTCGACGCCGAAGAGTCCGAATCGCGGCGCAGTGCCGAGGGTCCACTCGTAGTTGTCCATCAGGGACCAGTAAAAATAGCCGCGTACGTCGACCCCCTCCTCCAGGGCTCGGGCCACGGCCTGTACATGGTCCACCAGGAACCGGGTTCTCAGCTCCTCGTCCGTCGTTGCGACACCGTTTTCGGTGATCAGAATCGGAACACCGTAGCGGGAGAATCGGTCGAGCGTGGTGAACAGCCCGTCCGGGTAGATCTCCCAGCCCATATCGCTGCGGGCTCCGCGGTCCGCGTGGTGGTCGGCCGTGCACTCGGTGCCCGCGAACGGTATCACCCCACGCCCCCGTCCGCTGACGATCGTCCGGGTGTAGTAGTTGATTCCCAGGAAGTCGAAGGACGGCTCGGGGCCCGCTCCCAGCAGACGGAAGAAGGCTCGGTTGAGGACCGCATCCCTGGTCCACGCCGCCAGCCTGTCCCGCGGGCTCGACGGATCGCATGGCTGGATCAGGGGAGCGCTGTGAGCGAAGCCGACCTTCGCGCTCGGGTCGGCGGAGCGCACCTTCGAACGGGCCGCCCGATGGGCGCGGGCCAGATGGATCGCCGCCCGAACGGCCCCTCCCCACGCCCTGCCGCGGCAGGGCGGCCAGTCGCCGACGACGTAGCCGTGTTTGACGTATACCGTAGGCTCGTTGATGGTGACCCAGTACCGGACCTTCCCGGCGAGCCGATCGGCCAGTCGGTCCACGAAACGCGCGAACAGGCTCACCGTCTCGCCTCGAGCCCACCCTCCTCTCTCCGCCACCCACGAGGGGAGGGTGAAGTGGAAGAGCGTCGGAACCGGCTCGAGCCCCCGGGCGAGAAGCGAATCGATCACGGCCTCGTAGTGATCGATCGCGTGACGATTCCACGACCCTTCGACGGGCTCAATTCGGCTCCACTCGATGGAGAAGCGATGAGCATTGTGGCCCGCTGCCAGGGCGAGATCGAAGTCGGAGTCGAAGAGCTCGAAGTGTCGGCACGCCGCACCCGACTTCTCGGGGAGCCTCCCCGCCTGCTCGTAGGCCCACCAATCGTTCCACCGGTTGGCCCCTTCGACCTGGTGGCTGGACGTGGCTGCCCCCCAGAGGAAGTCCTGGGGAACGGCGATCCGCATCGCCGTGCTCCCGAGCGCTGAGTTCAGGGCAGCCGGACAGTCGGCGGCGGGGGAAGGCGAGGTGACGGGCATTCGCACGTCAATGGGAAAGTCCGCCGAGGCCATATTGCCCGGCGTCACGTTCGATCCGCGCCAGGACGGCGGCGGCAATGACACGGTATCCGGCCGCATCGGGATGACCATCGACCTGGAAGAAGAGTCGCTTCTCCTGTCGGGCCTGCTCCTGCATGGGACCCGTGAGATCCAGATAGGGAATGCCCCGGCTGCGTAGTGCCTCGACCAGCGACGGGAGCAGCGGAGGGACCGTGTCTCCACGGAGCGGGAGGTACACGTCCTCCTTGGTCGGAAACACCAGGACGAGAAACGCCGTGCCGTGACTGGCTGCGATGGCCTGCGTCTTCTCGATGGATTCCATGACGCTCTGGAAGACGGGCTGATCCGGCTTGGCCAGCCCCACCTGATTCTCCAGGAACGAAGGCGCGAAGATGAGGCGGGTGTGGTCGGGAAACTCCATGGGTGGCGTGCTTCGGAACCGTCTCCTCAGGGTGCGGAAGGTCTCCGCCACGAACCAGTACACGTACGATCGCTCGAGAATGGACTGCAGGAGACTGGGTGATCTTCCGTGACGGAACTTCCAGGTCGCGTAGCGTCCCGGACGGCCGGCGCGGAGCCAGCGATCGAACTCCTGTTCGTCCTGCAGGTCGTTGCCCGGGAACAGTCCGAAGAGAAGGAGCTTGGGCTGAAAGGCCGTCCCGTACCGTTCGTAGACTCTCAAGTACTGCTTGGGCGCGTAGCCGGGCAGGCTCAGGTTGACGAGGCGGATGCCGGGGAGAGCTTCCTCGACGAGCGTCGACCACGTGGAATCGTAGTCCACGCCATAGCCGAAGCCCTCGGAGTCTCCGATCACGACGATCCCGGCCGAATCCGGCAAGGGGGATGGATTACGGAATCCGAGGGAGTCGGTCGCGTAGTCGAAACGTACGTCGCCAGCGACTACCCGGCCGTGGTGATTGGGCGGATACAGGTAGCCAACATACGGGTCCGCTCTCTCGACATCGTCGTTGTCCTTCATCCAGTGGATCTTCACCCGTGCGGAGGCGGGCAGGTTGTTCGGGAACTCCCGAAGGAAGGCTTCCGTGCAGGCGAGTATGACGAGGACGCTGGCCAGAAGCAGTCCGAGATTGACGAGGATGCGTTTCGCGGTCGAGGGCATCTTCCATCTCTGTCCGGGGCCGTGGCGAAGGCCTGAGGCTTCCCCCTGAAGACGGTTGCTCATACGACTGGGTCCTGCAGGTTGAATGCCGGACCAAAGTGAGGGATGAAGGCGGACGCGGCCATGCCGCGCGAGGAGTCCGGGCCGCGGCATCGGCAGCGTGCTTCTGAACTCGGGAGGTGCGGGGACGACGGACCTCGGTGCTCCATCAAGCCTTGGGTCGAGGCGAGAGCGGTCGCGTGTCGTCGGCGTGCGACACTCGGTGTGTCGCCGCATCCCCACGTGCCGACGGGGTCGACGAGACGTGGGGTGCAGTCCGGCCTCCCGGCTCGAGCGGCACGGCGCGCGCGGGTCTCCAGAGACCATCGCGAGCGATGGCCTGGACCGAGAGGCTGGCGGCCAGGCGCTGTCCCGCATTGCTCCAGTGATCGTTACCGCCTCGGAGATAGAGCGCGGCCGGATCGTGCGACCGGAAGGCCGGGAACAGGTTCAGGGTCGGGATGGAGTCCTGCCGGCCTATGGCTTCGACCACTGCCGACAGGTTGGACCTCTGGTAGGCCGGGTAGAGGGACGAGTCGACCCGGTAGACGTAGCCCGGCACCTCGTCCTCGGCCGTCGGGATGATCAGCAGGAGCATCGGGATCCCGTGGCTCCGAACCACGCTGTCCATTCGGGTGATGACCCGATCCATGAGGGTCACCTTGTACCGGGCCGATGGTCCGTCCGGCGCCGCGCTGACGTCGGCATCGTAGCCGTCGGCGAGCAGGTTCGTGACCACATCGTCGTGTCCGAGGACGTAGTCCCGGTACTCGGCCTCGCGATCTCGCATCCACTCCCGGGTGGTCGTGGCGGAGGCCGGGTTGCCCTCGACGGGAACCTCGTCGCCCTCCGGCACGAACCGGCTCGATTCGAGGCGGTCCACGGTGCGCTCGAACAGCTTCAGGACCAGCGGCCCGTGTCGCGCCATCAGGAACTTGCGGCGAACGGACCCGGCCAGCCTGTAGTGGTTCCGAACCAGCCGGCCCCCGGAGTCCAGTCGGAAGAGCTTGTTCCGGAGGAGGTCGCCGAAGTCGTTGCCGGTGTAGATGCTGACGATGACGAGGTCGGGCTTGAGCCGCGTCAGATCGCGCTCCATTCGGATGCACTCTTGATCGGGACCGTAGCCGGTCACCCCAGCGTTCACGACCTCGACTGGCGTGCGGAAGTAGGCCCCGAGCATGCGCTGGAGCTGGCTCGTGTAGGTGTCGGCCTCAGCGGAGTACTCCGCGGCGATGAACGAGTCGCCGAACACCACGACCCGTCGTGAGCTGTCTGCCGACCCGCGCAGCTCGGGTCCGCGGAAGCCTTGCCGGTCGATGTGCACGCGGATCGTCTGGCCGCCGTTGATCGGCAACCGATGATAGTCCCGGCTGGCCGCCGGTATGTACTCGAACAGGTCGTCCGACCGCAGCCGGAAGAGCGTGGAGAAGTCGTCGGGGACCGTGAGGCGGAGTCCGATTTCGGCGATCACCAGACCGATCAGGGACGAAGCGGTGAGCAGCAGCAGCCGCGTTCTCCACTTGCTGGACGCCAGGCCCGCGGCCACGACCACGGCGCCGAAGGCTGCCACCAGGATCTGAGACCATCCGGGACCGGATCGCTGAGGGCTCGATGGGCAGACGGTGACAGCGACCACGAGGACCAGCATCCCGAAGATGCCGAGGGCTATCCTGGTCGCCGGCCTCCGCTCCTGTTCCATGCAGCCTCCGGAAATCTCGGGTTTGCCATCCTCCGGCCGTGACTTCCCGTGCATGCATGCAGCGTGCGAGTCTCGGTCCAGGCCGGTCCCGATCCGAGAGGGGAGGCGTCGCCGACGGCGCGGCCATCCGCAGACCCCAAGTGACATAACGAGAAGGGCACATTCCGTGCGGCTGTGGCCGGCCCGACTCGGCTGTGCCGGTCGCAGCGGATGGCGGTGTGCGGCTCCGGCGTCTGTTGCAATGTGCCTACAAGATCGGCAGACCGCCGCGGCGAGCCCCGAACGCAGGACTTTGAAAAGCTATTCATCCCAACTAGATACGCTCATCACCTGTTGGACGGAGGAATGGCGTACTTATCTTGCACAGCGTGGCTGCCCGAGAAGAACGCGCGGCCGGCCGCCGTGCGAAATCACGCTGATCCGTTCGGCGCACGTGTGGCCCCGGCGAGGGTTCAGGAAGGACGTTCATACATGGCTTCAGACCTTTCGATGCAGACCCGGCATTCCTCCGGGAGCGCCGGCTCGCCCGGCAGCCCGCGCTACGTTCTGGGCCTGTCGGCCTTCTACCACGACAGCGCCGCGTGCCTGCTCCGGGACGGGGAGATCGTGGCCGCTGCTCAGGAGGAGCGCTTCACGAGAGAGAAGGGAGACGCCTCGTACCCTTCCCACGCCGTGGAGTATTGCCTGAAGGAAGGCGGCATCTCGGTCGCCGATCTCGAGGTCGTCGCTTTCTACGACAAGCCGCTCCTGAAGTTCGAGCGAATCCTGGAGACGTATGTGGGCATCGCTCCCAGGGGCTTCCGCTCCTTCCTGAAGGCGGGACCGCTGTGGATCAAAGAGAAACTCTTCATCGACCGCGACCTGGCGGACCAGCTGGGCTGGGAGGGCGACATCCTCTACGCCGAGCATCACGAGTCCCACGCGGCCAGCGCATTCTACCCGTCACCGTTCGACGAAGCCGCGATCGTCACGATGGACGGCGTCGGCGAATGGGCCACTGCGTCCATCGGAGTGGGGCGGGGCAGCGAGATCGAGCTCCTGCGGGACCTTCGGTGGCCCGACTCCCTGGGACTGCTCTACTCGGCCTTCACGTACTACACGGGCTTCAAGGTCAACTCGGGCGAATACAAGGTGATGGGGCTGGCGCCTTACGGCGAGCCCAGGTTCGTCGACCTCATCCTCGGCGAGCTGATGGACTTGCGCGACGACGGCTCCTTCCGGTTGAACCAGGAGTACTTCGACTACCTGGGCGGACTGACGATGACGAGCCGCAAGTTCGATGAGCTGTTCGGTGGCCCGCCGCGTTCGCCCGAATCGAAGATCACGCAGCGGGAGATGGACCTGGCCCGATCGGTCCAGGAGGTGTGCGAGGAAGTCATGCTCCGGATGGTACGCACCGCGCACCGTGAGACCGGGCTGTCGAACCTCTGCCTGGCGGGCGGGGTGGCGCTGAACTGCGTGGGGAACGGCCGCATCCTCCGGGAAGGGCCTTACGAGGAGCTGTGGATCCAGCCGGCCGCCGGCGATGCCGGAGGCGCGCTGGGCGCGGCGCAGCTCGCGTGGCACCGCCACCTGGGGCAGGAGCGCGCGCCGGCCTCCGTGTACGCGGTGAGTGCCGGCGCGGTCGAAGAGCGGCAAGTCGCCGAGGCCGGCGGTGGCACCGCGGTGGCGACGCGCCCGCGGGCCCGGGACCGGATGCGAGCCGCCTGCCTGGGCCCCTCCTTCAGCCCTGAAGAGATCGAGACCTATCTGGCGACGCGCGGCGCACCCGCCCACAAGCTCGATCGCGAGGCGTTGATCGAGCGGACCGCGGAGCTCCTCTCAGACGGCAACGTGGTGGGCTGGTTCGCCGGCCGCATGGAGTTCGGGCCACGTGCCCTGGGATCGAGGAGCATCCTGGGCGACCCGCGAAGCCCCGAGATGCAGCGCACGATGAACCTCAAGATCAAGTTCAGGGAGAGCTTCCGTCCATTCGCGCCGAGCGTCTTGCTGGAGCGGGTCCAGGACTACTTCGACCTGGATCGTGAGTCTCCCTACATGCTCCTGGTCGCGCCCGTGCGCGAGGAGCGCAGGTGTCCTCCGGCGGAGGGCGACTCGGAGCTGTGGGGCATCGAGCGACTGAATCGCCCACGCTCGGACATCCCCGCCGTGACGCACGTGGACTACTCGGCTCGCGTGCAGACCGTCTCGGCGGAAGACAACCCGGCCTACCACGCTCTCCTGTCCGCCTTCGAGCGGCGCACGGGATGCGGCTTGCTCGTGAACACATCGTTCAACGTGAGGGGCGAACCGATCGTCTGTTCGCCTCGGGACGCGTATCGCTGCTTCATGCGGACGCACATGGATTGCCTGGTCCTGTGGCCGTACCTCCTCTTCAAGGAGGAGCAGCCGGAATGGCACGAGGAGGGAGATTGGAGAGAGAAGATACCGCTCGACTGACGCCGACCGAGGGGCGCAAGTTCGGCCTGACGGTCGGTGCCGCCTTCCTGGTCCTGGGAGGCATATCCTACTGGCGCGGCCACCGAATCCCCGTGTTCGTCCTCGGCGGTCTCGGCCTGCTCCTCGTGCTCGGCGGCCTGGTCGTGCCAGGTCGGCTCGGGCCCGTCGAGCGCGCCTGGATGGGCCTGGCGAAGGCGATCTCACGGGTCACCACGCCCATCTTCATGGCGGTCGTATACTTCCTGGTCCTCACGCCGGCCGGTGTCATCGTCCGTTGGGTTGGACACGACCCGCTGCTGCACGAGGCGGAAGAGGGAAGCTACTGGAGGTCGCGCTCCATGTCGGAAGGCAAGAGCGACCTCACGCGACAGTTCTAGGACGGAGGAGCGTAGACATGGCTCGACGTTCGATGGCGGGCGAGATTTGGGACTTCCTGAAGGTTCGCAAGAAGTGGTGGCTCCTGCCCATCATTGTCATGCTCGCGGCGGTGGGCGCGCTGATCGTGTTCGCGCAGGGCTCGGCGCTGGCGCCGTTCATCTACACGATCTTCTAGCTTCTAGCGTCCCGCGGCGGGTGTCTCTCCAGGGCCCATGGCCCGGGAGGACGCGTCTCCCCCGCGGCCGGTGACGGCGGCCAGGATGGCCTGTGCGCGGGTCCGGGCCGCCGGCGAGGCTGGCCCTCGAACTGCGAGCTCGGTTCGTCGCTCGAGGAGGTCGGCGATCGTGCATGCCATCTCGCACTCGGCGCCGTAGGCCAGTTGCGCGCCGAACACCGGAGAATCGACCTCGATCCTCTCCAGGAGCTCCGGCCGGTCGGCGGCGAGGGCCAGGACGTCCCGGAACCTTGCGCCGTGCGTATGGAGAAGGTGGGCGCGACAGTCGGTCGGCAGAAAGCCGACCTCCTCGTCGGCCTGCCGGGTCAGCTCGCTCCAAGACGAAAGCCGGCCACCCGGCAACGGGGTGTCGGCGGTTCGACACGGCGGGACGCTGTTCTCCAGGAAGCGAAACACGCGACCGACCGTCTCCTGGGCCACCCACCTCGCCGTGGTGAACTTGACCGGTAAGACCGAAAAGGCGCCCGGTGTGCCGGACGACGCGTGGTCGGTGATGCGGTCATGGCGCAGCAGGCGCACCGGCTCGGTGGGTGCGGTGCGCAGCGCCGGCAGTAACCCGTGCTGCACCCCCAGTACCTGGTCGGATCGGATGCGAAGTCCGGTACCCGGCGCGTTCACTTCCTCCAGGAAGCGCTCCACGTAGAGAGCCGTGTCGAGGACGGCCGAAGGTGCCATCCGGTAGTGGGCCGTTCCGATGAGAGTTCGGCTTCGCCACGGCGCCACGAAGAGCCGGCGGGCACCCATGTGCACGACGGAGCCGGGGTCGGATGTCCTGCCAGCCACGGTGAAGGCGACATCGTGAACGGGGTGGTCGACCACCAGGTTGAGGGCCACCGACAGCGTCACATCCGGGCTGGCCCCGTCCAGGCCCCACTGACCGGCGAGGTGCAGCGCCTGCGCTCCCGTGGCGTTGACGAGCGATCTCGTATGTATGTCGAGCGCGCCGCCGGAGAGCAGGTCCGTACAGCGAACGCGCAGGCCGTCGCGGCTGGCCGTGATCGCCCGGGCTTCCACGTGGTTGGCGAGCGCGGCGCCGTCCTGCTCCGCCGCGCACACGATGTCGAGCACGAGGCGGGTGGGACTGTACATCTGGGCGTCGTGGAAGACCACGGCTCCGGTGAGGTCCGGGTCGTCGATCTCCGGGGCCCGTTCCAGGGCTTCCCGCCGTGAGAGAGCGTGGCCCGGCGGCAGGTGCCGGGCCGGGTCGAGTCCGCGATTCCGGTCCCGGCCCATTAGGTCGATCACGGCGAGGGCCGCACGAAGGAGAGGCCGGCGCGCCGCGCCCCTTCGATACGTGGGCACCAGGAAGGGGAGCGGTTCCACCAGGTGGGGCGCCACACGCAGCCACATCGAGCGCTCGCGTATGGAGCGTCGCGCGCCGAGCAGCTCCAACCGCTGGAGATAGCGAAGGCCGCCGTGAATCGTCCGAAAGCACTGCGCCGATGCGCCCGCTCCGAAGTCCGCCCGTTCTACGAGACCCACCCGGAGACCGCGCTGTGCCGCGTCGCGAGCGACCCACGCTCCGGTCACCCCTCCACCGATCACCAGAAGGTCCAGCAGGTCGTCCGACAGTCCGGTGAGGTCTCGTATCATGTGAACCTCCTGCCGCAGGACCTGAACCAGAGCCGCGATTCGGTCCGCTCAGGGTGGACGCCGGTGGGGAGGTGCTGACGCTTCGATGGCCGACACCATTCTAACCCATGGCGAGAGCAGGCACCGGATGGGCCACCCGTGAGATCCGCCTGGCCGATGGGTGCGACACGAGGCTGCCGATGCTCCCGCCATTCCCCGGAAGGACGGGCCGATGTAGGATGCATGCAACGGTCGGAGACGGCCACAGATGTCCCTGGACTCCACAAACCCCTGGGACCGGGTACGATGCGGCGCCGGCCGCGAGGGCCGAGCGCGGCACGACCATTGCCCTCGAGAGGTGCCATGACCCGCGCCCCGAGAATCTCCGTCGTCGTGCCTCTCTTCAACGAAGAGGCCTCCGCCCCTCACCTGATCGAGGCCGTCCGCGAGGCACTCGTGACCGGTGACGAGTGGGAGCTACTCCTCGTCGACGATGGAAGCCGGGACCGAACAGTGGAGGTCGTCCGCGCCGAAGCCCGCAAGGACCCGAGGATCCGCCTGTTGCGCCTGGCGAGGAACTACGGCCAGACGGCCGCCATGCAGGCGGGGTTCGACCATGCTCGGGGCGACGTCGTGGTGAGCATGGATGGAGATCTGCAGAACGATCCCCGGGACATCCCCCGGCTGGTACGCGAGCTGGAGCGAGGCTACGACCTCGTAGCCGGCTATCGCGAGCATCGAAAGGACCGACTTCTGTCCCGCAAACTGCCGTCCTGGGTGGCGAATCGCCTGATCCGCTGGGTGACGGGGGTACCGATCCGTGACAATGGCTGCTCTCTCAAGGCCTACCGCAGAGCGCTCCTGGGGAGGGTCCGCCTCTATTCGGAGATGCACCGATTCATCCCGGCCGTCTCGGCCGGGATGGCGGGCGCGAGGATCACCGAGGTGCCGGTACGGCATCACGCGCGGCGCTACGGCGAGAGCAAGTACGGGCTCGCGCGCACCTGGCGCGTTCTCGCCGACCTGGTCACGATCACGATGATCCGCTGGTTCCGGCAGCGGCCGCTGGCGCTGTTCGGATGGGCCGCGGCCGGATCGCTTCTTCTCTCCTTCTTCCTGGGGATCGGCAGTGTGGTCGCCATGATGCGGTTCGGTTCGACCAAGTCCGTGGCCCTGGTACTTCCCGGCGCCGCGTTTCTGTTCCTCGGCCAGGCCGTCTATTTTCTCATGCTCGGTCTCATCGGGGAGGAGGTCGTGCGCGTCCACGCCGGGGAGACCGCAGCCACGATCCTCGGCCACCAGATGGGAGGCGGGTCGTGATCCCGGGACAGAGTCTACGCCGGCGCGAGGTCCGGGGGATGAGGGAAGAGCCCGCGATGCCCGCTCCAGATTCAGCCGGTCCGACCATCTCCGTGTCGGTCATCGTGCCGATCACGGAACGTCCAGCGGAGCTCTGCGCACTCTACCGGGAGTACTCCGCGGTACTGGCCGCCTCGGACCGCGCCTTCGAGTTCGTGTTCGTGGTCGAGCCGTGGAACCGCGAGCTCACAGCCGGCCTGACGGCACTCCGGAGGGAGGGCCAGCCGATCGAGGTGATCGAGGCCGGGCAGACCGTCGGAGAGGCGTCTCTCATGAGACTGGGCGCCGAGCACGCCCGAGGGGACATCCTGGTGACGCTTCCCGCCTACTATCGCATCGAGGCCTCGGCGCTCCCCGGGCTCATCCGCGAGGTCGAGGCGGGCGCGGATCTGGTGGTCGCCCGCCGTTGGCCCCGGCGGGACTCGTGGGTCAACCGGATGCAGACCGCGGCGTTCCACGCCCTCCTGAGGGGCGTGGGCCGTGGCCGGTTCGACGACGTGGCGTGTGGCGTACGCGCGATGCGACGAGAGGTCGTGGACACCGTACCCCTGTATGGCGACTTTTACCGCTTCTTTCCGCTCCTCGTCCAGCAGGAGGGATTTCAGGTGCGTCAGGTGGACGCGCCCCAGCACCCGCTCGACCAGCGGACGCGGGTGTACGGCCCCGGGGTGTACGTCCGCCGGCTCATCGACCTGCTCGGCGTCTACTTCCTGCTCCGGTTCAGTCACAAGCCGCTGCGCTTCTTCGGACTCGTGGGGAGTGTCCTCTCCGGTGTGGGGGGCGGGATCCTCCTGGTCGTGCTGGCGCAGCGACTCGGTGGACAGGGG
Organism: uncultured Gemmatimonadota bacterium; assembly: GCA_964465015.1. Classification (GTDB taxonomy): domain Bacteria; phylum Gemmatimonadota; class Gemmatimonadetes; order Palauibacterales; family Palauibacteraceae; genus Humimonas. Next base: position 42,383 of record CAYXHP010000022.1, read on the forward strand.
ATCGCCGATCGGCCACTCCTCCTCCTGGGCGTGCTGCTGTTCACGCTGGGCTTCCAGGCCATCGCGCTCGGGCTCGTGGGTGAGATCATCGTCCACCTGAGCGCGTCCAGCGCCCGGATGTACCGACTCCGAGACGAGGAAGACGGCCCGTCGTGAACGACGGTGCTTCCCGTTCCGCGCACCGGCGCCACATCTTCACCGTGGACCTGGAGGAGTACTTCCAGGTGCACGTCTTCGAGGACATCATCCAGCGGGCCGAGTGGGGCGTGTTTCCGAGCCGGGTCGAGCGGGCCACGGACAAGCTTCTCGAGCTCCTGGACGATCACGGCGGGCGGGCCACCTTCTTCGTCCTCGGCTGGATCGCCGAGCGTCATCCCAACCTCATCCGGCGCATCGATGCGTTGGGACACGAGATCGCCTCACACGGTTGGTGGCATCGGCGGGTGACGGACCTGGGACCCGAGTTGTTTCGAGAGGACGCGGGCGACGCCAAGGCGATCCTGGAGGACATCGTCGGGAAGCCCGTGGTCGGGTTTCGCGCCCCCAGCTTCTCCCTCGTTCCGGGAACCGAGTGGGTGTTCGATGCTCTCGCCGAGCTGGGCTACCAGTACGACTCCAGCATCTTCCCCATCCGGCGCTCGGGTTACGGTTACCCCGGCGCGCCCACCCAGCCGCACATCGTGAGCGGGTCGTCGGGCTCCCTGCTCGAGCTGCCGCTGACGACCCTGGGCTGGTCCGTCGCCCGCCTTCCGGCGGCCGGCGGGGCCTACTTCCGGCACCTGCCGTACGGGTGGACCCGCAAGGCGCTCGAGCAGATGCAGGCGCAGGGCGTCTCCGCCGTGTTCTACATCCACCCGTGGGAGCTGGACCCGCACCAGCCCCGTATCCCGGTCTCGCCCATGGCGCGCATGCGCCACTACCGCGGCATCGAGCACACGCCCCGGCGCCTGGCGCGGCTCCTGTCCGAGTTCTCCTTCACCTCGGTCGCCGACCACTACGGGCTCCAGGGCACCACCGCCACGTCCGCCAACCTGGAGGACCTCCCGAAGGTCGACCGTGTCACCTGAGGTCCGCGAGTACTCCGGATCCGCGGGGGAGTGGGATGCTTTCGTGCGAGAGAGCGCCGCATGGACGCACTTCCACCAGTACGGTTGGAAGCGCATCATCGAGCACGTGTTCGGGCACGAGTGCCTCTACCTGTGCGTGCGAGGCGATGAAGGTGAGGGAGCTCGAGGGGCGGGCCAGGAAGCGCCGGGAGGGGGAGGCGGGCTCCGTGGCATCCTACCGCTTGTCCGGGTGCGGAGCCCCGTGTTCGGGCACTACCTGGTGTCGATGCCGTTCCTGAACTACGGCGGTCCGCTGGGGGACGCTGAGGCCGTACGGGCCCTGGCGGAGGCCGCCCTCGCGCGGTCTCGGGCCGACGGCGCCGACCTTCTGGAGCTCCGGAGCCGCACGGAGCTTCCGGTGGATCTCCCGGTCTCACATCGCAAGGTCACGGTGCTGCTGGACCTGCCGGAGGACGACGCGGAGATCCTGTGGGACGCGCTCAAGTCGAAGGTGCGGAGCCAGGTGCGCCGCCCTCGCAAGGAGGGCGTCACCATACGGTTCGGCGCCGACCAGGTGGAGCCCTTCCACCAGGTGTTCGCCGAGCACATGCGGGACCTGGGAACGCCGGCGCAGGGTCTCGAGCTCTTCCGCGCCATCGCCCGGGAGTTCCCGGACTCGGCCGTGTTCGGATGCGCTTACCTGGACGGCCGGCCGGTGGCGTGCGGCTGCGGCTTCGAGTGGAACGGCGAGTTCGAGATCACGTGGGCCTCGGCGCTCCGCGAGTACAGCAGGATCGCCCCGAACATGCTCCTGTACTGGTCGTTCATGGAGCGCGCCATCGAGCGCGGGCTCGGGCTGTTCAACTTCGGGCGCTGCACGCCGGGGAGCGGTACGCACCGCTTCAAGCAGCAGTGGGGCACCCGGGACGAGACGCTGTGGTGGTACCAGGATGGACGCGGGGAGACCGAAGCGACCCCCTCGCCGGACGAGGGGCTGTACGCGTGGGGCGTCAAGGTCTGGCAGCGGCTCCCGGTTCCGGTCGCCACGGCGCTCGGGCCGCGGATCGTGAAGTACATTCCCTAGCGCCGCAGATGCGTCCGCCGGCCGCCCCCCCTCCGGTCCCGACCCGCCGCTGATGTCCTTTCGGCGGCAGCTCCCGGTCCGCTCTCCCGTGACAGGGCGGGGGCTACTGGCGGGACTCGCCGGACTGGGAGGGGGAGCCGCCGCTGCGGTGCAGGCGGCCGAGGAAGCCGTCCGCACGCGCTGGAGCCCGGACGCGCTGGCTCTCGTGGACAGCGGCACCTCGGCGCTCGCTCTCGCCCTCCGCGGAGCGGCCACCCTCCGGGAGGCGGCCGGCGTTCCCGAGCCCCTGGTCGCGCTCCCCGCCTACGGTTGCTACGACCTGGCCACCGCGGCGCTGGCCGCCGGGGTACGCGCCGTACTCTACGACGTGGATCCCGGCACGCTCGCCCCCGTCGTGGCGAGCCTCGAGGCGGCGCTCGAGCGAGAGCCCGCGGCCGTGGTCCTCGCCTACCTGTACGGTTATCCCATCGACGTGGCCGGCCTCGGCGAGCGGATCCGCTCGGCCGGCGCTCTGGTGGTGGAGGACGCGGCGCAGGGGTCCGGCCTCCGGATCGGGGACCGGCCGGCCGGGACGCTCGGGGACCTCGCGGTCCTGAGCTTCGGGAGGGGGAAGGGCATCGCCGCGGGGGGAGGCGGAGCGGTCCTGGCCCGGGGGGAGAGGGCCGTCGGGGCGCTGGAGGCCTCCGGCGCCGCGCGCGTCCACCCTCCTGCACGCGGCTGGGGCGCCGCCGCATCGTTCGCCGCCCAGTGGACGCTCGCGCGGCCGGCCGCCTACGGTATCCCCGCCTCGCTGCCGTTCCTGGGCCTCGGCGAGACACGCTTCCACCAGCCGTGGTCGCCCGGTCCGATCACCGGCTTCTCGGCCGCCGTCATCCCGGTGGCGCTGGAGCTCGAGGCGGCCGAAGTGCGGGGCCGGCGGGCGCGGGCGGAGCGGCTGCTGGAGTGGATGGAGGGCCGGGTTCGGTCGCGAGGGCGGCATCCGGAAGGGTTCGGGGCTCCGCGTTCCGCCATTTCCGCGGAGCCCGGGTACCTCCGGCTCCCGGTGCTGGTCTCCCCGGCCCTCCGCCTCCGGTTCGACTCGGACGCCGCCCGCCGGCTGGGGGTCATGCCGGGCTACCCCGAGTCCCTGGACCGCCTGAACGGCTTCGGCGAGCGGTGCCTGGTCGTTCGCGGCGGGTGCCCGGGCGCCCGCCGACTGGCGGCGGAGCTGTTCACGCTGCCCACGCATGGGAAGGTGAGCGCGCGGGACGAGGCGGCGCTCGTAGCGTGGCTCGAGGCGGCCGGCCCCGGACCCGCGAGTTCCGGGGACGACGATTCGGGCGAGGTCGGCACGTGAGGCCGCGGCGGGCTCTGGTGACATGCGGGGAGCAGCGCTCCTCCCTCGCCGCGGTGCGGTCGCTCGGACGGGCCGGCCATGAGGTTCATGTGGTCTCGGAGCTCGGGCGCTCGCTGGCCGGCGCGTCGCGGTTCGCGAGGGAGGACGTGCGCGTCCCCTCGCCGCTCTCCGAGCCCGCCGCCTATGCCGACGCGGTGGGCAGGGCGATCGAGCGAGCACGGATCGACGTCCTCCTCCCCATGACCGATCCCGCGCTACTCGCCCTCCTCCCCGAGCGCGGCCGCTGGCCGGACACCGCCGTGCCGTTCCCGGACGCCGAGATCTACCGGCGGGTGTCGGACAAGGGCGCGCTCCTGGAGCGAGCCGCCTCCCTGGGACTGGCCGTTCCCGACGAGGTCCGGATCGACCGGCCCGAGACGGCGGCCGAGGTCGCGGGGGAGGCCGCCGCGGGCGCGCTCTCTTTCCCGGTTGTGCTCAAGCCGTCCCGGTCCGTGGTCGGGGGAGCGGGGCAGACGCGCCGGAAGACCGGCGTGGCCTATGCCCTCGACGCCGATGACCTGCGGCGCCGCCTGTCCGAGCTGCCCTCCGAGGCGTTTCCGGTCCTCCTGCAGCGCCACGTGTCGGGGCCCGGTGTGGGCGTCTTCCTCCTCCTGTGGGACGGGGAGCTCCGGGCCGCGTTCGCGCACCGCCGGATCCGCGAGAAGCCTCCCTCCGGGGGCGTGAGCGTCTACCGCGAGAGCATCGCGCTCGAGGCGGACCTCCTGGCCCGGTCCAGAGAGCTCCTGGAGTCCTTCGAGTGGTGCGGCGTGGCCATGGTCGAGTACAAGCTCGACCGGGAGTCGGGGACGCCGTACGTGATGGAGGTGAACGGGCGCTTCTGGGGCTCGCTCCAACTGGCCATCGACGCCGGAGTCGACTTCCCGGCGCGTCTGGTGGAGCTGGCCTGCGGAGAGGCGCCGCCGCGCGGCGAGGGAGTCCATCCGACCTACCGATTGGGCGTGCGGAGCCGGTGGTGGTGGGGCGAGGTGGACCATTTCCTGGCGCGCGTCCGGGGCGGGAGGCGAGAGGACGCCCCACCGCTCGACGTGCAGCTGGGTGGCCGGGGCAGGGCGCTGGTCGACCTCCTCACGCCCTGGCACCGGGGCGACCGCTGGGAGGTCCTGCGGGCGAGCGACCTTCGTCCCTTCCTCCGGGAGACGTCCGACTGGGTTCGGGGAAGGTGAGCGAGCCGCGCCGTCAGGACGACCTCGGGCCGGTCTCGCCGGGTCCGGTTCCCGGCCGGCCGCCCCGCGCGCGTCCGGACCCCCGACCTGTCGCGCGAGTCCTACATGTGAGAAGGGCGGCGTCCCCGGAGCGCAGCTCGTTCTGTACAGGTAACACACGATATCGCAACACCTTGTATGCTGCGCACATTCGTCGTTTCGCGGCGTACCCATCTTGCACTCCCACGCGGAACATGAGGCGAGGTCCATGACCGGGCCGCCCCGGACCATCGCCCTCCTGCTCGAGTCCGACGGCCCCGGCGGCGCCGAGCAGATGCTGCTGGACCTGGCCATCGAGCTCCGGGGGCGGGGATACGACGTGTGCCCGGTCGGGCCCGATGTCGGCTATGGCTGGCTGCCGGAGCGGCTGCGGGAGGCGGGCTTCGAGCCCGAGTTCTTCCACCTTCGCCGGCCGGTGGATCCGGCCTGCGCGCTGGGCCTGGCGCGGATCCTTCGCGGGCGGGGCGTGGATGTGCTCCACAGTCACGAGTTCACGATGGGGGTCTACGGTGCGGCGGCCGGGGCGCTGATCGGCCGGCCTCAGATTCTCACGATGCACGGGGGGACACGGTGGGCGGGGGCCCGGCGCCGCAGGATCGCGCTCCGCTGGGCCGCGCGCCGCAGTAGCCGACTCGTGGCGGTCTCGGAGTCGACCGCTCGCTTCCTGGAGGAGCATCTGGATCTCCCGGAGGGTGCGGTGCTGACCGTCGTGAACGGCGTGCCCGAGCGTAAAGGCTCGGCCGAGCCCGTGCGCCGGGAGCTGCACCTGGGCGAGGACGAGCGACTGGTCCTGTCGGTCGGCAACCTCTATCCGGTGAAGGGCCACGACGTGCTGGTGCGGGCCGCGGCCGAGCTGGCTCGCCGACGCCCGGAGCTCCGGTGGCGGGTGGCCGTGGCTGGACGCGGGGAGGAGGAGGACGAGCTGCAGAGCCTGGCGGCGGAGCTCGGCATCGCCGGGCGGCTCGAGCTGCTGGGCTACCGCGCCGACGTGGCCGATCTTCTGGCCGCCGCCGACGTGTTCGTGCTCCCGTCCCGCTCCGAGGGGCTGCCGTTGGCGCTTCTCGAGGCGATGTTCGCCGGGCTGCCGATCGTGGCCTCGAACGTGGGTGGGATCCCGGAGGTGGTGGAGGACGGAGAGGAGGCGCTCCTGGTGCCGGTCGAGGATGCCGGCGCCCTGGCGGGAGCGCTGGAGCGACTGCTGACGGACGTCGAGCTGGCCCGTGACCTGTCGGACCGCGCCCGGCGTCGGGCCCGGAAGGACTACAGCGTCTCGGCCATGGCCGGCCGGTACGTACAGTTGTATCGGGAGGCCGTGGCAGGATAGAGGGGGCGCCGGCGGCGCCCTCGCGACACGAATGCCACCCGCCGCGCAGGGAGGCGACATGCCTGGCATCTATGGTGTGATGGACCGGTCCAACATGGGCGCCGAGCGGCTGTCGGCGCTCGGAAGCCGAATGGCCGCGGCCCTCCGGACCCAGCCATGGCTCCTCACCGAGCAGTGGTGCGCCCCGGGCCTGTGCGCAGGACGTGTGCACCTGGGGATCCTCCATTCCGCTCCGCAACCGATCGCCGCGCCCGGAGCCAGCCTCCGTGCGTGGTTCGACGGCCTCGTGTATCCGGAAGACGAGAAGCGCGGCCGCGCGCCGACCGGCCAGGAGGTGGACGCCTGGCTCCGGGGTGGGGAGACGGCGTTCGCCGGCGTGGACGGCGAGTACGCCCTGGCGCTGTGGGAGAAGGCGGAGGGGCGCCTCACGCTGGTCACGGACCGACTGGGCTACCGGCCGCTGTACGTGGCTCAGACCCGGAGCTGGTTCGCGTACGCCTCGGAGGTCAAGGCGATCCTGGCCATCATGGACCGGACGCCTCCCCTCGACCGAGTGGCCCTGCGCCAGTTCCTGGCCTTCCAGCGAATCTGGGGTCGGCGCACCTGGTGGGAGGGGATCGAGCTCCTCCCCCCGGCGGCCCTCCTGCGAGTGGACCATTCCGGGCGGAGGGAGCGAAGGTACTGGAGCTTCGACGACATTCGCCGGGAGCCGCGCCCCATCGAGGAGGTGATCCCCGAATTCGTGCGGCTGTGGTCCCGCTCGATCGCGCGCCGGCGCGGTCGCGGCCCCATGCCTCACCTCCTGAGCGGAGGCCTCGACTCCCGCCTGGTCATGGCGGAGCTCCGGCGCCAGGGGCAGCCGCTCACCGCCTTCACGTTCGGCGAGCCCGGATGCGCCGACATGAGGATCGCCGCCCGCGCGGCGCGGGTCGCGGGGGTCGAGCACCGCCGGCTGCCGTTCGACGAGGTGAGCTGGTGGCACGGCCGGGCCACGGGGATCTGGCAGACCGATGGTCACGCCAGCGCCGTCGACCTGCACGCCGTGCGCGCGGCCGACGCTCTCCGCATGGGCTGCCGGCAGACCATAAAGCACGGTGTCGGAAACAACCTGCCGGGCGGGCTTCTGCCGCTGAAGTACGATCTGGGCGGCTGGCCTTCCACGGGCGAGTACGAGGCCCGGATCCGATTCCACGACAATCCCTTCATCTGCGAAGAGGAGGCGGTCGAAGCGAGCGGCCCCGACATCGAGCCCGTGATCGATGGGCCGAGCCCGGTGGCGGTCGCCCTGCTGGCCAGCGCCCGGCGCAAGACGCTACCCGGCTGCTACGCCCTCATGGCCCACTGTGAGGTGCTGATCCCGGGGATCGACCTGGAGATCCTCCGCCTCCTGGTCGGCGGCCTCACGGACGAGCAGCGACACCACGGAGGCTTCTACAGGCCCTTCCTCACCTCGCGGTATCCCGAGTACTTTCGGGACATTCCCTGGCAGCAGACCGGTCGGGGGCTGGACGAGAGCTGGCCGGTCGAGCAGGCGCGGGAGTGGGTGCGACGCATCGGCCGCAAGCTAGGGCGACCCGTGGGCAGGCCCGCCTACTTCGCGGACTACGACCGGCTCGTGGCCAGCTCGGCGCCGCTGCGCTGGCTGAGGGGCCAGGAGCTGCTCACCGACCACTACATGGACGGTGCGGCGAGCCGATACCTGGAGAACGTGCCCGGTGAGAAGGGCTGGAGCAGGCACGCTCTCACGCTCCTCACGATCGAGACCTACCTTCGGCAGGTGGAGGGGAGACCGACGGCGGCCGCAGAGCGGCCAGCCGGGCGCGAGCTCCCGGTCCCGGCGGAGCGGCGCCCGACGCGAGGCGTGGCGGTGTCGCGGGCGGCAAGTGCCGAGGCGAGAGCGTGAAGGAGGTCGCGAAGCGACTGATGGTCCGCTCGGCGAGCCTGCCCGGCCTGGGGAGCTCGCTTCGATCGCTGCTCCGGGGCCGGGCCACGGTGTTCATGCTCCATCGGTTCCGGGTGCCGGGACTCGGGGTTGCCGGCCACGATCCCCGGCATCTGCGGTCCACCCTCGCCTTGCTGCGAAGAGAGGGGTACGAGCTTCTACCGCTCGAGGAGCTATTCCGGCGGTTGATCGCCGACGATGAGAGGCTCGCCGGTGCGGTGGCCTTCACGCTGGACGACGGGTACGCCGAGCAGGCGAGCGTCGCCGGGGCCATCTTCGCGGAGTTCGATTGTCCGTCCACGACCTTCCTCACCTCCGGCTTCCTAGACCGGCAGGTGTGGATGTGGTGGGATCAGATCGATTTCGTCGTGCAGGGGGCACTCGAGGAGCGCATCCCGGTCCTGATGCGGACGGTGCCCGATCTTCCGCCACCGGAGGGCGGTTGGACACGATACGCGGCTCGGGAGGCCCTGACGGCATGGTGCAAGACGCTCCCGGACGACGAAATGCGATCGACCGTGCGAGAGGTAGCTGCGGTCGCCGCCGTGGACCTTCCTGAGGAGGCACCGACCCGATATGCGCCAATGACGTGGGCCGAGGCGCGCCGGTGGGAGACTCGCGGCATGACCTTCGGACCGCATACCGTGACGCACCCGATCCTGTCCCGTACCGTGGACCGGCAGTCGGCATGGGAGCTGGACCAGTCCTGGCGGAGATTGATGGAGGAGCTCGAGAAGCCCGTGCCGATCTTCTGCTATCCGAATGGGCAGGCGGATGACTTCGGCGAGCGCGAGATCGAGACCCTGCGATCCCTGGAGCTTCTGGGAGCGGTCTCGGGACGGAGCGGGTACGCCGCCAGCCGGACGCGGTCTTCGCGCGAGCGGTGGAACTTCGAAGTGCCGCGCTTTTCGTGGCCCGAGTCGACCACCGACATGCTCCAGTACGTGACCGGCATCGAGCGGTTGAAGGAACTCATCCGAGGAGAGGACAGGCATGCGGCGACGGGCGTGGAGCGGTCGACGGCGGATGATTTCTGGCTCGGCGCCGGGAGGGCTTGAGTCGTGAGCCTCCTCGGATCGCTCCGCAGGAGGTTCGAGGAGGCGCGCACGCGTCGGCGCTGGGACCAGCTCCGCGCTCTCGGCATGAAGATCGGCGCCGACGTGTACCTTCCGGCCTCCACGCACATCGACGCCAGTCACTGCCATCTGATCAGCATCGGCGACCATTGCGGCTTCGGCCCCGAGTGCCTGATCCTGGCCCATGACGCCCAGATGGACGAGTTCCTGGATGCGGCGCGCATCGGCCACGTAACGATCCACCCCTCCTGCCACATCGGGGCCCGCACGGTCATCCTCGCGGGCGTCGAGATCGGGCCTAGGACGCTGGTCGGAGCCAACTCCGTCGTCACCTCCACGCTCCCGCCCGAGACCGTCTGCGCGGGGAATCCGGCCCGGGTGCTGTGCTCGCTGGACGAGTACCTGGAGCGCCACCGCCGGGCTATCCAGTCCGGTCCCAGGTTCGAGTACGAGCTCTACGACATCCGGGCGCTGACCCCCGAGCGCCGGCGGGAGCTCGTGGAAGCGTGTGCCCGGGGCGACACCTACATGGTGGGAGGACGCTCCGCCGAGCTCCGCGGCGAAGGTGGGTCGCTACGCACGGCGTCGGAGGGTGAGTCGGCGCCGTAGTCCCCGGAGTCGCGTCCTGAAACAATTTGTCAACATGCGAAGCCATTGCATGGGACGGGTTTCCGTGCAGAAGTGGAACTCGTTGCCGTAAAACGAGATGGTGCGAGGCATGGTGCTCGCATAAAAGGAAAAGCGCGCGGGTAGATAGCGCACGTCCACCGAACAAGTGAGGCAAACCCGGCGAAAGCCGGGGACGCAAAGTCACGGGGCTGTAGCGGCGAGGTCGCCGCCACGTCGGCCGGGCTGCCGGTGGGTCGTCGAGGTCCGGAGCCAAAGCTCCGGCTTCAGGCCGGGATGAGACGGCGAGCGACCGGTGGACGAGATGAAGGCGGGAGCCCCGGTGGGGCACCGCGCGATCGTTCACCGAGAACTCGGAGACTCACCCGTGAGCACCTACTCGCTTGCCCCCGTCGACGGCGGGGCGTCCACGAGCTCCCGGATCCACCCCGGTGTGGCGCGAGCCACTGCCGGCATCCTCCTCGCCGGAGTCGCGCTCGTTCTCGGAGCCTGTGCCAACAATCCCGCAGCCCCCGCGGACACGTCCACGAGCGGTGCGGCCACCGTCGTGTCCGTCCAGCTCAGCCCCTCCCCACTGAGCCTCATGGCGTCCCAATCGACCGGCTTGAGCGCGATGGCCAAGGACGCGTATGGCAATCCCGTCACGGTGCAGCTGACGTGGAGCAGCTCGGACTCCAGTGTAGCCACCGTGGACAATGAGGGCACCGTGACCGGCATCACGGCCGGCGACGTCACCATCCAGGCCGCGGTCGGCGGGGTGACCGGGTCGGCCGATGTGACGGTCCAAGCCGACACCACGGGCGGCTCCTCCTCCCAGGCTCCGGTCGCAAGTGTCGCCGTGTCACCGTCGGCGGACACGCTCGCGGCGGGCGATTCCGTCAACCTCACCGCCACCCCCACAGACGCCTCGGGCAACACCGTCTATGGCGTGCCCATCGGCTGGTCCAGCTCGGACACGGCCGTCGCGACGGTCAGCGGAGGTGAGGTCCATGCCCTGAAGGCGGGAAGCGTCACGATCTCGGCCGTGGCCGACAGCGTAACCGGGACGGCGACGATTCTCGTCCACTAGCATTCCATCCGGGGACGGCGGAGCGCGTCTTCCGCGCGCTCCGCCGCCTCCATTCCTGCCAACGCCACCCCTCTCCACTTCCCCCGGTCCTCTCCTCCGTCTCCTTCTCTCGACGCCCCCGGGAGCGGTTGAAACCCACCCCTGAAAGATCTTCCCACCCGGACACTGATTGCAGCATCTGACAGGTCAGAGGCGATTCTAAGTCCTTGACCAACAACACTGTTAGTCAAGGTATGCATCTCGCCTGTGGGTTCGCCGGACGCGCGAGCATTCGCGTCTGTCCGCCGAAAAAGGCAAACCCGGGCGAAAGCCGGGGACGCAAAGCCACGGGGCTACAGCGGTCCAACCGCCATGCCAGCCGGGCTGCCGAGCGGTCGCTGTGGTCCGGAGCCACCGCGCATGTGCTTCAGGCCCGGTTGAGCCGCCGCGTGATCGGATGAAGAGAGTGTGGGCTCGCTATTGAGCCCGCGAGTCCTATCCCCCGACTCCGGAGCCTGACTCGTGTTCGACGCCCAAGGCGCATCGTGCGCCCACTCCCGAGCTGCATTCGACGCTGATTCGAATCATTCCCCAGGTCTTGACCGATCCTTCAGGAGCACCCTGCCCGAATCGTGCGAACGTCGCACGGCGGGACCTTCGCCACACGTCGGTGTACGCTCTCGGATCCGTAGATGGTTATCGCTACGGCATCTGGGAGGATCGATGGTCGCCTGCTACGTGGCTCTGACGCTCACGGCGTGCGCCAACAATCCAGCGGCGCCGGGCAGTACCTCATCGCCCGGTCCACTGGTCGAGGTGGCGTCGGTCGATCTCCACCCTGCCTCGATGAGTCTCGAGAGCGGCCAGTCGACCCTTCTGCAGGCCAGCGTGAAGGACAAGAACGGCAACAACGTCACTGTCAAAGTGGCGTGGTCCACGAGTGACGCGAGCGTCGCCACCGTGGATTCCACCGGCACCGTTCGAGCCACCGGCTCGGGCAAGGCCACGATCAAGGCGAGCTCGCACGGGAAAGGTTCTCACACCCGTGTCAAGGTCAGCAGTCCGCCAGTGAGCGGGAGTCCGACGGACACGTCGTCGACCTCCTCGAGCGGATCGGCTGGAACGGTGGCCACCATCACGCTGACTCCGAGGCTGGACACCCTGGCTGTCTCCGAGACGGTCAACCTGACCATGGTCCCGCGGGACGCCAGCGGTCACATCTTGACCGGCATCTCGGTGAGCTGGTCGAGCAGCAACACGTCGGTGGCGACCGTGGACGGCGGCCTGGTCACCGCCAAGGGGGCGGGGTCGGCCACGATCACCGCGTATTCGGGCGGGGTCTCGGGCACGTCCTCGATCGTGGTGACTGGTGACGCCTCGTCGTCGGGTTCCCAGTCCACGGCGTCGGTAGCCATGGTCCAGGTCACGCCGGGCTCGGTCACTCTGGATCCAGGCCAGACCATCGATCTCACGGCCACGCCCCTGGACGCATCCGGGAACGTCGTATACGGGGTCGGCGTCACCTGGTCGACCACCAACGCCTCGGTCGCGACGGTGAGCGGCGGCAAGGTGACGGCCGTGAACGCCGGTTCGGCCAAGATCGTGGCTTTGGCTGGCGGGATGTCCGGTTCGGCGAGCGTGACCGTGAACGATCCCCCGGTCTCGGCGGCACCGACGCCCTCCGGAGACGCTTTGCTGAATGGGTGCACGGTCAGCGAGTCGAACAACACACCATCTTGCTCAACGCCTTCGGGCTGGACGCTCATCGCGAAGGAGGGCTTCGGCGGCGGCAGTGTCCATCAAGGCGAGATCGACACGGGCCAGTACGGGCCCGCCATCGACTGCGGCTTCAGCCACACCGGAAGCTGCTCGCTCCGGCAGGACATTTCTGGCGACGGCGGCTCCTACCGAAACTGGCACATCAAGAAGGGCACGATCGGATCGCGACACGAGATCTACGTCTCCTACTGGGAATACCTGACGACGGGTGCCACCGAGCAGGTGAACTTCTTCATGGTTCTCGCCGACAACCAGGGTAGCCATACGGCCAACTCGCCCTACGAGTACGTCCTGCAGGATCGCTGGGGCGATGTGTCGACGAGTGCCAACTCGACCACTTGCAAGAACGGCGTGGGTCCGTACAACAACTACAAGTGCCAGAGCGGCCACCTGGTCGTCGAATCGGTGTGCGCCCCCTGCACCAACAACATCGCCCGGTCCTACTACGGCAACTGGCGTGACATGGCCGTCGGCAAGTGGGTTCACTTCGAGTGGCACTACAAGGCCAACACTCAGAACGGTGCCGGCGGGAACGCGGACGGAGAGATCCAGCTCTTCGTAAACGGCGTCTCCGAGCTGCACAAGACGGGCGTCGTCATCAACGGCCCCAACGACATGACCGGCATGTACGTACAGGTGGGCGGTTACTACATGGCCCGCTGGTGGACGAACTCCGCCGGCAACACCTGCTCGGCCGTGGATGCCGCGGGTGCGGTCTATCACTTCGGGCAGTTCACGCAGTTCAACCCGCCCTGCCCGCAGCCGTCGAGCTTCAAGCGTTACATGGACGACATCATCGTCCTGGCGAGGTGAGCCGAGTCATCGCACGAGGCGGAGCAACAGGGACGTGCTCAAGCGCAGATGGGTCGAATGCCCGTTCCCCTTCGGGCCTCTTCGGCACCTCGGGATGAGAGTCGGTGAGGGAGGCATGCGGCGCGGAAGGAATCGGGCACCCGGCCGCACGGTTGCGGTGCCCGCCTTCCGCGCCTCCCCGCCACGGAGGCGCGGGGGGGGCTGTGAGCTTCCCCCGATCCCTGGGCCCCGACGGGATGGTTCGGAAGAGTATGGCGCGATGCCGAGCTGTCCGGGCAAGGGATGGGCGGGCGTTCTCGCGGTTGATGGCATGGCCGGAGAGCTCGAGCTCAGGATCGTAACTACCCTCACGGCCGCGGCCGACTCTCCGTCCGGAGCCGTTCTTCGGACCGTGCGGCTCGTGTCCCATGCAGTCCACGAACCGTTTCCAGTCGGAGCCGCGGGCTCTGCCCGATCGGGTCGACCGGCAGGCCACCCTCGTGCGCTGCCCACCTGCCATGAAGCCTTCCAACCACACTCGACCGGGGAACGGGACCGACGCGATGCTTGCGAGGCCGAATCTGTCCTCTCCCAGCCGGTCCTGTAGCGACTCCAACATCATGAAGTCACGGAACGCCCAGGCGTAGGCCGGGGGTGCACGGCTGCGGATCCCCGCTGGCACGGTGCAGCCGGGCTCGGCCGGCCACCGCTCGTCGCTGCGATGAGAAGAGCGCCGCGCTTGCGCTTCACCCCCCGTCGAGGCGCTCTCTGATCCACCGACGAACGGCGGAGTTCCGCATTCTCGACGAGTCATCGGCCGCCGCGTACCTTCTGTCGAGGTCTACGGCCCTCCCGATCTCACGAGATTCGCGACCGTGGCTTGCGATGGGGGCCGATCTGGTGTCTGAGACATTCGCTCGACCGGTTTCACACCGCGGGGTTCTGTGAGTCGTCCTGAAATTCTCTTTCTGTCCCACTGCTTGCCCTATCCTCCAGCCAGTGGGGTCACCAATCGTACGTATCACATCCTCGAGCAACTGGGTCGGGAATTCGAGGTGTCCGTGGTGGCCTTCTCACGGAGAGAGCACCAGAAGTCATCCGAGGCCATACGCAAGGCCGCTCAAGGACTTCGGGGCATCGTCCACGAGGTCTACCCGCCGGCGCCGCTGCCCTCGGAGCGGTCGGTACTCCGGCGAGCGTTCGCTCATGTCCGCAGCGTGGCGTCGGGCAAGCCGTACACGGTGTTCGAGTATCGAAGTGCGACCTTCAGCCGCGGCCTGGCGGAGGCCATGGCGTCGCGCCGCCCGGATCTGGTCCACCTCGACAGCCTCGATCTCGCCGGCTTCATCGGACTCCTGCCCGATGCTCCGATCGCGTGCACTCACCACAGTGTGGAATCCGAGCTCCTTCGCTTGCGGGCCGAACACATTCGTCCGCGGCTCCTCGGCTCATACCTGAAGTTCCAGGCCGAGCTCATTGAGGATTCCGAACGAGAATTCTGTCCGCTCATGGCGACCAACATCATGATGTCGGATACGGATGCGCGTAGGCTCGAGTCGCTGGTCCCGGGTTCACGGACCGATGTGGTGCCGAATGGCGTGGATACGACCGCGCTGAGCCCTCCCGGCGAGCCCCGGGACACGGACCGGATCGTCTTTCTCGGTCCGACCTACGTGTATCCCAACTTCGACGCCCTGTCCTTCTTCCTGAAACAGGTCTGGCCCCTCGTCCGATCGGCGGATAGAAAGCTGAGGTTCGAGATCGTCGGCAAGGTATCCACGAGGCACAGGGAGAGGTTCGAGGCGGAGAACGTCACGTGCCTGGGACACGTCGATGACTTGAAGGCGACCGTCGGGCGCGCCCTCTGTTCGGTCGTTCCAATTCGAATTGGGGGGGGGACCCGCCTCAAGATACTCGACTCGTGGGCGCTCGGAACGCCGGTGGTCTCCACATCGATCGGCTGTGAAGGTCTCGAAACCAGGGATGGCCGGAACATCTTGATCCGAGACGATCCCCGGGAGTTCGCGGCTGCGATCCTGGAGTTACGAAGGAACGCCGACCTGCGTGACACGCTGGGCGACGCCGGCCGACAGACGGCCGAGTCGGCCTATGCCTGGAGCGTGGTCGGAGACAGGATTCGGGGCATCTACCGGAGGCTCATCGACGCCTGATCGGGGGCGAGCTCCCGGGAATCACGGGAGGCGGAGAGCTCCCGGGCTACGACTTCGCTCAGCGACCGATCGTATTCTCTGGCCGCGAAGACTCTGGCCGCGTTGACGGCCGGCTTTCCGGGGCGCAAGAGCTTCTGAGCCAGGACGGCGATCCAGGAGAGCGGAACGAGGACCGGGGGTGGTAGCCACACCACCGTCAGGTCGGGGTTCGATGCGCGGAGCCTGGCGATCAGGTCGCGTTTCGTGAGCGCTTCCGGCGACAGAAGGTTGATGACGTCGGGAGCATCATCGAAGCGCACCGCGAACTCGGCAATCGCACGCGCGGCGAAATCGAGGTCCACGAGGTCCAGGGTATCGCCGGGCGAGCCCACGGCCACGAAGATGTTTCCGACCCGCTTGCCGAGCCGTCCGGGCGGCTCGAAGTCGTCCATGTCCACGATCGCCCCTGGACGTACCACCTTCACGTGGACTCCGAGCTCGTTCCCGAGGTCGACCGCCAGGCGCTCGGACTCGAGCTTCCCCCACACGTAGGGTCCCGAGCCCCGGCTGTCGGGCTCGAGGGGAGTGGACTCGCTGGCCGCCGCACCTCCGCTCGGACGAGCGACGACGGCGAGGCTGCTGACGTGTACGAGCCGCTTCACGCCCGCCTCCGCCATGGAGCGCACGACGTGCTCGGTCGCGTCCAGGGAGAGGCGCTGATGCTCCTCCCAACCCCCCGAGGTCGCGGCGGCACAATGCACCAGGCAATGGACACCCTCGAGCAGGTCCGGCGGGAGCCCGTCGGCCAGATCGGCCGTCACGTACTCGACACCCGGAACACGATCCCACGGGGCCGGCAGCCGACGGGACAGTACGCGCACCGGAAAGCCTCGCTCGGTCAGCCGTTCCACCACGGAGGCTCCGAGAAAGCCCGTGCCGCCGGTCACCAGCACCCGTCGATCGCCTGTGGAGGGAAGGCTCGAAGGCGCTTCCTCTGGTGAGGACACGGCCGGCGTCTCGTCCCGACCCGCTTTCTCCAGCCGTTCGCGGACGATGGAGCAGACCCGCACGGTGTCGATGATGCTCTCAGCCGTGAGGGGTGGCTCCCGATGTCCCAGGATCGAGGCATAGAACGCGTCGAAGATCTCCGCGAGGCCCGGGTAACTGCGCTTTCTCTGAAGCACCCGACCGGCCAGGGAGACCGTCGTGCCCAGGACCATCTGCTTCGAGACGCGGTAGGGGTCGAGTAGCTTGTCGATACCCGATGAGCCCGGCCCGATGCGCCGCTGTACCGTGCTGCGCACGAAGTCGGCATGGACGCGGCCGTTGGTTCCCACGACATCCAGGTAGCTCTCGACGGGGCGAGCGCCCAGGGAGACGGTGAGTGTCCCGGTCAACTGTCCACGGCCGACGAGGGCGTGCACCGTCCCACCCGGACGTACGTCGACCGACAACACCTCGCTTTCGCCCTGGGGCTGCAATCGCTCCAGGAAGTCGAGCAGGAGGTACACGGGGTGCGGGAGTATGTCCAGCAGCTGGAGGTCCGCCCGCAGCGGCGGCCGTCCCCCGGCTCTGGAGTCGGTCGGGCGAAAGGAGAAATAGCTCTCGACATGCACGGGCGTGCCGAGGGCCGACAGGAGCTCCCGCGTCTCGATCGACGGAGCCTCGAACAGGAGCTGGTGACCCGCACACAGCCCTAGGCCCCTCGCGGCGGCCGACGCCGTCAGCTCCCGTGCGGCCCGGGCGCTTTCGGCGAACGGCTTCTCCACGTAGACGTGGCAGCCGGCTTCGAGGGCCTTTCGCGTGAGATCTTCGTGCGTGGACGGAGGTGTCACGATGTGAACGATGTCGGCGGCGGTATCTTCGAGGAGCTCGTCCAGGCTGGAGGCTCCCCGGGCTCCCGTGCAGAGCTTCAGCGCTTCCTCGAGAGAAGCCTCCGAAGGATCGGCGATCCCGACCACCGTAGTGGGCGCTTCCGTCCGCTGAATGGCCGTGGCGTGATGGCGGGCCATCTCGCCTGCTCCGGCGATCGCGACGCGCAGGGTCCCCGCGTTCGGGCTAGTGGGCCCGAGGGAAGGCTCAGACATGCGGGCTTCCTCCGGGCCACGGGGGGCGAAGCGGCGGGGCCTCGAGGCTGTGGCGCGAACGCAACAGACAGGAGAAGCGCCGACCCTGCCGGCGAGGACCGAAGCCGCCGCGCATCACCCGTCCTGGGGTCCGGGCGGCGTCTGGCTCGCGTCGCCCGCTGCATGCGCTCCGCGGCGCGAACCGGGCCCCCATCTTGCGCATCATGGGAGGCTGGCATCTACATTTCGCGACAGCTACCGCCGATGGTGGCGCGCCACGATCCATAATCGAGCAGGTCATGCAGAGATCTTCCGCCAGTGGATACGAGATAGGTGCCGTTGCGGCCCCGGGCGGCCTGTCGCCAGCCTCCGGCCGTCACGGTGCTCGGGGCCGCCTAGGAGCAAGAGCCGCGCCGCAGGAGAATCTGGCGTTTCCGCGCGAGCCGGTACGGATCCTGATGTTCTCGCTCGTCTTCATCACCATCAGTCGGATACACCAGTTTCTGCCGATTGGCGCGCTACACCCTGCCATGGTGCTCGTGTTCCTGGCGGCCCTCTATACGCTCATGAACCCGAGCTCGTTGAACCGATCGGCCATGAAGAGCTGGTCGGCCAAGATCATGATAGCGCTCGGCTTGATGGCCTGCCTGTCGGTGCCGTTCGGCATCTCGATCGGAGGTGCCGGGAGCTTCGTCCTGTTCGAGTACTCCAAGGTGATCATTCTGGGTCTCCTGGTGCTCCTGGCCATGCGTGACGCCCGGGACCTGGCGTTTCTGACATGGGGCTACGTCGTCGCGTGCGGGATGCTGGCCGTCCTGGCGGTTCTGTTCATCGGCATTTCCAAGCACCAGGGTCTGGCGGGCTACGATGCCAACGATGTCAGCCTCGTGGTGCTGGTCGGGCTGCCGCTGAGCCTGATGATGTTCCAGGCGTCGACCGGCACACGGAAGCTCATCAGCCTCGCGGTCGTGATCGGGATCGCGGCCACACTGGCCATGTCCCGCTCTCGCGGCGGATTCGTGGGTCTGGTCGTAGTGGGTGCCACGCTGCTCGTCGTCCTGAAGCGCGTACCTCTCTGGAAGCGCATCGCCTTCGTGGTGGTTCTCGGTGGTGGGCTGGTACTGACGGCGCCGGGAAATTACTGGGAGACCATGCAGACCATGCTGCATCCCACACAGGACTACAACTGGTCATCCAGCTATGGGCGGAAGGAGGTGTACAGCCGGGGGCTGGGCTACATGGCTTCCCATCCGTTCACCGGTCTCGGAGCCGGCAACTTCGGACGCGCCGAGGGGACCCTCTCGAACGTCGTATCGAAGTACAACGACACACAGCGAGGCCAGATCAAGTGGTCGGCCGCCCACAACTCGTTCATTCAGGCCGGAGCGGAAATGGGATATCCCGGCCTGATCCTCTTCTGCATCCTGGTCTTCGGTGGTCTGTGGCGCACCATACGCCTGAGACGACGGTTGCCGCCGAGCTGGGCTGAGGGCGACGCGGAGGAGCGGTTTCTGTACTATGCGGCCCTCTACCTGCCGGTGTCCTTCGTCGCTTTCGCTTCGGCGGGCTTCTTCCTGTCTTTCGCCTACCGGGATCCGATCTATCTTCTCGCCGCGTTCGTGGGCGGTCTCTACATCTCGGTGGATGCCCGCGTGCGAAAGATCCGTGCGGCTCAGGCCGAGCGGGTGCGACTGGCCCCGGGGAGGCGGCGCGACTCCCGTGGGCGCGCCCAGCGGGTCACGCGTGGACGCGGAAACGTGCGGCGCCGAGGCTGAGCTCGGATCGGGCGCGACCATCGGTTCCTCGCGCTCCTACCTGAAGCGGGCCGCGGAGCGGCTCCTCCTGCTCGGCCCGGCGTGGGTGGCTCGCGCCCGGCGCCGCGGTCACTCCCTCATCCTGGCCTACCACGACGTCGTGCCCGACGGTGCTCCGATCGCGGGAGAGGCGTCGCTCCACGTGCCTCGTCGTCGGTTCGCGGAGCACCTGGACGTGATCTCGCGCCGTGCGGACGTGGTGTCGCTGCGCGACCTGTTCGAGAGGACGGCCCAGGGCCGTCGCCCACGCGTCGCCATCACGTTCGACGACGCCTACCGAGGCACGGTGACGGCCGGGATCGAAGAGCTGGTCTCGCGCGGACTGCCCGCCACCGTCTTCGTCGTGCCCGGCCGTCTGGGAGGACGGGGATTCTGGTGGGATCTCCTCGCCGATCCCTCGACGGGCGAGCTCCCCCCCGGGGCACGTGACGAGGCTCTGGGCCCGCAGGCGGGTCGCCAGGAGGAGGTCCTCGCCTGGGCCGGGACGGTGGGGCTGCCGGTCTTCCCCGGGCTACCGCCCCACGCGCTGTCCGCCAGCGAGGCCGAGCTCGAGCGTGCCGCCGGCGAGCCGGGCATCACGGTCGGCTCACACACCTGGAGCCACCCCAACCTCGCGCGCCTCTCGGACGCGGAGTGCGCGGAGGAGATCGAGCGCTCCGTGGCCTGGCTGGAGGCACGCTTCTCTTCGTTCATACCGTGGATCTCGTATCCGTACGGCTACGAGTCCCCTGCGGCGTGCCGGGCGGCCAGGGAGGCCGGCTGCGAGGGAGGCCTGCTCATCACCGGCGGCTGGCTGGCGACCGGCGAGCTCGACCGGTATCGGCTTCCGCGGCTCAACGTCCCCGCCGGTCTCTCGTCCGAGGGACTCGAGCTCAGGCTCTCCGGCCTCCTGAACGGTTGATCGCCGCCTCCAGCGCGTCCAAGAGCTTCTCGGCCTGGGCCCGCCGGCTGAGCTGCGGGAGCCCCCGGGCCAGGGGCGCGGGCCTCTCCCCGCTCCGGAAGGCCAGGTAGCGCTTCTTCACCGCCGCCTCGATCGCCTCGACGTCCCCCGGATCGACCAGGTCCGCGCCCGAGTCCCGCAGCAGGCGTCCCGTCGCCGTGTCCGGGCTCTCCATGGCCAGCAGCCAGGCCGGGAAGCACAGGTACTCGAATACCTTGGACGGGATCGACAGGTCGCTGTCCTGGGGCAGGTTCACGAGCACCGCGGATCCGGCCAGGTGGCGCGTGAGCCGGTCCCGGGTCATGAAGGCGCGCGTAGTGAGGAAGGCGGGATCCAGACCGGCCTCGTCGGCGATCCGCTCGAGCGGGACGCCTCCGAAGCGCTCCACGTGCCCGATGAACTCCAGCCCGAGCTCGGCGGGCTCGAGCCGCAGCTCCTGCACCAGGCGGCCGGCGGCGCGGAACAGGGCCGTGGGGTCGCGGTCCAGGTACAGAGTTCCCGCGAACGTGATGAGGAACCGGTCGCGGGGGCCACAGTCGCGGATGGACACCTCGTCGAAGCCGTTCATGACGGCCAGGATGCGACCCGCGGCCTCGGGATGCGCCTCCCGCAGGGCCTCGGCCGCGGGCACCGTATTGCACGCGACCACGGTCGCCTCGGCGACAGCGCGGCCTTCGTGCCGACGCGCCAGCGCGTACCACAACGGGCTGGCCAGGTGCTCGGGAAGGCGGGGCTGCAGGCTCCAGGGGTCGCGCATGTCCATCACGAAGGGCAGACGCCGGCTGCGGGCCAGGCGGCGTCCGACTTCGTGGACCATGTGAGGCGGGCCGCAGGTGAGCACCGTCGCGTAGCTCGTGCGCCGGCAGAGCGCCCGTCCCAGCTTCGTCGCTCGCCGGGCCCAGGCACCTTCGCGGGCGTAGGCGGAGGCCGCGAAGTACGCCCTGCGCAGCCAGGCCGGGTCCAGGGGGTGCCATCCGAGCACGTCCCTTCCCAGGGAGTGCCCGTCGCCGCCCGCCTCAGCGCTGGCTTCGGACGGGGCGGGTCCCTCCGGAGCCGGAATCTCGGTTCCGCCGGATGGCCGGAGGCCTCGCAGCCCGGCCACGGCCGCGCTCGCCATCTCCTCCGCCCGCTCGCGAAGGAGCGGGGGGTCGGGGATGGCGAAGATCCGCGTGCCGGAAGGAAGGTCTCCGAGCCGCGCGGGATCGGAGCGAGCGAGCCCGGCGGGGTCCAGAGCCAGCACGTCCAGCCGGTAGCCGCGCTCGGCGGCGAACGCGGCCAGCTTCTGCCATCGTAGGGCGCCGGCGGCCTCGCTCGGCGGGAAGTGATAGCTCACCAGGAGCAGGGGCCGGGCGCCCTCGGGCGCCGGCCCCGCGTCGAACCAGGGGACGATCCCTCTGTCTCCACCCGCGTCGGAGCTCACGCGGATGTCCCGGCCTCGACTGCCTCCCGCAGGAGGAGGGAGAGATCGGCCTCGGCGAGCCTCGCCTCCAGCCGCGAAGCCTCCTCTTCACCGAGGTCTCCGGCCATGGTCCTCGCAATTCGCAACACCAGAGCGTCCCAGTCGTGCGCCCTCGCCACCCGCCTTCGGGCCTCGCGGCGCTCGTGAGCGTTCTCGGCCGGTGAGAGCGCCGCCTCGATGGCGCGACTCCACCCCTCGGGACCCTCGGCCAGCGTCACGACCTGGTCGAACTCGCGCAGCGTGCGGATGGGCGTCCCGACGACCGGTCGACCGGTGGCCAGGTACTCGTGCAGCTTCAGGGGGTAGATGCACTCCGTGTAGGGATTCACGTCGTAGGGCATCAGGCAGACGTCGAAGTGCTGGGGATAGGCCGAGAGCGCCTCGGGCGGCTTGGCGCCGAGAAAGTGGATGTTTCCGAGTTCCTCCAGGAGAGAGAGCGGCGCTTCGAGCTCGGGGTGGGGCGCATGGCCCCCCACCAGCACGAAGTGCCACTCGGGATGACCCCGGGCCAGTGCCACCACGAGATCCCAGTCGAGTTGCTTCTTGAGCCAACCCGCGTACCCGATGCGAGGGTGGGGCACCCGGGCCAGGTCCTCCGGCTCGGGCACCGGCGTGGAGAACGCAGCGAAGTCCACCCCGTTCGGGACCAGCGACGTGCGAGGGTTGACGCCCCCTTTCTTCTCCATCAGGGCCGGAGAGTGGATGAACACCCGGTCCGCCTCCTCCAGCAGCCGCCGCTCGGGGGGTGGGATCGGCCGCTCCTCCGCCACGAACGTGTACTCGTCGTCGATGTGATAGCAGACGAGGTCCGTCTCGACCTCGGCCAGGGCCGGCTCGAACCCGGGCCGCCACAGGTAGAGAATCCGCTCCCGGCAGCCGCGCCGGTCCAGTATCCGGGTCCCGGATCGGAGCCGCGCTCGGTACGCTCGCTCGGCCAGACCGCGCGGGCGGTGAAAGTGGGGCAAACGGAAGTCGCTCCGGTGCACCACCAACCCGGGCTCGGGGCGCGCATCGCGCGGCGACCAGCGTCCCGGGTGAGCCAGGAGGTCCCGCCAGTGGGGCGGCGGGTCCATCCACACCACCTGGAAGTAGCCGGCCAGGCGGCGGAGCACCTGGTGGCGCGGCATCCACGGGTCGGTCCACCGGTCGGGGACCAGCGCCAGTACTCCCACGTCGGGGAGGAGCGGGCGCCCCGTCTCGACGGCTCGGGCGGCACGCGCGCGCCGACTCACCCTCGGCTCGGAAGCGCTCACACGCGGCCCTCCCGGGTCTCGGCCGGGCTCTCTCCCCGGCTCGCGTCGTCGCCGCCCGCCAGGCCTGTCGTCCACCGTTGGCGCATCCGCCCCCAGGTCACGGCCGCATCCATGGCTCGCTCGAACGCTCCCGCCCGGTCGCCGCGCACCCAGCGCGCTACCGCCACGGACACGCTTCCCAGTCCCTCGCGCACCATCCACGCGGGAATCCGGGCGGGAGGACCGGAACCGGTCGCGCCGCCGGCGGCCGTGTACTCGAGCGACCGTCCGAAACGCACGCCGCGGCTGAGTAGCCAGCCCAGGCCGAGCTGCTCGGCCCGGATGCGGTGGCGGACGACGCTGCGCGGGAGGAAGACGGCCTCCTCACCGTCCTCGGCCAGCCTCCGGGCCAGCTCGGTCTCGTTCCCCATGACATACGAGCCCGCAGAGGGGCCCACATGGACGTCGAAGCGCAACCCGCGGTCGAACGGAGCGCGCCGGACCGCCATGTTGGGCCCGAAGGGACGGAACTCGGGGAGCGGTCCCTCCGGCGCCTCCGGGTCGAGCACGGTGAAGCAGGGTCCGAGGTATCGTGAGCCTTCCAGGAAGCCGGGCATGCCATCCGGCCACTCGGGGAGCACGCGACCGCCGAACACCGTCTGATGAGGCCAGCGTGCGGCTCCGTCCCACGTCTCGCGCAGCCAC
>CAYXHP010000023.1:0-6579 GCA_964465015.1 uncultured Gemmatimonadota bacterium
TCGTCAGGATCGCAGGCACGAGTCCGAACAGGAGCACGGCGGCGACGGAGACCGCGCTGACGAATGCCAGCACCCGGAGGTCCGGCTCGAGATGGATCCAGGCGGGGATCTCGACCGGGATGGTCCGCTGCACGATCGTGCTGCCCCACTGTCCCAGCAGCCACCCGAGCCCCGCCCCACCGACTCCGAGTGCCACGCTCTCCGTCAGGAGCTGCCGGACGAGGCGCCCGCGACTCGCGCCCAGGGCGACGCGTACGGCGAGCTCGCGCTCGCGGCGGGCTCCGCGCGCCAGCAGGAGATTGGCGAGATTGGAGCACACGATGAGGAGGAGGACACCGACGGCCCCCAGGAGGAGCACGAACAGGGGCGTGAGACCGTCGCCCAGGAGCTCCTGCCGGAGACCGGAGATCTGGAACCCGAGGCCGCCGTGGATGTCCGGGTACGCTCTCGCGAGGTTGGCGGCCACGGCGCCGAGCTCGTGCCGGGCGGATTCGGTCGTGGCACCGGGCGCGAGGCGCGCGATGGCGCCCAGGTAGCGCGCCGTCCGCGGCGAGTGCTCGGGCGTCGTCCGCAGCGGCACCCACAGGCGCGTCCGCTCCGGGAAGCCGATGCCGGACGGCTCGACGCCGATCACGGTGTAGGCCGTGCCATCGAGCCGGACGGTAGACCCCACCACGTCCGGTCGGGCTCCGAACCGTGACTTCCAGAGCTCCTCGCTGAGGAGGAGCACCGGCGCCGCCCCGGCGCGATCGTCGTCCGCGGTGAACGAGCGTCCCAGGAGGGGCGCGACTCCCAGCGTGGAGAAGAAGGAGCCGCTCACCCGGGCGCCGCCCACGAAGGAGGCGGTCGCGCCGGAGCGCAGGTTGTAGGGCTGCCAGTCCCACACGGCCACGTCCTGGAACGCCTTCACGCCCGCCCGGACGTCCAGGTAGTCGGGGTAGGACATGTTGAGGGTCAGGCCGGGTCGCGCGGCATCGACGCTGCTCACGGCCACGACGCGGCCCGGGTCCGCGAACGGCAGCGGCCGGACCAGCACGGCGTCGACCATGCTGAACACGGTCGTGTTCGCGGCGATGCCCAGGGCCAGCGTCGCGACGGCCACGGCGGTGAAGCCCGGGCTCCGGCGCAGCTGGCGCAGGGCGAATCGCAGGTCCTGGCGGAGCGCGTCGATCATGGTCGTCTCTCCCTGGCGATCCACCGAGCCGGCTTCCGCCCTGGCGCGCCGGCTTCGTGGAAGGGCATCCGGTGTCGCTGCCGCTCACTCATGCCGAAGCGCCTCCATCGGGTCGATGCGGGCCGCGCGCCGGGCGGGAAGCCAGGTGGCTACCACGGCCACTGAGGCCAGCAGCACGGCCGCGCCGGAGAATGTGACCGGGTCGAGCGTCGTCACCCCGAACAGCATCGAGCCCAGGACCCGGGTGCCGGCCGCGGCCCCGATGAGTCCCAACCCGAGACCGACGACGACCAGGGCGACGTTCTCGCGCAGCAGCAGCGCCACGACCTGGCCCGGTCGGGCGCCGATCGCCATTCGGAGCCCCAGCTCGCGCGTGCGCTGCGCGACGGCGTAGGCGGTGATCCCGTAGATGCCCACGATGGCCAGCAGGAGCGCGAGGCCGGCGAACAGCGTGAGGAGCGACATGTCCAGGCGACGCGAGGACGTGGAGCGCGCGAGCTCCTGGTCCAGGCTCACGATCTCCCCGATCGGCTGCGAGGGATCGAGGCGTTGCACGGCCGCGCGCACGGCGCCGCCCAGCGACAGCGGAGCGCGGCGGGCCTTGAGCACGACCCACAGCTGCGAGGCGTCACCGGCCTGGAGCTCGGGCAGGTAGATCTCGGGCATGACCGGCGCCTCCAGCGACGCGTAGTGGATGTCGCCGATCACGCCGATCACGGTCGCCTCGTAACGTCCGATCCCCGGCGCCTGGACGGGCAGCGTCTTGCCGACCGGGTCCTCGCCGGGCCAGAGCTGGTCGGCCAGCCTCCGGTTCACGATCACGACCTTCCGGGCATCGGCCCGGTCGGTGGGCGCGAACTCCCGACCCTGGACGCCGATGCCGGTGGCGGTGAAGTAGCGGGCCCCCACCACGCTGACGCGCGCCACCATGAGCTCCTGCGGCGCGTCCGGCCGGATCTGCCGGGGATCGAAGGCCATGGCCTGGATCCCACCCGAGAGGGGCAGCGTGCGCGAGACGCTCACGTCCGCGACGGCGGGGTCGCGGGCGAGACTCTCCGTGAGCGACTCGAAGAACCGCTTCTGCTGCTCGATCGACGGATAGCGCGAGGGCGTGAGCCGGATCCGGGCGGCCAGGACGTCGCGCGTGTCGTAGCCGGGGTTCACCGACATGAGGCGGACGAAGCTGCGCACCAGGAGCCCCGAGCCCACCACCAGCACCAGCGCCAGGGCGATCTCCGTCACGACGAGCGCGCTTTGCGTGCGCCGCCGCCGCCTGGAGCCCGTGCTGGCGGTGCCTTCGTCACGCAGCGCTTCGTCCACGCCGAAGGCCGTGGTTCGCAGGGCCGGGAGCGCGCCGAAGGCGAGGCCGGTGACGACCGACAGGCCGAGCGCGAAGCCGAGTACGACCCGGTCGATCTGGATCCGGGACGCGTTCGGCAGGTCCCGCCACGTGGCCAGCGCCGCGCCGAGCCCCCAGTAGGCGAGCAGCACGCCGACCGCGCCCGCGATGAGCGCCAGCAGCACGCTCTCGGTGAGGAGCTGCCGGATGAGACGTCCCCGGTCGGCGCCGAGCGCCCGGCGCACCGCCATCTCCTTTCGGCGCTCGGTGGCCCGTGCCACGAGCAGCCCGGCCGCGTTCGCGCAGGCGATGAGGAGCACGAGCGCCACGGCTCCGAACAGGATGAGGAGCGCGGGCCGCGCGTCCCCGATCACCGCGTCCGACAGGGGCTCCAGGTCGAAGTGCGTGCCGCGGACCATGACGGGTCCGGGTGCGCCCCCTCCGCCCGCCACGCGGACCTCGACCCGTCGCCCTCCCCCGGACGGCGGCCCGGTCGGCGGGCGGCCGGCGGGTACCGCGTTCTCCCCGGCCTGCGGGCGACTCCGGGGCCCGGTGCCCGCCCCGCCCTGGGGGCGGGCGCCCGGACTGGTGGCTCCCGCGCCCTGGGGCCGGGCGCCCGGACTCGCGGGCCCTTCGCCCCGTGGGCCCGCCCGCTCTCCCTCTTCGATGTGCCGGGCCAGGCCCTCGGCGTCCGCCCGGGCCCGAGCCAGCGTCGCGCCGGGCGCCAGCCGGGCCACGCTGCGGAAGAAGTACATGTGCCGGTTGAACTCGAGCTGTGGATCGGAGCGCAACGCTTCGCCCAGCGGTACCCACAGCTGCACGTTGTCGTCGGGGAACGCGAAGCCGCGTGGCATCACGCCGACGACCGTGAAGCTGCGGCCGTCCAGGTTCACCGAACGCCCCGCGATGCCCGGATCGGAGCCGAAATCGGTGGCCCACATTCCGTAGCTCAGGACCGCCAGCTGGTCGTCCCGCTCGGTGGCCGTGAAGGTACGTCCCACGGTGGGCGAGACGCCCAGGAGGCCGAACAGGTCGCTCGAGACGACCCCGGCTCGCACCTCGGAGGCCCGGTCGCGAAGGGCCAGGTTGTAGCGCTGGGACGCGTAGGCCGCCACGCCCGAAAAGTCCCCCGTGAGATTCCGAAGGTCCTGGAGGTCGGGATAGGAGACGGCGCCGCGGGCCCTGGCACCTCCGCCTCCGCCGCGCAGGAGGGCCATGCTCGACACATCCAGCAGGCGGTCGGAGCCGGCGTACGGCAGGGGGTGCAGGAGCTCCGAGTCCACCACGCTGAAGATGGCCGTGTTGGCTCCGATGCCGAGCGCCAGCGTCAGCACGGCCACCACGGTGAAGCCCGGGCTCCGGCGTAGCTGACGGAGCGCCAGGCGGAGGTCCTGGCGAAGCGTGTCGAGCACGATCAGGTCTCCCGGGGCGAAGAGTTCGGCTCACTCATGGTGGAGCGCGCTCAAGGGGTCGATGCGCGCCGCGCGACGCGCCGGAAGCCACGAGGCCAGCCCGGCCACGGCGAGGAGGACCGTGCCGACAAGGCCGAAGATGAAGGGATCGCTGGGCCTCACTCCGTACAGCAGGGACGCGAGCGAACGAGTCACCACCAGAGCGGCCCCGATCCCGACCGCGACTCCGACCGCGCCGACGGCGAGCCCCTGGCCGACCATCATGCGGGTCACCCGACCACGGTCCGCTCCCAGGGCGATCCGGATTCCGATCTCGTGCGTTCGCTGGGCCGCCAGGAAGGCGATCACGCCGTAGATGCCGATCGCGGCCAGGACCAGGCCGACGACGCCCAGGAGCGTGAGCAGCGTCGTGTTGAAGCGCCGGGTGGCCGTCGAGCGGTGGAGGATCTGGTCCATCGTGCGAGGGGCGGTCAGGGCGAGCAGCGGATCCACCGAGGCGACGGCGCGGCGCACCGCGGGAACGAGGCCCATGACCGGTACGGATCCGCGGATCACCAGGTACTGCGTCCGCCCGGACCCCTGGGACTCCGAGTAGTAGACCTCGTCGGCGACATCCCGGTCGAGGCCGTTGGAGTGGATGTCCCCCGTGATCCCTACCACGGTGAAGGCCCGGTCGCCGTCGCAGTGCGTGATGCGCCGGCCCAGGGGGTTCGAATCGCCGAACAGGCGGCGCGCCAGGTCGGCGTTGAGGACGACCACGCCCGGGGCGTCCGCCACGTCGGCGGGGCCGAAGGTTCGTCCCTGGAGGAGCGGGATGCGGAGGGCAGAGAAGTAGTCTCCCGTGACGACCCTGTAGTTGGCGTCGACGCTCGCGCGGCTCCCTTCCACCCGCGCCCCGCAGTCGTAGCCGGATGCTCCGACCGGGATGCGCGACACCAGGGCCGTCGAGGCCACTCCGGGGATCGCGGCCAGCGCGTCGTGGATGCGCCCGAAGGCGCTCCGGATCTCCTCCGCCGAGGCGTAGCGGGAGGCCGGGAGCCGGGTGGCCGTGACAAGCAGGTCGTGGGGATCGAAGCCCGGGGATACGCCGCTCAGCAGCATGCCGCTCCGCAGGAGCAGCCCGGCGGCCACGAGCAGCACGAGCGCGACTGACACCTGGCCGATCACGAGGGCCGAGCGCAGTCGGCCGGAGACGATGGCGGTGCCGGAGCGCGTGCCCTCCCCGAGCGTAGCCTGCGGATCGACCCTCGCGGCCCGGAGCGCCGGGAGGATACCGAACACCAGGCTCGACAGGATGGCCAGACCGACCGCGAAGGCCACGACCGTGCCATCGATCGACGTGCCCGCGAGCCGTGGCACGCCGACCGGGGACCTCGCCACGAAGAAGCGGACGCTCGCCCAACCGATCGCCAGTCCGGCCGCGGAGCCGGCGACCCCCAGTACGAGGCTCTCCGCCAGCGCCTGCGAGATCAGGCGGCCCCGCCCGGCTCCCAGGGCACCCCGGATGGCCAGCTCCGTGCGGCGCGTGACGCCCCGGGCGAGCAGCAGGTTCGTGAGGTTGGCACATGCGATGAGGAGCACGAGTCCCACGGCGCCGAACAGGATCAGGATCTGGTCCCGGACCGGGCCGACCACCATGTCGCGCATCGGTCGGGCCACGATGTGGCCGTCGAAGTATCCGTCCGGGTACCGGTGCGCGAGATCGGTCTCGACCCGAGTCAGTTCGCCGAGCGCGGCCGCGGGGGTCACGCCGGCCCGGAGCTTCCCGACGACCGCGAGCTCGTGGTCCGAGTGCTCCGCCCTGCGAGCGGGCGTGAGCACGAGGGGCACGTAGATCGGATCCGGCTGCTCGGTGAGCGAGTAGCCCGGTGCGGCGACGCCGACCACCGTGTAGGGAGCCCCGCTCAGCGTGATCGTTCGGCCCACGACGGACGCGTCGCCTCCGAACTGCGACTGCCACAGGGCGTGCGAGAGGACCACGACGTGCTCCGCCCCCGGATCGTCCTCGTGCGGGGAGAAGTAGCGGCCGGCGCTCGGCGGGATGTGGAGAGTCTTGAAGTAGTCCGCGTTCACGACGAGGGCCTGGAGCCGCCGCGGCTCGCCGGAGCCGGTGAGCGTGTAGGCTCCATGTTCCCAGGCGGCGAAGGAGTCAAACGAGCGCGAGCGCTGCTGCCAGGTGGCGAAGTTGCCGAAGGTCACCACCATCCCGTGCGTGTCCTGCGGACCGTTGCGCTCACGGAGCTCCAGGAGCCGGCCGGAGTCCGCGTAGGGAAGCGGCTTCAGCAGCACGGCGTGGACCACGCTGAAGATGGCCGTGTTGGCGCCGATGCCGAGCGCCAGAGTGAGGACGGCGGCCAGCGCGAACCCCGGACTCCGTCTCAGCTGGCGGAGGGCGAAACGGACGTCCTGGCGGAGCGCGTCGGGCATCCGGGTCACCTCACTCCGAGCGCAGGACGGCCATGGGATCCACCCGGCTCGCCCGGAGGGCGGGGCGCAGGGATGCCGCGAGCGCGCCCAGGCCGAGGAGCGCGACGGCTCCCAGGAACGCCGCGGGATCGTGGCCGGACACGCCGTGGATCTCGCTTCCGAGCAGACGCGCGAAGAGGAGGGCGCCTCCGATTCCGAGGAGGCTGCCGGCCACGATCATGTGGCTC
>CAYXHP010000024.1:0-26431 GCA_964465015.1 uncultured Gemmatimonadota bacterium
CCCGGTGGAGCGCCGGTGAGGCGCCCGGGTGTACTGCTCGTTCATGATACCTCTCGCAGAGTGACGTGTCTTTCCTTGCTTGCCACCGGGGCGGACGCTCCGCCCGGGTGGGCGAGAGGCTTCCCGACCTCGCCTCCGGACTCCGGTGCGTTCGGAGAACGCTCCGGCGGAGGGGACGGTACGGGAAGACCCCCGCTGCTTCGAACTCCGTGGCGTCGCATCCCTCCGGACGCGCGCCGGGTGTCCTCTCGTCGGCTTCGGGAGCCGGCAGAGGACGACCGCGATCCTCCCACGGCCCGGGCCACGATGGATCCGGGCGTCAGGAGTGCTCCTGGGCCTCCGCCCGGACGATCCGGGCCACTTCGACCCTGCGGGGCTTCCCCGCCGCGGTCATGGGGAATACATCCATGAAGCGCACGAGGTCCGGGACCTTGTAGCTGGCCAGGGCCGAGCGGCAGTAGCCGCGCAGCTCCTCCCCGGTGATGATCGCGCCCTCCACGGGCCGGACGCAGGCGCAGACGAGCTCGCCCAGCACCTCGTTCGGCACGCCCACCACCACCGCGTCCAGCACGGCGGGATGGGACCGGAGGTGATTCTCCACCTCCCGGGGATGGACGTTGTACCCACCCCGGATGATCACGTCGCTCTTTCGACCGACGATCTGCAGGTAACCCTTCGAGTCCCTCCGCGCCAGATCTCCCGTCTTCAGGAAGCCGTCGGGGGTGAAGGAGGATGCGGTCTCGGCCGGCTGCCGGAAGTATCCGAGCATCACGTTGAACCCGTGCACGGCCACCTCGCCCACGGCGTCGCCCGACACGGGCTGGCCCTCCTCGTCCAGGAGCTCGACCTCCACTCCCTCCAGGGGCCGGCCGACCGTGCCGCTCCGGTGCTCCTCGTCGTCGTCCTTCCGGGTGATCGTCACGGTCGGAGAGGTCTCGGTGAGGCCGTAGGCGATCTCGAGCTCGTCGACGAGGTCGCGGCGAATCTGCCGCACCAGAGCCGGCGCCACCGGGGCTCCAGCGATGATCCCCGTGCGAAGCGATTCGAGATCGCGCTCGGCCAGCCCCTCCTCGCGCAGCAGCATGACGAACATGGTCGGGACGCCGTGGAGCACCGTCACGCCGTGCTCCTCGATCTGGTCCAGCGCCGGCCCGGGCTCGAAGCTCTCCAGGAGCACCAGCCGACCACCGGACACGAGCGAGGTCAAGAACGCGGCGCCGAGGCCGAAGATGTGGAACAGCGGCACGGCGCACAGGGTCGAATCCCCGGGACCGAGGCCGAGGGCTCCAGCCGTCTCCCTCGCCGTCCGAACCAGGTTCGTGTGCGAGAGCATCACCCCCTTCGGCTTCCCGGTCGTCCCCGGCGTGTAGAAGATCGCGAAGGGGTCCTCGTCGGGTGACACGCGCACCTCCGGCAGGTCCCGGCCGCGTCCGCTCGACACGAGGTCCTCGAACTGGAAGATGCGGTCGTCGTACCAGAGGTCCTCCTCACCGACGGTGACGAGGTACTGCAGGTCGGGGAGCTCGAAGAGGAGGCTCTCGAACAGCTCCAGGTAGTCGATCCCGCCGAACCGCTCCGCCGCGACGACCACGCTGGCCTCGGAGTTCCTCAGCATGAACTGGACTTCGCGGGCCGTATAGCCGGGATTGAGCGGCACGATGACCGCACCCAGGCGGGCCGCCGCGAACACCGAGATCACGAACTCGGGCCAGTTGGGGAGGTCGATCGCCATGCGGTCGCCCGGCTCGATGCCGAGCTGGTGAAGCCCCGCCGCCATGGCCTCGGCCGAGGCGGCGACCTGCGCGAGGGTCCAGGTCCGCCCACCGGCGACGAGGAAGGTCTCCCCGCCTCGGCGCTCGACCTGTTCCTCGAGTGCGTGCCCGAGCGACCGGGCCGCGCGAGGCGTTTCGGTGTTTGCCGACATGGAGTCCCCGGAAGCCTGCTTCACGTTCCTGTCGCCGATCCGCGCGTCGGCGGCGGGCCGGGTTCCCGGAGGGTCCGGGCACCGGAATCTGCAGTCTCGCTCGCGCCCCGTAAAGCCGACCCTAGAGCGGAAGCCAGCCCCGCCTCGTCCAGGGGCCACGTCCACGCGCCATCGGGCGCCCTCGCCACGCGTCCCGGCACCTCCAGCATCACCACCCGGAGCCTGCCCTTCCGACCCTTCTTGTCGCCGGCGGCCGCCTCCAGCACCTCCCCGGCGGTCCACTGCCTCTCCGGGCGATCCCGGTGGCCGCAGCGGTCCAGCAGCTCCGACAGCGCGGCCGCGGTCCCGGACCGCGTGGTTCCGAGTGCTTCCCCGAGCCGGGCCTCCGTCCGCGCGCCGGCCGCTACCGCCCCGCCGTGCGTCAACGTCCAGCCGGAGAGGCGCTCCAGCGCGTGGCCCACCGTGTGTCCGAAGTTGAGCACGGCCCGGCGGCCCGTCTCGCGCGGGTCTTCCCCCACGATCCGGGCCTTGAGCCCCACGCAGCGACGAACCAGCTCCGCCGACGACTCCGGCTCGCCTTCCAGGAGGCGGCCAGAGCGGTCCCCGATCCAGTGCAGCAGGTCCGCGTCGGCCACGGCTCCCATCTTCACGGCCTCGGCGAGGGCGCCGGCCCGGTGTGGGCGTCCGAGCGTGGCCAGCACGGAGGTGTCGACCACGACGAGCGCGGGGTGGTGGAAGGCGCCCACGAGATTCTTCCCCGCCTGCGTGTCCACGGCCGTCTTGCCTCCCACGGCGCTGTCGACCATCGCCAGGAGGCTGGTCGGGACCTGGACCACCGGGAGGCCGCGCTCGAACGTGGCGGCCACGAACCCCGCCAGGTCGCCGGTCACGCCTCCACCGAGTGCCACCACGACGCTGTCGCGGCCGTGACCCGCCGCGAGGAGCTCGTCGGTGAGGGAGGTCCAGGTGGCGCGCGTCTTGGAGCCCTCTCCCGGCGGGAACACATGGAGCTCAGCGAGCAGGCCGGCCTCCCGAAGCGATGCCAGGGCTCTCTCCCCGTACAGGGACGCGACGCGGGCATCGGAGAGGACCGCGTAGCGATGGGCGGGCGCCGCCTCGGCGCACGCCGTCCCGAGCTCCTCAAGGAGACCGGGTCCGATCCGCACCTCGTAGCCCCGCGCGGCTCCGACGGGGACCCGCACTCGGACGACGGTCGTCCCGGTCACCGGCGACCCCGGCCACGCGGGGGCCACCCGCGCTCCGACGGGTGGGCGATCTCCGGGCGCCTCACGGGCCTCCCTCGATCCGGAAGCGCCCGGCGGCGGCGATCGGATCCGGGTCCGCGCCGAGCGGGCCGTCGATCACGAGGACGGCCGGCCGCCCGGACACCTGGAGCCGGCGCACCCGGATCACCCGGCCGGCCGCCGAAAGAGTGTCCACCGTGACCGATCGCGGACCGGGTCGGGCCGAGCTCACGCCAGAAGCGATCGCCGCCGCGGAGTCGGCCACCCCGTAACGGGCGGCGAAGGCGCGCCGCGCGGCCGCCGCGAACGCGTCGGCCCACCCGGGTCCGTCCCACACGCTGGCCCACACGAAGGCCTCCGCGCAGCGGCTGTCGCCGGCGGACCCGCACCGACGCAGGAGTCGGTATCGGTCCCCGTCCCAGCCGGTGGAGGCCGAGTCGGCCCTCGCGGTGTCGCCCAGGAAGGCGGAGAGGAAGAAGCGTGTCTCGAACTCCCCGAGATCGTCCGAGTGAGCCACGCGCCACCCACCTTCCGGGGCGGCCGAGTCGGTCTCGAACTCGATCTCCGTGGGGGCGTCCCGCGGGCTGGACAGGAAGTGGTCCGGGTGCATGACCTGCTCGGTGGAGGCCGGCATGTCGGCGCCGAGCGGCGCCGGACGTCCCTTCCGGCTCGTCCACAGCGCCTGCATGAACGAGAGCCCGGCCTGGTAGGGAAAGACGAGCGAGCTCCGAATGAAAGCCGGAGCCGCCGCCAACTCCGGCATGGACGCGGCTCCGGCCGAAAGGAGGTCGGCGCCCGAGACCATGTCGACCACCTGCGGCATCCGCGTGAGGTCCGCCTTCGAGCCGGTTCGCTGTCGCACGAGCCACTCCAGCATCACGTAGGTGGCCTGGCCCTCCAGAGCGGCGTGTGCGGCCGTGGAGGCGTCGTTGTCGTCCTCGCGGGCCTCGAGCAGCGAGTCCAGGTCCATGTGCTGGTCCTGCAGGGCGTGCACCATCTCGTGCACGAGCACGGGACGGAACTCCTCGTCCTGCACCCCCTCCCTGACGTACAGGGTGTCCCGGGTCGCGTCGTAGTAACCCACGACCTGCTCCACGTACAGCTTCCGGAGAAAGGAGACGAGATCGAGGCTGTCGGGAAGGAGTCCCAACCGCACGTAGGTCTCCTCGACGGCCCGGGCGCGTCCGGGAGGGAGCTCCTCGTGGAACTCGCCCAGCATGTACGATTCGAGCTGCTCACGGCTGGTCCTGGCCACCGCCAGTGGATGCTGCGCCGTGAGGCCGCTCTCGGCCTCCACGGCCGGGAGCACCTCGCGGGCCGCCCGGACCAGCGCCGAGTCCCTGCCGCCCACCCACTGCGCGGCCGGGTCGGCGCCCACCGCGGCGGCCCGGGCACCGGCCTCGCCCCCGCACGCCTCGGCCAGTGCGGCCGCGAGCAGGAGCGCGCCCACCGCCAGCGCCAGCACGGCTCTCCGGCCGCCTGGCCGCGCTCCCGGCCGACCCACCAACTCCGCTCCCGCGTTCCCAGCCCCGCCGCTCACGCCTTCTCGCCTCCTCTCGGCCCTCACCGCGCACCGCCCGGACGATCGCCCTTCCAGTCCGGTGTGGGCGGCGGCCCGGCGCGCCGCACACCGCTCGCATCCGCTTCGCTCGCCAGCTCCGCGACGGTGCGGCCCAACTCCGGGTGCCGCCATTCCGGTGCCAGCTCGGCCAGGGGCAGGAGCACGAACGCCCGCTCCACCAGGCGCGGATGCGGGACCCTGAGCCCCGGCTCGTCCAGCATCAGGTCACCGTACAGCAGCAGATCCAGATCGAGCGTCCGTGGACCGAAACGCCGCGGGCCACGCCGGCGTCCCGCCTCGAGCTCCACCCGGAGCAACGACTCCAGCAGCTCGCGGGCCGACGCGTACGCGACTCCCACGCAGCACAGGTTCAGGAAGTCGGGCTGCCGGGAATCGCCCACGGGCCGCGTCTCGTACACGGAGGAGACCCGAAGGTCGCGGAGAAGGCCACCGAGCGCTTCGAGACCCGTCCGCACGTGTTCCTCGCGGGCTCCCAGGTTGGATCCCACCCCCACGGCGACCCGCTCACTCACCTTGTCCCGCGCCCCCCCAAGACTTATGCTTTTTGATCACGTGTCGTCCGCACACATCCATGCCGGTGCTTGCTTGGCATATGGGTGTACCCTGTTCGCACACAGGGCGTTATCTTTATCTCTACCTCACCAGCCGAATTGGGGTCCTAGTCGAGCGTCCTCCAGCCGGATCCACCGGGCGCTCACCGTTCTTGACAGGAGGAGAGGAGGGCAGCCGAACCATGTCTAAGACGAAGTGGTTGGCAGTCGTGATGGTGGTCGCGGGAATGGGGCTGACGTCGTCGGCGACCCGCGCCCGGGCACAGGACAACAACAGCAACATCAGCGTGGACGTGCGAGGAGGTTATTCCTTCACGGTCGCCGACGGCAAGAAGCTGTGGAAGCCGGGCCCGAACCTGGGCATCGGCGCCGCGTACTGGTTCAATCCCCGCATGGCCGTGCGCATCGACGGCGAGGGCGAGTTCCTGAAGGGGAGGACCGCAGCGGATATCGGATCTAACGGGCCCATCGCCGCCTTTGATGCGCCCAACATGCAGCTGTACCACTACGGCGCCGGCCTCGAGTGGATGGCCCTGGACCCCGCGAACACCATGTGGCGCGTGGATCTCAAGGTCGGACTCGGCCGTACGCACATGAAGAGTGGCGACTATCCGTCCGGCCTCAGCAACCCGACGCCTTCCGGGACCAACTTCAGCCACACCTACTGGTCGGGCTACGGTGGCCTCACGATCGGCTATCAGTTCAGCCCCAACGTGGCGTTCTCGCTGGGCAGCGAGGTCAACTACATTCTCACCAGGTCGGAGGATTTCCGGGTCTTCGGACAGTTCCTGCCGCAGGGCGGCGCCATGTTCGACGACCTGTGGAGCTTCCCGATGCAGGGTCAGTTCACGTTCCGATTCTAGTCGTCCGGGCAGGCTGCGTGTCGGGCCGGACCCGGCGACCGTAGCGGCCTGAATCGAGAGGGGGACCGGCCACCCGGCCGATCCCCCTCTTCTCTTTCCCTCCCGCCAACCGCCGCTACCCACCCGTCAGTGTTGCCGTCCGTCCCGCGTCCACACCACGATCGTGGCGCACTGTCCGGAGAAGCCCCGGTATACGAACTGGGGCGGCGTCTCCGAGCCGCTCCGGTAGATCTCCATG
Source organism: uncultured Gemmatimonadota bacterium (assembly GCA_964465015.1). Taxonomy (GTDB): domain Bacteria; phylum Gemmatimonadota; class Gemmatimonadetes; order Palauibacterales; family Palauibacteraceae; genus Humimonas. Next base: position 6,403 of record CAYXHP010000024.1, read on the forward strand.
GCCAGGATGGCCTCGGGAGAGAGATCGTCGATGTGGAGGTTCGGCATCGGTTGATTGTTGAGCCATATGAAGGGAGTGCACCAGCGCTGTCCGCGGGGGACCCGGATCGAGGTGTGCCCCACCGTGCTCTCCCCCACCGAGATACCGGGAAGGCCACGGAGCAGGTCGGCGGACTTGTTCGCGTACTCACGCTTCTTGTCGACCTCCTCGGGAGTCAGGAACACCCCCTGGCGAGAACGCATGCGGTTCTCGAATCCCGCCAGTCGATCCACGGGGGCCAGCTGGCGAACCTGCACGTGGATATCGGCCATCTGCAGGACCGTCTGGCTCAGCATCAGCGTCGCCGTCGTAATATGGTTCCCCTGGATCGTGATCGGGACCGATTGGTCTGCGAAGCCGATGAGGCGCACGTGAAGCGTGTCCGGCCCGGCCGGCAGATCGTTCAGCACGAAGTGGCCGGTGCTGTCCGTGTAGGTCCCGAGTCCGGCGTGGAGCAGTGACACCTGGGCATTGTGGAGGGGCCCTCCCGTCATGGCGGAGACGACCTGTCCCTGCAGGATGGCCATCGTATCCGCGCCACTCCGATCCTGAGCTCGGAGGTGTGTCGCCGACGAACCCAGGATGACCAGGACCAGCGTGGCCACTCCGGAGAAGGTGGCGGGCGCTGGGCGCCAGCGAGAAGCCCGGCAAACATGTGTTCGTCTCACGGTGTCCCTCATCCAGTTGCCGCCCATGCCCACGACGCATGGGTCCACCGACCTCACCCTCGCCGCCTCGATGGCTGGCCGCGAACGTGGCGTCCGCCGCCGGGAGGGCTCGATCTCCGTCCAGTGTAGTATGGCGATGGACGTGACCACGTTCCCCGACGTGCGAGAGCGGGGGCACGCTCGAAGGCGCGCCCCCGCTCTCTATTACCGCCGGCCCGCGGACACGCGAGGTGCCGCAGGAGGCGTGTCGACCCTGTGCCGCGGAACCTCAGGGCTGGTTCACGTGACACATGCTGAGGCTGTACTTGGGGTTGTTCCTCTCATCGTAGTTCATCTGGAACGCCACGTCCGTCCCGTAGTTGATCCCGCCGCCCTTGAAGTAGGCGCCCACCGGGAAGACGGTGCTGGCCGATCGCCCGTAGTTGCGAATCAGCCTCCGCAGGTCGCCCAGCCGATGACCCGTCAGGAACAGCCAGAACGCCCGCTCCCTGAACATCATGTCCACGCGAGCGGCCTGGGTCCCGGGATCCGTCAGGTGCGGCAAGCTCGAGGCCACGGGATGCACCGTGACGGTCGTCCTCGTGATCGCGGCCGGATTGTCGTAGCGCGCGCTCATGAGTGACGAGACGTTGTCACGCAGATCGTTCAGCGTGGTCAGCCAGCCGGACACGTCCCCGTTGTTGAGGTCGGACTCGGCTTCTATGAGCCTGGCCTCGATCCCGTCGGCCAACACGACGTTCGAGGACTTGAGCGGATACCGAAGCGCGACGTACAGCGGGATCGAGTGCGTGAAGCCGCCGTTGGAGTCGTCGCCCCACGGAATCCGTGGATCGTCCGCCGACCGGAAGTCGAGGCCGTTGCCGCCCTCGCCATCCGAGATCGAGTAGCGACCCGCCTCCTGCAGGTCGTAGATCTGGTTCTCGTCCACCGTGGCCGACGTCGAGTACTCGACGTCGAACACGAAGCTGGTCGGCACGCCGGATACCGCGGCCGCGGCCTGCTGATAGTCGGCAGGCGTCTTGGCCGTATTCAGAAGAGCTCGGCCCTCACCGACCTGGGCCAGCCACTTGTCCTGCGTGTTCCCTCCCGCGGCGCTCTTGGCCGCCTTGAAGGTGTCCACGGCGGCCGTGAACATCTGCGGGGTGCTGAGCGGAGCCCCGGGCTCCGCCGGCGCATAGTCCGTCGACGTGCTGAACGGCACGCCGGAGCAGAAGTTCTCGGCCATCGCCGTGTAGACGTACCCGACGTAGCTCTTCAGCTGGCTGGTCCTCGGGTCGCCGGAGCCCAGGAGATTCTCGGCGGCTATGGCCGACGTTCTGGCCTGCTGAAGGTAGGTGTACGCGAGGTCGGACGTATTGCCGTCCTGGGCGCTGAACTGGTGACGCTGGTCCGTGCGGTTCCGGGTCGGGAACGTCCCCGACGAATGGAACTCGTCCGTGAACACACCGCTCACCGAGACGATGCCCTCGTTGTCGGTCTGACCCCCGCCCTGGCCCGCGTAGGCGTGCTGGAAGTCGGATACGGCTCCGGCGAATGCCACGTCCGGAGTCACGTTCGCGGTTGTGGCCTGCTCGGGGTCGACCACCTTCAGCGCATCCCCGCTGCACGCGGCGAGGATCACGGGTATGCCGAGGGCGAGGAGCCACGCCATCGGCGCCGACGCCCTCCCGAACTTGCTTCGAATATGCGTCTTCATGGCCTTATCGTCCTCCTGGGGGCTCAGAAGCTCAGATCCACACGCGCCGTGAAGATCCGCGGAGCCGGCTGGGTGAGGAACTCATCCTGCTGGAACTGGAGGTTCCCGCCCGACTCGTTGATCTCCGGATCGACGCCCGGATAGTTGGTGAACAACCCCAGGTTCCGGGCCGCGAGGGTGAGGCTCAGGCCGCGCGTGAACGGCACCGCGCTGGACAGCGACTGCGGAGCGCTGAGCCGAATCGAGAGCTCCCGCCACTTCATGAAGGCCGCCTTCTGTATGTAGCCGGCCTCGGTGTTCGAGAAGAGGTAGGCGGTGATGGCGGCCTGGTCCGACAGCGGCGCGGTCGGATCCTCCGCTGCCGCGCATCCACCGTAGGAATACCCGAAGCCCAGGAGGCACTGGAAGTAGGCCGTCTCGTTCGCCTGGGCGTTGCCGCCCCGCGCCTCGAAGAGCGTGTTGATGTGGATGAAGTCGAACAGGCGCACGTCCGCCGTGAAGGAGCCTTCCCAGGTGGGCAGGACTTCGTTGATGAACACGGCGGAATCGCCGGCCGTGATCTCGCTGGGATCGATGTAGCCATCCCCGTTGGCGTCTTTGAACGTATACGGCGTCTGCTTGTACGACCCCAGCGCCAGGCCTTGCTCGACCACCTGGATGCCCCGGTTGCTCGTGAACGCGGGGACGCCGCCCAGGCTCAGCACCCGGTTGTGGTTGGTGTTCATCGTGGCGCTCAGGTCGAGCCCGATGGTCCGAGAATCGAGCGCCGTCGCGTTGGCGCTGATCTCGAATCCATAGTTCCGCACCTTCCCGATGTTGTCGAACACCGAGCCGGTGAGGCCGTAGGAGGGCGGCAGCGGCTTGGCCACCAGCGCATCCCTGGAGGTCTTGTTGTAGTACGTGAACTGGAGCCCGACGCGCTCGTTCAGGAAGCCCGCATCGAAGCCTCCCTCGAACTCGGTGATCCGCTCCGGCTTCAGGTCCGGGTTACCGGTCGAGTTGATCGAGACGCCCGTCACCGAGCCACCGTTGACGATGGCGACGACGGGACTGAACAGCGTCTGCGCGTCACGGAAGCCCGGTCGCAGACCCGACTGTCCGAAGCCCCCTCGAATCCGGAAGCTGCTCAGACCGCTCCCGGTCGGGAACCAGGGCTCTTCCGAGACGACGTAGGAGAAGTTGACGCTCGGATAGAACTGCAGGCCGATGTTGCCACCGAAGGCGCTGTTGTTGTCCGCGCGCCCGGCGATCGTCAGGTAGACCCGGTCCCGCCACGACAGCTGCTCCTGGGCGAAACCGGCCACTGTCCGCAGCCTGGAGAAGTTCTCGTTGATGAAGAAGGCCTGGCTGGTCGCGTCGCAACTCGCCAGCCCAGGAACGATGTTCTCGCCGTAGCACTCGGTGACGCCCACCCGGCTCTCCTCGTAGTGACCGCCCACGAGGGTCGCCGAGGTCAGGTCCCGGGTCAGGTCGAAGGTCGCCTGCACCGAGCCGTTGGCCGTGTAGTTGTAGTCGTTCTCCCGTGCGTTGTCACGGAATCCGATCGCGTTGCCGCCACCGAAGATGTTGGGCTGGAGCGTCTCCGCATCCTCGATGTCGCTGAGGTCCAGTCCGCCGTTGGCATGGACGAGGAGCCAGGGCATCGGGTTCCAGTCCATGTTCCCGCCGAGGGTGAGCCGGTCGACGTTGTGATGCTGTCGCCAGTTCCTCAGCTCGCTGGGCGTGTAGGCGTAGTAGTTGAGAGCCGAGCCCTCGCTGGGGGGACCGCCGTAGTTGCCCTGGCCGGGCACGAACAGGGCCGAGCCGAAGATCCCGTTGGCGATCGGTCCGGCCGAGTTGTTGTCGGCCTGCGGGAGGATGAGCCGGTTGGCCAGGTACATCATGTTCAGGCCGATGTTGAACTTCTGGTTGGCCTGGACGTTCACCGTGGCCGTGGCCGACGTACGGGTGTTGACGTTGACGTCGAGCACGTTGCGCTCGAACTGGCGGTCACCCGACAGGAAGTAGGTGGCCTCCGTGCCGCCGCCGGAGAGGCTCCCCCCCAGACGGTCGCTGTGCCCCGGCGTGAACGGGGTCGTGCGCGGATCGTGGAGCGCGTCGTGGCGCAGCGTGACATCCTGCGTGCACAGCCCCAGTCCCGCGTACGCGCTCGGGCAGTCGGAGTAGTTGCTCGAGTTGATCGTCCCGTCCGGATTCAGGAGCGCGCCGGAGCCGGTCAGCGACGTGACGTTGATGGGATAGTTGCCCACGTCCACCATGTTGCCGAGCTCACCCCAGAAGTGGAAGCGGGTGGCGGCGTTGGTGCCCTTCTTGGTCGTGATCAGGATCACGCCGTTGGCGGCGTTGGACCCGTAGATGGCCGAGGCCGCCGGGCCCTTGATCACCTGCACGTTGGCGATGTTTTCGGGGTTCAGGTCGTTGAGAGCGGAGGGCTCCTGACCGCCCACCCCTCCGGCCTGGAGAGGAGACGATTGCGACCGCACCCTCACGCCGTCGATGTAGACGAGCGGCTCGTTGGAGAGGGAGATGCTGTTCGCGCCGCGGATTCGAATGTGCTGACCCGTGCCCGTGGCGCCCGAAACGTTCTGAACGATCACGCCGGAGGCGCGTCCGCTCAGGAGGTCGTTGAAGTCGTTGACGCTGGTCTGATTGACCTCGCTGGCGTTGATCGTGGCCGTGTTGGTGCCGATGTCCCGGCGCTGCTGCCGGACGCCGGTCACCACGTTGACCACGACCTCCTTGAGGCCGACCGCGGACGGCTCGAGCTGGAAGTCGACCGTGGCGGTCTGACCGGCCTGCACGGTCACGGTCTGACTCACCAGCTTGTAGCCGAGGAGCCGGACGCGGAGCTCGTGAGAGCCGGCCGGGACGTCGGGGATACGGTACTTGCCGTCGTTGCCGGCCAGCGTACCCAGGTTGAGGCCGGGCAGGTACACCTGGGCGCCGGATACGGGCTGCAGCGTGGAGGCGTCCGTCACCGTGCCGGCAATGGTACCTCCCTGCTGCGCCCGGCCGGCCGTCGCCGAACCGAACGACAGGGCCAGTCCCGCCGCGAACACGGCGGTGACGCGACCCGCGCGTCTGCACAACTGAGCGAACATGGATCACCCTCCTGTGGCAAGGGAGTGCTTCACCGCCACCCGTCGCAGATACGGAGCGTAGATGCGACGAGCCGCCACCCGCTCTCTGTATGGAGGAAACCGGCCGAAAGACGGTCGGGTTCCCGGAGTCGGCGAAAGCGGGCCGGAGTCGTATTAAGGCTTTTGGGGGACCGACAACGTCTGAACCGTCAGAGCGTTTCTCCTGATCGAGGGGTGGTGGCTGACGCCCCGCCAGGACGGCGGAAACCACTCGGGGCCAGCATTTCGGAGCCAGTATCTTGATTAACGCCCGACGAGGCGGCTGTCAAGCAAGCGGTGGCCTTCGCGACCCCTGGTCGTGGGCGCCCGGAGGAGCCTTCGAACCGGTTCGGACGGGAGCTTTCTGACGCGAGACTCGCGCCGGGACACGCTTCGCCGCGCACCCGGTACGCGGGGCCGGAGAGCGGCGGAGGGAGCGACCCGACGGGACACGGGAGGCCATCGGAAGGAGGAGCGGGGGACTCCCTGGCGGGAGCCCCCCGCCCTCTCGGGCTCAGCAGCCGCTGGTGGTGCTCACCTTGGAGTTGTTGTCGACCTCCTGCTTCGGAATCGGCAGGCTCACCTCCTGCCCCTGTGTCCCGGCGGGGTACAAATCCACGCCATCGACGGTCTTGAAGCGGCGGAGGGTGCCCTGGCGCTGTCCGGACAGCCACAGACCGGCCGCGCGGGCTCGGGCCAGCTGCGGAAGATCATCCGCCAGCGTGCCGTCGAAGCTCACGGGATCGAACGCTCCCATGGCCGGCAGCGTCCCCCCGAGCCCGGTGTGCGGCGCGGACAGGGCCGGGTTCACCGCGAGCATCGGATTGTCGGCCTGATTGGCCTCGGTGAGCAGGGCGTTCACCCGGCTCTGCGCTGCCGCGGTCTGTCCGTTTCGCAGCTCGCTCTCCGCCATGATCATCTGAGCCTCCCAACCGGAGGCGAGGACGATCGGGCTGGCCGGACTGTCGTACAGGTGCTGGAGCACGATCGCGTGCACCCCGACGTCCAGCGGCTTGAGCCCGGGCGGGCTCACCTCCAGGAGACCCTGGTCGACCCACTCCTGCAGGTAGGCCCATTTCTCGTGGTGGCGGTTGCCCGACAGCGAGTCCCCCACCGTCCAGCGCAGCGCGAGATTACAGGAGCCCCTTGAGTAGCCGTACATCTGGTTGCACTGCGTGTTCGTGTTGGACGAGTACTCGGTGACGAACGTGAAGTCGGCCGGAATGGACTGCACGAGTGCGGCCGCGGCCGCGTAGTCCTGGGGCGTCTTGGCCGTGTAGAATCGCGCCCTGGCCTGGCCGATCAGCGCCGCCATCTCGACGTCCGACATGCTGGCCGCCTGCGCGGACTTCTCGGCGTCCTGGAACTTCTGCAGCGCCGCCTGAGCCGCCTCCGCGGGCGAGACCGCCGGCCCCTGGTCCTGGAGCACGACCTTGCAGTAGAACTCGGCCAGGAACTCACGGTCGTACCCGCCATACAGGTCCGACAGCGCGATCCCCTTCCGCAGCTCGTCCTTCACGTCCGAGTAGTCGGGGTCCTGGAGCTCGGCCCGGAAGTTCACCGAGCCGCTGTCGGCCGAGGCCCTGGACACCTGGAGCGGACTCCAGACGTCATCGGTGACCGTGCCGTTGTCGTACGTGACGTGGCGCTCGTCCACGTCGATCCGGGTGGGGAACGTCCCCGAGAGGATGTTCTCGTCGGTGAACAGGCCCGTGTAGAGCACGTACCCCTCGAGGGCGTGCTCGAAATCGCCGACCACTCCGTTGATCTTGTTGGGGACTCCGGCGGCCCCTCCGACCTGGCCCGGCGTCACCGCGTTGGGGTCCTTCACGTCCAGCAGCCCGCCGTGGCAGGCCATGGCCGCCGCCGAGCCGGCCACCGCCGCGAGCAGCGCGAGCCGCCCGGGCGACCCGATACGTCGCCATATGTTCGAGAGCATCGTTCGTCTCTCCCTCATCTCAGAAGGTCACCGACAGACTGCCCGAGAACGACCGCGCCGGGGGCAACGTCCACAGCTGTGCGCGCGTGAACGCGGCTCCACCCGCCCAGTTCACCTCGGGGTCAGTGCCGGGATAGCTCGTGAAGGTCGCCAGGTTGTTGCCCGAGAACGTCACGCTGGCGCTGGAGAAGGGCAGGCGCCGGACGAGCGACTCGGGCAGATCGAGGCGCAGCGAGACCGTGCGGAGCTTGGCGTAGTTCGCACTGTAGATGAACGGCGTCTCCACGCCGGCGCCGGCTGCCGCGTCCTTGATCTTGGCCTCGGGGGTCGGATTCCCCTGGGCGTCCGTCTGGAAGATGGCCGGGCAGGTGCCGAACTGGTCCCCGCCCCCGAACAGGCCGCAGCTGAAGGACTCGAACGCGTTGTCAAGCTTGTTGCCGCCCGAGAAGTCGAGCAGGCCGTAGAGCGTGACGTAGTGGAACAGCGTCACGGTCGAGCCCACCGAGCCGAACCACTTGGGCGTCGGCGTGCCCAGGAACACGGCCGTGTCTCCGAAGACGACATCGCCCGCGCTGTTGATCCGAACCGGCCTGGCGAAGTAGGCGCCGGCGGGGAAACCCTGCTGGTGCCGCTGGTCTCCGAACACGATCGGCTCGGGGAGCTTCGTCACCTCGTTCGAGTTGGTGGAGAAGTTCACCCGCCACTGCCAGTGAACGTTTTCGAGGTCGACCGGCGTGGCATCCAGCCCCACCTCGATGCCCTTGTTCGTGAGCTGGCCCACGTTGACGAACCGGGCCGAGGTGCTCGGATAGCCCGTGGAAGGTGCCTGCTGCCGCTGGACGATGGCGTCCTTGGTCTTCTGGCTGTAGAAGGTGAACTGCAGCCCCAGCCGGTTGTCCAGCATGCTGGCGTCGAAGCCGACCTCGAGCTCCTGCCCGGTCTCCGGCTTCAGGCTGTCGTTGCCGGGCTGGTTGGTCGTCACCCCGAGGACGTCCGAGCCGTTACGGGCGACCGGGAAAGGCGTGAGGAGCGCGAGCGCGTCCTCGGTCCCCGGCTGCTTGCCCGACTCACCCCAGGCGCCGCGCAGCTTGAACTGCTCGAAGAAGGTCGGGAACCAGTCCTCCTGGCTCAGGATCCAGGAGAGCTGGATCTGCGGATAGGCCTTGAGGCCGAGCTCCGACCCGAAGGCGCTGTTGTCGTCCAGCCGCAGTGCCGGCGTGAGGAAGACCCGGTCCCTCCAGCTGAGCTGTTCCTGACCGAACACGCCGGCCGTCTTGACCTCCGCGAATCCATCGGTCGATTCGTTGATCACGGAGTTGGCGATCGCCGGAGACCCTGCGGTGAAGTGGCGCCCGATCGCCTCGGTCACCTGCGTGGTCTGTCGCACGTACTGCCCCCCGATGGTGGTGGTGCTCGCCAGGTCGGGGGTCAGGTTCGCCACCACGCTCGAGGTCGCCTCCAGCGTGATGTCCCGGGTGACGCCGTACGTCTTGTCGACCAGGCCCAGCGACTGGTCACCGAAGGGCTGCGTCGGGTCCACCGGCACGATCTGGTCGGTCCGCGCCGAGTGGGTGTCGTAGCCGATCGTCAGACGGTTGGTCCAGAACGACAGGGGCCGGTAGACCAGGTTGGCGCTGCCGATGAAGCGCTCGACCGCCTGGTCGTTCTTCCTGGAGAAGATCGCCTGCATGGAGTTCGGGACGGCGACGAAGTACGGACTGGCGCACAGGTTGTTCGTGGCGTCCTGGAGCGAGGACTTCGTGGCCAGGGCATACTCGTAGGCCAAGAAGCAGCTCTGCACGGCCGCGCCGCCCGAGGTCGGATCGGGTCGGTCGATCGGCCCCCAGAAGGAGGTGCCCAATGCGTTGCCAACCACGCCGTAGAGATTGTCGTCGTTCTCCGGAAGCGCCGCGTCGCTGCTGATGTACCCGGTCGAGATGTTCACGTCGACCTTCTCGGACGGGTGCACGGTGATGTTGGCGCGCGCGTTGTACCGCTGCAGCGAGTTGGAGGGCAGGTCCCCCTGCTCGCCCCGGTACGCCCCGGAGAAGTAGTAGCTGAGGTCGCTGGACCCGCCCTGGATGGAGGCGCCGTAGTTGCCCATGTATCCGGTTCGGAACGGCGAGGCGTAGGGTCCGGCGCCCTTCAGGAGGTTCACCTCGTACAGCGTGTCATGCACCGGCGCGACCCCCGTGAGCGCCTCCAGCCCGAGTCCCCGGGCCGGGCTCCAGGCCATCGACCACCAGTTCGTGGCGTCCCAGTTCGCGCCCTGCTGCGTCCACAGGTGATAGCGGGTCCTGCCGGACTGCCCCTTCTTGGTCGTGATGCGGATGACGCCCGCCGAGGCCTCGGTGCCGTAGAGCGCCGCGGCCGCCGGGCCCTTCACGACCTCCACGTTCGCGATGTCGTTGGGGTTGATGTCGTCGAGCCGGGTGTAACTCTGCCCGCCGACGTTGGCCCCACCGAGGGTGTTGGCGGCCGAGAGGTCGTTGTTGTTGTCGATCCGGGCTCCGTCGACGTACACGATCGGGGTGTTGCTGAGGCCGAGGGTCGTGGCCCCGCGGATCTTGATGTCCGAGGCCGTGCCCACCGAGCCCGAGCTCTGGCGAATCGTGACGCCGGTCACGCGCCCCTGGAGCAGCTGGGTGAAGTTCGCGTCGGGCTGCTTGGCCACCTCGCTGGCCACGTCCAGCGTGCTGACCGCGTTCCCGAGCTCCTTGCTGCGCTGCGTCCCGGTGGCGGTCACGACCACCTCCTCCAGGGAGACGGCCGAGACGCCGAGCTGAAAGTCGGCGGTGGCCGAACCGCCCGCTGGCACCGTTATGACCTTCGTGCCCAGCTCGTAGCCGATGAGCCGGACCCGGACCTGGTGCTGCCCGGCGGGCACATCCGTGATGACGTAGTGTCCGTTCTCGTCGGCCAGGGCGCCGAGCTGCGTCCCCGGGATCGTGACCTGAGCTCCGGACAGCGGCGTCAGGTTGGTGGCATCCACCACCCGGCCCTGCACCGTGCCTGTCTGCTGGGCGCGAAGCGCTCCGCCGGGGGAGAGCAGCCCCCCGGCCAGGATGAGGAAGCCGACGGCCAGGAGCCGACCGGCTCGTGCGGACGAGGTCTGTCGCATGTGGAATCCTCCGTGTTGTGCGGGGGCCTCGACCTTGACGAGACCCCCCGCGGTCACCGACGGGCGGGCGCGGCGCCGGAGCCGGAGCGGGATGGGGTGAGGCGTATCCATCTCCCCTGGTGTCAGGCTGTGGTCTCCCCCCGCCGTGAGCGACCTAATCCCGCGGCGGGCTCTGCGACCTCCACCCGGGCGAATCGACGCTTGCCCCTCTGCAGGAGATAACGCCCGGGAGCCAGCTGGAGGTTTCGGTCGGCGAGGCGGCGGCCATCCATCTGGATGGCGCCCTGATCGATCATGCGGAGGGCCTCGGAGGTGGAGTCCGCCAGACCGGCGCGCTGGAGAGCGTACCCGACCCACAGGGTCCCACCCTCCTCGTCGGGCTCCAGGCGCTGGAGGGGAAGATCCTCGGGAGCCTCTCCCTCTCGATGGATGCGGTCGAACGCGTCGCGTGCCCGGTCGGCCGCCTCGGCGCCGTGGTACAGGGAGACGAGGTCGGCCGCCAGCCAGCGCTTGGCGGCCAGCGGGTCGCGACGGGCCTCGTCGACGCGCGCGCGGAGGGCCTCGCCCGTGACCGAGGAGGCCAACCGTAGCCACTCGTCCAGGAGGTCGTCGGGAATCGACATGGTGCGCCCGAACACCTCCTCGGCGGGCATGGCCAGCCCGATGTAGTTGTCGTACGACTTGGACATCTTGCGTTCGCCGTCGGTGCCGCGCAGGAGCGGCATGATCAGGCAGACCTGTGGCTCCTGACCGCTCTTCTCCTGGATCGTGCGTCCCAGCAGGAGGTTGAAGCGCTGGTCCGTCCCGCCCAGCTCGACATCGGCTTCCAGCGCCACCGAATCGTACGCCTGCATCATCGGATAGAGGAACTCCGAGAGCGCGATGGGCCGGCCCTCGCGGTGACGGCGCTCGAAGTCCTCGCGCTCGAGCATGCGCGCCACCGTGTACATCGATGTGAGGCGGAGGACGCCGGCCAGCCCCAGCTCGCCCAGCCATTCGCCGTTGCGGCGCGTCTCCGTGCGCTCGGGATCGAGGACCAGGCTCACCTGCTCTCGATACGTCTCGAGGTTCGCCTCGATCTCCGACTCGCTCAGGACGGGGCGCGTCTCGGACTGCCCGGACGGGTCACCGATCCGGGCCGTGAAGTCCCCGATCACGAACACGACCCGGTGGCCCAGCTCCTGGAACGTACGAAGCTTGCGGAGCGAGACCGCGTGGCCGATGTGGAGATCGGGACGGGTGGGGTCGAAGCCCTGCTTGATGACGAGGGGCTCGTCCCGGGCCCGGGAGCGCTCCAACTTGCGCAGGAGCTCGTCCTCGGGGAGGATCGCTTCCACCCCTTCCCGGAGGAGGTCGAGCTGCTGGGAAGCGGGGAGAAACATTCTTCAGGGGGCCCTGGTATAGTGTGGCTCGTGAACGAGCAGACCTCTCTCCTGTCCGAGGCGGGCTACCATAGCCGCCCCCATCTTCGCGGGCAAGCAAATCCCCGCGTCTCCGGCATGCATCCGGGGGCCGGACCCGTCCACCGCGCCCCGTGAGGGCGGGCGGGATCCTCCGGGGCTGGAGCCGCCGGCTCGGGCCGCGCGGTCGCTGGATCCTCCTCACCGTTCTGCTGGCCGCCCTCGGCCTCGCCACCGGCGTGGTGTGGGGCAGCTGGACGCACGTGTGCGATGACTGTCCGTCCATCGCGCAGATCTACGCCTTCCAGCCCAAGGAGGCGACGCGCGTCTTCGCCAGGGATGGAAGCCTGCTGGCCGAGCTGGCCGTCGAACGGCGGACGGCCGTGCCCTATCGCGCCCTCCCCTGGTACGTACCCCAGGCGTTCGTGGCCATCGAGGACAAGCGCTTCTGGCACCACCACGGCGTGGACTTGCTGCGGACCCTGCGGGCCGGGATCGAGTTCGCCCTGCACGGCTACGACGTGGCCGGCGGCAGTACCATCACCCAGCAGCTGGCCGGCAACATGTTCCCGGCCGCGGTCAACCGGCAGAAGCTTTCGATTCGGCGCAAGCTCAAGGAGATGCACGTCGCGCTCGATCTCGAGCGGGCGTACACCAAGCAGGAGATCCTGCAGGCCTACCTGAACCAGATCAATTTCGGCCGTGGCCACTACGGCGTGGAGAGCGCGGCCCGCTGGCTGTTCGGGGAGGACGCCCGAGACCTCAATCTGCCCCAGGCGGCCCTGCTGGCCGCGCTCCCCAAGGCGCCGGAGCGTTACTCGCCGGTGGATCATCCCGAGCGGGCCGTGATGCGCCGCAACCTGGTCCTCCAGGAGATGGCCGACCAGGGGATGATCGACCGCGGCACCGCCGAGGCCGCGAAGGCGTTTCCGCTGGCCCTGCACAGGGAGAACGAGAACCAGGGCAAAGCGCCCTACTTCGTCGAGTGGGTGCGCCAGCAGCTCATGGATCGCTACGGCGCGCAGATCTACGAGTCGGGGCTGCGCGTCTACACGACGCTCGACCCGGGCATCCAGTCGGTGGCCGACTCCGCCCTGCACGCGCAGCTCGACTGGGTCGAGCAGCAGCCCGGCTTCCAGGGCCCCACCTTCGCGGCCACCCGCAAATGGCCCGAGGAGAAGCTCGCCGGCACCGAAATGCCGTACGTGCAGGGGCTGTTCATCGCCATCGACCCGAAGACCGGCGACGTCCTGTCGTTGATCGGCGGCCGTGACTTCGACGACTCGGAGTTCGACCGGGCCACGCAGGCGCTCCGCCAGCCCGGCTCGGTGTTCAAGCCGTTCGTGTACACGGCCGCCATCGCCAGCGGCATCCCGGTCTCGGAGCTGTTCTACGACACGCCGGTCGAGATCGTGCTCCCGGACAGCTCGATCTACTCCCCCAAGGACTTCGGCGGGGAGTTCCTGGGTCCGGTCACCCTTCGCGAGGCGCTGTACCGCTCCATCAACGTGGTGGCGGTGAAGCTGGGCCAGAAGGTCGGCGAGGAGGCCATCGCGCAGTACGCCCACGCCATGGGCATCACGACCGACATCCCCCGGGTCCCGTCCGTGGCCATCGGCTCGGCCTCCGTGATCCCGCTCGAGATCGCGGGCGCGTACACGACGTTCGCCAACGAGGGGATCCGGGCCACTCCGAGGGCCATCCTGCGGGTCGAGGACTCGAACGGGAACGTGCTGTGGCGGAGCCAGGTGCAGAAGGAGGACGTCCTGGACCGGCGGGTCTCCTACATCATGCTCTCCCTGCTACGGGACGTGGTCGACAAGCCCTACGGCACGGGCCACCTGGTCCGGCGCGACGGGGTCCCGGACGACGTCCCGGTGGCGGGGAAGACGGGGACCACCAACGATGCCACCGACGCGTGGTTCGTGGGCCTGACGCCGGACATCGTGACCACCAGCTGGGTGGGCTTCGACCGGCCCCGCCACCTCCACTTCAACGCCCAGGGCGGCCGCGACGCGGCGCCGATCAACGCCGCCGTCCTCAAGTCGTACTACGAGCACCACCCCGCCCCCGCCCCGTGGCCACAGCCGGACGGGCTGGTGGAGGACAGCGTGGACGAATCGACCGGGATGCTGGCCACGCAGTGGTGCCCGCCGGACTCGGTCTACCAGGAGATCTTCCTGCCCGGCACCGAGCCCCGGCCCTGCGACGTCCACGGGCCGTGGTCCAGCGTCCGGAAGCGCCAGGGCCTCGGGCTCGACACCCTGGACCTGCGGCGGCGCTGAACCGACCGGCGCCGGAGGAACCTCAGCCGGCTGGCTCCACCCCCCGGGCGGTGACCCTCCACCGGACCCGCCGCGCCTCCCAGCGCAGCGATTCGGTGCCGGCGTCCGGCGGGGAGTCCTCGATCCGCACCGCGTCGTCGAGCCGTACGGCCGCCTGGCCGGCGTCCTCCTCCGTGCGAGCGTGGATGAGCGCCAGCTCATCCCCTTCCTCCACGCGGGTGCCCGGGCGGGCGAGGAGCTCGAGCCCCACGGCCGGGTCCACGTCCTCGCCCATCCGCCGGCGTCCCGCCCCGAGCTCCACGGCCGCGAGGCCGACCTGCCGGGCGGCCACCCGATGCACCCAGCCCGCTGCGGGAGCGGTCCACGGCCTGCACAGCGGCGCGGCCGGCAACCGGTCTGGATGATCTACGACGGCCGGGTCGCCCCCCTGGCGCTCGATGAGCCGGGCGAAGCGCCCGGCGGCCGATCCGTCCGCGAGGAGCCCGGCGAGTCGCTCCCGCGCTTCGCGGCGGTCCTCGCCTTCCCGGACGACGCCGCGGAGCTCGCACGCCAGGGCGAGGGTCACCTCCTCGAGGTCGGCGGGCCCCTCGCCCCGCAGACACTCGATGGCCTCGCGGACCTCGAGGGCGTTCCCGACCGCCCGGCCGAGCGGCGCCTCCATGCCGGTGACGAGCGCCGTGCACGGAAGCCCGAGACTCTCCGACAGGTCCACCAGCGTACGGGCCAGATCGAGCGCCCCTGCCTCCTCGCGCATGAAGGCCCCATCGCCGCACGTCACGTCCAGCACGAGCGCCTCGATCCCCTCCGCCACCTTCTTGGAGATGATGCTCGAGGCGATGAGCGGGATGGAGGGCACGGTGCCCGTCACGTCCCGGAGCGCGTACAGGCGCCCGTCGAGGGGTGCGATCTCGCGCGTCTGTCCGATCATCGCGCAGCCCACCTCTTCCACCACTGCCTCGAACTCGGCCAGGTCCAGGTCGGTTCGGAAGCCCGGGATCGCCTCGAGCTTGTCCAGGGTGCCGCCCGTGTGACCCAGCCCGCGGCCCGACATCATCGGCACGCGGAGACCGGCCGCGGCCAGGAGAGGGGCGAGGACGAGCGAGACCGCGTCGCCCACCCCGCCGGTCGAGTGCTTGTCCACCGCCGGCGGCCCTTCGTCGCGGCGAAAGTCCAGGCGGCGGCCCGATTCGATGATGGCCCGGGTGACCGTGTCGAGCTCGCCCCGGGAGAGACCGCGGAAGTAGACGGCCATCAACAGGGCGGAGACCTGATAGGCCTCGATCCGGCCATCCAGGTAGCCCTCGAGAAAGGAGCGCAACTCCTCGGTCCCGAGCTCCTCGCCGTCCCGCTTCCTCTCGATGACCTCGCTGGGTAGCATCGTTCGCGTCTCCCGGCTACGATCCGGCGGGGACGCGGAGGGACCGCGTCCGGCCCCCGGTCCGACTCCCGCGGAGGGCACCGCCATGCTCCCTCGCTCCGCCGCGCTCCTCCTCGTGGTCCTGCTTCCGACCGTGCTCGCGACCGCCCCGGCACCCGTCGAGGCCCAGGACACCGTGGCGGCCGCGAGTCCGGCCGCCGCGTGCCCGTGGCCAGCCACCCCCGGACTCCCCTGGGCCGACACGGCCGCGGCCGTCCGCTGGCTCTCCGCGCGCGGCGCGGGCGCCGATGCGGCGCCGGAGCGTCTGCTGGCGGTCGGCGACTCGGCGTACGCGCAGGGCATCCACACCGCCGCCTATGCTGCCTACGCGCGGGCCGCGCTCGACTCGGCCACCTTCGAGGCATTGTGGAAGACCGCTCGCGCGGCCGTCGACGTGGGTCAGGGTATCACGGATGAGGACGCGGCGCACCGGTGGTACCGGCTGGGAGAGACCTGGGCGCGCCGGGCCATCCAGGCCGCGCCCGACCGGCCCGAAGGTCACTTCGTCCTCGGCGAGGCGCTCGGGCTGGTGGCGCTCGATCTGGATGCGCGCCGCCGCGTGCGGATGGCGGGCGAGATCCGGAAGGAGGCGCTGGCGGCCGTGGCGACCGACAGCGGCTACGCCGGCGGCTGGCACCTCCTCGGCCGCTGGAATCAAGGCGTCATGGAGCTCAGCGGGCCGGCGCGCTTCTTCGCCAAAGCGTTCCTGGGGGGCCAGGTGTTCGGCGAGGCCAGCTGGGAGAAGGCCGAGCGCTACCTGGTCCGCGCTTCAGGGCTCGAGCCCAGGCGGATCGTCCACCACCTCGAGCTCGGGAAGGTCTACATGGAGACCGACCGGCCCGGGTGGGCGCGGGCCGAGTTCGATACGACCCTCACGCTGCCCCCGGCCGATGAGCAGGACTGTGACTACCTCGAGGAAGCCCGGAAGCTCCTGGCGGAGCTCAAAGGTTGAGCTTCTTGCGCCCTCGCTCAACTCCCCGGCGGACCTGGTCCCGTGAACGCTCGGCCTTGCGGCGGGCCTCGTCCGCCACCTGCCGCACATCCCGTCCGGCGCGCTCGAGCCTCTCCTCGGCGCGATCGCCCAGGTCCACGGCCGCCTTCCGGATCCGCTTGCGCGTCCGGCGTCCGCTGCGGGGCGCCATGAGGAGGGCCACGCCCGCGCCGATCAGGCCGCCCGCGAACAGGCCCGTGAGGAAACCCGCCGTCGCGCCCTGGCTGTCGTATTCACGCTCGCTCATGAGCTGCGCTCCCGGTCGTACGGTTCGTGCTCTCCCCGCGTGTGGTCGCCGGTTCCCGGACAGTGCAACGGTCGTGCCGGTTGCTGTCTGCCACCACGGCAGGCCCCCCGGTGCTCTTGAAGGCGCCCGGCGCCACGTCTAGCTTCTACGCTTCGTTCACCACAGGAGAACTTCGTGCACCAGGCTCGTCCATCCATCCGCGTCCCCGCAGGCGTCCTGCCCGAACTCGTCCGTGGTTGCGAGCGGGCCGGCCCCGAGGCGCTGGGCGCGCTCCGCGCCGCGGGCAGAGTGGCCGGGACGGGGATCCTGGACGACGTCGGGGATGGATCCGCACCGGAGAGCCTCGGGCTGTCGGCATACTGGGATTGCGTGAGCCGCACCCTCGAGTCGAGCGGCTTCGGTCCGGCGCGCTACGAAGTATTGAGCTCCGGCATCTCCTCCGTGGTGCTGCCCGAGCTTCCCGAAGCCGACGGCCGGGACGAGCATCCGGGCTGCCCGTTCGCCACCGGCCTGCTGGCGGGCCTGCTGGGACGAACCGCAGGCGAGGCCGTGGCCGTGCTGGAGGTGGAGTGCCGGGCCGGCGGGCACCCCGCCTGCCGCTTCCTGGTGGGGGCGGAGGGACGGCTCCGCGAGGTACGAGAGCACCTCATGGGCGGCGGCTCGCTGGCGGAGGCCCTGGAGGGCCCCTGACCCCCGACGCGGGACGCGTGGTGGCGCTGGACTACGGACGCAGCCGCATCGGAGTGGCCGCCTCCGACCCGACACGCACCATCGCCTCACCCCATTCCACGGTGCCCAACCCCGGCGAGCCGACCGACCCGCCACCGGCGCTGGTCGCTCTCCTTGCCGAGCTCGCCCCGTCGACCGTCGTGCTCGGCATCCCCTACCAGATGGACGGCAGCGCGGGCGAGATGGCGCTCGAGGCGCGCGAGTTCGGCCGCAAGCTGGCCGAGGCGACCGACCTGCCGATCGTCGAGTGGGACGAGCGTCTCAGCTCCGCCGGGGCCGAGCGGGCCCTGCGGGAGATGGCGCTCCCACGCGGCCGGCGCCGCGAGAAGGGGAGCGTGGATCGGATCGCCGCCGCCATGCTGCTGCGCGCCTTCCTGGCCTCGGGCCGGTGACGCTCGGACGGCATCGGACCGGATCGGTGGTCGGCGTGCGGCAGGCGCCCGGGGCGGTGATCGGCAGACGGAGGAGGATGAGGCCGCTGCTCGTAGCCGCCGCGGCCGCCCTCGCGACGGCGTGCTCCGGGCGACGTGGTCGCGAGGTGGACGTCCGGGTGGCGCGGGGGGCGGGCGCTGCGGCGATCGGCCGTGAGCTCCAGGCCGCCGGCCTGATCGACCATCCCCGCCTCTTCGCCCTGTACGCCGACCTGAGGGGCGCGGGGGGACGACTCAAGGCGGGGCACTACCGCTTTCGGATCGGCGATGGATGGGGGATGCTGGTCACGGCCATGGAGGAGGGGCGCGTCGTCACCCTGCCGATCACGATCCCCGAGGGATTCACGGTGGACGAGATCGCGCCACGCCTGGCACAGGTCGCCGACGTGTCGGCCGACTCGATCCGCTCCCTGGCCGGGGACACCGCGGTGGCGCGGCGCATGCATGTGCCGGGGCCGACTCTGGAGGGCTACCTGTTTCCGGACACGTACCGCTTCGCCGAGGGGATCCCGCCCGACGAGGCGCTCTCCGCGATGGTGGATCGCTACCGGAGCTTCTGGGACGCCGAGAAGCGGTCGCGGGCCGACTCGATCGGTCTCGACGAGCGCCAGGTGGTCACGCTGGCCAGCATTGTGGAGAAGGAGGCGAAGCGCTCCGAGGAGCGCCCAATCATCGCGGGCGTCTACCTGAACCGCCTGCGGCGCGGCATGCGGCTCCAGGCGGACCCGACCGTCCAGTACGCCCTGGGGACGACCAAGGCCCGGCTCCTGTACGCGGACATCGACCGGGTGGCCGACGATCCCTACAACACGTACACGCACGCCGGCCTCCCGCCCGGACCGATCGCCTCTCCGGGGGAGGCCTCGCTGCGGGCGGTGCTGTGGCCGGCCCACGTGCCCTACCTGTACTTCGTGGCCCGGTCCGACGGCTCCCACGTGTTCTCGGTGACCGAACGGCAGCACGTCCGCGCCAAGAACCGCATTCGCAGGGAACGGGAGCGCGCCGCGGCCGACAGCGCATCCGGCGCGGGGGAATGACCGCCGCGGTCGGGCGGAGGGTCGCGCGCGAACGCCTCCTTCTCTTGCTGGTCACCGAGCCCCGACCGGCGAGCGGCCTGGCGTTGGAGGTGGTGGTGGAAGCGGCTCTGCGCGGCGGCGTTACAGCCGTCGAGCTCCGGCACGAGGGGGCGACCGGCGCCGAGCTCCTCGACGAGGCCGCCCGCATCGGGCGCATCGCGCGCCGGCACGGGGCGCTATTCCTGGTCAACGACCGAGCCGACGTGGCGCTGGCGACGGAGGCGGACGGGGTCCACCTCGGGCCCGAGGACCCGCCGGTCGCGGCGGTGCGCGCGTTCGTCCCGGACGGCTTCGTGATCGGCTACTCGACCGACGATCCGCGAGCCGGCCGGGACGCGGCGGAGGCCGGAGCCGACTACCTGGGCGTGGGCGCCGTGTACGGCACGACCAGCAAGCCCGGCCTGGCCGACGAAGCCATCGGACCCGACCGCGTGGGCGAGGTGTTGCGGGCCGCCGGAATTCCGGGGGTCGGGATCGGCGGCATCACGGTCGCCAACGCCGCCGAGGTGGCCGGGCTCGGAGCTGGCATCGCGGTGCTGAGCGCGATCATGTCGGCACCCGACCCGGAGGCGGCCGCACGCGAGCTGCGGGCGGAGGTGGAGGCGGCACCAGCTCCACCGCTGGATCCAGGACCCGGTCCGGTCCCATGAGCGCTCCAGCCCCTCCCACTCGCCTCATCACGAGCCTGCCACCGAAACGCTCCGAGCTACGTGTGTGCGCCGGAGCCAGAAACACGAGCGCCCCGCGGCTTCCGAGGAGGAAGCGCGGGGCGCGGGGTGTAGAAGAGGCCGGCGGCGACCTACTCTCCCGGGGCGTCTCCGCCCGAGTACCATCGGCGCTGAGGGGCTTAACGACTGGGTTCGGGATGGGA
>CAYXHP010000025.1:0-8555 GCA_964465015.1 uncultured Gemmatimonadota bacterium
ATCGGGGCCGAGCTCGCGGGCCTCGTCTTCACCGTCGTCCTGGCGATGATCTTCTACGTGCTCTTCCGGCCGGTGAGCCGGGAGGTCAACCTGCTCGCCACCTTCCTCCGCCTGGCCGGGATCACCGTGCAGGCCGTGGCCGTCACGAGCCTGGTCGCGGCGCTGGCGCCTCTCGCGGCGGGAGCCCACGCCGACGCCTTCGCCGCGGGGCAGCGCTCCGTCCTGGTGAGCTTCTCGATCGAAGCGCACCAGGCGGGCTTCGGGCTCGCCCTCCTCCTGTTCGGCACCGGCTTCCTGTTCCACGGCTGGCTGATCTACCGGTCGGGCTTCCTTCCGCGGACGCTGGGCGTCCTGATCGTGGTCGCCGGCCTGTGTTACATTACCAATTCCCTCGCGCTGTTCCTGGCGCCGGCGCTCCAGGACCGGCTGTTCCCGCTCATCCTCCTGCCGCCCTTCGTGGGGGAGCTGTCCCTGTGCCTGTGGCTGCTGGTGAAGGGGGTCGACGCGCAGCGGTGGACCGAGCGGTGGCGGGCGGCACGCGCCGTCGCCTGACCCGCTCCAGCGTCGGGCTTCCGCTCCCGAGAGGAGCGCCATGAGACCCGAGGATCACCGCGGTGCCGCGGCCGCGTCTCTCACTCCGTGAAGGGAAGCGAGCCGATGAGAGATCGGGAGGATCGAGCGAGGACCCTCAGGCGCGCGCTCGGGGAGCTCGTGCTGATCGTCGTCGGCGTGCTTCTGGCGCTCACGGCGGCCGATTGGCAGCAGCGGCACGCCGACCGCCAGAGCGAACACCTCGTTCTCCGGGAGATGAGCGCGGCGCTCGCAGCGGACGCCGACACCCTCCAGGCGCAGGTGGAGCGGTACCGCCACATCGAGACGCGCGTCGAGACGCTGCTGGCCCTGCTCCACGTCCGCGCACCCTACGCGGATTCCCTCGACGCGTACTTCGGCACGTTGTACGGGTTCTGGAGGCCTCCGCTGAACACGGCGGCCTACGAGTCGCTCAAGTCGCAGGGGCTCGGCCTGGTGTCCGACGACCAGCTCCGATCCCGGATCGTCAGCGTCTACGAGCTGTCTTACCCACGCGCGGCGGCCGCGCTCGACATCGAGCGCAACGTCATCCTGGACCTGCTGCGTCCGTACTTTCTCGTGCACTTCAAGGACCTGGAGTTCAGCGCGAGCGCCACTCCGCTCGACTACTCATTCGTCTCGAGGGACCCGGAGTTCCGAAACCTCGCGGATTACCGGCTGCAGATTCTGAAGCAGAACTGCCTGCCCTCGTTACAGGAGACCGTTCCGAAGCTCCGGGCGCTTCGGGCCGCGATCGACGAGGATCTGGCTCGCTGAGGGCGCCTCCCGACGATCCCCGCGTCTTCCCGGGGCGATCCCCGCGCCCTGGAGCTCACCACCTGAGACAGGAGGAGAAACCGTGCCCAGGCTACCGATGACGCCGGAGGAGGTCGATCGCCTGCTCTCCAGCTGCGATCTCGTGAACGTGGCCTTCGACGCCGGAGAGTCGACCTACCTGATTCCCCTGGGCTGCATCTGGCTGGACGGGGCCCTGTACGGGGTCACCGAGGCAGGCCGGAAGACCGGGATCGCCGCCGCCCGCCCGCGGGTGGCCTTCCAGGCGGACACCGCGCGTGATACCGGCATGTGGGAGTGGGAGAGTGTCACCGGGGAGGGACGCTTCGAGATCGTCGAAGACGCGGAGGAGCGCAGGCGGGCCATGGTCGAGCTCCAGACCGCGATCGCCGAGGCGCCGGAGTGGTGGAAGGCCGAGCGGGCCCCCGAGATGGCCGCCGGCCGGCTCCTGGTGTGGCGTATCGAGCCCGCCTCGACGACGGGCGTTCGGTACACCAGGCCGGAGTGAGCGCCGGGGCCGCGGGGCGCGTCCGGTTCGGGCCGCCCCTCTAGCGGCCCGCCTCCCCCACCCTCTCCGCCAGGCGCGAGACCTGGAGCTCCAGGCGCTTCACCTCGCGGACGACGGAGAGACGCGCCACCTCGAGCCAGTACCACACCTTGATGGCCAGCACGAGGCCGAAGCACGCGAACGCCGCGCCCCCCCAGACGAGCATCGTGCGCGCGTCCGCCGCCCCGGCGAAGCGGACCGCGGCGTAGATCGCGGCCACCGTGAGCACGAGGTTGGCCACGACGCCTCCGATGGCCAGACGCCGGTTCCTGCCCCGGAACGCCGCCATGAGGGAGGCGGCCATGCCCGGGTCGTCGAAGCTGGCGAGCGTCCCGGTCTCGTCTCGCTCCAGGGCCTCGCGGATCATCCGGTCCGCGTCGTCGCGTCGAGTCATCATACCTCCTCCAGGCGCGTGAGAAGCGCCTTTCTCGCGTAGAACAGCCTCGACTTCACGGTCCCCGCGGGCACGTCCAGAGCCTCCGCGATCTCGGCCACGCTCATCTCCTCCACGTAGAAGAGGGTGAGGACGTGGCGCTGCTCCGGCCCCAGCTCGGCGAGGCCCGCACGAACGGCGTCGATCCGGCCGGCCGAGGGATCGGTGGCCGGCGGCGGGGGCTCGAGCGTCCGCGTCGCGCGGCTCCGGGCGCACTCGCGCCGCACCCAGTCCCTGGCCTTGTTGGCCACGATCCGATGCGCCCACGCCCGGAAGCGGCCGGGGTCGTGGAGCGATCCGAGCCCTCGCACGATCGCGATCCAGCTCTCCTGCACCACGTCCCTGGCCGCCTCGCCGTCCCGCGTGAAGCAGGCGGCGTGGCGCCGGAGCCGGGTGTTCCAGCGCCCGACCAGCTCCGCGAAGGCGTCCGCGTCGCCGAGCTGGCTCCGGACCACCAGGTATTCGTCCAGGACCCGTCCGGCGGCCCGCTGGCTGTTCCGGGATCCGGGCGGCCCGGCCTCACGCGTTGGGTCGATGGGCTCCTCGCATCGCTCGCGTCCACTTCATAGTCGCGCGAGGACCCGCGACGGTTCAATCGGGCGGACAAGATGGTGGAAGGATGACAGGGTGGCGGAGGGGCCGGGTTACCCTTCCGCGCGCAGCGTGACGACGGGGTCCACGGAGGCGGCGCGTCGGGCGGGCAGCCAGCTGGCGGCCAGGGCCACGGCCGCCAGGATGAGCGGCACCGCCAGGAACACGACCGCGTCGATGCCGCTCACCTCGTAGAGGAGCGTCCGCATGAGCCGGCTGAGGGCCAGCGCGCCGGCCAGTCCGGCCACCAGCCCGAACCCCACCACCACGAGGGCCTCCCGCAGCACCAGGACGCGAATGTCGCGGCGGCTGGCGCCTAGCGCCATCCGGACGCCGATCTCGCGGCGCCGGCGCGTCACGAGGTAGGCCAGCACGCCGTAAATCCCGATGCTGGCCAGGAGCAGCGCCAGGAAGGCGAACAGCTCGAGGAGCGTCGTGCCGAAGCGACGCGTGGCCACCGACTCGCGGAACGCCCCTCTGAGGGTGCGGAGGTTGGCCACCGGGAGCTCGGGGTCGATGGCGTGTACCGCCCGGCGCAGTCCCCCCGCCACGGCGGCCGGGGACCCGCCGGTCCGCACCACCGCCTCCATGCCGCTCCAGGCGTTCTTCTGCTCGTAGGGGACGTAGACCAGCGGGCGCATCGAGTCCGTGCTGAAGAAGCGGACGTTGCCCACCACCCCGACCACCGTCCGGTAGATGTTCTCGTCCCGCCACGAGCGGACGCGCTTTCCGAGCGCCGACTCCTTCCCGAACATGCTTCGCTCGAAGGCGCGGTTCACGATCATGACGGGAACCGAGGCGCTGTCGTCGGAGGCGGTGAAGTGACGGCCCTCGAGGAGCGGGATACCCAGGGTCTCGAAGGAGCCGGGCTCGGCCGTGACCCAGAAGCCGAAGACCTCGTGGCCCTCCGGGGGCTCGGGCCGCCCCTCGGGCAGGAACGCGCGGCCCAGGTAGGATCCGCCGCCGCTGAGCGGCAGCGAGGACACGGCGCTGGCCGACTGGACGCCCGGTACGGCGCGCAGTCCCCGGAGGAGATCGCGGAAGAAGGCCTCCCTGGCCTGCGGCTGCTCGTAGCGCTCACCCTGCAGCGCCAGCTCCATGGTGACCACGCCGTCGGGCCGGAAGCCCGGGTCGGTGTCGTCCAGGCGGATCATGCTGCGCACCAGGAGGCCCGCGCCCACGAGCAGGACCAGGGAGAGCGCCAGCTCGCCGGCGACCAGGAGCTGGCGCGAGCGCCGTCCGGCCACGCCGGTCGTCGTGCGCAGCTCCTCGCCCGTCAGCACCCCCGAATCGCGGGCCCCGCGGCTCAGGCGCAGGGCCGGCGCCAGTCCGAAGACCAGCGCCGAGAGAAGCGACACGCCCGCCGCGAACCCCAGCACCTTGCCGCTCAGCCGCACCTCCTCCAGACGGGGCAGGTCCGGCGGCGCGTGGCTCACCAGGAAGTGCACGCCGGCCCACGCGAGCAGGGCGCCGAGCACTCCGCCGATCAGGGCCAGGAGGGCCGACTCCGTGAGGAGCTGCCGGACCAGCCGCCAGCGGCCGGCGCCGAGCGCGGAGCGCACGGCCAGCTCCCTGGCGCGAGCCGCGGAGCGCCCCAGCAGCAGGTTGGCGATGTTGACGCAGCCGATGAGGAGCACGAAGCCCACCGCGCCGAGCAGGATCCACAGCATGCGTGTGAGCTGCTGGCCCACGAGCTGCGAAGACAGGGGCTCGGCCGTCGCGCCGATGCCCTGACGCTCCCGCGGGTCGTCACGCGCGACGCGCGCGGCCAGCGTGGCCAGCTGCGCCTTCGTCTCCCGGAGCGTGCGGCCGGGGGCCAGCCGGGCGATGGCGCCGAACCTGAAGTTGTCCCACTCCTGGAGGTCCGGCTCGTCGGCGGGCGTGTTCCGGAACGGAAGCCAGATCTGGGCCTGGTCCGGGTAGTCGAAGCCGCGGGGCATGACCGCGATGATCCGGGCGGGCGTTCCTCCCAGACGTATCGTGGTCCCCACGATGTCCCGATCGCCTCCGAACCGGCTCTGCCACAGCCCGTAGGAGAGGGCGACCGTGGCCTCCGACCCCGGCCGGTACAGGTCGGGCCCGGGAAGGCGGCCCAGGACGGGCGCGGTCTCGAGAGCCGGGAAGAAGTCCTCCGTGGTCGACGCGCCCCGGAGACGCTCCGGGCCGCCGGCATCCACCGCGTTCAGGACCCGGGGCGTGTAGAGGGCCAGCCGCGAGAACACGCCCTCCCGGCGCCACTGCTGGTAGTCCATGTAGGTGACGTCGAACTGGCCTCCGCTCTTGAGGTCCAGCGCCGCGGGGACCACCAGGCGGTCGCCGCCCGGGAAGGGCAGGGGCCGCAGAACCACTCCGTCGACGACGCTGAAGATCGTCGTCGTGGCGGCGATGCCCAGGGCCAGCGTCAGGATGGCGGTGGCGGCGAAGCCCCTGGAGCGGCGGAGCTGCCGGAGGGCGTGTCGCCCATCCTGCGTGACCTCGGCCAGGAGCTGGAGCCGGCGCACCTTCCGCTCCCGCTGTCCGGCCAGCCGCCGGCACTCGTCGGCCACCGCGCCCACGTCACCGAAGCGGCGCCGGGCCTCGCGCTGCGCCTCCTCCGGCCCGGCCCCGGCGGCCTCGAGATCCCGCTGCCGCATGGCCAGGTGGAAGGAGAGCTCCTCGTCGACCTCCGAGGTCACGTCCCGACGACCCGGCCAGCGCCACCTGCGATCTCGTTCCACGGGGACCCCGGCTCCCCTAGCTCGTGGCCGCGCCGGCCGGGACCAGCACCCGGGAGACGGCCGCGGAGAAGCGCACCCACTCGGACGTCTCCCGCCGGAGCTCCGTCTCGCCGCGCGGCGTCAGATGATAGAACTTGGCCCGCCTCCCCAGGTCCGACGTGCCCCACTCCGACTCCGCCCACCCCCGCTTCTCGAGCCGGTACAGGGCCGGGTAGAGCGACCCTTCCTGGATCTCGAGCGCGTCGCCCGTCGTCTCCTCCAGCCAGCGCGCCACCGCGTATCCATGGCGCGACTGGATGGAGAGGGCCTTCAGGATCAACGCGTCGAGCGTCCCGTGCAGGTGATCCGGCTTCTTCATCGCGCCTCGCCCTCCTGGTCTAGATTGTCTAGGTATGAGAGTGGCGAAGCATACCTAGATTGTCAAGGGTATTCTCGCACGGGCCGACCGGGATCGGCGCATCGGGGTGGGCCCATCGCGATCGCGCGGACGGGGGAGGTCCAAACGGCGACCGCGTATCGGAGGTGGCGGGTCCCGGCCGCTCCGGGGGACAAACGGGGCGTTCGTCGCGTCGGTTTCGGGGCGCGGTCGATGGGAAGTCGCCGCCGGCGCGCCGCACGCACGCCCGCCTCCGAAGGCCTTCGCCGCGACCTACGTCCCCGGCGGTGCCAGCGGGTCCACGACCTCCTGGGGCCCGAAGCTCGTGCCGGCCGCCGACCCGAGCTCTCCCGCGTCGTTTCCGCCCCAGCACCAGGCCGCCCCGCCACGGGTGACCGCGCAAGCGTGGGACGTGCCGACGTCCAGGTCCGCGAAGACGTGGTCGCCGCACACCTTCCTGGGCTCGGGGCTCGCGCCGCGCACGGTGCAGTCGCCGAGCTGGCCTTCGTAGTTCCCGCCCCAGCACCAGGCATCGCCGGCGGCGGTGAGGCCGCAATTGTCGACGCCGCCCGCGGCGAGGTCGTGGAGCGCGAGACCACCGGGCACCCGCACGGGGTCCGGACTGCAGGTGTAGGCCAGCTGGAGGAAGGAGGCCTGGCAGGCGGCTTTCGTGTCCGTCGGAGTGGCTCCGATCTGGGCCTCGCCGTCATCGCCCCAGCAGTAGACCGGTCCCGTGACGGCCAGGCCGCAGCTGTGGTCGCCCCCCGCCGTCACCGCCGCGAACGTGCGACCCCCGCCGGCGGGAACGGGCGCCGTGCTGCACGCGTACACGAGGTCGCCGACCGGGCAGCTCTCCCGCCCCTCCGGACCTACCTGTCCCCGGCGGTTCCGGCCCCAGCAGTAGACCCTTCCCGCGTCGGTGAGCCCGCACGCGTGCTCGTCGCCGGTCGCCAGCGTCCGGAAGCGCAGCCCTCCCGCGACGAGCGTGGGAGAGGGATCCGGGGCCTCGGTGGCGCCCCCGCCGAGCTGGCCGACCGAGTCGGCGCCCCAGCAGTAGGCCATGCCCACCGCCGTCAGGGCGCACGTGAAGTCGCTCCCGGCGCGGATCTCCCGAAACACCAGGCCGCCCGAGACCCGCACGGGGGCATAGGCACACCCACCCACCCCGCAGCTCACCGGACCCTCCAGCGTGCCCGTCCCGAGCTGGCCGTGCTGGTTCGAGCCCCAGCACCAGGCCGCTCCGACCCCGTCGAGCCCGCAGGTGTGGAGCGCGCCGGCGCTCAGCGAGGCGAACTGGCCGCCCGCCACCCGGCGCGGGAAGTACGGGCGCACCTCGATCTGCTCCACCGCGACGCCCAGCTGGCCGTAGGCGTCGGAGCCCCAGCAGTAGGCCGCCCCGCCGGCGGTGAGCGCGCAGGTGTGCGAGAGGCCGGCGCTCACCGAGACCCAGGTGACCTGCGTTCGCGCGGGCGCCGTGGCGGTGCTGCAGGCCGAGGTCAAGGCGAGTGCCAGCATCGGCAACACCGGCGATGGCGGGGTCCCGAATCGTCGGTGGCGTGGTGGAGTCACAGCCTTTCTCCGGCCTCGGCCGCGGGAAGCGCGCGCTGACGTCCGAATCATGGTAGGAACGGCGCCGGCCGCGCGACAGGTTCCGGACGCAGAAGTCCGATGCCGGAGACGAACCCGGCGAAGGTCGCCGGCGCCTCCTGTACGCGATTCGCGGACCGGCGTTACCTTTTTTCTTCAATTCGAGGACCGGCCGGGGGCCCGGCCGCGAGCCCCGGAGCACAGCGGCGCGGCCCGCGGCCACTTCTCCGATGACACGGAGCGGACGGTCGAGACGTAAGACGAGGAGCGACGAGCTCCGAGAGACCGATTCGAACGGGAAACCGACATGAGCCAGGCCTGGGCGCCCGTCATCACGACCGCCATCATCGTCCTCGGCGTCGTCGGCGGCCGAATCACGCACACGCTGGTCAAGAAGATCATCCCGCTCCTCGAGACGCTCGTGAAGGAGCGCCAGAAGAGCATCTCCCCGGCCGACGCCGCCGCGCTGAGGCAGCGGATCGAGGACCTGGAATGCCGAATCGGTGACCTGCAGGGCCACGACCACCGCCTCGGAGAGATGGAGGAGCGGGTGCAGTTCCTCCAATCCTTGCTCGAGGGGAGGAACGGGAGCGGGCGTATCCCGACCTCTGCGGCCGGCGGCGGCAGGCTCGGGGCCGCCGCATCCGATGGGGCCGCGGGCGGTGGGGGCGGCGCCCGTGATGGGGCCGCCGCGGCCGGAGAAGTTCCCGGGCCGGCGAGCCAGCCGGAGCGCGGCGCGCGCGCGGCGACGACGGAGCCCCCCGACCAGGTTTCCTGACGTCCGTGCGCCGTGGAGGCCGAGGCGGGTGGCTCGGGTTCGTCGCCGTCCTGGAGCTCGCGCTCTGGATCCTGGCCTGGCTGGGCCCCGGAGCCGGCCACGGAAGGATGCTGCGGGAGCGGGGACTGATCGCGGGTTTGTTCCTCCCCCATCCCGGCCTC
>CAYXHP010000026.1:0-6438 GCA_964465015.1 uncultured Gemmatimonadota bacterium
GAATCACGTCGAGCGCGTTGTCGTAGCCGTTCAGCCGCGGCCCCATCTGCGAGGTGTAGGCGTAGGACACCTGGGAATCGGCGTCGTACGGGGTCCGCGTCATGAGGATCGGGGCGTCCTTCGCCCCCTTCGGGATGAGGATGACCGTGTGGAGCTTCACGCCGTCCCGCATCGGGATCATGACGTCCCTGCGCACGTAGTCGAAGCTCGAGGTGGCCGGAGTGAAGTGTCGCGGCGTCTCGTTGGGGAGCGAGTCGGCCGTGTGGGTCGTGTCCTGCGCCACCGCCGGAGCGGCCGCGAGCGCCGGTGCGGCCAGCACGACCGCAAGGAGAGCGAGGGTTCGAAAGCGGGCGGGACTGCTCATGGGCGGTCTCTCCATCGCCGAGGGCACGCGGGCACCGATCCCGGGGGCGGCGCGGCCCCCGGGCCGCCGGACACGACCCGACAGCATAGGCGAGGTCCGTGGCGACGGACAGGCCACGTCGTCGGATCGGCGGCGCCGCCGGGCTCGCCGCGGAGAGAGGGGGCTTGCGGAACAACGCTCCCCGGGGCGAACTATTACCGGAAGAAGTCCTTCCGATCGCCGCCCCGTGGCCCGTCCCGCCCCCGGCGTTCCGGACAGGTAGGTCGTGGTGCTTCCCCCCCTGGAGGTAAGATAGCCATGAGCAGGTCCCGGCCGTCCCGAACCGGCGGGCCAGGCGGATCCGCCCTTACGCTCGCCGTCGTCCCCCTGGCCGTCTCCCTCGCGATCCTTCCCGCCGGCCTCGGCGCCGTCCCACCGGACACCGCCGCCACGCCGGCCGGGGACACGGCCCCGCGGGCGGCCTCGCCGGTCGGCCTCGCCGTTCCGGGCGCGGACACGCTGGAGCGGCTGGCCGCCAGGGCCACTGCCGCCGTGGTGCGCATCGACGTGCGCACGCCCAGCGACACGCGCCAGGGGAGCGGCTTCCTCGTGGACTCGAGCGGCCGCATCGTCACGAACTACCACGTGGTGCGGGATGCCCGGAGCATGCGGGTCAAGCTCTCTTCGGGCGACCTGTACGAGAACGTGACGATCCTGGCCACCGACGAGCGACGCGACCTCGCCGTGATCCAGATTCCCGGCTTCCAGCTCCCGGCTCTGCCGCTGGGGAACTCGGACTCGGTCCACACCGGCGCGAGTGTCGTCCTCATCGGAAGTCCACTCGGGCTGGAGAACACGGTGTCCACGGGGATCGTGAGCGGACGGCGGCAGGAGCAGGAGGGCTACTCGCTGATCCAGGTCAGCGCGCCGGCTTCCCCGGGCTCGAGCGGCGGCCCCGTGCTCTCGACGCGCGGTACCGTGATCGGCGTGGCCGTCTCCCAGATGCAGGCGGGACAGAACCTCAACTTCGCCGTGCCGATCAACTACGTGCGGGGACTGCTCAACCACCTGAGCACCCAGCCGGTCGCCGTCCTGAGTCCCTCCCCGAGCACGCGCGGCCGGGAGACCGCTCGGTCGCTCACCGGGAGCTCGGCCGTGAACGCGGGGCTGAGCTTCGACCTGGGTCTGTTCCCGGGCTACACGCTGGACCTGAGCGGTTCGGCGCGGGGCGACCGGCACACGCAGACCCGGATCACCTACCGCCGCATCGAGACGGTGGGCGTCGGAGAGCCGCGGGTGGAGCGGTACGTGGAGAGCGAGACGACCGAGCCGGCCGGGCCGTTCGGGACCCCACAGGTCGTGCGGCGCGAGCGCGAGCGGACGATCGTCGGGGCGGATGACCTCCACCCGATCTCGGCCCGCGGGGAGGTGGCGTGGCGCACCGGCGATGGATGGTTGAAGTCCGACTACGACCTGGACTTCCACGGGGCACACGTACGCGGCGTGATCCACGACACCACGGGTCCGGTCCGGGACCTCGATCGGGACCTCCCGGATGGCATCCTCCTCCGTGGCACCCTGAACCTGGCCTTCGGGACGCTGGTCGGGGACTCCCTCGTCGGCCGCAGCGTCGAGTTCTCCGCCTTCGATCCCCTGACGGGCCAGGTGACGCACGAGCGGTACGACGTCCAGGGAGTCACCACCATCAAGGTCGGCGGGAAGTCGTACCGTGCGCTCAAGGTGAACGTGGCCAGCGGGCTGACCAACACGACGGCCTACTACCGGGCGGATCGGCCCCGCATCCTCCTGCGGCGCGTGAGCGAGGACGGCGAGGACGAAGTCACGCGCACGGGCGAGCCCGAGGCTCCCGAAGCGGGGAGCGGCTCCGGCTGAGTCCACGGCGGTCTCCCGACGATCGCCTCTGCGCCACGGGTCGCTTCCTGGATGACGCTCAGGGACGAATCTCTTTCTCCACGTCCTCGAGGCGGGCGATCCGCGGACCGAGGGCCCGGGCGTGGCGCGTGAGACCTCCCCAGGGATCTTCGCCCCCCGCCAGGCGCTTTCGCGCGTTGCCTATCCGGTAGCGATTCCCGCGCAGGTCGGGGTCCCCGACCTCCTCCCAGGCCAGCGGCATCGCCACCGGCGCGCCCGGACGAGGCCGGACCGCCAGGGGCGGTACGGAGGTCTGGGCGTAGGCGTTCCGGAGATAGTCCAGGAAGAGGCGCCCCTTCCTGGACTCCTTTCGCGTTTCCGTCGTGAACCGATCGGGCTCGCGCGCCGCCAGGACCCGGGCGGTGCGGGCGGCGAAGTCGCGCACCGTGTCGAAGTCCGAGCTTCGGTCCAGCGGGACCACCACGTGCACGCCCCGGCCGCCCGTCGTCATCGGCCACGCCGACAGGTCCAGCTCGTCCTCGAGCAGCCCGTGGAGGGCCAGCGCGGCCTCCCGCACGAGGTCGAAGGAGCTCTCGTCGGGTGGGTCGAGGTCGAAGATCAGGCGGTCGGGGTGGTGCAGGCGGTCCACCCGGGAGAGCCAGACGTGCGGAGTGATCACGCCCTGACCGGCCAGGTAGACGAGCGTGGCCTCGTTCCCGCACACCACGTGACGCACCGTCCCCCCCTCCTTCCGGACCGTCACCGTGTCGATCCAATCGGGGAAGTAGTCCGGAGTGGCCTTCTGGTAGAAGCCCTCGGCGTCGATGCCATCGGGGAACCGGTGCATCACCACGGGCCGATCCCGGAGGTACGGGAGCATCCGGTCCGCCACCGCCTGGTAGTACTCGATGAGGTCGCCCTTGGTGATCGCGGCGTCAGGGAAGAGCGTCTTGTCGAGCCGGGAGACCTCGAACGCGTAGGATCCGAATCGCAGCGTCTCGTCAGTCATCGCCGTCCTCCGGGGTCACTCCGGACGCTCGCGGACCACGTCCGCCGCGTCCTTGTCGTCGCGCAGGCCAAGGTAGCGGGGGTGACGGAGCTTGTCGTCGTCGGTCCATTCCATGAAGCCGACCTCGCACACCAGTTCCGGCGTGACCCAGTGGACGCCTGAGGAGGGGAGGTCCGAGCCTTCCGCGAACGGAGGAGTCTTGCGCTCTATCGCGGCGAGCCGTCCGGCGAGGTCCTCCAGCGTCCTCTCGTCGAACCCCGTGCCCACCTTGCCGGCGTAGCGGAGGGCCCCGTCCTCGTAGTAGCCCAGGAGCAGGGCTCCGAAGCCCTCCCGGGAGCCCTCGGGGTCCGTGTACCCGCCGACCACCAGCTCCTGCTGGTGCACGCACTTGAACTTGAGCCAATCGCGGGAGCGCGTGTGGACGTACGGACTCGCGGCCCTCTTGGCCATCACCCCCTCCCAGCCCTTGCGGCACGCCTCGGAGAAGTAGGCCTCTCCCCGTTCATTGCGGTGGGGGGTGAAGCGCAGCGGGTCGCGGAACTCGAAGGCTTCCTTGAGCAGGAACTTCCGGTGTCGCAGCGCCACACCGGTGACGTCGTAACCGTCCAGGTGGAGGAGGTCGAAGACGTAGTAGTAGATGGCGACGCCCGAACGGCGCGCCTCCTCGGGGTCCTCGAGATGCATGCGAGCCTGGAGTCGCTCGAAGGAAGTGAGGTTTCCTTCGAACGCGACCACCTCTCCGTCGAGCACGAAATTCTGGGGGACGGCGTCCTCCAGAGCGTCGGCTACCTCGGGATAGGCGGCGTGCCGCTCCTTCTGGTTGCGGGTCACGAGCCTCACGCCGCCGCCATCCTTCCGGAACGCGAGCAGTCTGACGCCATCCAGCTTGCGCTCGTAGATCCAGTCGGGATCGGAGAACGGTCGGGCCACGAGCGTGGCCAGCATGGGAGCGACCTCGTCGGGGACGGCACCCTCCACGAGCTTCCGCGCGGCCTCCTCGGGCAGGTGATCGAAGGGCGCCTTCACTCTGGATCCTCGCCGTCGCGATCCGCCTCGCGGGCGACGTCCTCGATCGTCTTGCCCGACAGAACGGAGGACCGCTCCGTGGACGTCGGATTCCGCCGTGCGTCCGCCTCTTCGTCGTCCATCTTCACCAGCAGCCAGTGGGCGTCATCGCCCGAGCCCATCCGGGTGAGCGCGTAGCCGCCCGAGATCTTCTCGCCGTCCAGCCGAAAGGCGGCGTGGCCGTCCGCCAGAGCCCGGTCCATCGGCTTCTCTTCGCCATCGTCGTCGGTGGTGAGGTTCGTATAGGTGCCCGTGTCCCAGACGATGACCGCGCCGGCTCCGTACTCTCCTTCCGGGATGACTCCCTCGAAGTTCAGGTAATCGAGCGGATGGTCCTCGGTCGGCACGGCCAGGCGCTTGTCGCGCGGGTCGGTCGAGGGGCCCTTGGGCACCGCCCAGGACCTGAGCACGCCGCCCACCTCCAGCCGGAAGTCGAAGTGGTGGCTCGTGGCGGCGTGCTCCTGGATCACCCAGTGGTGGCCCTCGCCACGTTTGGGGGCACGACCGCGCGGCTCGCGCGTCTTGCTGAAGTCGCGCCGGTCCCGGTATCGCTTCAGGGATCCGCTCATCCGGTCGCCGCTTCCATTCTCGGTCCTCCGATCTCGCCCGGGCCGGAGCGCGCGCACCGGCCCCGGGGGCGGGAACTCCCCTCGAGGAAGATGCCATCGACAGCACCGACGCGCTCGGGTCGGCGACCGCCCACCCGGTCCGCGGCTGGCTTCCGCACGTGGGCATCGAGGAGCCGATGGACACCATGGGAGAGCAGGAGACCGGCCTCTGACGCCGGGACGGGCGGCCCGTTCGACCCCCCGGGTACAATTACCGGCCATCAGACCGGGTATCCGGGAATATTTCCCGGATGTGGCCCGCCATGCCCGGATCGATACCGGAGTGCGAATTCCATATCTATTTGTCATGTAGCTTCTTATGTAGGTCGCTCCGAATCGGGAACGGGGCTTGCCTTGCAACGTCCCGACGATGCGCCGGTCACGACCCGGCACACGACAGACTGTGATGCGCACTTCTCGAGGAGGAGAGTATGAGGAAGCTCACGAAGGCGACGTTCCCGGTCGCGCTGGCCGCCGTGGCGGCTTTCGCAATGGCGCCGGCCGTGCATGCCCAGGACACGGGCACGAAGGCTGAGGCCGAGCAGAACGCCTGCACCGCGCAGGTGAACCCGGCGTCGATCCAGGCCGGCCAGAAGGCCGTCCAGGTGCAGGCCACGCTGTCCCAGAGCGTCGGCGCCATCACGAGCGTGGACGCGGGCGAGAGCGGCCTCGAGCTGGCCGCCGCCAGCGACCTGCCGAAGTCCGAGATGTCGCGTTCCGAGACGGATGCGGAGCCGCAGCCGATTCAGATGGCGGCCGAGGGGAACAGCGCTACGCTTTGGTTCAACACCGCGAACGCCAAGCCCGGCCAGCAGCACCTGACGCTGAAGGGCGAGCAGGGCGACTGCACCGCGCAGGTGACGGTCGAGGGTGCCGATGACACCAGCGGCGGCAGCAAGTAAGCACGGTACGCTGAACGCGGACCCGGCAGCTGGCATGCGCGCGGGCATGTCACGCGGTTCGGGCGGCGCGGTCGTCTCAATGGCCTGAGCATCGGTCTCGGGCGGCCCGCTGGACGCCCCACTGGAGCGAGAGCTCCAGGGGGCGTTTCCATTTCGGGGCACCTCCCGCCCGGCCCGGATGGCCGGGCGCGCCGCCGATCGCGCGGTCGGGACGGCGGCGCCCCACCCGAGGAACTCCGCGTCGGATCGTCCGTACACCTGTGCGGCCGCGTCGCGTCGCGTGGCCATGGTCTTCCGTGCGTCGGCGATCATCCGAGGCGCGGGGCTGGAGCATGGACCCGAGGGACCGGGAGGGGCGATGATGAACGGGGAGGAGTCCGGGGTCGCGGCGGCCACCGGCACACGCCCCGCGGGGCGCGCCTCCATGGAGGTCGCCAAGCGGCGCGCCTTCGCCATCATCAGCCATCCCGATGCCGGGAAGACCACACTCACCGAGAAGCTCCTCCTGTACGGGGGCGCCATCCATCTGGCCGGATCCGTCAAGGCGCGGAGGGCGCGGCGTCACGCCGCCTCCGACTGGATGGAGGTGGAGAAGGAGCGCGGCATCTCGGTTACCTCCAGCGTGCTCCAGTTCGAGTA
>CAYXHP010000027.1:0-30790 GCA_964465015.1 uncultured Gemmatimonadota bacterium
GATCCAGGGCTCGCTGGACCAGCTCCTCGAACTCGTCCCGGTTGTAGGCCACCGAGCCGCCCGTTCCGCCCAGGGTGAAGGAGGCGCGGAGGATGGCGGGGAATCCCACGTCCTCGACGATCTCGCGTGCCTCCTCCAGGCTGTGCGCGAAGCCGCCATGTGGCACGGCGAGCCCGATGCGGCGCATCGCCTCGGCGAACTCCTCCCGGTCCTCCGCCATCTGGATGGCGCGTTCGTCGGCCCCGATCAGCTCCACCCCGTACTTCTCGAGCACGCCCTGGTGGTCGAGGTCGAGGGCGAGGTTCAGGGCCGTCTGACCGCCCATGGTGGGCAGGAGCGCGTCGGGGCGCTCCTTCTCGATGATCCGCGCCACCCACTCGGGAGTGAGCGGCTCGATGTAGGTGGCGTCGGCCACATCGGGGTCCGTCATGATCGTGGCCGGGTTGGAGTTGGCCAGGATCACCCGGTAGCCCTCCTCCCGGAGGGCGCGGCAGGCCTGCGTGCCCGAATAGTCGAACTCGCACGCCTGTCCGATGATGATGGGACCGGAGCCTATGAGGAGGATCGAGTGGATGTCGTCGCGTCGGGGCATCAGCAGGTCACGATGGGGCTGCGGCTCGCGTCAACGAGTCTCCCGGGCTTCAGGACGGCGGACCCGAAGCGCCGGGACCGCGGCGCGCCAAGATAACCGGGGGCCGGGGGGCGCGCACGGGGCCGGGCGGGGACGCCCGACCCTCCGCGCGGGTCGGCGGCCAGCCGAGGGGGGGAACGCCGCCGGAAGGAGTAGGAGTCGGCCTCAGCCCACGATGAGGTTGAGGCCGATCCGGAAGCCCAGCATCCAGCCCGACAGCCGCTGGCCGGTCGAGAAGCCGGGGATGGCGAACGGCGGGCCGGCAGGTGGCTGGTTCGGGTCGGGCGTGGTGGGCTCCGAGAAGTTGAGGTAGCCGCCGAAAACGCTCGGCTCGATCGCCAGGAAGTGGGTCAAGAAGAACTCGGCGCCGAGCGCCAGAGCGAAGCCGCGGCGACTCCAACCGCAGCTCCCGGCGAAGCACCCGTCGGCCGCGGCTTCATGCACCCCCTGGTCGACGTGCCCGGAGCTCACTGGCCGAGCTCATCGAGGGCCGGGATGCTCGAGATCTCGAAGCGTCCGTTCTGGATGCTGACCGGAGCGCCGCCGCTCGTGGTTCTCAGCGTGCCCTCGAAGCGTCCTTCCACCCGGGCCATCCCTCCGTCGAAGGACAGGCGCGTGATTTCGAGAGAGCCGGGGCCGACCATGTACACGCCGGCAAGATCGGGCGTCGCCACGGGCATGTAGGCGAGAGAGGCCGGACCCTCGGGTCGCTCGAGGTCGACCTTGAGAGTCTCACTTCCGGCCGGGGCGGTGAAGAGGAGCATGATGGTGCTGCCGTGATAGTCCCCGAACGAGACCTGGCCCGCCTGGACGTCGTTCTCGAAGGTGGCGACCGGCGGGTTCTCGCTGTCCAGACCGCCGATGGAAACCGTCCGCGTCCCGTCGTCGCGCCCCGACCAACCGGCGCTCGCGTAGCGCCCGGTCTTGGCCTGCCCGGCTACCGCAAACCAGGTCCGGGTCTTCCCGTCGACTGTCGCCGTGATCTTCCCCAGCACCTTCACGTCGCCCGATCGGCGGGACGAGGGGGCCGCCTCTGTCTGCGCGCGGGCGGACACCGGCGCCTGGTCCGCGGACTTCGCCGCGTCGGAGCCACACGCCGCGCTGGTCGCGCACAGGAGACTCGCCGTCACAATGGTCAATAGCCGCCTCGCTGCAGTGTCGCGCATGGTCGTGTCTCCTCGGTCCGTGGGACTCGGGTCACGTCGCGACTCCTAGAGCGCGAAATGCGGCGGCGGCGTGCCACGGGCGCCGAGCGGTCGCCGGTCGGGCCGCGACGGGTTGGCGGGACCCATCCGCTTTTCCCGCTCTAGCAGGTTGACGGGGCACCGGATCGGACTGCGACCCCTCGCCGCGGGTCTCCCCGGCCGGGTGCGCTCGTCGAAGATCGTCGGCTGGTGGCACGGCCAGGTCCCCTGCGCCGAGTCGGCGACACACTTCTCGAGTCAGGAGGCCGACATGAGACCCGGAATCCCTCTGCTCCGCACCACGTTCACGGGCGCGTTGCTCGGGCTACTCCTGGGACCCGGCGTGGGTCAGTCGCAGGTCATGCCCAAGAAGGTGTCGCAGCCGGCTCCCGGCGCGAGCGCCAAGCTTCTCCCGCCCGCGGAGCTGGAGATCATGGGCTACAGAGTCTACGATACGCAGAACGGGAGCCGAACCAGCGCCAGCAATGGCAAGATCGACCTGAATGAGTCGCTGTCTCTGCTCGTGTCGGTCAGGAACAACGGGGGACTCCCGGGTTCCTTTGACTACGCCCTCGGCACGGAGGGGAGGGACAGGGTCTATTGGAAGGAAACGGGCACGGACCTGAAAGGTGGCGGTACGGCTTTGGCCCGGTTCGACATCTCCCTGACCCAGCTCAACTCAACTCTAAGCCACACCAACAACGGAGGACTGCGCCACGTTTGCCTCGGTCTCTGGCTGTTGAAGCGGAATCTCTCCGTCGCGTGGACCGATGCGAACAACCCGAACCACCAGCGCACGGTCTGTTTCGACATGTGGTTCTATCCGGGTTGATGGCGGTAGCGAGGTTCGCCTCGCCGCCTGGATAGTCCCTGAAGGTCCTCCGGAGTGAGGCCATCGAGAAAAGACTCTACGACCAAACGTGTTACGCGCTTCCTCGAGCGAGAAAGACCGCGAGGAGCGAGGCGCTCGCGGCGACACCCGCGGGTTGACGCTCTCAGCGAAGCTCCTCTGCAGCGCTCTGCCCGGGCTGACTGCAAGCGAGCTTGACGCGTCGGGTTCGAGTCTCTGCATCCAGCGCCCTGCCCGTAGGTCGCCAGCGAGACGACCTACCAGGCCTGGGTATGGCGAGAGGACGGCACTGCGGCTCGTCGTTGCCGCGCGCCGGCCGCGTCACCCGGTGGTTCCTGGACGCGCGCCACGGCCCTACGGCCCCGGGTGAGCCCGACACCCTCTCCACCTCATCGAGACCGGGAAGGTCCGGAGTCGGGGCGTCCCCGGGCCCGGGATCCAACTCCAATCGGACGGCGAGCGAGGCGGCTCCCTCGCCGCTCCATCCGCCGTACCCGGAGCGTTGGCCCCGCCGGCCGAAGTGAATGATCGACATGACGTAGTACAGGACGGTCGCTCGGTCCGGCGATGGTCCCGCCAGCCCTGGGTGCCCAGAGGGGAGAACGAACGGGTGTGCCTCGGCCGGCTCGTCCGCCGATGATCGGGGCAGCTCGCCGCGGAGTGAGCGGATCACCGCGCGTCGAGCGGGCCGCTGAACAGGATGAGGATCGAGCTTCCAGCGGGTCCGCCGGAGTGGACCTGTCGATCTCGCAGACGAGCCCGGGGGTTGAGTGCGTCGCTCCCGCGAACACCGTCACCGTCGCCTCTGAGAGTCTCCGCGACAGGCCCGACGCCCTCCGGTGAACTGAGCAGGCCCTCCACCTCGTCGAGGTCCGGCAGATCCGGAGTCGAATCGGCGTCGGGTCCCGGATCCACCTCGAGTCTCACGGCCACCGAGGCCGCGCCCTGGCTGGCCCACCCCCCGTCCTCCGAGTCTTCGGACCTGAGCCGGAAGTCGATGACGGTCATGACGTAGTAGAGGACGCTTTCCCGGTCCCGTGGTGGGCCGGGCAGCCACAGGCGACCGTCGGCCGCGTCCCCGATCCCGTAGCCGCCCAGCGCGGAGGACATGACGTCGGTGGGGTCACCGCCCATGGCCCGGCTCAGCAGGCGTCGCTGTTCGGGCGTCAGCTGCGCCATCCGGTCCTCCAGCGCGGCTACGCCGCCGCTGGCGCTCGCCAGGCTACGCGCGGCGGTGGTGGCCGCGAGCATCGTACCGGCGCCTCCTCCCGCGCGCATGGCGGGAGGGAATGCCGCGAGGGCCCCTCCTCGCAAGACGACCGTCGGGACGACGATTCCCGTGGCCGCGACATCTCCCCGGGCGTCCGCCCTGAGTGTCATGCGAAGCGTCATCGCCCGGCGGGCTTCGACCAGGACTCCAAAGACGTACAGTCCCTCCGAGTCCCCGTCCGATCCGAGGTAACCCTTGCCCGAGGGGTCCGCGAGCGACTCGACTCTCCCGTCGCTCTGTCCGTTGAAGTCGATCGCGAACGACCGGGTACGGTCCGACCGCTCGAAGACCAGGGCGCGTGTGTCCGATTGGATCTGTCCCTGGATTCGCCCTCCGGCCCCGGTGGCCTGGTGGGCGAAAGCGACGCCCTGCTGCACGAGCTCGCCGTTCCACGCATTCTCTACCGAAGAGTGGTCCACGACGTCGTGCTCGCGCCGGCCGAAATACGGGCCGTGCGGGGACTCATCTCGCTCCTGAAAGAGGCGCATGGGCCCACGGAAGGCTCCCTCCATCACCTGTTCGAGCTGCTCGGCGGACAGGGGAGTCGCTCCAACGCCCATGGTCTCGGTCACCACGTGGGCCATGAGGGGAGCGTCGGCCCGGATCGCCGATGCCAGCGCCTCCGATCGGCGGCGTGGCCACTCCAGTGGCCCGCTCTCCAGGGGCTCGGGCCTCGGGGTTCCGATCACGGCGGCCAGGCGGCCGAAGTAGCGCTCCCCTCTCAGCGCACAACTGCTTCCAGTGCCGGAGTTCTCGCCCTGCTTCGGGTCGCTGGCGCAGTTGCATGTCCAGGACAGGTTGGCGACGCCCCGCTTCGACCAATCACCGTATCGAATGATGTGGTAGCGCGGCAGATGGTCGTAGCCGACCGGGTACCCGTGTACATCCTCGAGTGGCTGGACGATGAAGGATGGAATCCCGCGCTGGGCAGCGTTCGCTTCGTCGACTCCGCTCGGCTTGGCCGCGGACGGCGCGGATTCCGGGTGAACGTGGAACTGACCCACCGTGCGGCATTCCGAGTGGCCGGGCATGTGAGGCAGGTAGACGTCCGCTTGCATCTCAATCTGGCCAGTACTCTGAAGGCCTCCCTTTACCGGCACGACCTCCAGGTGATAGCGGCTTCCGCTGCCGCTCGGATCGCTCGTCTGGCATTGGTAGACCCAGGCACCCTCCTCAAGGTAGGGGCGCTCGGTGCCCACGACGGCCTTGCGGAGCCGGTCTCTCATGGCCCACTGAACGAGCTTGTCGGCTTCCAGGTCGGAGCTCGAGGGGCGGCGGCACTCCCCGGTCTCCTGCGCAGGTGGCTTCTTGTCCGGCCCGTCGGCGGTCGTCGTGGCCGCCGGCGGGGTGGTGGCGCCGGGATCGGCGTCGTATTTCGGGCAGGGGCCCCACGAGGCGAGCGACAGAGCGGCCGCCGCGAGGCAGAGCCTTGGGAGCAGCCCGGTGCTCCTAACGCCGCGGCTCAAGATCCGACACGCCTGTGCATGAAGGCCCGACCTACCGCTGGCAGTGCGCGAAGCTGGGAAGGCACTGCTGCATACACATGCCGGCCTTCTTGAGGACCGCCGTGTCCGCCGGTCCGGCTCCCTTCTTGAAGGAGCGCGCCAGGGCCTCGAGCTCCTTGAAAGCCTTGCAGGAGCAGTCGCACTTGGCTGGTACGACACCTCCCATCAGACCCGTCCCGGCGCTCCCCGCGCCGCCCGAAGACGGAGCACCCGCAGAGCCCAGGACGGGCGAGCCGTCCGCGAAGTGCACGGTCGGCGGGATGGGCAGCCCCGCGTCGCGTGCGTGTTTCAGATATTCGTCGATGTAGAGCTCGAGACCGGGCGTCACGATGTCCCTGGGCGTAAGCTCCGAGTAGTACCGGCGGCCGAACGGAAGGAAGAACTGGCCGGCCACATGGTCGACCCTCGCGATCGAGCCACCGGGCCTCACTTCGCACAGGTCCGTATCGACCGAAATCCGTAGCTGCTCCTCGGACGACTTCTCGATCCGGCCGATCGGCCGTGGCGTGCCACGGGTGTCGCACAGGCCCGACATGGCGCCCTGGCCGTTGAACACGTTCCCGAACAGCGGGCCGACCTGTCCGAACTGATAGCCGGTGCTGGACATCGGCATGACCGAGTAGCGCGTCGATCCATCGACCGATTCGATCCCGAAGGCCGAAATCGTGCCCGGAATGCGTAGCGGCTCCCGGCGGACGAGCCCGTAGAAGGCATAGCGGTCCACCATGCTCGGCACTGGATCCGTGAGGCTCCCAGGTGCGATCACTTTCTGGATTTCGGGAGGTAGGAACTGTCGTCCATCTGCCGATGCGAAGCGGTCGATGGAGAACGTGAGGGTCAGGGGACGCTGGTCCGTTGCTGTTTGCGGAACAGTCTCCGTCTGAAACGGATCGGGCGCCATGTTGGTCAGGACCAGGAACGCGATTCCGCTGTCTCCCAGCTTCCGAGCAAAGAAGTCGCCGCCCGATGTGCCTTGCGCGGCTTCGCCGAGGAACCACGTCTTCGACACCCTGCCGTCGGGGTACTCCTTGACGAAGAGTTTCCCGAAATCACACTCGAGGTCGCGCCTGGCTCCCATACCGGCGATGATCCGCGCCAGGATCGCTGCATAGCACCTGTCGGTCTCGGAATCCGTCAACAGATCCGCGACGCCGAGATGAAGCTGGTCGAGCAGCGCTTCGTCCGGGTAGGAAGCCTGGACTTCGATCCGAAAGGGCTCGCGGATATCGTGCCAGAGGAGCTCGATGCAAATGGCTGAGTTCTTGTTGAGGGCATACGTGCCAGTCCCGGGGGAAGCGAACTCCACCGACCACGAGGCGCCGTCCTCGTTCCCCACGTCCACCTGAGGACAGAGCTGATCGTCATGTAACACGTTTCGTAGCCAACCGTTGCGGTTTCCCTTGTAGCGGGCCGGGACATAGGAACCGAACTCGGCGGCGAACTCGGGGAAGACCGTGTAGAGGTGCTCTCCTGAGATCTTCTCGACGACGCGGTCGAGCCAACCATACCGACCCTCGAGGGTCACGTCAGGCGCCGCCTCGAGGGGCTCACTCATGAGGATACGGAAGACGGAGATGCCGCCGAAGCGCTCGGCGAGATAGCGCCAGAACGAGCTCGTCTTGTATGCCAGGGCCCTCTGGAACAGGGTCGGCGCCTTGAGGTTCGACTCGACCGCCAGAAATTCATAGGCGTAATAGGACAGGGCACCGACCTCGGAATCCGTCCATGGTAACCCGTTGATGTAACCTGGATATTTCGCTTCCGTCGCCAGTGACGCTGCCGCATGCGCGGTTCCCTCGACGACGGCAGTGAGGCCGTTGTGGGGGGCATCATTGCAGTACACAAGGGAGGAGAATTTCCTGTCATACGTAGCCTGGATCGCGTGGAGGAGCTCGTGCGCCAGCGTTTGATACAGCGTATGGATCGACTCCTGACTGACCGCGGTGATGTCCTGGTCGAGGAACGGCGATTCGTCGATGCTGAGTGCCGGGCCGAGGATGCTAAGATCCGTGGTCTTCGTGGGGCTGAGCGCGCTGGCCCTGCTGCACAGCCCTGACATGTAGAGTCCTGATGCGAGTTCCTCGTCGTCGGAGACCCAGCCCTTGTCGAAATCATACAGATAGATGATGTAGGCCTCCGGGCCCACGAGGGAGGTCTCCATGGTGGGCTCCATGAAGCCGTTGGCCTCATAGTACCTGGCGATCTCGGAGAGTGATCGCCGGATAAAGGAGACCCACAGGGACAGCCGGAGCTTCTCGCTCTCTGACAGGCCGCCGTTGGCAACGATGCCTACGGCTTCGGGGACCTGATCGACCAGGTGGGGCGAGTGCGGACGAACCACGAACTCCGTGGTCGGCCACTGTGTTGGGGCCGGCTTGGCCGTGGCCTGCGGTTCGGCGGGGTGCGCCGTGAGTCCGAGGGCCGCTCCGCGGAGGGAGGCCACGAGGCCGAGTCGAGCGGAGGATCGTGTCATGCCGGCGGTCTCGCGCCGGTCGCGCCTCCACCAGCGAAGCGAAGGTCCGTGCGTCGGTTCACGCTCCCGTGGGCTCCAGCTTGACCAGCTCCACCCGACGATTCTGCTGGCGGCCTTCGGGAGTCCCGTTGTCCGCAACCGGCTTCGACTCGCCGAAGCCCACGGTTTCGAGCCTCGTCGCGTCGACCGTGTAGCGCTCGACGAGGAAGGCCTTGACCGAAGCCG
The DNA here is from genome assembly GCA_964465015.1 of uncultured Gemmatimonadota bacterium. Lineage (GTDB taxonomy): Bacteria > Gemmatimonadota > Gemmatimonadetes > Palauibacterales > Palauibacteraceae > Humimonas. The sequence continues at coordinate 8,139 of CAYXHP010000027.1, forward strand.
CCCGGCGCTCGGACAGGTCCTGGTTATAGCCTTCGACGCCAACGCTGTCCGTGTGGCCCTCGATGCGGAGTCGGAGCTCCGGGTGCTGCTGGAGCATGGTCCCGATCTCCTCGATGGTCGGCGTGGACTCCGGCCGGATACGATCGCTGTTGGTGGCGAACAGGATGCCGTGCGTGACGGCCCGGCCGTCGGTCTCGAGCTTGTCGTACAGGTCCGCGCCCCCGCTCGCTATCCGGATGGGGCCGAGGAGGATCGGCTGCTTGTCCGAGGCCGAAGTGGCGGCAATGAAGAGAGTATCGGATCTCGGGAACACGGCGTTGGGGACGTTGGCCACGCGCTGTTCGCCCAGGTAGACCTTCATGTAGTCACCATCCGCCATGATCCGGAAGGGCGCGACGCCCTTTCGGACGCGGTCGGGCTCGAACGTGCCGAGCGCGGTCGGCCCCTGGTTCGACACCGGTCGCACTCCGGCCGTGCCGAGCTGCACGATGGCCACGGAGCCCCGGTAGCTGCGCGCGGGCCCGTAGTAGGCGCGGCCGGGCATCACGCGCACGTTCGCGTTGCCGTGCGTGAAGCTCACCGTGGTCTCGACGGTGAATCGGTCGGGAAGCGTGTCCGGAAGGGGAATGGCGAGGAGCCCGCCCGAGGTCGCCCTGAGGTAGCGCCCTCCCTGCCATTGCACGATCTCCCAGTTGCCCTGCACGAGATCCATCCGACGCGGGAAATCACCCACGTTGTCGTTCGCGAAGTCGTCGTAGAACATCACCTCCTCGCCGGGGACGAAGTCGTAGTTGGCCCAGGCGCCGTCTCCGGGCGCGACCGGGGGCGGCGCGGCCGCGGCCGCCGCCTCGGGATCGGTGATCGGGGCTCCCTTGTCGTCCGTGATGAGGTTCCCGTCGTCATCCACGAAGACCACGTCCTGGCCCGACGCGTTGGCCTCCTGGACGCACACGGGGTCATCGACCAGGCAGCGGATGGCATCCCTGACCAGTCGGTCCACCTGGGCCTGGGCCTCGCTCTCGGCCGCGTGCTGCGCCGCTCTCTTGAGCTTCTTGACGATCTGGGCGTGCCCCGCGCCGGGCGAACCCATGACCAGCGCGGCCACGAGGGCTGAAGCGACGACGAGCGTGCGGGATCGCATGGTGGCTCCTTGTTCGCATTCGGACTCGGGCGAGCCGGGGCTAGGGAGCTCCCTCCCTTCTGCAGTAGGTAGAGCGAAAAACAGCAGGCGAGCCCGCCACGGGACGGGTCTCGGGTGCCATCGCTTCGCCAAGGGCTCAGCGCGGCCGGCAGGGATGATCGGCCGGAAGGCGTGCCCCGCCGAGTCCGCCGAGCCGCGCCACGAACCGGCCCTCCACGACGGAGTGGGGCGCGCCCGTCGCGTCGCCAATGGGCGCCTGAAAGCGGCCCTCGAGGACGTCGCCGTCGAGGCGGGTCACCTCGAAGATACCCCCGCGCGACTGGGCCACGGGAAGGCCGGCGCTGCAGTCGGCTCCGAAGTGACCGCACGCCGGGCGGGCCTGGAGGGCCATCATTCCCAAGCCCGGCTCACCGGCGCCGCGGGTCGAGACATCCTCGATCGCAAGGCGGCCGAGCTTGAGTGGCGGAGGCAGGTGTCCGCCGATCACGACGAGGTCGGCGCGGTCCTCGGAGTACAGCCACAGGGTGATCGAACACGCGGTCGGGAACGGCTGCGTCCCCGTGCTGACCGTGAGGTTGGGAGGAGTCTTGTATCCGGCCGCGTAGCCGCCCTCCCACCTTCCGGAGTAGGTCACCTCGCCGCTGAGGGTCTTCAGGCGAAGAGCGTGGTAGCTCCATCGGCTCTCGCCGCCGCCTTCGAGCACGGCACGGATCTCGAGGTCGATCGTCTGCTCCGGGCTCACGTCGATTCCGAGCGGGAAGGTGTTCCGCGCCACGGCCCACACGTAGTCGCTGACAGGTCGAGCCAGCTTCATGCGCTCGCCCCGCTTTCCATTGACGAGCAGGAAGACCGCGATGTCATCGGTCCGGGTCTGCTTGTCGATGCCACGCACGCGCATCGTGACCCGGACGCTGTCCGGCTTGCCGTCCTTCGGGGCTCCCACCGCCCACACGCTTCCCGCGTCCTCGAGCTCTTCCCCGCTGATCGGGTCCACGAGCTCCACGACATCGCGGGCGTGGGTGGGATTCGACGACCGCTCCACGGCCCTCCCCGACGTCGTCCCGCCCACGTCCGTGCTCATGGCCACGCCGGTCAGACCTTGGAGGAAGAACTCCGTTCTGATGTGTCGAACGAAGTCCCGCTCGCTCAGGCCGAACGCTCCCATGATCCTGACCGCCGCGCGGCCGATCTGCGACGCGACGTCGGTGTAGACGATGCCGGTGTAGCCCAGAACGGCCACGTTCTGGTTCAGGCCGTGATGGGTGAACACGTCCGGAAGATCGTAGGCCTTCATGGTCTCACAGGCCGAGAGGAACAGCACGACGTTTTCGAGGCCGTGGCGGTAGGCGATTCGGAAGAACTCGGTGGACAGCATCACTTCCACGGCGCGGAGGTGCTGATTGACGATGCAGACCTTGCCTCCGGTCGTCTCGAAGTCTCCGTCATCCTGTTTCTGGATGCCTTCGACCTCCCATCCATTCTGCATGGCCTGTACGCACACGGCGCGTTCCCCAGAATCGAGGCCCGGGTTGAGGTCGGCGCGGTCGTAGGAGAGGCTGACTCCCGGCGGGAGGGCGGCCACGGCCCACGCCAGAGTGGCGTCGGGTCCCAGGGCCTGACCCACGTCTAGCGCCGCGGCTCCCAGGACCTGACCCGCGTCCAGCACCGTGTGACACGGTTTGTGCGCGACCGGGATCACGGACTGGCACACTTCGCCACCGTGCGTGGATACATAGATGAAAGAATAGGCGCTCCATCCGAGGAAGTCGCTGAGGCTTACCTCCCCGGAGACGCGAGTCTGGTCGGGGGGCGGCTTCGTTGTCGGGTTGGCCGCGCCGTTCGTGAGGTTGGCGTGGTACGTGACCGAGCCGCCGCGCTTCTCCTGGTAGTCTCGGACTGCGGTGGCCAGGCCGTTCGCCACGTCGCCGGCGTCACGGTCGGGCTCGTACTCGAACGGGGAGAGGATGAGGGCGCGCTTGGGGGTCCCGGGACCTCGCTTGGCGGCGATGCCGTGCCTGGCGTGGCCTTCCTGCTGAAACTGCACTCCGGTCACGCCCATCGCGGCCCTGCGAGCCGGGAAGAGGTCGGCGGGGACCGCGGCGGCGCGCACCGCCGAGGCCGCCCGTCCAGCGCTCGGGGAGATGGGCGGTCGTGCCCGTCGCCGCCCGGGGTGACCTCCGAGCCGGGGATGGGCCGAGTCCGAAGGGGCGAAGATCCACACCGGGCGTCCGCCTCGTGGCCGGAATCGAACCGCGATTTCGCCCGTCTGGAGCTCGGCCACCCCCGGAGCCGCCCGCAACCAGTCGGCCACCCGCTCCACCGAGCCGGTCTCCCGCATGACCACGGCGGCGCCAACTCCCAGCTGGTCGGTTCGGCGCAGCACCGCCGTATCGACCTCGGCCCACGTGCAGGGATAGTGGAGCGCCTGGCACTCGGTCTGGATGGCCTCGCGGCGCTGGTCCCTCCCGCCGCCCGCCGTCCCGGATCGCTCCCGCCGTCGGCAGCCGGAAGGCAGCGTCACCGCGATCGCGACGAGCAGAGCGAGAGCCGGAGCCCCGCCGCGCCGGCCCGAGCTCACCGTGGCGAACAGGGGTGCTTGGCCGGGAGTCTGACCCCGAGCAGGCCGGTCAGCGCGGCCACGAACTGACCTTCCACGACGGAGTGGGGGGATCCCGTCGCGTCACCGACGGGAGCACGGAACCGACCCTCGATGATGTCCCGGTTGATGCGCGTCACCTGGAAGGTCCCGCCCCGCGACTGGGCGACGAAAGCTCCCGCGCTGCAGTCAGCCCCCAGATGGCCGCAGGCGGGCCGTCCCTGCAGGGACATGATTCCGATCTCCAGGGGGCCGCTGTGCCGGTTCGCGACATCCTCGATGGGAAAGACCCCCACCTTGAGGGGTGGAGCCAGGTAGCCGGCCAGCACGAGGAGGTCGGCGCCATCCTCCGAGTAGAGCATGAGGTGGATCGAGCACGCGGTCGGATACGGTTTCGTCCCCGTCGTGAGCGCCAGGTGGAGAGGGGGGTCGCTCCGCACCACGTAGCTGCCGTTCAGGGCCCCGGCGTAGCTCACCACGCCCTTGACCACCTCCAGGCGGACTTGGACCGGGATGCTGCTCCCGGGACCAGGGCCCGCGTCGGCGGTCACTCCCGTCACGTTCCTGGGCACGTTGGCTACCCGCACCAGGACGCTGTCCTCGCCGGAGGACGCGGTTCCGAGATACAGGTTGTGGCTCCCGAAGGGATACTCGCCGAACACCCTGGTCACCTCGTCCACTCGCCGGGGACCGACGACGAGGTGATAGGCAGGGTCGTCATGGTCGGCCGGTATCTCCACTCGAAGCCGCCCGACGGCGTGTTCCGGCACATGGGTGCGAACCACGAAGGCCCCGGTGGCGAGCGCGGCGGGGTGCACCGTGATCGTCCTCGCGTCCCCCGGCCCCAGATCGGCCCACGAGTGTCGGGAGTAGTTCCTTACGCACCGGGTGCCAGCCTTCTTGAGATAGAACGTGCCGAGATCGCGGAAGTAGCACGGCTGGTCGAGACGGTCGGCCACGAAGGCTGGATAGAGGTCGTAGAGACCCCGGGTGCCGAGTGCGAGGAGGCCCGTCTCGATGCCCGACAGGCCGTTGTTCTCCGTGAGATCCTGCTGGAACAACGTGTCCAGGTAGGCGATCCGATCCGGAGATTGCAGACGCTCACCCAGGTAGTCCCAGAAGTACCACGAACCGTAGGCCCAACGCTTCCACTCTCGGTCAGCGTGATCGGTGGTGCGTGGGACGTGAATCGGATCGTCGTAGAATCGGCGAGGGAGGAAATACGGCAGGGTGCTCACGCCACGCTTGGAGGCCTGGACCTGCACGAGAACCGCGGTGCCCTCCCTGATCCATGACCCCACGCCATCCCGGTTCATTCCCGCGTAGCCGAACTGCACGGCGTGGAACAGCTCGTGAACCGGCGTCAAGGTGGGGAGGTCGCCCCAGGCGCTGACGCGCGTCCAGTCGCCTTCGTTCAGCGCCTGAAATTGGTAGCAGGGAGCCAACCGGAGGATCTGAACGGTGTAGGAGTACCATCCCCACTCGTCCGTGTCACAGGGAGTATGGAGGCTCACCGCCTTTCCGGCGTCGTAGAAGTCGATCTTCGCCACGTACCGGTCGCCGTCCATCTCGGAGATGTCGGGGCCCGCGAGGCCGAGGTCGCGAAGCCACGCACTCGCGAGCTCCAGCTCGTAGCGGCCGGCGGCCGCCGCCGATGTGGGATCGGACGGGTCGCAGTCGCTCACTGTCGGTGGGTCCGTCGGGTGGAGCGAGTCGATGCGCGCGAGCGCCCGCTCATACTCGTCCGTGCATCCGATCGACCACCGCACGCTCTTCCACGGAAGCCTTCCCGGCGCATCGCCCTGTGCCGCCAGTGGAATCGTCGTCACGAGGAAGGCCGTGGCGGCCATGGCGACGAGGGCAGGCACGGGTGACCTCGACAGGCGGCGCTGGCCTGCCCGAACGGGTGCGGGTGCCACCGGAGCTTGACGCACTGTAAACATCCTGAGGCCCTCCGACGTAGCCATGGGTCTTCGGACCGCCGAGGCGAGAGCCGCCCCCGGCGTGCCGCGCCGCATTGCCCGTGTGCAGGGCAGGAGCGTCCGCGCCTCGCCGTTGGCAGCCGATCGCCTGCTAGAGCGGCAAACGGTGACCGGAGATGCCAGCGGGACGACGGGGAATGAGTGACGGCGGGCCGCCCACAGGGTCAGCGGTCTTCGGGGACGTCCGCTTGTCCGAGGGAGTCGAGATGGGCGAGGGCGGCTCGGCAGGCCCTCATGTAGCTCTCCTGCGGCGTCCCGGCCCGGTCGGCCAGAGTCGCAGCGGCGGTCTCGATGAGGGGCCGTGCCTCGGCCACGCGCCCCTGTCCGGCCAGGGCCCGGCCCAGGCGACAGTCGGCGACTGCCGTAATCCAGTGACCTTCCGGAAGGGCTCCGTGGAGGATCCGTGAGGCTTCCCGCGCGGACTTCTCCGCGCCGTGAAAGTCCCGTCTGTGGAGGCGGATGTCGGCCTGCGTGAGGAGCGGGTACGCCACGAGCTGGTTGCCGGGGAGGAGCGTGCGCCGGAAGATGTCGCTCGCCCGGCCGAGGAGTTCCTCGGCCTCCTCGTACTTGCCTTCCTGGTTGAGGATCGCCGCCAGGTTCTGCAGACTCTCGGCGGTGCTCTGGCTGTTCTCACCGTTCGACCGAATTCGGGCGTCCAGGATCCGCCGGTGGAGACTCTCCGCCTCCGACAGCTGCCCCCGTGAGGCGAGCAGGATGGCGAGGTTGTTCATGGCGGAGAGCGTCTCGCGGTTCTCAGCCCCGAACTGGCGCTCCAGAATGACGATCGCCTTGCGGAAGGCCGTCTCGGCCTCCTCGTAACGTCCTTCGGCGCCGAGGAGCTCCGCGTCCGCGACCAGGGCGATGGCCATTCCCGCCCCATCGTCGCCGAACGCCCGGTGCGCCAGGCGAACCGCCTCATCGATGGCGGAGCGCGCATCCCCGAGCCGGTCCTGAGCCTGATACACGCTCGCCAGCTTCTCCAGTGCGTAGGCCAGCCCGCCCTCGTCCACGGGTGACTGGGCACGCTCCAGCTCCAGGGCGCGCTCCAGGTGCACGCGGGCACTGTCCAGGTCGCCCACCCTGTACAGGAAGTAGCCGAGCTGCTCGTGGATGGAGCCCAGGCCGCTCTCGTCTGCCGGTGATGCTGCAGTGCCCCGCTCGAGAGCGAGGCGATACAGGGCCAGGGCCGAGTCCGGCTCATCGCGCAGGGTGGCCTGGGAGGCGAGGTCGCCGAGCGCACGACTGATGTCGCCCGATTCGGGATCCGGTGCCCGTTCCAGGATCGAGAGGGCTTCCTCTCCGATGGTGGTCGAGCGCTCGCTCTGGCCCAGGTCGCCCAGCACCTCCGCGATGCTGAGCAGTAGCTCGCCCTGGATCGCGGGTCTGGACGCGAGCTCCTTCCGGACGCGGCCGGCACCGACCTCCAGGGCCTCCACGACCGTGATGCTGGCCCCGGCGTCGGGATCGGCGGGCGCGTACGGGTCGGCGCTCTGGAACAGCCCCGTGAGGAGCGACTGCACCTCCCTTGCCCGTGTCGCCTCGGCCCGCGCGACGTTTCGCTCACGCTCGAGCTCGCGGGCGTGCCTCGAGAGGGTGACCACGTAGCCGCCGGCCATCAGGACGACGAGAGCGGCCGTGGGTGCCAGCCATGGCTTGCGACCCAACAGCCGCCCGGTGCGATACGCGAGGCTGTCGGGACGCGCGGAGACCGGACGGCGGTCGCGGAATCGCTCGAGGTCCAGGAGCAGTGCTTCGGCCGTCGCATATCGACGCTCCGGCTCCTTCCGGATGGCCTTGAGGACGATGAGGTCCAGGTCCCCGCGGAGCCTGCGCACGAGACTCCGGCCACTGCCCCCTCTCGCTCGGGCGGCCTCCTCCGTGACCAGCGCGCTGGGCCGCCGTGGCCGCGCCGTCAGGATCGCCTCCTCCATGCGTGCAGGAGAAGCGGCCCGGACGTCGTATGAACGCCGACCCGAGACGATCTCGCACAGGAGGAGGCCGAGCTGGTAGACGTCCGACGCGGTGGTGATCGGTTCGCCCGAGACCTGCTCCGGACTGGCGTACTCCGGCGTGAGCGCTCGCAACGCGGTGCGCGTGCGAGCCTCCGGGGTGGCCGGATCCAGAATCTTGGCGATCCCGAAGTCGAGCAGCTTCACGCGGCCCTGGTCGGTCACCATGATGTTCGAGGGCTTCAGGTCCCGGTGCACGACCAGGTTCCGGTGGGCGTAGAGCACGGCTCGGCAGACATCCAGGAACAGATGCAGTCGCTCGTCGAGACTCGCGCCACGATCGTCGCAGTAGCGCGTGATGGGCGTGCCCTTCACGCGCTCGAGCACGAGGTAGGGAAGCCCATCCGGCGTGGTCCCGCCGCCCAGGAAACGGGCGATGTTGGGATGACTGAGGGAGGAGAGGATCTGTCGCTCCGCCAGGAAGCGGCGGATCATGTCCTCGGTGTCCACTCCCTTGCGGACCACCTTGAGCGCGACCTGCTCCTCCCACTGGCCGTCCGCCCGCTCGGCCAGGTAGACCGTTGCCATCCCGCCGCGCCCGAGGAGGTCGACGAGGCGGTAGGGTCCAATGCTCTGTCCGGTGCGGTCGAGTACCGAGCTGGCCGCTGCATTCAGTCGCTCTCCGCTGGTCGACAGCACCTCGTCCCAGGGGACATCGATCAGCTCTTCGGCTGGTCGCTCCAGGAACGACTCCGCCAGGCGGTGCGAGTCCAGGAGGGACTCCACCTCCGCGCGCAGCGCGGGATCATCGGCGCACGCGGTATTCAGGAAGGACACGACCTCCTCGCCCGAGAGATCGAGCGCGGCCTGGAAGAGGTCGTCGACCTCCCGCCAGCGGTCTCCGCGAGCGTCCGTGGTCGTTCTCCTTCTTTGGCGGATACGCCGGTCGAGACTTCAGCAAGACCTATGTGTCGGGCCGCGTCCGACTCGGGTCGTCGACCGGAGCGCCCGGAGGCTCCTGGTCCGCCAGCGACCGGTACAGGTAGGCCTTCGCGCGTGCCCAGTCGCGCTCCACCGTGCGCTCGGAGACGGCCAGCACCGCGGCGGTGTCGCGGATGCCCATGCCGCCGAAGAAGCGGCACTCGACGATGCGTTCCAGCCTGGGGTCGTGCCGCGCCAGGGCCCTCAGCGCCTCGTCGAGGGCGAGCAGCTCGATGGTGGCCGGCTCGTGCCCCGCCAGCTCCTCGCGAAGCGGCACGTGAACGGCTCCGCCGCCCCGCTTCTGGGCTGCCCTGGCGCGGGCGTAGTCCGTGAGGACCTGACGGATCACCTTAGCCGCTACAGCGAAAAAGTGGGCCCGGTCCTGCCACGTGGCCGTGGCCTGGTCGACCAGGTGGAGATAGGCCTCGTGGACCAGGGCGGTGGTGTCGAGGGTGTGGCCCGCGCGCTCGCTGAGGAGGCGCCGGTGGGCGATGGAGTGGAGGTCGTCGTACACGAGAGGAATCAGCCGGTCGAACGCGGCCCTGTCCCCGGCGGAGCACTCGCCCAGGAGGCGCGTGACCTGGTCCGTCGGGCGGTCGGCCGGGAGGTCCGTCCCGCTCTCCTGGTGCGAGCTGTCGGAGGATCTCATCGCCGCACCTCCAGATCGTTCTGCGCAAGGCCGAACCGACGTTAACTGCGTCCGGTCGTCGCGGGCCAGACGTCACGCACGGGGCGACGTCTACCAGCCCCGCATCATCTCCTTCACGGCAAAGCTGGGCCGGATGTCGACGGGGACGCCGCGGAGGCGGTTCAGCGCCGCCTGCATGTCGTCGGGCACCTTCCCGTATTCGTCCAGGAACCTTCCCGTGCCCTCGTAGTCCCCTGTAGCCTCGAGGGTCAAATACTTGCCCGCCAGCTTCGACATGGCAGCTGGCATCTTCTGGAAGTCCACAGAGAAGGTGCCGGCGCTCGAGTCGTAGCGGATCGCCCCCTGTTCGCGGAGGAAGTTGAACTGGGTCATACAGCCCTTGCCGTGCGCCTCGTTGGCCCCGAAGCGCACGCAGCGGAAGAGGTCGGCGAGGTGGGAGATGTAGACCTGGTGGAGGAACTCCTGGTCGTAGACCCCCTGCTTTACGAGCTCGCCCAGGTTGTGGGTCCCGACCGCGTCCGCCTTGGCCTCCTCGATGGCCGAGTATCGGTCCTTGAGCGCCTTGTTCACCGTGAGCCCCTTCTGGCCGTGCACGTAGTCGGGGCCGAGCCCGTGGGAGAGCTCGTGCATGAGGATACGGGTGAAGTAGGGCTTGAAGGTGACCTCGGCCGCCTGCGCCGAGTCGAGGACCGCGGCCACGATGGGCTTGAGGATGTGGTCGAACTTGGCCCGCGAGACGTTGCGGAGGAGCACCTTCTTGGACCCGTGCTCCTTCCGGACCACCGGGTCGTTGGGGAGGTTGAAGGCCAGCGTCTGCACGGCCGGGCCGGCCTCTCCGCCCTCGTAGATCTCGGTCACCACCGAGATGGGCGAGCTGAAGTCGCGCTCCAGGTTCTTGTAGGCATCCGGCTCGGGCAGGTGCTCTTCCAGGAAGCGCAGGTGAGAGACCAGTCCGGCCAGCTCGGTGCTGGCCGCCGAGTCCCGGAGCGCGATGTAGGACTCGAAAGAGGCCTTGTAGCCGAACAGCTTGTCCTCGTAGACCTCGTATGGACCGATCGTGGGGGCGATCGTGTTTCCCTTCAGCCCCACCCAGGCGACCTCGCTGTCGAAGTAGTCGTCCGAGAGGAGCGACTGGCCACGCAGCTTGAGGAATTCCTTCAGTGACGCGTTGTCGGCGGCGTCGGAGGCCTCGCTCAGCAGCCTTGCCGCCCGGGAGAGGCGATCGTGGTAGTACGTCGAGTAGGGAACGGCCTCGAGGCTGTCACCCCCGGCGCGCATGATCACCGTGTAATAGGAAGTGAACGACGCGCTGTCCGCCGGGTGCTTCGCCAGCCAGCCGTCGAACGCCTGGCGCGTCATGTCCGGGGGATAGAAGCCGGCGCCCTCGGGCTTGGGGCCGACGGCCAGGAAGGGCGCGTCGCTCAGGAGCCGGTCCCACGGACCGTACATGATCTGGTAGTAGCTCCGGGCGGCGTCCATGCCGGGACCGGATGCCTGCCGCAGGCTGTCGGCGAAGTCCAGGTTGCGCCGCCAGGCCTGGAGTCGGAAGACCGTGTCCAGCACGTCGGTCGCCTGCACCAGCTTCTTGATCACGGTCTTCTGTCCGGCGCTCAGGCCCGCCGAGTCGAAGCCGAGCGTAACGGGGGCGAACTGCTTCACGCGCATCTGCAGGCTGTCCGGCGAGAGCCCCTCGGAGAGCTGGATCCCCCCGGAGCGGCCGGAGCCGCCGTTGCCGACTCCCGAGCAGGCTGTCAGGGCCGCCATACCCACCAGCGCGAGGGTTGCCAGGGGCCGCTTCGTCGGCCGTAGCTCCATCACGTGGGATCCTCCTCAGCGCATGAGCAGCGACACGCGCACCAGGATCCAGGCCGGGACCCGCTTGCCGTCCCGGTGCGCCGCCAGGTAGTGGAGGTGTAGCGCGGCCGCTCGGGCCGCCTGGTCGAAGCGTGCGTTCTCGGACGTCGTGTGGAGCACGGTATCGTGGACCTCTCCCTGCGCGTCCAGCAGCACCCAGTAGTAGGCCGCCGTGGTCGGAGGCAGATGATACTTCTCGATCACGGGTACGAGCGTATCCTGCAGCAGATTGCTCAGCCAATCGCCGGGAACGAGCACCGGACCGAGGTCGTAGGGCGTGTAGACCGGCCCCATGGCCTTCAGCTTGGCCACGTCCGTGATCGTGACCGGCCCCGACGGGGGCTCGGGCCGGGTCTTCGAAGCGGCCTTTCCGGATTGCGGCGAGCCGGTTCGCGACTTCGCCGCCGCACCCGACGCGGCACCGGAGTCGGTTGGCTGGCCACTTGCGGACGCTCCGATAGCATCGGCGGCTGCGGCCGAGTCGACCTGCGCCACCGCCCCGGCCTCCGCGGATTGGGGCGGGCTCTTCTTGCCCAGGAGCGAGCAGCCCGCGGCGGTCAGCAGGAGAGCTGAGAAGAGGAGTGCGAGACCGGGCGCGCGGCCGGAGCCCGGCCGGATGTCGACGCCGATCCGCCACGGGCGCCCGCCGCCGATGGGGGACCTCGAAAGCCGGTGGCCGATGACGTGGCGTCTCAGGCGCCGGGTGCCCGATCCGATGTCGACGCCTCCATCTTCACGCGCTCCTTGACCACCGCTGTCAGCAGGATGAGCACGAAACCGCCCCAGACGATCCCGAGGATCGCGATCATGGTCGCTATGGCCGTGGTTGACATGCCGGGAAATCTAGGAGCGGAGAGGGTCGGCCGCACGCCGGCCGGCCGTCCCGGCAACGCGACCCTGCCGCGCATCATGGTTGGGGGCGCAAGCCATGATCGCTCGCCGGCGTCGGACGGGGCTGGATGCCATGATCGGCCGCCGTCGGACCGCGCCGGATGCCATGGTCGGCCATTGTCGTCGCGCGGCATCCGAACGTCGCTTCAGGCTCCCGGTTCGAAGCACGCGCTGAAGTGGCGCAGCACCGCCGGCGCCTGCGTGATCCGATAGCCGGAGAGGGACTCGCGCCGCTCCCAGACGCCCAGGATCGCCTCCACCACGTAGTCGATGTGGCTCTGGGTGTAGACCCGGCGCGGGATCGCGAGGCGCACGAGCTCGCTACGGGCCGCCACCGGGTCACCGGTCTCCGGGTCCTCGTGCCCGAACATGACCGTGCCGATCTCGACGGAGCGGATCCCGGCCTCGCGGTAGAGCTCCACCGTGAGCGCGATCCCGGGAAGGTCGAGCGGAGCGATGTGCGGCGCGAAGGCGGCGGCGTCGATGTAGACGGCATGGCCGCCCGGCGGCTGGACGATCGGCACGCCAGCCTCGGAGATATGGCGCCCCAGGTAGGCGGTCGAGCCGATCCGGTACTCCAGGTAGTCGGGCTCGAGCACCTCCCTGAGGCCGATGGCGATCGCCTCGAGGTCCCGCCCGGCCAGGCCCCCGTAGGTCGGAAATCCCTCGGTGAGGATGAGGAGATCGCGCTCCTGGCGTGCGAGGTCGTCGTCATTGGTGGCGAGAAAGCCCCCGATGTTGGCGAGCCCATCCTTCTTGGCCGACATGGTGCACCCGTCCGCCAGCGAGAACAGCTCCCGGGCGATGTCGAGGTAGCTCCGGTCGGCGTAACCCTCCTCCCGGGCCCGGATGAAGTAGGCGTTCTCGGCGAAGCGGCAGGCATCGATGTAGAGCGGAATGCCGTGGGCGTGACAGATCTCGGACGCCCCCCGGATGTTGGCCATGGAGACCGGCTGACCGCCCCCCGAATTGTTCGTGACCGTGACGACGACGAGCGGCACGCGCTCGGCGCCGCGCTCCTCGATCGTCCTCTCGAGCGCCACGAGGTCGAGGTTCCCCTTGAACGCTCCGGGAGCCGAGAGGTCCCGGGACTCCGGACAGGGCAGGTCCAGCGCCTCGGCCCCGGAGTGCTCGATGTTCGCCCGGGTGGTGTCGAAGTGCGTGTTGTTCGGGACGACGTCCCCGGGGCCGCACAGGGTGGAGAACAGGATACGCTCTGCCGCCCGTCCCTGGTGCGTCGGGATGACGTTTCGGAAGCCGAAGATGTCCTGGACCGTCTCCTCGAAATGGTAGAAGCTCTCGCTCCCGGCGTAGGACTCGTCCCCCTTCATCACGCCGGCCCACTGGGCCGCGCTCATCGCCCCGGTCCCGCTGTCGGTGAGCAGATCGATGATCACGTCGCGGGCGCGGAGCAGGAACACGTTGTAGGAGGCCTCGCGAATCAGTCGCTCCCGCTCCTCGCGGGTGGTGAGCCGAAGCGGCTCCACGCTCTTGATGCGGAACGGCTCGATCAGGGTCTTCATGAGAGTCCGGTTTGAAAGCTGGATGAGGACAGGCGGGATCTCCGTCCCACGACGGCGGAGGTCGTTCCCCTCCGCGACCCTCTAATCGTACAACTAGAGCGTCGCCGATCGGGGTCGCACGTCGGTGGGGTGGGGTGGGCCAACACGCGTGGAGACCGCGAGTTGAATCTCCGGGTCATGATCGAGGGCCGTGCATCGGGCCGTGTCGTGCACGACGCTCGGGTGAAAGGACGTTGAGAGTGGTCGGCCTTCCGACTCTCTACGAGGTCGCATCGCCGGGACCCGGCGAGCCCTTCTGCTTCATCCGTCACCGCATGAAGCACGTCTGGAGGCGAGCCGATGCGCGCTTCGACGGCTCGGGCCGGTCCGTGGATGTGACGATCGGAGCCTCCCGGGCACGCCGCCACTGGAGTCACCTGCTCACTGAGGTGCTGATGGACGACCGGGTGGTCCGCATCCGTCGGCAGTGCGAGGACGAAGGGGCCGTGCTGATGAGCGAGTCCCGCTACCGGGCCCTCGAGGCGGCGGCGCGCGATGACCTCACCCCTCGCGGCCGCGGAGATCCAGCTCGTCCACGATCCCGCGCATGGCGCCGATGACGAAGGCGACGTGCTCGGTCCAGTCCTCGCCGAGCTCGGCGGCGGCGGCTTTCATCTCGTCACGGTCGATCGCCGCCGCGAACGAGCTGTCCTTCATCTTCTTCTTCACCGAGCGGGGCTCGAGGTCCACGATTCCGTGGGGACGTACCAGGGAGCAGGCGACGATGAAGCCGGTGAGCTCGTCCACGGCGCACAGGGTGGTGGCCATGCGCGACTCGGGCTCGACGCCCGTGTACTCGCGGGCGTGGGAGAGGATGGCCTGGAGGATGTCGTCGGGGTACCCCTCTTCGCGGAGGATCCGGACGCCCTCGGAAGGGTGGCCCCGGTCCGGAGCGTGCTCCTCGTTGGGCCACCGCTCGTAATCGAAGTCGTGGAGGAGACCGGCCAGGCCCCAGCGCTCCGGGTCCTCGCCATACTTCTCGGCATAGGCGCGCATGGCGGCCTCGACCGCGAACATGTGCCGTCGGAGGTTCACGTTCTCCGTGTACTCCTCCACCAGCGCGAGGGCCTCCGCACGGGACGGAAGCTCGTCTCCGCCGTCGGGTGCCCGGTGGCTCTCGGTCTCGCTCACCTCGAATCCTCCTCGTCTACTGGGTCTTCACCTGGCGTGCCCCGCCGTGGGTGCTCCCGCTCGCCACCCGGCGGTGCGTCCTCTTCCCCGGGGACGGCACCCTCCAGGAGCGCCGCCCGGGTCACGGCCCCCGGCCCGAATCGCTCCGCCAGCCGGTCCAGGGCGGAGGCGACGCGCTCGTCCCGTCTCTCGCCTTCGGGTGCGAACAGCGTGAGCTGGCGTCCTTCCTCGGCCACCAGCCCCGAGAGGCTCACGCCCACCAGCCGCACGCGGCGGCCGGGGCGGTCGGCTTTCGTGAGGAGCTCGCGGGCCACCGGCCAGATCCTCTCGGTCGTATTCACGGCTCGATCCAGCGAGGCCTGGCGGGTCACGGTCTCGAAGCCCTCCCAGCGCAGCTTCACGGTCACGGTGGAGCCTGCCAGCCCCTTCCCGCGCAGCGCAAGGGCCGTTTCGTCGCACAGACCGAGGAGGGTGCGGCGCACCCGCTCCCGGTCGGAGACATCGCGGTGGAACGTGATCTCCTTGCCGAGGGACTTCCGCTCGCGGTCCGGACGGACGGGTCGCTCGTCGATTCCGCGAGCGAGCTCGTGGAAATGCCGCCCCCGGGCCTCGCCGAAGGTGCCGACGAGCACGGCGAGCTCGAGGCGGGCCACGTCGCCGAGGGTGCGCGCTCCGAGCTCCCGGAAGCGCGCCTGCGTGCGTGGGCCCGCTCCCCACAGCCGCCGGATCTCGAGAGGGTCCAGGAAGGCGCGCTCGGTGCCGGGTGGCACGATCACCAGGCCATCGGGCTTCTCGAGGTCGCTGGCGATCTTGGCGATGAACTTGGAGGGCGCCACGCCGACCGAGGCCGTCAGTCGCTCCTCGTCCCGGACTTCTCGCTTGATCCGGCGGGCGATCTCCGGACCCGTCCCGAACAGCTGCTTGCTGGCCGTGACGTCCAGGAAGGCCTCGTCGATGCTGAGCGGCTCGACCAGGTCCGTGTATCGCTCCAGGATGCCGAACACGCCGCGGGATACCTCCCGGTACAGGCTGCCGCGCGGCCTCAGGTAGACGGCGCCCGGGCACCTGCGCCACGCCTCGGAGATGGGCTGGGCCGAGTGGATGCCGTACCGGCGAGCCTCGTAGCTGGCCGCCGCGACCACGCCGCGACCCCGCCCCCCCTGGGGGTCGGAGCCGACGACGACCGGCTTTCCCTTCAGCGAGGGATCCTCGCGCTGCTCCACGGACGCGAAGAAGGCGTCCATGTCGACGTGGAGGATGGCGCGGTCGCCCGAGACGGCGGCCTCGTCGTCGCCCCGGGTCACGGAGCGACCTCGCTGCGGCCCCGCCTCACGAGGGCAACTCCCCGCGCGCGAGCATGCCATCCAGCACGCGTCGCGCGCGCCCCGGGAAGTCGCTGATGAGGCCGTCCACCCCGAGCGCGAAGAGGCGGCGCATGTCGGCCGGCTCGTTCACGGTCCACACGTGGACGCCGATGCCCCGCCGGTGCGCCAGCCGGAGAAAGCGGCCCGTCACGATGCGGAAGAGTCCGCGGCGCTCGGGGACCATGACCGCGTCCACGGCGGGGGCGCGGGCGGCGGGGAGGAAGCCGGCCCGGCACGCGGACAGCAGGATCCAGGGCCGGAGCTCCTCCTCGGTGGCGCAGCGCCAGGCGGCGACGCGCGCGGCCGGATCGACCGCGGCGCGGCGGAAGCCGCCGACCAGGAGGCGGCCGGGATCGACATCGCCGGCGGCGAGCGAGCACCGGAGGGCCTCGCCGGCGCGCTCCGTCTTCACCTCGGCCACGATCGGCAGCCGGCCGGCGGCCTCCATGGCCTCTTCGAGGGTGGGGATCCGCACGCCCACGTCGCGGAACGGGTGCGTGCGCCCGCGGTCGGGCGTGAACGCGTGCCCCGCATCCAGTCTCCGCACTTCCTCGAGCGTCATCGACTCGACCGGTCCCGTTCCCCCGGTCACGCGGTCGACCGTGTCGTCGTGGAGGAGCACGAGCCGTCCATCGGCGGTGGCGTGAAGGTCGACCTCGACCGCGTCCGCTCCCGCCCGGACGGCGTGACGGATCGCGGAGAGCGTGTTCTCCGGGGCGCATCCGCCGGCGCCCCGGTGGCCGATCACGCGCACCGTGCCTCTCGGCCCGAAAGGAGACGAGTCGGAGTCGTCCCCACCGTCGGTCCGCCCGGCTGGTCGAGTCCGATTCGATGCCATCCCGGCTCCCGTGCGCGGAACCTCGTCGGGCGCGTTCATGGTGTCGTTGTCCGTGATCCCTCCAGCAACGCTCGTGGTCGGGCCCGCTCCGGGGCGCTCTCCGTGAACGTGGTCCTTCTCAGGATACCCGTGCGGGCGCTTCGAGTGGAGGCCGGACCCCGGAGGAGACATCTTGGAGCCATGCGAGTCCTGGTCGGTCTCACCGCGTTCAAGGGAAGCCTGGGGGCCGCCGAGGCGTGCGCCGCCGTGGCCCGGGGCATCGCCGCCGAGCGCCCCGGTTGGGCCCTGGAGCGACTGCCCCTGTCCGACGGCGGTCCGGGCCTGCTGGATGCGCTCGCCGCGAGCGGCGGCGCGACACCGGATGGAGGGCCGCCCAGGGAAGCCGATCGTGAAATCGGCGGGGGCGCGGGACCCATCGGAGCCGGCTTCTCGCGCCTCGAGCACGTGGAGGTCTCCGGTCCGCTCGGCTCTCCGGCCCGGGGGCGGATCCTGTGGCTCGGCCGGGAGGCCGTGCTCGAGTCGGCCGACGCCTGCGGACTCGAGGCGCTGGGAGAGGTGCGGGCGCCGCTGCGCGCGGACACGCGGGGCGTGGGCGAGCTGGTGCTCCAGGCCCTGGAGAACGGTGCCGAAGCGGTCCGAATCGGCCTCGGGGGCTCGGCGTCGACGGACGGCGGGACGGGGCTGGCCCGCGTGTTCGGATGGCGCTTCCTGGACGGCGCGGGTCGCGAGCTCCCTCCCGGCGGGGGCGCCCTCCGCGATCTGGCGCGGATCGAACCCGGCTGGCGCCCGGGGGCGGTGGCAGGCGGCCCGGGGGCGGCGGTGGCAGGCGGCCGGGGGGCTGGGGAGGAACCGGGCGCCGACCGTCCGCTCAGGATCACGGCGCTCGCGGACGTGGAGACGAGGCTCACCGGAATGCGGGGTGCGGCCCGGACCTTCGGCCCGCAGAAGGGTGCCACGGCGGCCGAGGTGGAGCTGTTGGCCGCGGGCCTGGAGCGGCTGGCGGAGATCGTGGCCTCCGACCTGGGCCCGTGGGGAGCGGACGCCGCACGGCTCCCGGGCTCGGGCGCGGCGGGCGGACTCGGCGCGGGGTGCGTGGCGTTCCTGGGCGGCCGGCTGGTGCCCGGTGCCGCCTGGGTCCTCGAGCGCACGGGCTTCGGTGAGCGTCTCTCGGGGGCCGATCTCGTCGTGACCGGCGAGGGCGCGTGGGATCGGAGCAGCGGCGCGGGCAAGATCACGGCGGAGGTGCTTCGGAGGGCGCGGCAGACGGGCGTTCCATCGGTTCTGCTGTGCGGCCGGCTGGAGGCGGCCGTGCCCGCCGGCGTCACGGCCTTCGATGCGGGGGGTGGATGGCTCGACGCGGAGGGCCTCGAGGTCCTCGCTGCGAGAGCCGTGCGTTCCTTGCAGGAGCCGGGCGCCGGGCGGTAACCTTGACGCCTTCCACGCGCAGGGTTTCCGCCCGCCGGATCTCGCGACGCTCGCCCCGGCCGCGGCCCGGGGCGGGCCCACGGCGCCCCGACGACGAAGACAGGAAGGCAGCAGGCAGGCATGAGCCAGGAACCGACGCCGCATCTCGCCGATCTCATGGACCGACTGGTCTCGCTCAGCAAGCAGCGGGGCTTCGTCTTCCAGTCCTCGGAGATCTATGGCGGTCTGGGCTCGGTGTACGATTACGGACCGCTCGGCGTGGAGCTCAGGCGGAACCTGCGCGAGGCGTGGTGGCGGGAGATGGTCACCTCGCGCGAGGACGTCGAGGGGCTCGAGTCGGGCATCCTGATGGCCCCGGCGGTGTGGGAGGCCAGCGGCCATGTGGCCGGGTTCAGCGATCCCCTGGTCGAGTGCCGGAACTGTCATCGGCGCTTCCGGGCAGACCACCTGGCCCAGGAGCAGTCGACCGAGGAGCTCGAGGAGTGGCAGTGTCCGGTGTGCGGCGTCACCGGCGAGTTCACCCAGCCTCGCCAGTTCAACCTCATGTTCAGGACCTTCATGGGGCCGGTCGAGGACGAAGGCTCGGTGGCCTACCTCAGGCCCGAGACCGCGCAGGGCACCTACGTCAACTTTCGGAACGTCCAGGAGAGCGCCCGGCAGAAGATCCCGTTCGGGATCGCTCAGACGGGCCGCGCGTTCCGGAACGAGATCACGCCCGGGAACTTCATCTTCCGGACGCGCGAGTTCGAGCAGATGGAAATGCAGTTCTTCGTGAAGCCGGGCACCGACGACGACTGGCTCGTCACGTGGCGAGACCGGCGGGTGGCCTGGCTGGAGGAGCTCGGGATCCGCTCCGACCGCCTGCGGCTCCACCAGCACGGCCCGGACGAGCTGGCGCACTACGCCAAGGAGGCGTGGGATATCGAGTACTTCTTCCCTTTCGGCTGGCAGGAGTTCGAGGGCATCCACAACCGGACGGACTTCGACCTCTCCCGCCACCAGGAGCACTCGGGGAAGAAGCTCGAGTACTTCGACCCCCAGTCCCAGGAGCGCTACCTGCCGTACGTGATCGAGACGGCGATCGGGCTCGACCGGCTCTTCCTGGTCACGCTCGTGGACGCGTTCGCCGAAGAGGAGGTCGAGGGAGAGGCGCGCACGGTGCTCCGCCTGGCGCCGAGGCTCGCGCCGATCAAGGCGGCGATCTTCCCGCTGGTCAAGAAGGACGGCATGCCCGAGGTGGCTCACCGGATCGCCGACGATCTGCGCGGCCGCTTCGCCGTGTTCTACGACGAGTCGGGCTCGATCGGCCGGCGCTACCGGCGGCAGGACGAGGCCGGCACGCCCTTCTGCATCACGGTGGACGGCCAGACGCTCGAGGACGAGACCGTGACCGTGCGGGACCGCGACACCCTCGAGCAGGTCCGGGTCGGAGCGGACCGGCTCTCCTCGCACCTGGCCGCCGCGCTGACCCCCGGATGAGCGACCGGGAGCTGTCCCGCCGCGCACGGCTGGGAGCCACGGCGCTCGGTGCCGGGGCCGCGGCGGCCTACGCGTGGGCCATGGTCCGCCGCAACCGCTCCCTCCAGCGCCCGCCCGTCCGCGACCTCTCCGGGCGGGCCTACCCCGAGCGGACGTTCACCTACTCGGATGGCGCCCGCGTCTCCTTCATCGACACCGGGGAAGGGGACGTCTTCCTGCTCGTGCCCGGCGCCGATGGGATCAAGGAGAGCTTCCGCTACCAGGTCCCGGCCTTCGCCGAGCGGTACCGCACGGTGGATGCCGACCTGAGGGGCACGTTCGCTCCCGGCGACACCTTCGACCGTTTCGTGGACGACCTGGTCGAGCTCACGGACGGGCTCGGGACGGGTCCGGTGCACCTCCTGGGGCAGAGCCTGGGCGGACCGGTGGCCATGCGCTTCGCGGCCCGACACCCGGAGAGAGTTCGCACCCTGGTCCTGGTGAACACCCTGTACCGGGTGAGCTACGAGCACGTGGGGCTGAACCGGACCGCGCTCGTCCCGCTGGCCATGGCGACCACGCGCTACCTGCCCACGGCTCTCGCGCGCCTGGCCGCGCGACTGTGGAGCCGGGAGTCGGTGTGGATCTTCGACGACTCGCCGGGCTCCGAGAACGTGGTGGACTACGCCCTGTGGACCGGAGCGCGTACCGTGCGCCCGGGCGTCGGCGGCCACCGGGTGGACCTGCTGCGCGGGCTGGACCTCCGGCCCGAGCTCGCCGCCATCCGGGCTCCGACCCTGGTCGTGAAAGGGCCCCGGGACGCCTACTGTCCCCCGGAGTGGTCGCACGAGATCGCCAACCTGATTCCGGACGCCACCTACGCCGAGATCCACGGGACCGGGCACTGCTCCCACATCTCGATGCCGGGAGCGTTCAACCGCCTGGTGCTCGGCTGGGTGGAGGAGCAGGCGTCCCTGCGCCGGCGGGCGGCAGCGTCCAACGGCAAGGGCCGCTCGGATGGAACGGGTGGCGAGCGCCGCGCGGACTCGGCCGAGACCGCGGACGCCGGCTGAGCGGAAGCCTCGGAAGAGCGGAGCCGATGAGCGAACAGAAGCACTTCACGTCGCGCTACGGGACCATGCTCGCCATGCTCGGCATGGCTGTGGGCACGGGCAACATCTGGCGCTTCCCTCGTGTGGCCGCCTCCAATGGCGGCGGCGCCTTCCTGGTCGCCTGGGTGGTCTTCCTCCTCATCTGGTCGGTGCCTCTCATCCTGGTCGAGTTCTCGCTCGGAAAGCGCGCTCGCTCCGGACCGGTGGGCGCGTTCACGCGCATCTTCGGGAAGAAGCACGCCTGGATGGGCGCATGGGTGGCGTTCACGGCGACCGCGATCATGTTCTACTACTCGGTCGTCATGGGCTGGACGCTCCGCTACCTGTGGGGCGCGCTCACCAGCTCCATTCCGACCACGACGCCCCAGGCGGCGCGCGGCTTCTGGGAAGGCTACGTCGGCTCGGGCTGGCCGGCCATCACCCACGCGCTGTCGATGGCGCTCGGCGTGGCGGTGGTGATCAAGGGCGTGCAGGGGATCGAGCGCGCCGCCAAGGTCCTCATCCCGAGCCTGTTCGTGATGGTCATCATCCTGGCCATCCGGGCCGTCACGCTCCCCGGGGCGGAACGCGGGCTCGCCTTCCTGTTCACACCGCACTGGTCGGACCTGGGTCGGGCGCGCGTGTGGCTGGAGGCGCTGACGCAGAACGCCTGGGACACGGGCGCGGGCTGGGGTCTCATCACCGCGTACGCGGTCTACCTCCGGCGCCGGGAGGACACGACCCTGAACGCGTTCCTGCTGGGCTTCGGAAACAACACGGTCTCGCTCATGGCCGGGATCATGGTGCTGTGCACGGCGCTGGCCATCCTCCCGCAGGCGGCGCAGCAGATCGTCGGCGCCGGGAACGAGGGGCTCACGTTCATCTGGGTGCCGCAGCTGTTCGGGAAGATGCCGGCCGGCGGGTTCTTCATGGTGCTCTTCTTCCTGGCCCTGTTCTTCGCGGCCTGGAGCAGTCTCATCTCCATGATCGAGCTGGCGGCCCGGGTCCTCATCGACGCCGGCTGGACCCGCCGGCGCGCCATCGTCGTGATCGGAGTGTTCGGATTCCTCCTGGGCCTCCCCTCGGCTCTCTCCATCGACGTGTTCCGGAACCAGGACTGGGTCTGGGGGGTCGGTCTACTGTTGTCAGGCTTCTTCTTTGCGATCTCGGTGCTCCGGTTCGGAGTGAACCGCTTCCGGACCGAGCTCGTGAACGACGAGGGGGCGGATCTCCGGATCGGCCGCTGGTGGAACGTGGTGATGTGGCTGGTGGCCCTCCAGGCGGTGGTGCTCATGGTCTGGTGGCTGACCCAGGCGTTCGATCGGCACTCGATCGGCCGCTCGCTGACGCTGTTCTCGACCGGCAACTCGGGCACCGTGTTGATACAGTGGGCCGTGGCGATCGGCGCCTTCCTCCTGCTGAACCGCTGGCTGGGTCGGCGCTTCGAGGGAGCCGCGGCGGTCGACGCCCCGCGCGGAGGCACGCAGGCATGATGAGCATCCGTCGAAGCTGGCTCCCGGGCGCCACGATGGCGCTGACGTCGTTCGTGGTGGCCGCCTGCGCCAGCGGCCGGCCCTCGGGTCCGGCTCCCGGGGGCCCGAGCGCGGGCATCGCCGGCCGGGTCGGACCGCTCACCCCCGAGCAGCAGGCGGCCAGCCGGGTCACGAGGATCTCCGTCAGCCCCGACACGATCGAGCTCCAGGTGGGTGACTCGGCCCGGGCGACGGTGGCGGCGCTCGA